>JBBRRP010000022.1:0-56927 GCA_038246305.1 Polyangiales bacterium | reverse complement strand
GTCCCAGAGGCTTTAGAAAGTCCTCGGCTAGAACGAGACCTGGGTGAGAAGGAATACGAGAACGAGGAAGCATGGGTGTTTAGCCTTTGTGATAATCCATGACCTGAACGTGGTGGGCGTCGCCGTCCGTCCAAGCGAAGGCGAGACGCCATTGCTGGTTGATGCGGATGGAGTGAAAACCCGCGAGGTCTCCGCTCAATAGCTCAAGGTGGTTTCCGGGAGGACTCCTCAGGTCGTTAAGGGAAGTGGCGGCATTGAGAGCGTCGAGTTTTCTGAGAGCGGTGGCGCGAATCTGAGGAGGGATTGCTCGAAAGCAGGCAGGCCGGTCGCCCTGTCGCCTCCCCGAGGCACGAATATTTACACGTGCACATTAAAATACTCGCGAGTTTCTCAATATCCACATAGAATCACTCGCGATGAAACGTTCGCTGCACGCCGCCCGATACCTGCTTCCTTTCGTGCAGAGTGATCTGGATGAAAAAATGGTGTTTCTTGGAGGGCCGAGGCAAGTGGGCAAGACGACGCTGGCTCGCTCGTTGGCAAAAGGCGATCGCGGCTATCTGAACTGGGACATTCCCGAAGATCGCGCGCTCTTGCTGGCCCGAACTCTTCCGGACGCAAAGCTTTGGATCTTCGATGAGCTGCACAAGTTTCGAGGGTGGCGTGCCTATCTCAAGGGCTTGTTCGACAAGACCCGAGGAGAACCTCCGATCCTCGTCACGGGAAGCGCATGGCTCGATTGGTACCGCTATGGTGGGGATTCGCTGCAGGGGCGATACCACTACCTCAGGCTGCATCCTTTTTCGGTGAAGGAGCTTGGCAACGTTCACGGCGCCCTGCGCGAGCTCTTTGAGAAGGGCGGATTTCCCGAGCCTCTGCTCAAACTCGATGGACGGGGCGCGCGCCGGTGGTCGCTCGAGTACCGAGCGCGGCTATTGCGAGACGACTTGCAAAGTGTGGAGAATCTTTCCGATCTCGGGCGGCTCGAGTTGCTCATGGCGAGCTTGCCTGAACGGGTGGGGTCGCCGCTTTCTATCAACGCGATACGTGAAGATCTTCAGATCTCGCATCCGACGGTCGCTCGCTGGTTAGACGTGTTTGAGCGCGTCTACGCGATCTTTCGTCTCCCGCCATTTGGCGCGCCGAAGCTCCGTGCCGTCAAGAAGGAACAGAAGCACTATCACTTCGATTGGACCCTGGTGTCCGAGCCGGGCCCGAGATTCGAGAACTTGGTTGCAAGTCACTTGCTCAAATGGGTTCATTTTCAGATCGACGTTGAGGGGCGCGATCTCGAGCTC
This sequence comes from Polyangiales bacterium, assembly GCA_038246305.1. Taxonomy (GTDB): domain Bacteria; phylum Myxococcota_A; class Polyangia; order Polyangiales; family Polyangiaceae; genus JBBRRP01. The sequence goes on along the minus strand of JBBRRP010000022.1, from coordinate 55,629 downwards.
CGGTACTTCCGCGACATTGATGGCAGGGAGGTCGACTTCATCGTGACCGAGCGGCGAAAGCCGATTCTCGCAGTCGAATGTAACCTCAAAGCAGGTCCCCCAGACCGTGGGATCCGCTACTTCGTCGAACGATTTCCTAAGGTTGAAGCTTGGCAGATCTGCCTGGATGGCTCCGCTGACCTCCGCACGCCTGATGGGATCCGCCTGGCTCCGGCGGAGAAGCTGCTCTCAAACTTGGTTTGAGGTAGGCATTCCAAACAACCCGCTAAGCGGCGTTCTTACCGCAACACTTCTTATACTTCTTGCCGCTGCCGCAGGGGCAGGGGTCGTTGCGCCCGATGCGCGGGCCTTCATTCACCACGGGAGGGCCTGAAATTTCTTGGCCATCGACGAACACCCAGCGCCCATTGGCCTTGCGAAAGGTGGCGCGTTCGCGGTGGTTGATGACGGTGCTCTTGATCTTGTAGCGCGCTAGAAATTCGACGACGCCGGCGTCGTCCTCGGCCGTGCCTTTTTCGGTCTTCAGGACTTCGAGGCCGAGCCATTCGGATTGCTTGGACCAGGCTTCGGTCGTCTTCCGATCCATTTCGTCTTTGGCATCGGGATCGTAGGTGCTGGCGATGTAGTCGATGTCGCACTTGGCGTACGCGGTGTAGCGCGAGCGCATCAGCGCTTCGGCCGTGGGCGGCTTGCTTTTGCCCTCAAGATAGGGGCCGCAACACTCTTCGAAGGAAAGTCCAGTTCCGCAGGGACAGGTCACGTGATTCAAGCTCCGGTAGCGAGATGGCCGCTGGGTGGATTGAGGGCGGCCAAAAGTTTTCCGTGGATGCCACCGAAAGCACCGTTAGACAAGACCGCGATCGAATCGCCCGGGGCGGCGAGCTTCAGAGCAGCGTCAAAGACTTCATCGATACTGCTACAGGCCAGAGCTTGAATGCCGCTGGATTCTAGGGCATTTCTGAGAGTTTCTAAGTTCAGCGCCTCGTGCTCCGGCAAGCCCTTCCGCCCCAGCGGCGCCAACAGCACGACGTCGGCGGCGCCGAAACTTTCCGCGTAGGCGGCCTGATGCAGGTTGCGGCACGCCGTCGCGCTTCGCGGCTCGAACAAGACGAGCAAACGCCCGGCACTGTGCCGAGCACGCAGCGCTTGCAACGTCTCGCGCACCGCTGTCGGATGGTGAGCGAAGTCATCGTAGATGCGCACCCCACCCACCTCCCCCACCAATTCTTGTCGCCGACGCACACCCCTAAAGGAACTGAGAGCACGCGCCGCCGTCACCAGGTCACACCCGAAGCCTTGCGTGGTGGCAGCCAGTGCGGCCAGCGCATTTTTTAGATTGTGAGTTCCACCAAGCGGAATCGCATAACGCCCCGCCGGAACACTACCCGCAAACAGATCGAAGCTCATGCCGGAAGCATCGGTGGCAACGGGCGCAGCCACCCAGGGTGCGATCGCTCCGTAGGTGGGTGCGCCTTCGAGCGAATAGAAGCTCACCGGAGCGCGCGCGTGCTCATTCACGACACGCACGACGTTCGGATCATTGGCGTTGGCGACGATCAGTCCAGATTCGGGAATTTGGCGCACAAATGCCGCAAATGCGGCGATGTATTCGGCATCACTCGGATAGATGTCGATGTGGTCGTGCTCGATGGAGGTGATGATCGCCACTTCCGCTTGGTAGTGCAGGAATTTCGCGGTCTTTTCGAAGAACGCGGTGTCGTATTCATCGCCCTCCAGCACCATCGGAGTCTTACGTACTGCTAACCGAATCAGGCTTTTGCGATCGGATTTTGCAGCTCTAAAACCGCGCCCAAAGTTGCCGGGCAGGCCACCGATCAGAAAGCCTGGCGCTTTTCCAGATTGTTCAAGGAGCCACGCGCAGAGACTGCTCGTTGTGGTTTTCCCGTGTGTGCCCGCCACGACCAACGGTGAGGTATTCGGAAGCGCGAAACGCGTGAGGGTTCCTGCAATGTGAGTGAGCGGGAGGCCTTGGGCTTGTGCCGCTAATACTTCGGGGTTGTCCTTCCGGCACACGTTGCCGATCACCACCAGATCGAGTGCAGGCGTGATGTGCGAAGCTTCGTAGCCTGGTTTGCATTCCACGCCCCACGCGAGAAGCTCGGGGCCAATTGGCGGATCAAATGCCGTATCGCTGCCCGACACCTCGTGACCCAGCTCAACGAGCAGGCCTGCTAAGGCACCCATGCCAGTTCCGGAAACACCTACCAGGTGAATGCGCATTGGGAACTGCATACCAGAGCCGGGGTGCATCATGCCAAAAGAGAATGCTTCAGGTGCGAATCACGACGCGTACGCGTTTTTGGCCGTCTTCTGCGAAGGCTGCGTGCCACCCGGGAGGCAGCTCGGGATCCACCCAGGACCACACGCGCCGCGCATCCGCGGGCGAAAGCTGGATGTTGCCGGGGCCAAATTCGATGCCGAAGCGATCGTGCCAAAACGCACCATGGACAAGCTGCCCAGAGCTCAGCTCAAGCACCCAGGGCACGTTATAGACTTCGAAGCCTTCGGCGGGGCGCGTGGGATCGAGCTCGACCTCTGTGATGTGTTTTCCCACGATTTCGAAGGTGCCGCGCGTGGTGGAGGCCGAGCCGCTTTCGTCGTCAAGGCGATCGCGGCCAACGCTGGCGAGAGTTGCAAACACAGGCTTCTTTCCTTCATAGAGCACGAGCGTGCCCATGGCGACGCTGATGTCGATCCATTTTTCCTGATCAGTGACAAATTCAGGAAAGGTATTGCGCAAGCGGATCAGCGTCACATCTTGATACCGCACAAAAGCAGCGGTTTTAGTGGCCCAATACTGCGAGCCCTCCAGAGTGCGGTATTTCCCGGTGAGCTCGGTCTGCACGTGATAAGCCAATGGGTCTGAAGGCTCTGGGTGCTCTCCAGTTAACGTCCAGGCACTGACGCCGCGTTTGACGACAAACGCAAACGGTAGCTTGACCTGTTCGGTGAGCTCAACGCCCGAAAATTTGGGCAGCTGCACGGGCGAGAGCTCAGCCGCATTCACGAAACTGCCGTTGGTGAGGAGGGCCAGGCGCAGCAGGGAGTCGTGTTCGTCCTTCGCTGACCAGGAGCCCACCACCGCGACCCGGCTATGGCGTGGCAGCTTGCTCGTGGCTTTGACATGCCCGGGGTGTTCACGATCCACGCCGTAGAGCGCAGTGGCGCTCTGTACCTTCGCGTACGTGTACGGGAGCGGCTGATCGAGCTTGGGCAAGATGGCCATGGCCTGCAGCGTGGGGTGCGCCATATTGAGCGTCGCGCCCTGATCGAGACACACGAATCCGCGCGGGCGGATCGCGTACCAGCCTCCTTTGCAAGCCTCACCATCGATCGGTTGCTCTGAACGGGCGACTCGCGCGCCTGCGTGCAAGTAACCGAGGCGGGCCGCATTGTTCGCGGGGCGCGCAAAGATGGGCGTGAGGTTCGCAACGGAGCCTAATTTTGGCCCGTTTTCAGGCGGTACCGGCGTCGTGCTGAAGCCCTTCTCACGTTGGACGCTCAGAGCAGGTGCTGCGCGCTCCTTTCGACAAGCCGAAGCCAAGCCCAGCAAGCAGGCGCTCAACAGCAGCTTCCGCCCCAATGATCGAAGGGCGCGTGGTGGTCGAGCGTCCATATCTTATCTTGGCTTCATGGCATGCTGGGCGCGATCCGGCCTAGTTTGTGGCAGCTTTTGGGACGCGGTGCGCGGATGGCCGGGACGTCGCTGGGCAGACCAGATGTGGTGCCCTTTTTTCCCTTCGGAGATAGTAAGCATGCTTACTATCTGTATTGGACTTCGAGATAGCACTGCGGCGCGCAGCGCTGGATCAGGGGCAGGCCTCGCCCGTTCCTTACTCGCCGTTACTTCGAACCCAGCACTCCCGACACCACTCGATCACGCTGACCATAATCTTTGTTAACCAGGATGGCCGAGAAGCCAGCGCTTTCGAACAGCGAGCGCACCGCTTGGGCTTGATTCCAGGCAATTTCAACGGCGAGCAGGCCACCTGTGTTCAAGTGGCGCGGCGCCTCTTGGATCAATCGCGCTAGGATCCCGGTTCCCTCCGGGCCACCGAGCAGGGCTAAGTGCGGCTCAAAATTCACAATCCCAGCGTCGAGCTCTGGGACCTCGGCGTCGGGAATATAGGGAGGGTTACTGACGATCAGATCAAAGCTGGTGTTGGCGGGCGCGGCTTCAAACAGATCCCCCTGGCCCCACCCCACGTTGAACGCGGTGCTCAGTCTTTGGGAATTATTTTGGGCGACAGCCAGCGCACCGTCTGAGATATCCGTCGCGAGTACGCTCCAGGTGGGGCGAGCCTTGGCGAGGCTCAGCGCGACACAGCCGCTCCCGGTGCAGAGATCCAAGGCGCGGCCGCATAGGGACGCTGCCTTGGTTCTCGAGAGCGCCACATCAACCAGGATTTCAGTATCCGGTCGTGGAATGAGCACGCGCTTATCCACCCTAAAAATGTGCCCGTAGAACTCGCGTTCGCCCAAAATATAGGCGATCGGTTCGTAGCCTCGGCGGCGCTTGATCAGTGCGCGGAAGGCGTTCAATTGGTCTTGGGTTAACTCCCGAGAGGCTTCGAGGATCAGCTTCAATCGGTCGAAGGCGAGCACACGGCCCAGCAAGAGCTCCGCATCCAAGCGTGCGCTCTCGATACCACGCTTGGTAAAATCCTCGGTGGCCCAGCGCAAGACGCGCTGGACTGTCCAAGCTTGCGCCTCTTCTGATTCACTCACCCATTCGTCCCTGAGTGCGCCAGTGCCAGCGCGCGATCCACGGCACTTGTGACATGGCTCTGCACTTCATTCAGGCGCTTTTCGGAAGGCGCTTCGAAGCGCATCACCAAGATTGGGCCTGTGTTCGAAGCTCGCACCAGAGCCCAAGCACCGTCCGGATAGCGAATGCGCACGCCATCGATCTCGTTCAATTTGCCTTCACTCGAGAGCTCCTCTTTCACTCGCCGCACCACCTCGATCTTCAGCTTATCCGGGCAATCCTTGCGGATTTCAGGGGTGCTGTGGCCCTTCGGGACATCGGCTAAGAGCGCGCCGGGACTTTGCTTTTTGGCACTCACGATTTCGAGCAACCGCAGCGCGGCATAGATCCCGTCGTCATGGCCAAAGAAGCGATCGGCAAAGAAGAAGTGACCGCTCATTTCGCCCGCGATCAGCGCCATGCTCTCCTTCATCTTGGTCTTGATCAGGGAGTGACCCGTCTTCCACATGATGGGTTGGCCACCTCGACTCGCGATCGAGTCAAAGAGTGACTGAGAGCATTTCACATCTCCGATCACTGCCGCACCGGGGTGAGCCTCCAAGACGGGCCGAGCGAGCAACGCCAACAATCGATCTCCCCAGATGATCTCACCCGTTTGATCCACGAGACCGAGGCGATCGCCGTCACCGTCCCAAGCCAGACCGAGCAGGGCGTCGTTCTCACGCACCGCAGTGATCAGGTGCTGCAAATTCTTTTCTACGGTGGGGTCCGGATGGTGATTGGGAAACGTACCGTCCATGTCGCAGAACAAGGGAATGGGGGAAAATCCGGCATTTCTTAGCGCGGTCAGCCCGAGCGGGCCCGCTGAACCGTTGCCCGCGTCCACCACGATGCAGAAGTTTGGATCGGCGATCTTGATGTTGCTCTGTAAGAACGCCAGGTACGCGTCTTGAACGTCGAGTGTTTCGAGTGTCCCGCGCCGCTCTTTCTTGAAGGTGAGGGTCTCCACCTTCTTGCGGAGAGCCTGTATAGATTGGCCAAAAAACGAGGACTTACCGCGCATGATCTTGAAGCCGTTATCGGGCGCGTCATTGTGGCTGCCGGTGATCATGATCCCGCCGTCCGTTTGCAGGTGATGCACCGCGAAGTACATGAGCGGCGTGGGTCCAATCCCGATGTCCACCACTTGCACGCCCGTCGCCATCAGCCCGCCCACAAGGCTATCGAACAAGCGGGGGCTTGAGAGCCGGCAATCTCGCGCCACTACCAGCCGAGGGGGCTTAGAGGAGTCCGTGGGGCGCAGCATCTCACCGAGGCCCTGACCAATGCGATTCACAATGTCGTCGACAAGATCCTGATCGGCGACGCCGCGGATGTCGTATTCACGAAAGATATGGCTGCTCATTGGCCGCGGACCTTAGCGCGCTCGACTAGCGTTGACGACAGTCCGTCAGGCTTTTTGGGGTGGGTGCGCATTCTTCGGAGGTGAGTGCACGCGTGGTTCCCGCCTTGTTGGAGCTGATCTCGTACCACCCAGGTTCAGCGTAGTAGAGGAGGGCACCTGACTCCGCGGGCACCCACGCCAGGCTCATTTCGCTCCGGTAACAGGTTGGCTGCTGTGTGCGAAACGCGCCTGGGACCCAACTCCAACGCCTCCCCTGCCAAGAATAATAGCCATCCACCCAGACGCAGCGTGGCCCAGGATCGGGCGGCAATGTTTCAATGCGCGCGGGTGGCGGCGGGAAGTCGACAATCGTGAAACGCGCGTTGAGCGGAAACGGACCAGTTCTGGGTGTTCTGAGTGCGGGCGTGCAGGCTCCTGCTGCGAGCAGAAGGAACGAGCAGACTCGATGGCGCGCAGCGTTCATTCGAAACCTGCGAGGCTGGCGCATACCGCTCATTCGAAACCTGCGAGGCTGAGATACAGTTGGGTGAGCTCAGGCCCGAAGAGCGTGTATTCGAGGATGCCGAGTACCAAGAACGGTCCAAACGCAAATCGGGACTTCGCGAGCCCAGTGGGTTGCTCTTGGAGCACAAGATCTTTCGAGAATTCCTCGCGCAACGCCGCTTGAGCTTCCGGCGCCGCAGCTTCGATCAACTTGAGCATCTCTTCTCGCTCGGCCGTGACGGCCGCAGGCTCCTCCAATTTGCCGGTGGCGGCATACACAGCGACAGCCACGCAGGTGCCCTGCACGGCTCCAACGAGTAACGCAAAAATGGCGGCAGGCCAGCCAAACCACGCTCCTGCCAACAACAAGAGCTTCGCGTCCCCCATGCCCATTCCAGCGTGCCCGCGGAGGGCTCGATACAGCACGTCGAACGGCAACCAGATCACCAGAAAACCGACGGTGGCGCCAAGCAAGCTTTCCCAGACTGTCACGTCGGGTCTGAGTGAAACGCTGGCGAGCCCGAGTGCGGCTCCGCCCAGGGTGATCTCATCAGGCAAGATCATGTGCTCTAAGTCGATGAAAGCGGCGCAAATCAAACCGAGCGTGAGGATCAGATAGAGGAAGATGAGCGTGAGCACCTCCCAAAAAGGCAGATCCGGAGCGAGCCGCGTGAGTGTTGTTTCGCAAAGTGCGAAACCCAATAAGCCGCCCATGGCTTCCAAGAGCACGTAGCGCGGTGAAATTTTCGCGCCGCAGCAACGCGCCTTACCGCGCAAGAAAACCCAGCTCAAGACCGGGATGTTGTCGTAAGGGCGAATCTTGGTGCCGCACTTTGGACAGCTTGATCCCGGGTACGAAAGATTCATGCCGCGTGGCAGGCGATAGATCACGACATTGCCGAAAGACGCCAACACCATTCCGAGGGATACGGCGAGCACCACGACGAAGGAGTGCGGAAGCTCGCTCAGTGTGGGCATGCCAAGCAGCCTAGCAATGGTGCGCGCTCATTTCGAGCTGAGCCGTGCGGGCTTCCGACCGATTTAGCTAAGATTTGAATCCCTGGTCGTGTGCGCCCACCGTTTCGCCGACGAGATACTCGCAGGGAATCAACTCCGTTGGTTGTATCTCCTTGGGAGAAGCGAGCTTGCGCAACAGCATGCTCGCAGCAGCAGCTCCGACGTTTCCAGAAAGCGGGACAATCGTGTCGAACAGGTAGCCTGCATGAACCGGTGCTTCAGCGAACGCAACCGCCGTCAGATCTTGGGGACATTTGAGACCCAATCCGTGTGCCACAAACAGAGCCATGGCGGCATCATTCGGGCGGGCGGAGAGGATCGCGCTTGGGCGTTCTGGAGCTTTCAACCAATCCGCGGTGAATTGCCTTCTACCCTCTTCGGAGGGATCGGAGGCAACGAGCGCGCTGATGAGTCGTGGATTAAAGCCTGCTTGGCGCATCGCTCGCTCATACCCTTGAAGACGAAGATCCCGACTCACGTGGCGTTGTGTCAGCGTGAGATAGGGGTAGTCGATGTAGGCGATGTTACGGTGTCCGAGCGTGAGCAAGCGCTGCGTCGCCTCTTCGGCTGCCCGAAAATCATCGGGGCGAACGGCGTCGTAGGCCAGATCGTGATTGAACCAGACAGCAGGCGTGCCCAAGCGACCAATGAGCGTTAGCAATTCGACGGGCGGAGCATCGTGCCAGTTGATGATGAGCCCATCCACCATGAGTTCTCCGAGAACACGAGGCAGCGTTTCTGCTGAGGTGAGCTGGGCGGCGTCGAGCAGACTGAACACTAGGTGGACGCCTGCCTCGCCGAAGGTCTGCGCCATCTGAACGAGAGAGCTCTCCGGTATGTGTTCATAGGCAGCGCCGTAGGGTGACACCAACGCAACGGCTCCAAACTTGCCAGCCTTGATGGCTCGCGCGTACCCGTTGGGACGATAGTCGAGAGCCACTGCTGCGCTGCGAACCTGGTCACGTGTTACAGGACGATACAGGGCATCCTTGCCACTCAGAATTTCGCTCACTGTTCGGATGGAGAGGCCGCAGTGCTCGGCGATCTGGCGCAGCGTAGTTCGAGAGGATTTCATTGGCACTCCCGGATATGACAGTCTTTGGCGCTGGTGTCGCCTCGCACTCGGAAGCCTGAAATGGTGAGGCCTCGAACTCCCTGAATCACGAGTCGAGCGTCAGGCGTCGGCGCAGCTACACGGAGCGAGGTCCGCGCAGCGCCAGCTGGCTTTTCCGAGTTCGGCAGAAGGGGCCCGGTGGCGTGCCAGGTGATGTCCTCCATAAGTATATCTTCGATCAGGCCGTCAGTTTGCCCTTCCACAAGGCAACGCCCCGGCGTGCGCACCTGCAAGCGCCGGAGTGACACGCGACGAATGGTGCCCGGGAAGGCGTGTTCGGAATGGCGGGGCGAGGCGTCGATGAGCACTGCAAATTGGCCATCCGCCAAGACCGTACTGTCCTCGAAGATCACGTCTTCGAATTCTCCGCCGTCCTTGAGATGCAGTGCAATCCCTCGATCTGAGGATTCGAGCCGACAACGCCGCACCACCACACGGCGTATCGGGCCGAGAGACTCGGTTCCGAGTTTCACGGCAGCACAGCTCGAACGAAAAACGCAGTCTTCGACAACGATGTCCTCGCAGGCATCTCCTTCGGTGCTCTTGAGCACCAGAGCGTCATCACCGGTCGCCACATCGCAGCCGACGATGCGGACACGCTGACAGCCGTCCGGATCGATCCCATCGGCATTGGTGCGCTCGGGATGGGAGCGGATCCGAATGCCCTTGATCAAGACGTCTCGGCAGCGTTGAAGGTGTGCGGTCCAGAAGGCGCTGTTCCGTAGCTCGCATTCGGAGAGACGCAGATCCATACATTCGCACAGGAAGAGCAGTGCCGGACGGAAGCGCACTGCTCGGGCCGCTTCTCCGGCGAGCGCTTCAGGGTGACCGCCGTCGATGGCTCCAGGCCCCTCAATAGCGCTGCCGATGCAGCCTTGCCCCCAAAGAAAAGCCTGGATCTGCCCTGGCAGATTGGCCGTCTCAGCAATGACTGGATAACAGGATGGATCTTCACGCGATCGCAGCACCGCTCCCTTTGCCAAGTGGAGGATCACCCGCGACCGCAAGTGGAGCGTGTTGCACGAAAAGACGCCCGGAGGGACCAAAACGGTTCCACCACCGGAAGCGGCGACTCCGTCGAGAGCCGCCTGAACAGCGCGAGTGTCGTCGGTGTGGCCGTCGCCAGCCGCTCCACAGGTCCGCACATTGAACGGTTTGGTGATTGAGTTTGACATTATGTAAAGCTTTAGAAATAGGTTGAACGTGGCTACGCCTGAGTGTAGCCTAGCTTTTTGGATAAGGACGAAATGATTTGAACTTTCGTTTCGCTACTCTCTCGATACTTGGCCTGATTGCAGTGGCAGGGGCCGTGCCTTCCTGTTTGCAGCGAACAGTATCCGATGCAAAACCCACCGGCGCTCCGGATCCAAAAGCAGCTGAGCGTGCACAGGCGAGTCCTTTTGGTGCGTTGAGCAGCGATTTCTCGTTACCCAACGGGTATGACCGTTTCGATTCCACTAACATCGTGAACATGCAACTCGACGGGGGAGCGCGCGGGGACGGCGTGACGGACGACACGCGTGCGTTTAAGGCAGTGTTTGAATCAGGAAAGGCCCGACCGCACAGCCGCTTCGGTGCAGCGCGTGACATCTACGTGCCGGCGGGCACGTATGTTCTGAGCGACTCGATCGTTTGGGGCGACAAGAAGAAGTTTGTACGCGGTGCGGGCAGGGGGCGTACTGTCTTGCTGCTACGTGAGGGAGCGCCCGGTTTCGGAAATCCGAAGCGAACTAAGACGTGGCTGGATACGCGCGGCGACCAGCATTTTGCCCAGAACTTTGAACAGTACATCGTCGGCATCACGTTGGTGGTCGGTCCGAACAATGCCGGAGCCGTTGCGTTGGAGTACCACACTAACAATATGGGCGGTCTTTTTAACCTCGCCATTCTGAGTGAGGATCCTGCGCACCGCGGGGCAGTTGGCCTTTCAATGACCAGGGAACCCGGGCCTGGCCTGGTCTGGGATCTGCTGGTGGATGGTTTCGACGTGGGTATCTTGTCGACGAGCAACAAGCACAGCATGACCCTCGGGGACATCACACTGAAGAATCAGCGGGTTGCTGGCATCGTCAACCAAAAACAAAATCTCTTCATCAGCCACTTAACGAGCCACAATCGCGTGCCTGCCCTCATAGCGGGTAGGGGGGGCAACGGCACGCAGGCTGGAGGCGGCAACAGCTCCGGCGGCCTCGTCACGCTCACTCGGGCGGAGCTCCTGAGTCCCGGATCGCAGTCTTCCGCGGTGATAGCTGATAGCGGCATTTTGGTGATGCGGGATGTCGAGGTGCGAGGGTATCGAAAGTCAGTTCAGACTTCCGAGGGCTCTAAGGACGGTAGCCTCGAACGTTTTGTCTACCCGCATGCGGGCCAGTACAGCTTTACCTCGCCGTCGACCCAGGTCGCGGGTATCCCCAATCTGCCCGCGGAGCTGCCCCCCGTTCCAGCGTATGAGCCGGCTGCACAATGGGTGATCGTGGATTCGGGGAAAGGCTTCACCGAGCGGCTGCAGCACGCCATTGATTCTGGAGCTAAGACGGTATTCTTACCGCGCGGCGGAGAGCTTCAGGATACCATCATTGTCCGCGGCAATGTTGAGCGCATTCTCGGTGGAGCCGGGGACGTTGAAGCGAAGGGATTCAGCGCTAAAGACGAGACCATCGTTCACCCGTTCTTTCGTAGCCACTACAGCAACGGCGAGCTGCCGCTGAATAAGCCGGCTTTTCGCGTGGTGGCTGGAACTTCGAAAGTGGTGATGTTCGAGTTTGTACCAGTGCGAGGAACCGGCTGGGGTATCGATCCTGCGAGCGACCGCACCGTGATAGTGTGGGGAGGTACCGCCCCGATCATCACAGAAGAAAGCACTCAACCTGGTAAGCTGTTTTTGCTCGACGTCGGGGCGGTGCCCGCCATCTTTCACCACAAGCAAACGTGGCTCTGGCAAATCAACACAGAAAGCTATGATTGGAGTCCCCACATTGCGAACTTCGGAGGCAGGCTCTGGATCTCGGGTCACAAGACGGAAAAGGACCGAACCAACCTCGCCACTTTCGCTGGCGGCTCCACGGAGCTCAATGGGGGCTTCTACTTCAAGAACCGAGAGCGGGTAGGAGAAGCACCTGCCGTCGTCGTGTCGGACAGCACTTTCTCAGGCACCTGGGGCGTGTTCGGTCTGAGGTATGAGGTGCAGGCTTTGATAACGCGCGGGCAGCGTTCACAAGAGCTTCGGACGACAAGAACTGGAGCTTGCGTGGGGTTGCTTGAGGCAAGCAGTCGCTAGGTAGCCTCGATCTCCGCAACTTCTTCTAACCGTTTATCTTGTGAATTCCGCTCGGAATTATCTACTCAGAAAAGAAGTCGATCATCGTCATAGTGGCATTAAATGCCGTATTTGATCGGGACAATACAGTTATGTCTTGACGACTCGAAGATGAAAGCGTACAAACATTTGGACGAGCTTGCGGCTTATTCTAATATTCTAAACGTATAGAAAGATCGTCCCCATGCGTTTGCTCCTCATGACATCGTGCCTTGCCCTTGCCGCTGGGGCCTGTACTTCCACCGTTGCCTCATCGAACGGGCGCAAGCCTGGCAGTCCGTCCTCCACGGGCCCCAGCGCGTCTTCGGGAACGGGTGGCAGCAGGAACGTTGACCCGGGCGCGACGGGCTCCGGGGCCAACGGGAACACCGGAACGGGGTCTACCTCCGGTAGCGGCGGGTCGACCGTGGGGACGGGGACACCGGTAGCTCCGGTTGAGGCGTTCAAATGCGATCCAGCGGCCGCCGCCGAGCCTACGCCACCTCGTCGCCTTTGGAGGGTTACTCCTTCCGAATACGGCAACACGATCGCGGCAGCGGTCAACGGTAGACCTGCGCCAAACCGAGCGGTTGCTGAGGTGCCGGGCTTCGTTAACCCGCTCTTAGCGCCAGCTTCGGCACGCTACACGACGGAATCCGGCGTGGTGGGGGTCTCCGCTCCTGAGTTCAGCGGCAGCTTCACCGCAAGCCAGGGGACTGCGGAACAAATGGTAGCCAGTGCCAAGAACGGGACCTGCTGGGCTACCGATAGCGCTGGGGCGAACTTTGCAGCCTGCGTGAGCACTTTGGTGCAGGACAAAGGCTCCATTCTCTTCCGGCGTCCACTTGCAGCGGACGAAATTGCTCACTACGTCGATCAAGCGAACAACGTATTGAGCGAGCTTGGGCCAGATGGTGCACTCGCCGTTGCGTTTCAGTCCCTCCTGCTAGCGCCCCAGTTCGTATTTAAACCCGAGATTGGCGCTGCCACAGCCACTCCCTCCGTCTACCGTCTGACGCCGTTCGAAGTCGCTTCGATGCTTTCGTACACGGTGACGTCGGCCCCAGCTGACACAGACCTTTGGACTGCTGCCAGCCAGGGAGCGCTTTCCACTCCAGATCAGATTAAGGCCCAGGTCACTCGCTTGATGGCAGGGCCACAAGCTTCGGGCGCTAGCAACTTCGTAACTGAGTACTTCAAGTTGCGAACCATCCGCGGTGTGGCCAAGACCGCGGACATGGTCTTGGCGGGTGAAAGCCCAGTTTGCCACTACAACAAAGAGCGGGCCATTTCGCAGGCGGAAGCCTTGGTGGGAGATATTTATAACTCCAATGCCACGAGTGGTTTCATCAGCACGCTGTTCACCACCAATCTTGCGTACGCTGACTGCGCTACGGAGAAGATCTGGGGCCTCAGCGGCTCGGCGCAGAATGATGCGAGCCCACCCACCAAAATGACGGCTCCCGCCGGTCAAAGAGCAGGCTTTTTGACCAACCCAGCCTTGATGGGCGGCCTGGCCGCGCGCGACGTGACCAAGCCGATCAAGCGTGGCCTGTTCATGAACATGGAGGTTCTCTGCACGGCGCTGACGCAGGTTGTGCCAGAGGGCGTTCCCCCATTGGGGGACATCAGTGCGCTCACTATGCGTGAAGCCTTGGCGGCACACGCAGCACCGAACGCTTCGTGCAAAGTGTGCCACGATTTGCTGGATCCGGCAGGCTTGGCCTTCGAGAACTACGACGAAATCGGCACCTATCGCACGATGGATAAGAACAAGCCGATCGACGCCTCGGGAACCCTCCGAGATACCGGGCTCATGGACCTCGATGTGGACGGCAACAAGATCTCCTTCACGAACGCTGTGGATCTCTCCACTCAGTTGGCGAGCACCAACCGCGTTGAACAGTGCGTGATGCTCAACGGCTTTCGCTACTTCTTAGGCAGGCGCGAAGTCAAGTTTGACCAGTGCAGCCTGAAACACGCACAGGATGCTTATCAACCCGGGGGCAGCTACGTAGAGTTCGTGGCATCTCTCGCATCGTCTGATTCATTTTTGAACCGGAGCTTTTGAGGAGACACTATGAGCAGCTTTACCAATCGATCAGTTTCGTTCTCCCGTAGGTCGTTTGTTGAGAAGTTTGGGCTTGGGATGGGCGCCGCCCTCATGGCCCCGCTGGCGCGCAATCTCATTCGCGAAGCGCAGGGGCAAGCGAACGACCGCAAGATCGCCATGTTCTGGTTTGCCTGCAATGGCATCAATCCGTATTGGGTGTTCACGCCGAAAGAGTTCGCTGAACCCCTCAACGGTATCAATCAACAGGAGCCGATCGAGGTTTCGAACTCGAGCCTCATCAACTCCGCCAGCTACACGCTGCCTGATGCATTCAAGCCCCTCGAAGCCTCCTATCGAAACAACCTCTTGATGATGGAGGGTTTCAAGAATTACCCCCGCAAGGGCGAAGACGTGGGCCACGGTGCCGGCTGGATCGCGTTAACTTGTGTTCCTAGCACCGATCTTGTCGATCAGAGCCAGCCGGGTGGCATCAGTTTCGACCAGCATCTTGCGAACAGCATTAGCGCCGCGGCGCCTAGAAAATCAGTCTTAATCGCCATTTCGAGCTAGATCGATCAGGTGATGAAGAGCCACATGTTTGGGACAGCTGCGAACCAATCGGTTCCAGCCTTCCAGAGCCCAGTCGAGCTTTTCAGAGATCTGTTCCCCAACATGCCTGCCCCGGTAACAATGGGATCAACGCCGTCGAGTCGGAATCGGGTCATCTTTGACGGTCTCCGCTACGACATCGCTCGGCTGGAGAAAGAGTTCGCGGCTCCCGAGAAGGACAAGCTTGCAGCCTATCTTGGCATCGTTGAAGAGTACGAAAAGCGGCTGCAAGGGGCGAGTAACCTATCGTGCAACGGCGGCACCGCTCCGACGCTCACGCAAACGGGCGACCCGGTGGATGTCATGGTTGGTCTGAATGCGTTAGCGAGCATCGCCGTTGTGTGTGGCATGACGAACGTGATGGGCGTGGATATTGGTTGCCGGGATTCCCACGACTTCGGCCCTAATTTGCAGTCGATATTGAGAGCTTCGGTGAAGGGCGTCGAGGGAACGAGCCTTGCCGACGTGGGTCATCAAGATGCGCCCGTGAATGGTCCGGTCATCACGGACACGTACGCTTGGATCTCAGGCATGGTTGCCAAGACGCTCGACTCGCTGAAAGCCATTCCGCAAGGCAATGGCACCGTGTTCGACAGCACCGTGGCTATGATTACCAGTGACAACGGCGAGACTCACCACTCCGGTCAGGGCCGGTGGCCACTCGTGTTGGTGGGTGGCAAGCCGGGTGGCTTGAACTTGGATGGCAGGTACCTCCGCTACCCGAGCGATCCAGCCCACTCGCTGGCGGACGTTTATCTCTCTATTGGACAAGGCTTCGGAGTCCCCGCCGGGGACTTTGCCAAAGGCACGGACGGCCTGGGGCCGAACTATGGGAAGAATGGCGAAGCCGGCGTGCCGCCAGGACCGCTTGCAGAGCTGATCTGAGCGGAGCGCTCACGGCGGGGGCGCCGGAGGGATCCGCGCTCTGATTGCCCTCCCCCCCGGCATGCGCTCCATGCCCTCAGGGGGTGATCGTCTCTACGCCAGAATACAACTCTTTCACCTGCGCTTCAGTGAGCGCACTGCCGTAGATCCGAACGTCGTCCACGGCCCCGATGAAGCCGTCGCCATCCTTGAAACCGATAGAGAAACCCGAGCGACTGATACAACTGTGAGGTTCTCTTGTCACCAGCCCCCCACTGACGCCGTCCACATAGATCATTTGGCTGAGAGTGGTGGCATTCTGCACGATCGCAACATGCTGCCACTTGCCAACGATGGGGGCTCCACCTCGAACGACGGGATTCGGCTCGCCGATACCATTGGATTCGAAAGACCACGTTCCTTTGTCGCTGATGTAGATCCCGCAGTAGCTAGAACCATTGCCAGGGTTGTTCGAAATCACGGCGCTCCAATTGGGGGCAGTTGGTAGGGTAGCGACGTTAGCCCAGAGGGCGATCGTATAGCTTTCATCAGCTCCCCACGACAGATTCTCCGACGGGGGAATTTCCACAGTAGCTATCCCGTCAAACGTCAACGCGGCCGGGTTCGATGGCAGTAAACCTGGAGCTGGGTGGGCGTTGACAGCGGGCTTTGCCGCTCCGAATGTCACGACAATCGCGTGCGAAGAACTATCGAGGGGCCCAGCGCTGATGCTCGGTTCATCGAACTTGAGGTGGAGTTGCAGATCGGATTTTACCCCCACGGTTACGCTACCTTGATCGTTGGACGGAGCGGGATTGGAGCAGCCGCCCAACACCAGGAGAAGGCTCATCCCTGCGAGACGCGCGACACTCTGCGGTTGGCGGAACGACGGAGAAAATCGGACGTCAGATATCATAGTGTACTCCCAAGAAGGACCGAAGGACGATCCAGTGACATGGCATTGCAGATGCGGAGAATGCCAATCGTCACGACGGAAGTCAAGGTGGGCTTTCACATTCTAACGATTGGAAAACGATATTTATTATTTAATAGGACTGGTTGGTATCTTGACGAACTGGCGAAAGATGGTATCAGAATCTGGTATTCGGCTGAATGAACTCAGAGGCTGCATCGTCAACGTTGGGCTCATTCCTCCAGTTCAAGCGCAGGAGTTTCGCATGATATGCGTTGAGTTCTCAGGGGATATGTTGACGGCACGCAGCCCCAGCATGCTGCGTTCTTGGCAACTTCGGGCGGGCGCTCTCTCTGCGAGGAGCCTGATCACCTATGACGCCGATCCCAGAGGGCGCAATTGGATTACCCCACGAAGTGTTCTCGACGACGCTGCGTTGGCGCCCTCCATTGTGCCGCCGAACGGCATTCCACTGGCGCCGCTTCGCGTCGAGTTCACTAGCTCTGAGGAGAGAGAGCTTCCGGTTCATGCGCCAGTGAGTCGTGGCACCTTGAGCGTGACCGGTGCCGATGGCTTTGGCTATCGCGTCAAGGTGAGCGTATTTCACGATAGCGGTGCGATCGTTTGCTCATTGGAGCAGTTCGGCACCAGAAAGGTGGAGGTCGATCAGGCGTCCTCGACTCCCGAAGCCGTGCCCACTGGGATTGATGTTGATAAAAGCACGGCCGAAAGTCCCTTGGCTGACAACCGCGACGTGCTCGAAGCATTCAGCTGTGCTGGGCAGCATTGGGAGCTCGTGATCGTCGATCTGCTCGATCAAACCGACATTCACGACACGCTGGCTTTTGAGCGCAGATTTCGCCTCTGCAACATCCAGTCGCTTGCAGAAATGACGTGCCTTCTGGCGCTCGAAGATCCGCTCACGAACGAGGGGCTCTTGTTGGCGAAGCTCGCGCCGCTTCCCCACGCTCGGCCCATCAAGACCTTGGATGTGAAGAGCCAAGGCACTTTGCTTCATTGGTTGGGGCATGGATGCGCCGGTGACGGGCAAGGATACCGTTGGGCGGTGCTCGGCTACTCGGGCGGGCGGCTTGGGCGGGCTCGACGCCTGCATGCGCTTCAACGCTCACTGCGCGTGCCGCGCCCGGAGCGAGACGGCGTGCTGCTTTCCAATACCTGGGGTGATCGCAACCGAGACGCTCGGATCAACGACGCCTTCATTTGCACGGAGATGGCCGCAGGCGCTGAGCTCGGTGTCGACGTGTGCGAGATCGACGACGGCTGGGAGCGTGGGGTTACCTCCAATTCAGCACAAGCACGCGAGAAACACGGCATATGGGAGGGCTTTTGGGCAGCCGATGCCCGGTACTGGGAGCCGCGGCCAAGCACGTTCAAGGAGGGGATGAATCCGCTGATTGCGGCGTCAAAAAGCCACCATATCGGGCTTGGTCTTTGGTTCGCGCCCGACAGTTCAAACGACTTTGCCAATTGGGCAAAGGACGCGCAGGTGTGCCTTGGCATGTGGCGAAACTGGGGAGTTGCACATATCAAGCTCGACGGCATTAAGCTCCGAAGCCAGCTTTCCGCAGAGAACCTGCATCGGTTCTTCAATGCGGTCTTGATCGAATCTCAGGGCGATATCATTTTCGATCTGGACATCACCGCAGAAACGCGCCCAGGGTACTTTGGCGCGATTGAAGTCGGGCAGCTTTTCGTAGAGAACCGCTACACGGATTGGACGCGGTACTTCCCTCACGCCGTGCTCCGCAACATCTGGATGCTTTCCTTCTATGTCGCGCCCCAGCGCCTCAGGATGGAGTTTCTGAACCCAGCTCGCAACCAGGAGCTCTATGGCAACGACCCACTGGCACCGGGGTGCTATCCTCCAGAAACCCTGTTTGCCATCGTGATGATGACGGCGCCACTCGCTTTCTTCGAAGTGAGCAAACTGCCAGATTATGTAACTTCCGCGCTGAAGCCTCTGATTTCGATCTGGCACGAGCACCGCGCTGAACTTCAGCGCGGCACTATCTTACCAATTGGAGACTGCCCCTCCGGTGCCAGCTTCACGGGGTTCTGTTCGGATCTGGGCGGGCTCGCCCACGTGCTCGTTTACCGTGAACTAACCCAATCACTTGAGGCGAACATGGTGCTTCCCCTTAAAGGTACCTGGAAAGTAGATCGCAGGCTCGCGGGCAGTGGCGAAGCGCGAGTTCGGCCCGAAGTCGACGCTTCAGCCGAGGTCACTATCGAGATTCATTTACCTGAACCTCTCACCTTCACCTGGCTCAGATTGAAGCGGTGCTAGCTTCTCTCGCTGACGAAATTCAATCCCGCACAGCTCAGCATCCGAGCCTGCCCGAAGGCAGCGGAAGAGCTGCTGATCGTAGGGTGTGGTGAGGCACTCAAAGGCCACTTGTTCGAACTTCGCGCGCACTTGGGGATCCCGCAGACTTTGGCTCCCCACACCGAGCAAATGAGCGGCCATTTCTTGGCATTGGTCAATGCTGGGCGCCTTTCTTTGGCAACAGATCGCATTCGCCACCAGTAGCAGCGTGGCCAAAGCCAGGGTTTTCGCGCGGGGGAAACAGCGGGCGTGCATGACTAGAGCAAGAGCGTTGCTGAGAGCGCCAACGAATACGACGCTTGAAATTTGGGGAAGCCAGCAGCTGATTGGCGGCCGCCGTTTGGATCAAAAGCCTGCGTTGCGTGGAAAAAATCTCCGCGCTGCCCGACCGGGAGGCTGGGATTGAAGTTGGCCTCGAGGCGGAGCCACTCTGGGATTGCGTCAAAGCTCACTCCCAGATTAACACCGAATGCGACAAATGAACCGCGTCGCTCAATGAGCTTGAGTGTGCCGCCGACTGGGGGCTTAGTGGAGAAGTATTGCCAGCTCGCGCTCGGACCACCATACAGCGAAAGTCTCGGTAAAAGTGGGAGAGATGGCTCGACGGCCCCCAGTAGCTCATTCGAACGAACGCTAGGCGGGAGCGTTGGGTTACCCATGCTAGCTCTGAGCGAACCGAGATCGATATCATGCGCAACGTGGCGCGCTAGGGCGCGCACCCCGAGCCAAGGCAGGACCCAGACTCGGACGTGTCCGCCATACGCCAACCCTGGCGTGTAGCTGACGTCACCGGCACTCATCCGCCCAATCACGCCCGCATCGGGCCCCAATTCGGCCTGGGTGGGGCGCGGGGCCCTCTCTGCTGCTCTTACGGGCAAGCTCACAAGCAGCGAACTCGTGAGTAGCGCACTCCCGAGAGCGACACCGTGTACAGCGTGGATGCGTGCGTTGGCTAACACGTTAGGCCCTCAACATCGCTCCGAACTGCTTCTGAGCCACGTGAGTGATCTGATCGTGTGCCGCGTCCACCTCTTTATCGGTGAGGGTTCGGGCTTGATCCGGGGCTTTTCGGGCCTTTGGGTCGCGAAATATTAGATGGTAGGTGAGTGAACGATGGTCAGCCGGCACCGAGCCACCCTTGAAGGTGGCAACCAGCTCCACCGATTCGCAGAGTTCACCCGCAGCTTCTTGGATCACCGTGGCCACTTCACCGGCGCGGATGTCGTCGTGGATCACCAACGAGATGTCACGAGTGACCGCCGGCAAACGCGGGATCGGGCGGTATTTAGGCGTCTTCTGCGGCACCCTTTCGAGCGCTGCCAAATCCACTTCGACAATCTGCACGCTGCCTTGGAGCTCCAAGGCTTCGGCAACATCGGGATGCAGCGAGCCAAAGATCGCAACTTGCAGGTCGCCCACGCAGAGCTTGCCGGCGGCTCGTGGATGGAGGTGCGGGGCCGCATCGGGGGCGAGCGGCGCGACCGAAGCGTCGCTCAACGTGAGCTCTTGCACGATGCGCAGAGCGATGGCCTTAGCGTCGAACACGTCGTAATCGTTCGGCTTGGGTGCCAAATATTCAGCGCGTTTTCCGGCCAATACTGCGGCAAACGTGGGTCGTTCTTCGGGTAGCGCGACGAAATCTGCTGCAAGGCGCGGGCGAGCGAGCGCGCCGCGCACCGAGGAAATATCACTCGTGGGAGGCAAGAAGCGCGGGGCGAGCGAAAACAAGCGCACCGAGCTTTCGCCATGACGCTGGGCACGCCGCCAGGCATCGAGCAGGCCTGGGAGCGAGCTCGTCTGCATCACACTGCGCTCTTCGCTCAACGGATTTTGAAGCACCACCACGGGCGCTGGGGCCTTGATAAGCTCCAGATCTTTGCGGGATACAAAATGGTAAGTGAGGGCTTCGCTGAGTCCGAGGCTGAGAGCTTCGGCGCCCGCCCGACGTTCCAATTGGCCCGCTTCGCTCGGCATTTGAGGGATAATTGCCGGCAGCCGAGGCGCAATCTGATCTAAGCCATGCACTCGGGCTACCTCTTCAATCAGATCCGCCTCAAGCGCGATATCGTGACGGTAACTCGCGCCCGTTACCTCCGCGATCGCTTTGCCGTCAGCAGATTTCCTTTCTTGGGCGGCAAAGCCCAAGCGCTGGAGGATCGCAAGTGCCGTCTCAAACGGGATGGGAGAACCCAGCAGGTCCACCAAGCGTTCGTGGCGAAGCTCAATCTTAGGCGCCCGATAGGGCTCCTGTTCGACCAGCTCGGTATGGAGCGAAATCGTGGCTCCCGCCAACTCTGCCAGCAAGGCGAGGGCGCGCGTCAGCACTGCTGGGATCGCTCCCCGATCCGTTCCGCGTTCGAAGCGGTGGCTGGATTCTGTATGCAAGCCGTGACGGCGCCCACTCCTTCGCACGCCGCGCGGCTGGAAGTAAGCGCACTCCAACAGCACTCGAACAGTACTTGGGCTGATCTCACTGTTGGCGCCCCCCATCACGCCGGCCAACGCGAGTGGCTTCTCGGCATCAGCGATCACGAGATCATCCCCATCCAAGACGCGTGAGACGCCATCCAGTGTCTGAAAAGCCTCGCCAGCGGTGGCGCGCCGGATCACCACCTTGCCACCCGAAAGACGATCCAGATCGAACGCATGCATCGGCTGCCCAAACTCAAGCAGCAACAAATTGGTGATATCCACCACATTCGAAATCGGGCGAATACCCAGGTTTTGCAGCCGGATCTGGAGCCACAGCGGAGAGGGCCCCACCTTCACCGCGAGCGCTAGGCCAGCGCCGTAGCTCGGTGCTCGTTCGAAATCTTGATTAACGATTTGGACCACGCTCGCAACGCTTGCTTCCGTTGTGTTGGAGCTTTGGGACACTGCCGGAAGCTTCAGCTGGAGATCCCAGCAAGCCGCAAGATCTCTGGCGACGCCGACGTGCCCCAACGCATCTCCGCGATTGGGCGTAACGTCGAGATCCAAGATCGTATCTTGTAGAAAAGGGTAAGCCTGAAGGAGCGGAGTACCTGGGAGTGTCTGATCTTGGGGGAGCAGCCAAATGCCTTCCGAACCCTCGCCGAGCCCGAGCTCCTTCACGCTGCACAGCATGCCTTCACTCACAATCCCGCCGAGCTTGCGGGGCGCGAGAGGTTCGCTGAAGGTGGGCAAGATCGCGCCCAAAGTGGCGAGTACGACGCGGCCGCCGGGCTCTGGCACGTTCGCAGCACCACACACCACGCGCTGGCTTCCGCTACCAACGTTCACCGTCACGAGTCTCAACTTGTCGCGCTCCGGGTGCGGCTCCAGCTTCTGAACTTCCGCCACGACGACCCCTGAGATCCCGGCTCCGACGACCTTGATGCCATCGACGGGCAGGCCAGCATTCGCCAAGCTTGCGGCGAGTTCAGCGACATTCAGCTTCAGATCGGGGATAAGCTCACAGAGCCAACGGTGAGAGATGAGCATGCGGGGGCGCTTCTAGCACGCGCCTGTGGAGCTGTGCTCCGTCTTCCACGAATCGGCTGTTTCTAAGGGCTCTAAGGCTCCATCCCTCGTTTGACGAAGGGGCTCGCTTTAGTGTAGCCGTGAGTCCGCTTTGCTCAGAAAGGCTTCACTTCCCGGGTTTGTTTTCGCGTGGCTCCTCGCCTCCGCGACTCAGGCCGCACCGTCGCCGGCAGTCAACGTTTGGTATCGAGCGTCTGACGCATGTCCGGTAGGGACCGATTTCCTTGCAAAGCTCGGAGACAAAGCAGCTCTAGCTCGAATCGCCGATGCCGGGGACCACTTCGATTTTGTGGTGACGCTCGTTGAGAAGGGTGGAGAAACGATCGGGCGCCTCGAGCGACAGACCGATCGCGGCACCGTCGCGGTTCGGGAGTTACGCGATCCGGATTGTTCGCGTGTGGCCGATGCGATGGCGCTGAGCTTAGGCTTAGCTTTGCAACCGCCGACCGATGGTGTGGAGTTGGTCGCAGGTTCGCCCGGCGAGGTGGCCTCTCCGGAGACCCCCGCCGCACCTGCCGCGCAGAAGCCGAAGACAATGCACGCGCCCAAAAAAAATCCCTCTGCAGCGTCTAAAACTGAGGACTCGGGGAGCCCAGAGCTTCTTCCCACCAGCAATTCAACACGCGGGGCTTTCGGCATTCAAGTGGGAGGCATTTCGGGCATGATTCCCGGAACATTGCCACGTGGCGAAGCCTTCCTGAATATCGAGAATCTGTGGCCGAGATTCTCAAGAACTCTGTCGTTGCGTGTTTCAGGCGTCGGTGCGTTTGGCTCAACGTCCACCGTGGCAGGCTCAGTCGATGAATGGCTGCTCGCTGGCCGCGCCGAGGGTTGCCCCTTGCGGTTTGGTCCTGAGCGCCTGGGGATTTCGCCTTGCATGGCTATCGAGTTCGGTGCTGAGAATGCGAAGGCGTTGCGTACTGGGCAATCGGCCTTAGGTGCGTGGTTTGCGGTGGCGGGCGGCGCATGGGCCAGTCTTGATTTGTTCTCAGGGTTAGCGCTTGAAGCGCAGGTCGAGGCTATCCCGCTTCGGTGCTCACCCGTGCGCCAGCAGTTGGCGGGGGGAACTGGTTTCGAATCCAGGGGCTGGGCTTGGGATATCCTGACCAACTGAGACTGCTTGGCAACCGATTTTTCATGGCAGAACGGACCGGAAATTTCTCTCAGACCTCAGCGTTGCTGATGGGGACGTTCGCTTCCATTACCCAACCCGTAAGAGTGTTGGAGCGCGAGGCGCGTGGGACGCTCGTTGACAACCTCTGGGTCGCAACGCCAACAGCGTTATACTGGAGTGATGGAAACGCTATCTATCGACGAGCGCTACCTTAAAGCTCCGTTTTGCGGGAACGTGCCGCCGACAGATTGGATCGGCGGTCCTCTCACGTTCCGCGAATGCGGTGGGGCCCTCCGGTGGCTGCACCACTGAAGCGAAGGTGTCACTTTTTCTCGGATCTCCAGGAGTTCTGCGGAAATTATGTACATACGTTCTATACATGGTACGTATGTACGATAATGATCCGTAGAATCGCAGAAGTGCTGGACGCGTGGGTCACCCAGACGAACCTCGAAGCCCAGGCGGAGGGGATGCGACGCCTGCCGCCGTGCCACATTCGTGTGCTCGGTCAAATGGCCCTGCTGGAGGCTGGTTCGCGCTTGAGCCTCTTGGCAACGAACGACGTCGATGTTTACGCCGACTATGAATACCCGATCGAAGTCGAGTTTAAGCGCCTACTGAGCTTGGAGGGAAAGGAACTCGATCCGGTCGGTCACGAGATCTGGATGCCACGCGAAACCGAGTACGTGCATCTCTTTAAGGGTCGGTTTATCAGACTCTCGGTTGCGGATTCCGATGCCGTACTGATTTCAAAGGCCGCACGGGCGCCCGACAAGAACCGTTCACTGCTCACCGAGTACCTCGCAGGTGGCGCGTCCCAACGCTTCCTAAGCCTTGCAACCAAGTATAAGGTTGATTTGGAGCGGTTCCTATGACGATGGACCCAACCGAAATCCAAGCGCGCGCGCGGCGCAGATTGGCCATGGATCGACGTGCGCGGAAGGAGCCGAGATATCTGCGGGTGATTGGGCGTTACGTTTCTGCGGGCCTCTTAGAAGCGAATCACCCTGTGGCTGAACACGCGGAACCCATCACCGTCGAGGACGTGCTCTACGTCGGTCGATTGGAGCCGCGCGTGCTGGAGCTGCTGCCCGCTGCGCTGATCAAGACGCCGCGGATGTTCGTCATCCCCAAGGCGCTGCCCGCTGATCTCAAAGCGGTGGTCAACTCGTTGCGTCAGTCCAAGGAACCCGCAGATTTTCGTGGTGTAAAGGGGGCCAAGCTTCTGTCGTGGCTCTCCCGCATTGGTAGAAAGAACAAGCTTCCGAGCCGCCTCAAGTCTTTTCGGCTCCAGGCCGAAGAACAACGACTCCTTGAGCGCGTCAGTCAAAGGCTCCAGCTATCCGAGACTGACGTGGTGCGAAAGGCGCTGCGAGAGCTTGCTGCGAAGGAGTTATTGGCAGACAAGAAGTAAGACGTTTACATGGGACCGCTGGGAGCCAGCAGAGGGCGAGCCTCGTCAGTTTGGGCTCATTCAAGCCGAAATCTGCTGGGTTTTTATGAGCACTAACGCGAAGGCGGCATCACACTTGCGATTGCTGATTTACGGCAGCTTCTCGCCGCGCCCTGCCACGTACAGCATGTACCATTCTTCGCGCGAGAGCGTGACGTTCTCGGCGGCGCAGGCTGCGGCAATACGCACCGGATCCGCGCTGCCCAGCACGGGCTGGATCCCCGCTGGATGCCGCAACAACCAAGCGATGGCGATGGCTTCAGGAGGCACCTCCTTGGCTCGTGCGAGCGTTGTGACAACGCGAGCGAGCTCGGCGGCTTTGGGATCCCCGTTGCCGCCCAGAGCACGGCCTTGGGCGAGTGGTGCCCAAGCTT
Organism: Polyangiales bacterium; assembly: GCA_038246305.1. Lineage (GTDB taxonomy): Bacteria > Myxococcota_A > Polyangia > Polyangiales > Polyangiaceae > JBBRRP01. The sequence continues at coordinate 30,358 of JBBRRP010000022.1, read as the reverse complement.
GGACGGTAATGTTGTTCAGCCTGCAATAATCCAGGATCCCATCTGCACCCAATGAGGGAACGCGCTGGTTCGCAACGATGGCGGCGTCGATGAGTGCGGTGTGCACCAGGTTGAATTCGAGTTGATTGACCACCAGAGGTTGGCGCAGGTAGCGGCGCAATAGATCGATCTGGGCTGGAGCATGGTTGCTAACGCCAAAGTGCAGGACTTTACCTTGTTGCTGCAGATCGTCGAAGGCTCGCGCAACCTCCTCCGGTTCCACCAACGCATCGGGGCGATGCAGCAGGTAAATATCAAGATAATCGGTACCCAGGCGTCGCAGGCTACCTTCAGCAGCTCGGATGATGTGCTCGTAGCTGAAGTCGAAGCGGTGCGGAGCGGTGGGCTCGGGCTCCCCACCGAAACGGATGCCGACTTTGCTCTGAAGGATCACGTCTTGCCGACGCGTGCCCAGTTCACGAAAAACCTCCCCGAATGCCGACTCTGATTTGCCCATGCAATAGATGTCGGCGTGGTCAAAACACCTGATGCCCGCGTCGATTGCGGCGCGGAGGGCGTTCTTCGCCCGGGCCTTGGCTTCGGCGGTGACGGGCTGCGTGTTCCATTCACCGCCAAAGGGCATGCAACCAAGGGCAATACGGGTGGCGTGGAGCTGTGAACTACCGAGAGGAAGGGTGCGCATCATGCGTTCCTAACACGCATAGGCACCGTTGAAGAAGGTCAAGAAGTGGAAGGCGGCGACGCCAGCGCTGGTTATTCGCCCATGCCGGCAGGCGGGGCCATGCCTGGAGGCATACCTGGCATTCCCATCCCGCCCGGCGGAGGTGACGGCGGAGGCGCGTCGCCCGGCTTCGGAGGATCAGCCTTCTTGAACTTCTCTTCAGCTGCCATGCCCCAGTCCCCTGCCCAGGAACTGATGCTAAAAATTTCTGCGTTGTCGCCGACCTGCGCCCAGCGGCTGGAACCTTCGGACGTGCCTCCGAGCTTCACGATCTTTTGGGCGCCGTCTTTCAGCGAGAAGACAATCGTCGCTTTGGGCTCATTTAAGCCGAGATCTGCTGGATTTTTGCCGCGCGCGAAGTCTGTCGCGGTGAGCGCCTTATACGCGCGCACAAGATCATCCACTTTGGTGGCTTCGAACTTCTGGATATCGAGGCCAACTGGAGACTTGGCTTTCTTAAACTTGGCCGTCCACGTCTTCACTTCTTCCGGCTTGCTGGGCGCGCCGCCGGGTGCACCCTTCGCCGCTTCCTTCTTCTCGATCTTGCGTTCGAACGTGAAGCTGCCATTTTCGTTGGTGACGTCGATGCGCTTCACTTCATCTTCTTCAAACTTCAAGAGCCCCAGATCGCGCCAGCCCTTGGCGTCGCGATTGAAGAGGTAGCTCGAATAGCCTTTAGCGGCGTAGACGCCATCTTTGCCGGCGATGCGCGTCATCTGGCCGCGCGAGCCATCTTGGCCGAAATACAGATCGAACACGGTTTTATCCGCAGCGAAGAACGTCGCGTGGAGCGCTTTGCCGTCTGTCAGCTCGAATTGTTCGTAGTTCTTCGCGGAAGGGTCGATGCGTTCCACCATTTTGATGGTCTTGAGCGCGCTGATGAGTGACGTCACGTTGGGCTGGTTGGCTTTGGCCGCTACAGGCTTCACCAGCTTCCACTCCGGGCCGTCTTTCTTGAGCTCCACTTCTTCGCCAGCTCCGGCATCGCCCGGGGGCGTTTGAATCACGACGCGGTTGATGCTGTTGACCTTATCGTCCGTGGCGCCAATTTCAGGCAGCTGGGCCGTTTTGCCTTCCAGCGTGTAGCTGGCTCGCTCTTCTTTGGCTTTGTTTTGTTGGAGATAGAGCGCGCCGCCCAGTACTGCGAGGACGCCCACTGCTACGTAGAGTTTGTTATCCGTGCTCATGGCTTTGAATGCCTCGCTGTAAAATCACGCTGCTTTGAATTGGGTGCGAAGTGCGTCTCGGCGCCGCCAGCGGGCGATACCAAAGATGCCAAACAGGGCTGGAACCCCGATGATCAGGGTCCACTGAACCTTGCTTTGAACGGCTTTGCGTTCGCCTTTGTATTTCTCTTCTGCGGCGCGCACTTCTTGCTCGTTCGCCGACGCATCCAGCTTGGGAGGTGAGATGTCGGCGTATGAGAGGTTCGGCTCGCTGATGATCTTGGCGCTGGCTGCGAGCAAATCTTGATCGCCACTCATCCAATCCAGAGTATTCTTGAAGGAGATGATCATGCGCTCCAGGTAGCCGCGGGCGTAGGCCATGCCGTACATTTGGAGTTCTTGATCGCCGCCCACAGCGCCAAACATTTGGAATTGCCCACCCATTTCCGGGCCATTGCCCGCGTACGCAAAGGGGTTGGTCAAGAACAAGCTGGAGGCCACGAGCAATACCCGTGAGCCTGAAGCTGCTTGGCCATTTTGGCTCACGCCTTCGCCGCCCACGCTGAATGCGCTCTTGAGCTTGCCCTCGGCCACCGCGGCGATAACCTGCTGGGATTGCGGCTTGCTCTGCTTGGGGGTCTGGAAGGGCTTCAGATTGATGGTGGTGCCCGTTTGCAGGCTGGTCTGCGGCGTGGTGCGAGCCACGGCGTAGATCTTCACATCTGCCGGCTGCTTGCTCTTGTCGAGCTTGATGCTGGAGGGGAACGGGAAGGACATTTCATCCAAGCGGAAGAAACCTGCGAAGCCAGAATCGAGGAGCTTCTCGTCGCCTTCGAGGCGCGGATCATCGACCACCTTGGCAATGCCGGGGTGCCCCATGCGCACCATGCCGCGATTGGTGGGGACGGCCATGCCGAATTGGCCACCAAAGTCGAGCACTGCATCTTTCTGAATGCCAAGCCCGTAGCCCACAAGCAGCTTATCGAGGCCATGCAGATCAAGGCTGGCCGTCATGCTCGGATCTTGGGGCTTCAGCGTCACGGCTGACGCGTAAACCACGAGCGATTTGCCGCCCAGCATCAAGAACTCATCGACCCGGCGGAGCTCCTTTTCGGTGTACTCCTTCTGGGGCTGCGTGATCATGACGCCGGCCAGATCTTTATCGATCGCTTGATCGCCATTCTTCAGGTCAAGATCTTCGATTTTGTAAAACGGGAAGCTCTGCTCGAGCACGCTCTGGATGGTGGGGGAGCCACCTTGGCCCTGGCGCGGCAAGAGATTCTTATCGGAGAGCTTGAGCTCATCCTTGCCGGTGATAACGCCAATGCGGTGCTTGATGTTGTCCGCTTTGTCGCGAATTTCACGGATCTTGTTCGTGATCCAGAACTCCAGGCCTTGGGCAGCTCCCGGAGGGATCTGCGGGATCACGACCTTTTCGCTGCCGTACTTGAAGACGAGACCCATGTACCCGTTTTGCAAAGCCGCACCCGACTCGCCGCTTTCGGCTGCCACGGCCATCTCTTGCAGTCCGGCTTCTTTAGCCTGGGTGCGGAGCTCGTCTGTATTTGCCTCGATCAAGGTAAACTGAAACTTGTCGCCGCCGGAGCGCCGATACTCTTTCAGGAGGTCCGTGAGGTCACGCGTGGAGGCATCCAGCTGGGCGATGCCACGCATCACGTAAGCATCCACCTGGAGCGGGCTCTTTAGGCCTCGCACCAAGCGCCCACTGCCTTGGCTGAGCGTGTGACGGTCATTTTTTGTGACGTCTAGCCGGGTGTAGATGCCCGTTGAGAGCACGTTGGCCACCACTGCGATAGCGGCGACGATCACCAGATAGAGCCCGGTCTGGGCAGCGGCTTTACGCTTTTGTTCTTGGCTTGCCATAACTTAGGCCCACTTGCGTCGTTCAAGGACGCGGAAAGAAACAATCAAACTTAAAGCCGCGATCGACAAGAAGTAAACGGTATCGCGACTATCGATGAGACCACGTTGGAAACCTTCCAAACGGGACTGAAAGCTGATGAAACTCACCAAACCAGAAGCATCGCCCTCGATGTACTGGGCAAAGGTGCCAGAGAACCACAGCAGCGCGAGGAGGGCCAACGTGAGGAAAAAGGCCACCGCTTGGCTATCCGTGAGCGAGCTGATCAACAGCCCGAGGCCCACGCTGGCCGCCGCGAACAACACCAAACCCACATAGCCGCTCGCGATCTGACCCCAGTCGAGCGGCCCAAGATTCCACGGAAACTTGAACATCATGATTGGGTAGAGCAGCGTGAAGAGGAACAGCACGAGCATGAGCCCGAGCGCTCCCAAATACTTCCCGAGGATCACGTCGCTGTCCTTAACGGGGAGCGTGATGAGCATCTCAAGCGTTCCGCTGCGTCGCTCTTCCGCCATCAGGCGCATCGTGATCACCGGCACGATCAACAAGGACACGGCGGGCAGAAAGAAGAAGAGTGGCGAGAGCGTGGCGCGATCGGTTTGCCAGTAGCCGCCCTGACCGAAGAAGATCAACAGGCCGAGGCCCAGAAAGCTGACACACACGACCACGTACGCGATCGGAGAGTCAAAATAGGAGCGAAACTCACGTTTCGCGATGGTCCACATTATCGACATTGATCAGGCCTTCTCTCCCGAAGCTTCCGCGCGGGCGCTTCCGTCTTTGGTGGTTTCTTCCCCGTCGGAATCATCTTCGTCGGAATCATCTTCGTCGTCCCCAACGTTGGTAGCGGAGCCGCTATCCCAATCGGCACTCCGATCCAGCTTTTCGTCGGCGCGTGTCAAGTCGCGGAACACGGCGTCGAGGCTCTGAGCGTCGCGGCGCAGCTCGAGGAGCGTCCAGCCCTTCGTCACCATCAGCCGGAACACTTCGGCACGAAGATCCGTATCTTGGGGGCCTGTGATCTCAATGCGATGCGCCGACTCATCGCTTGGCAGCTCATGCGCCTTGTGGACGCCGTGGATGCCTTGCAACGCATCTCGCAGCTCAGCCGCGCTCGGGGCCTTCTTGCCGGCCTCACCTTGCTTCTCATCCACCGCTACCACGTAACGGCGGCGTCCGGTTCGCGACCGAATATCATCGATCGAGCCATCGGCCACGACACGCCCTTTGCTGACGATGATGGCTCGGGCACAGGCTTGCTCGGCCTCGGCCAAATTGTGCGTAGAGAGCAGCACCGTGCGATCTTTGCCGATATCTTCGATATATTTGAGCACTTCGGCTTTCTCGTTGGGATCGAGATCGCTCGTGGGCTCATCCAAGATCAGAATCGGCGGATCGTGGATCAGCGCTTGGCCGAGGCCAACGCGTTGCCGATAGCCGTGGGAAAGCGTGCCAATATTTTTGCCCAACGACTGCGCTAAGCCGCAGACATCGATCACCTTCTTCAGGCGGCTCTTGAAGGTGCTGGGATCGAGCCCGCGGATCTCGGCGGCGAACAGCAAGTACTCATGCACCGTCATGTCGGTGTAGAGCGGGGCGCGCTGCGGCAAGTACCCGATTGATTCGCGAACCTTGAGCGGATCATCGAAGACATCGAAACCGCTCACCGTGGCGGAGCCCCGAGTGGGGGCGAGGAAGCAGGTCAAGATGCGCATCGCTGTGGACTTGCCGGCCCCGTTAGGCCCCAGGAATCCAACCACTTCACCGCGCTTCACCTCGAAGCTCACCCGGTCCAAAGCTTTGACACTGCCGAACTGTTTGCTCAGACCGTCAGCTCGAATCATCACGTCGGTCGTCATATGTGCTCCTCAAACTCCCTAAGCCCGGCCCTGCCTGGCGGCGCATCCTAGTGACCGGGTGATCGGTGTCAACAAACCTCGGAAATGGGAGTGGCGCTCGGGCATGGGCGGCTCTCAAACCCCTGACGCGCCTGGCTATTCCCCGAAAAGCAACCAGCCAGGGTACCCTTATCCAGTGCGGTAACCCGCGACTAACGTCTGGGCTAAAAGGCCCCAGCCATCCACCGCCACAAACAAAAGGAGCTTGAAGGGCAGGCTCACCTGGGTCGGATTCAGCATGTGCATCCCCAGACCCAAGAGCACATTGGAAACCACCAGGTCGATGATCAAGAAGGGTAAATAAATCGCAAACCCGAGCGCGAAGGCTTCGATAAGCTCCGTTGTCACGAAGGCCGGGATCACCACCACTAAATCATCTCGCCCCACTATGCTCTTGTCTTTGGGGGCACGTTGCGAGCGGGCGAGCTCGAAGAAGCGAGTGTGTTCGCGTTCTGAGGCGTTCGCTTTGAGAAAAGCTCGGATAGGCTCACGTGTCGCGCCAAGCAGCGTGCTGATCGCTGTAGCGGAAGATAGCGTTGCAGATTCTGGCTCCCACAGTGGGCGCGCGCCGTCGGCAATTTTGGTACCCACGGGTGCCATGGCGATCACCGTGAGCGCGGTGGCAAGCGCCGTGATCAGGGTATTCGATGGGATATTTTGAGCACCGATCGCTCCGCGCACAATCTGAAGCACGGTGGATATTTTCACGAACGCGGTGAGCGTCATGAACGCAAATGGCAAGAGCGCACTCAGCGCGACAATCAGCACCAAGCTGAGCGGGCTGCTCTCGGGCATCATTGGTTCTCGGCTTTCTCAATGGTGTTCTCGGCGGTGTTCTCGGCGAGCTCTGGCAGCTCACTTGCGGCCAATTTCGAGTCGTCCAGCTCGCCCAGCTTCACGAGGCCGGCTTCGCTCGCGCCCACCACGTACGTCGTGTTCGTCACGCGCACGAGGTAGACGGCGCGCCGTCCGTCGAGTGGCAGCTTGCCCAGAAGTTCCATCGGGCCACTTGGGCGTCCAAGGCCCGCTCGGCGCGCTCCATAGAGCACCAACGCAGCTAACGCACACACACCCACCAGGGTGATCAGGGTTTGGACCAGGTAGCTAGTAGCTGGGCTCACGGCCGCGGGAGCGTACACGCAGCGCCGTTCGGTTGGCAGGGTCTTGCACGGGCGTAGGGCGCAAGCTACAGCCCGGAAGGTGCCAAACGGCCTTTTCGCCCACCACGCATGGCTGCTTCTGTGTCGGTAACTCCCGAGGATCTTCCGCGCCGCTTCGGCAGATACGTCCTCTTCGATAAGATCGGCGAAGGCGGGATGGCCCGCATCTATTTGGGACGCGTTGAGACCGGTGGCGAGAAGCTGCTGGTGGTCAAGCAGATGCTGCCGTTGTTTTCGAACACCACGCGCTTTTCGAAGCTATTGATCGACGAGGCCAAGCTCGCCGCGGAGCTCACCAATTCCAACATCGTGCAGGTGTTCGATCTGGGTCGCGAAGACAACATTTTGTACATCGCGATGGAATACGTGGAGGGCTTCGATTTGCGGCAGCTCTTGCAGCAATGCAGCAAGCGACAAATCGCGTTGCCGCTCGAGTTTTCGTTGTTCATCGTCACAGAGACGCTCAAAGCTTTGGACTATGCGCATCGGAAGAAGAGCGAAGCCGGTGAGCCGCTCGGCATCGTGCATCGCGATGTCTCACCCTCGAATGTGCTGCTCTCGTTTCATGGTGAAGTGAAGCTTTGCGATTTCGGTATTGCGCGTGCCATGGCAGTGCATGAAGAAGTGCCAGATGAGGCGATTGAAGGTAAGGCCGGGTACATGAGCCCTGAGGCGGCCCGTGGTGACGCGTTGGATGCGCGCGCCGATGTATTCTCGCTGGGAATTGTGCTGTGGGAGCTCGTGGCTGGCCGTAAGCTGTATCGCGGGGGTGCGGGCCAGCCTCCGAGCTTGGCACAAGCCAGCTTGGCTGAGATCCCGCAGTTGCCAGATCGCAGTTTGCCCCAGCAAGCTGAATTGTATCGGGTCATTGCCCGCGCTCTCTCGGTGGACACCGAGGCTCGCTATGGCTCGTGTCGCGATATGCGCCGTGAGCTGGATGAGTACGTGCAGACTGCAGGATTCACGGTGAGCCAACTCAAGTTTGGCGAGTGGATCACCCAGAATTTTGGCACTGAGATCATCGAGGTTCGGCGTGAACGCGAGCAGAGCGCCCGCGTTTGGTCGAGTGTGCATCCACGTGCTTTGGATGAAGCGAGTCAGCCCAAGTTGAGCGAGCCCGCTCCCGTGCCAAAGCCCGCTCCGCCCCCAACGAGTGTTGTGCCGAGCGCGCCGCCAGCCTCAAAGAGCCCGCTGTTTGCTATCCTGGGTGCACTGGCGCTGGCGCTCCTCGCGGCTTTCTGGCTACTTCGCTAGGTGTTTGCTCGAGTTGCCGTTCCAGTTCCGCTAGGGCGTGCCTTCACGTACGAGATCCCGGACGAACTCTTAGCGCAAGTCGTGCGCGGCGCGCGTGTGCTGTGTCCGTTTGGCAAGCGTCGTATTGCAGGGATCGTTTTGGAAGTGGTTGCTGAGCGCCCCGATATTCCGTCAGAGAAGCTCAAGCGCATCGAGGCCGTTGTGGATGCTGAGCCCGTGTTGGGGGATGAGCTGCTCAGCTTCTTAGTGGAACTGAGTCGCTACTATCTGGCACCGATCGGGGAAGTGATGCGCTTGGCGCTCCCGGCCGTTGAACGCGCACGCGCGAATGCTCTGGAGGACGCGGGGCTATTGGGCAAGCTGAAGCTTGGAGCTGTGGGGCGGATGGCTCAATTTGCCATCTTGAATAGTGAAGCTAACGTGGCGAATTTGGAGGGAGCAGCGGCGGATTTGGTGGCGCTCCTGGGCAAGGGGCCAACGCCTGTTGCCGTGCTGCAAAAGGTCCAGAAAAATGCCCGAACCCTACTAAAACGGCTTGAAAAGGACGGAATCGTTCGGCTCGAACAGCGCGCAGCCTTTGCCGATCCGTTTCTGAGCGCTGTGGTCGAAAAAGAGGTGCCCAAGGTGCTCACCGTTGAGCAGGCGAGCGCTGTTGCCGCCATTACTGAACAGCTCACGTTGAAAGCGCCAGCGCAGTTCTTGTTGGATGGGGTGACGGGCTCAGGCAAAACAGAAGTGTATCTGCGCGCCGTGGAGCACTGCGTGGCCCAGGGAGGTGGTGCGATTGTTTTGGTGCCGGAGATTGCGCTGACGCCGCAACTCGTGGGGTGCTTTCGTGCCAGGTTGGGGGATGGGATTGGTGTGGTGCACAGCGGGCTCACCGAGGGTGCGCGCTACGCGATGTGGAAAGCGCTGCACAGTGGTCGCTTGAAAGTGGCGGTTGGGGCGCGCTCCGCATTATTCGCCCCGGTTCAAAACCTGCAGCTGCTCTGCGTGGACGAGGAACACGATGGGTCGTTCAAGCAAGAAGAAGGGGTGCGCTATCACGCGCGAGATATGGCACTTTTACGCGCACATCGCGCTCGAGCCGTGTGTGTGCTGGGCACGGCCACGCCGTCACTTGGCACCGAGGCTTTAGTCCGAAAAGGGCGCATCACACGGCTCCGGCTGCCCACACGCGCGCGCGAAGCCTCCAACCTGCCCAGCGTTCGGCTGATCGATCTGCGACGCATGGGGCCAGGCCCAACCGGCGATCGCTGGTTAACGCTGCCGCTCTATCGTGCTATCGAAAGCACGCTCGCCCAAAAAGAACAATCCATTCTATTTCTCAATCGGCGTGGCTTTGCGCCAAGTCTGATCTGTGACGCGTGCGGCCACATTGTGGAATGCCCGAATTGTTCAGTAGCTCTCACCGTGCATCGCGTGCGGCGCGAGGAGCTCTGCTGCCACTATTGCGATTACACGAGCCCGTTGCCCGCAGCGTGCCCAAAATGCCACTCACGACAGTTTTGCGAAGAGGGTGCCGGCACCGAACGCGTGGTGGCGGTGCTCGAGCAAGCATTCCCCACCGCACGCATTGCGCGCCTCGATCGAGATGTGGCCGCGGGTGCCAAGAGCGAAGCGATCTTGAATCGGGTGCGTCGGGGCGAAGTGGACATCTTGGTGGGCACGCAGATGGTCACCAAAGGGCATGATTTGCCTAACGTGACGTTCGTGGGCGTGCTCAATGCCGATGCTGCGCTCTCGGTGCCCGATTTCTATGCGAGCGAACGCAGCTTTCATCTCTTGGTGCAGGTAGCTGGGCGTGCCGGGCGCGGCGACATTCAAGGGACCGTCATGATCCAAACCCGCCAACCCGAGCACCCCGCTGTGCGTCTCGCCGCACAGCACGATGTAGCGGGCTTTGCCGAAGTGGCGCTTCGGGAGCGCGAAGAACTCGGCTACCCACCGTATTCTCGCATTGCACTCGTGCGCTTCGATGGGCTCAATGAAGGCGCTGTTCGGCGCGAAGCCCAGCGCATGACAGACTTCGCACGACGCGCCGCTTCCCCCAAGATCGAAGTATTGGGCCCGGCTCCTGCCCCCATCGCTCGCATTCGCAATCGTTACCGCTTTCGCTTTATGCTTCGCAGTCGCGATCGCAAAGACCTCCGCCAAGTGCTACTGGCCATCGCCCGAGCGGCCCCAGATCGCATGGTGAGAATGAGTATCGACGTCGATCCCGTGAGCTTGCTCGCTTAAATGGCTTCCGCGACCGAAAGCGGGCGTGACGGAAAGACACGACGGAAAGACACGACGGAAAGACACGACGGAAAGACACGACGGAAAGACACGACGGAAAGACACGACGGAAAGACACGACAGAAAGACACGACAAAAAAACACGATCGCAACGGGAGCCGCGATCGAAGGGGTATTTCGGCGCAACGAGATAGTAAGCATGCTTACTACCTTGATCTCGAGTTGCGGGAGGGCGGGGTCGGCAATGGTTCGGCGCGTGATCGAGCGCCCTCCCGGGCTTCGTTGAGCGGTGTCGTGCTCCCCGATTCGTTGAGCGGTCTCGCGCTGTTGAGTGTCGTGCGGTTGAGCGGTGTCGTCATGCCGTCGTGCCGCGCGGCGTTCTGTGCTTGACTTCCCGTCATTCGACGGCATTCTTCCCCGGTGTCGAGTCTGGGAGGGCCTGATTTTTGCATTGTCCATGCTGCCGATTTGCATTTGGGCGCACGGAGGTGGACGCAGGGGTTGCCGAAGGATCCTGGTTTTCGGGAGCGTTTGCTGATGGCCGACCGCTTGGCGCTGCGGGCCCTGATTGATCTATGTCTCCATGTGCGGGCACGCGTCCTCGTCTGCGCGGGCGATGTGATCGATGGTCGGTGTCGGGATGCCACGGCAGGTTTGTTTCTCGCGCAAGAGCTGCACAGGCTTCGGGAAATTGGGTGTGAAACGCTGATTGGGCTCGGAAATCATGACGTTCGCTCTCGGGTCATGCGTTCGCTGTTGTTGCCGTGCCAAGCTTCGCTGATCGGTATTCAGGGGCCGGAAACGAAAGTGTTCGAGGGCTTGGGGTTGGCCGTGCACGGTTGGAGTTTTCCGAGTGTTGCCGTCGGGGAAGACGTGGTCGACGCCTATCCCGCCCCGCTTCCGGGGCTGTTGAATGTGGGGATTCTCCATACCAGCGCCGAGGGCTGCCGCGGGCACGCGGATTACGCTCCGTGTTCACGCTTGGCATTGCGAAGGAAGGGCTATGCGTACTGGGCGCTCGGTCACGTGCACGCGCGAGAGGTGCTTGCCACGGAGCCTTGGATTGTCTTTCCTGGAAACCTGCAGGGGCGTGGACACCGCGAAGCAGGGCCAAAAGGCGCCACGTTGGTCAACGTGCGGGCTGGGCGTGTGGTGGGGGCGGAGCATCAGCCATTGAGCCAGCTACGTTTTCAAAGTCTTGTGATCGATGAGCCCATGCTTCGGCACTTTGATGATCTGCTCGAAGCCGTGCGGGCTTCCGCAAAGCTCGTGTGTCGTGAGGCTGTCGGTTGTCCGCTGGTGGTGAGGCTGGTGGTGTCGGGAGTGGAGAGTTCAGCGTGTGTGCTCGCTGTGCCACCGATGGAGCGGCGTGCGGCTTTGGAGCACGCGGTGTGCGCCCTGGCGCCGGAAGCCATTTTCCTGGACGAAATCTGGATCGATCCTGGGCCGCAATGCGGCGCCCTCCGCTTGGATGTTGCCGCGTAGGCGGCCCCGCGGGCATGCTTCGCGGCAAGGAATGCAGAAAACAGCTTGGACGCCGACGCAGTGTGCGCAGCAGGGCGATCGCTTAAGGAAGCGGCGCATTCGTGCGAGCGTTGCGCGGAGAACGAGCGTTGCGCGGAGAACGAGCTCTTTGCAGAGTTTGAGTTGTGCGTTGTTCTTAGTGGGCTCCTTGGTTTGTGGGAACGCTTCTGCCTTCGAGAATCAATGGCAATTGGGCCTCTCGGGGGGCGCAACGACCGCTACGCAACCTGCCTTGGGCTGGGGGCCGAGCGTTGGGTTGGAGGCGGCATACGGCATGAGTGACAGCTTCGATGCGGAATTTTTCACTCAAGCGTTCATGCTGCCGCGCTCGACGGCGAATGCGACGAACTGGCGCGCGGGACTTGTGGCGGCGGGTGTTGCGTACAAGCTGGATGTGATTCAATGGGTTCCACGCTTGGGGCTGAACGCCGGTTATTATCTGGCTAACGGCGATGTTTCTGGGTCGCCAGGCTTACGGCTGCCGGATGAGGGGCTGCTGATAGGAGTCGCGCCCGGGTTGGATTACGCGTGGTCGCGTTCGTGGGGTCTGGGGATTTCAGGACACTTCGAGAGCATCGTCGCGCGAAGTGTGGTGCCGTCGCTCTTGAGCGTACAGTTGAGTGCCGAGTACCGGTGGGGATGGTAAACCTTCGGTCGAGCGGAGTGTGGGTCGCTTGGACGAGCGCTTGTTTGATTGGCGCGGCAGCTCCCGTTGCCTGTCGTCGGAATTCAAGCTCTTCCGAAATGGAAGATGCTTCGCAGGCTCACGCTCACCTGTTGCAGAAAAAAAACCCAACAGTCGGGCGTGGTGGGGGCGGTGCAGACGGCGGGGGCAGTGCAGACGGTGCGTCCGCCGTACGGGTAAATGCTATTTCTGTCCAAAGCTCCGAGGGCTTAAAGAAAGCGATCGAGCGTGTTCGGGTTGAGGATTATGCTGCTGCGGGTCTGCTTTTGGAACAGCTGAGCGACGCGGAGAAGGCCCAGCCGTTCATCGTCTATCTGCGTCTAAGAGTGGGTAAGGAACTCGGGAATTGTGCAGCCCTGTTGCCGCTTGCTCTGGGGTTTGAAAGTAAGCTGGGTGTGCTGGGGCCCTCACTCTTACGCACACGTGCAGAATGTGAACTTTCTGTGGGGCCATTCGAGAACGCGGCACGCTATTTCGAATCATCCCAAGATCCAGCAGATTGGTTGCTGGCTGCTGTGGCGGAGGAAAACGGAGCACGTCCGGATCCGGCACGAAAGGTGGTCGAAAAAGTGCTGGCTAAATTGGGCAAAGGGCAGACCGAGCTCGAATTTCAAGCAAGGCTTCAGCGTGCGCGCTTGGCGGAGAAGCTGAAGCTTCCGGCACTCGCGGCAACCGATCTGCGATGGCTTGCGATCCGGTACCCCACTCGCCCCGAAACGTCGGACGCGGACACGCGCCTGGCCGCCGTCTGGAAGTACCCGCTCACTTCCAAAGAGCGTTTGGAGCGGGCGCAGGCCTTCTCTAGAGCAGGCATGGTGGAACGCTGCGCACAAGAGCTGAAGCTGGTTGATGGTGCTGCGATCAGGGTGGGGGAGCGCCTGAGCCTGCTGGCATTCGCCTACTATACCAGCCGAAGGGACTACCTAAAAGCTGCCGAGCTTTTTACCAATGCCGCCAAAAAAGCGAGCCGCGAGCCCGTGCAGGATCTCTTCTATGCAGCGCGCGCACTTTCGCGCGGCGACCAAGATGAGCATGCGCTCAAGAAATATGACGAGCTGGCGAGGACGTACCCCAAAACGCCGTGGGCTGAGCACGCGCGTTACCAACGCGCTCGCCTGTTGTTTATCCTAGGCCGCTTCAAGGAGGCCCGTGACGCTTACCTCGACTACCGGAAGCGCTACAGCAAGAACGCGCGATATCAAACGGAAGCCGAGCGGGAGCTTGGAGTGATTTGGTTGATCCTCGGCGAGGGCAAACGCGCTGAGCCTTTATTTTCCAAGCCAATCGCTCAAGCCAAGGCTTCCGGGATGGACCGAGAAGTGCGAGCGTTGGCGCTGGAGCTTGGCGGAAATAAGCCAATGGCCGCCAAATCTTACCGCGAAATCGTCTCAGACGAGCCGCTATCCTTCGCGGCGCTGCTCAGTCGCTTGCGGCTCAAAGCTCTGGGGGAGCCCGCGCCGGAGCTAGCTCCGATCGCAGCTCAAGCGCGCCCCTCTGAGTTCACACTTGCCCTTCCAGAAAAAGTGCGTTTACTGCTTGAATTAGGCTTAGATCGCGACGCAGAGCGCGCGCTGTTAGCCGAAGAAGCCGAGTTAGGAAAAAAGTACGCTGCGCGCAAAGTCGAAGCTCTGTGCACCGCGTACGCTGGCTTTGCAACCGCAGAACGCCGTTTTCAGCTGGGTACTCGCAGTTCTAAGCCTGGCTTGTTGCTGGGCTTGCCGTCCACCGAATCGGCCTGGATCTTTGACTGCGCCTATCCGCGGGCTTACGCGGAGGAAGTGAAGACACTTTCGACGCCGCGCGTGTCCCAGAACCTGATTTTCGGTTTGATTCGGCAAGAGAGCGGGTTCCGCGTGCGAGCGAGATCTTCTGCGGAGGCCCGAGGGCTGATGCAGCTCATCGAACCGACTGCACAGAAAGTCGCCGGCGATCTAGGCTTTCCGCTCTTCCCCGGTTCGCTCGATGCTCCGGGCACGAATCTGGTGCTAGGGACGCATTATCTCGATAGCCTGCTACGGCAATTTCAAGGAGCCGTACCGCTCGCCCTGGCTGCGTACAATGCTGGGCCAGCGGCGGTCAGCCGTTGGTCAAGCACGGGGAAAGCTCTACCGCTCGACCTATTTGTTGCGATGATCCCGTATGCGGAGACTCGAAAGTACGTGGAACGCGTGATGACCAATTGGATCCACTACGCCTACTTGGCGGGAGATGAGGATGTCCTTTCCAAAGTGTCGCTCGCGCTACCCAGTGCCATCACCATTGACACAGATGCCTACTGAGTTCTGATGCTCGTCGGAGGCACCGCCCTCGCCGGATTTTATGCGGGGCACCGGCGTTCCGACGATATCGGTTTGTTTGTGCAAGATGAGCTTAGTTTTGCTGAAGCCAAGCTCACTGTGGCATCGCTCGATCAGCTCGGGGCAGTGCTCACTCAGCAGCATTCTTCGCTTCACTTCTTGATGTGCCTCGCGAGCGCGCGTGTTTCGCGAGAAGCGTGTGATTTTGCTCTCGCTGGGGGTCCAAGCAAGGACTCCATCTTCGAGACCATCTCGCTCTTCAAGACGGAGCTCGAGCACGCGTTTGCGAATTACCTGGAGGAACTTCCCGTGCCCCCGCTCGGGCTGGCGCTGCGTCAAATCAAGAAACGTCGCTGAGGCTCCGGTCTCCGACCAAATGGCGACGGTTTGCCCTTGTCTGCAAGCGCTGAAGCTGATTCCTTACTGCGTTCCAGTTGGAACTACGGGCAACTCACGGTGTTGGGGTGATCGTCTGTTTGCCCGCAGCAAGCTCCTTCACCTGGGGCTCCGTCAGCGGATCGCCATAGATGCGAACGTCGTCAACTAGGCCCATGAATCCATCGCCATCTTTGAAGCCGATCGAAAATGACGCGGTGCTATTGCACGGGGACGACCCACGCATCTGTGCGGGGCCCGCCACACCGTTCACGTAGATGGTCTGGGTGTTGGCGGGTCCGTTTTGAACAATGGCAATGTGCTGCCAGGCGCCTAGCATGACCGCGGCGCCGCGCACGGCAACACCCCCAGTCGCGGCATCCTGTCCGTTAGATTCAAAAGACCACTTCCCGTCCGGAGCGATCGCGATGCCGCAGTAACCTTGGTTTCCAGTGCCGCCTGGATTGTTTGAGATGAGCGCGCCCCATTTTTCCGCGTTCATGGGGAGCGAATCCGGGTTGGCCCATGCCGAAATCGTGAAGCTGCTGGCGTTCTCCGGCCACGTCATCGCGGGAGTAGCTGGGATCTCAACCGTGGCTGTTCCGTCAAACTTCAGTGCCGCGGTGGAGAAGCCCTTGATTGCCGCCGGCACTGAGCTGGACACGAGGGGCTTTGCGACGCCGTACGTTGCCATGTTCATCATTCCGGAAGCATCCGCAGGCGCGCCGTTGGTGCTCGCTTCGTCGAGCTTGAGCCAGAGCAGGAGGCCTGATTGTGCGCCTCCGCCGGGAGCGCCCCCGCCTCCTCCGACGCCCGCGGACTTGGCAGCTGAGCATCCCACGGACGAGATGGCGAGCAGCCCAACGGCTCCCTGTAGAACTAAGGAAAACGGGAGAACAAATTTGGAGAAGGGGAAGGTACGGAAAGGCGGTGCTGAGGATATCATTGGTGCTCTCCAAAAAGATAAAATCTGTGGCGAACATTGACCACGTCAACGCGCCCACGGCGTTCGGGGCTCTTCTATGCCTACCAATCAGCGCTTGTCACTCACCATCTTGTATTGTGGATCCGCTTTTTGTGTGATGAAGCGTGTCGCAAGGTCCGACCACCAACCAGTGCGCCGCGTACCTCTACGCCCGAAGGTAGCACACGGCGGTCCAACAGGTTAACCCATGAAGGTCAACGACATCGCCCCCGAGGGCGCCTTTCTCGCCATCGAAGGTCCTTATTGCCCCTGGATCCATCTCGCCGACAACTACGCACGAGGTACCTGGCGCCTAGAGCAACGGAGCCTGGCCTATTACCTCTTGGTGGTGAGCTACGACGGCAGCGAGGAGGTCGTGATCGGCGGAAAAAAGTGCGTGATCGCGAAAAACGAGGGCTACCTCATTCAACCTGGCGTTTTGGTAGATAGCATCGGCTCTGTCAAAGGCAGCCGACCTTGCTGGGTGCACTTCGATGTGAGCTACAACCCACGCAGAATTGAGCAGCGAGACACCTATCCTTTCGACTTCAACCTCGAGCCCCGCGCCCACCTTCTGCAGCCGGGCAGCCGCGCCGTGTGGGGGATTGAGCTTCCTTTGAAGATCCCAAAGGCGTTGCAGGCCATGTTCGCTCGACGCCTCGATCCCTTGGTTAACCTGTGGCGGGGCCAGGAACCGCACGACCAGTTTCAGGCTAACAGCGAGCTCGCCAGCTTGCTTGCGATCTGGGTGCGAAACCAGACCCTTGAGTCCAACCTCAGCCCGGCATCGAAGCCTCATTTGGCCCCAGAGACTCGCATTCGTCGCGCCGAAGACATCGCGCATACCCGGCTCAATCACGGATTTTCAGTTGATGAATTCGCCGCCGCCGCTGGCTTACAGCGAGCACAGTTTACACGCGTGTACCAGAAGCTGCGCGGAACAAGCCCTGGGCAAGCTCTGAGAGATATGCGTTTGAGCGAAGCAGAACGATTGTTGGGCAACACGAACCTTAGCGTTTTTGAGATCGCCAAACTCGTGGGCTATCCATCCACCACGGTGTTTGGTCGCTTCTTTGCCAGCCGTCACGGTGTGAGCCCATCCAAGTGGCGCCAGCGCTAAGGTCGGCTGGCGCCCCCGCTAACTGGACGTAGGATTGGAGGCCCGAAGACTCGTCTGCTTGGGGCGGAGCAACACGCGACGGACACGTCTGCGGCGGACTTCATCGACAATGGCGTCGTAGGCACCGATCCGCACTTCATCGCCGGGATGGGCAGGACGCCCAAGCGAAGCCGTGATGTACCCCGCCAAGGTATCTTCCGCATCGGCACTGCCGGTATCCAGACCCACCACGATCAGCTCATGCACCAGCACGGCACCATCCGCGATGATGGTGCCATCATCGCGCAGCTGAAAGCGCGGAGCCTCCTTATCCAGCTCGTCCGTAATTTCCCCAACCACGGCCTCAACAGCATCTTCGAGCGTCACGAGGCCTGAAGTGCCTCCAAATTCGTCGACCACGATCGCGATCGGAACGCCCTCGCGTTGAAATTCAGACAAAACATCACCCACGAGAGAAGAGCCTGGCACAAACAGCACCTTGCGCACGCGCGCACGCAGATTCTCCGAGCCTCCAGCTGGCGACACGAACAAATCTTTCACGTAGAGGTAGCCCGTGATCTCATCCGCGCCACCCAGCTCACTCACAGGATATCTGCTGAAGCCATGATGACGTGCCGCTTTTAGGCTCACTTCGGGAGGATCGGCGAGAGCCAATGTGGTCATGTCCACACGTGGCACCATGATCGCTCGGACGGGCAGATCAAACCCTCCGAGGACGCGTGTGAGAGTCTCGCGTTTTCGTTGATCCAGGCCCGTTTCAGCGAAGGAGCTTTGAAGCACGATCCTGAGCTCGGCCACCGAAAGGCTATCGCTCCCGTGTTCCGCGGGACGTACGCCCACCGCTCGCAGGAGCACGTTGGAAATGCCATTTAAGAACCAAAGCGCTGGCGAAAAGAGCCAATAGAGCACGCCCATCGTCGCAGCCGTTTGGCGCGACACGGACTCAGGGAATTGGATGGCGAGCGACTTGGGCACGAGCTCACCTAAGATGATGTGCAGTACGCTGATGATCACGAACGCGGTGGTCAACGAAATCGCGTGACTGGCTTTTTCTGCGACACCAAGTTGCGAGAGGACGGGCGAGAGCAACGTGGCCACTGCAGGCTCACCGAGCCAGCCGAGTGCCAGCGACGCCAAGGTGATCCCCAACTGCGTAGCCGCGAGATATCCGTCGAGCTTACGGATGGCAGCCAGTGCCGCCTCGGCTTTGACATCTCCTGTGGCAGCCAAAGCCTGCAGTGACGTTGGACGCACTTTGGCCAGCGCGAACTCCGTAGCCACGAAGAAAGCGTTGGCGAAAACGCAGAACAAGACGGCGAGGAGGAGCAGGACCGAGATGCTCGCACGCCCTCAGTCTGCCTTCAAGCATGCGAGATCCGCCTTGGAAGCTCGTCGGTGGCGTTCAGTAGATGCCAACGGGCAGCGCTCTTCGGCTGAGTAGGGCGCTGCCGAGGCTCGCATCGGAGTCACCCGCAAACCGGCCGGAAAATGCCTCGCGCAACACGCTTTCGGCAAGCTTCGCTCGGGGTGAAAAGCCCCACGCAGGTTCTTGCGATGTGTCGTCGGGATCGGCATAAAATCGCCACACAAAGAAACCAGCAAACCATTTCTGATCCATGAACGCCCCGAGAAGCGCGCGGTAGGCTTCCGCCTGCGCTAGCTCGTTCACCTCTACTCGCCCCAGGTGTTCGGGCCATTCCCACGGACGCACGGCCGGGTTGCTGCGCGTGGTGTAGCCAAACTCTGTAAAGATGACAGGCTTTTGCCACGAAGCAGCGAGCTTCTGCACGCCCGCTGCAACTTCTTGCCCACCCGCTCGCAGCTCTTCTGCAGAGGCGCCGTCTTTTTGCGCTAAGGGGTAAAAAGCATTGATCCCGATCAGATCCAGCTCCCCCCAGATGGTGGTGGAGTCGGCATCATCCCAATTGGCAGCGTAGGTTAACAGGCCAGAATAATGGCGGCGCACCTCGCGAATAATGGGCAAAAATAGCGGAGTTCGGGTCGTTGTCACCCAACTTCTCAGTTCTACACCGAGTGAGAACAAGTCCGCGTGAGCGAGCTCCGCCGTGTCCGCCCATCCGAGCACAAACCGGCGGTAGGCTTCTGCCCAGGCTTGCCACGCGCGATCATTTTCAGGCTCGATTTCAGCACGCCAGCCGCCCGTTTCCACCCACAGATGAGGAACGAGCATGACCTTCAAACCACGCTGATGGGCCTGCTGAATGGCAAGAACCAGCGCTTGGCGATTGCTCTCATAGGGAGCTTCGAAAGTCTGTGAAATCCCCGAGGGCGTCAGATCCCAAACGCGACCAAAGGGCGTCAAGCTCACCCAGCTGGCGCCCAAGCGTACGGCTTCATCGAGCGTCTGTCGGTACGCAGAGCTGCCGTAGCCTCGATCAGGATGCAGGCTATTTTCGATAGGCCCGACCGTGATGCCGCGGATCGCGTTTTTGATCGGTGCAGAACGCTCTTCGAGATACTTGTCGTCGTGTTTCAGGGTCAGAGTGGGAGTGGCCGATGGCTCAGGTTCTGCGGGCACGGATCCCAGCATGCCGGCGAGTGCGAGACCTACACAGAGCGTTTTCGAGGGAAAATTCCAGGTCGCCATGAGCGTGGCGTCACACCCCGAATGCGGATGTATACAAAGCGCTCAGCGCTTCGGGGCTCATTTCAGCGAGCGTGGGGAAGGTGGCGTCAGCGCCCGCTGCCGACAATTCTGACTCCTGGTAACTCTGAGCTACGGCGACACAAAAGAGTCCTGCAAGCTTAGCGGCCTTCACGCCGGCGAGTGAATCTTCGATCACGAGAGCCTGCAGCGCCTCAGCTTTTGGCAGTCGGGTTTGGAGGTACAGCAAGCCGAGCTCATACCCTTCCGGATCGGGCTTGGAGCGTGTTGTGTCTTCTGCCGAGATGATGTGGTGTACGGAGTTCTTGGCTTCGAGGAATTCCAACCCGAGAATGATCTCGTCCCTCAGCGCTCCAGAGACGATGCACACAGGGCCCGACTGGGCACGAAAATCGAGTGCAGCCTTCGCACCTTTGAAACCCTTGAGTTCCGCCTGCGCCAGGCGCAAATAGACGGGGCGCTTCCGCTCAATCAAGTCCCGCAGCAGGGCACTATCAAAGGCGCGCTGAGCGTCGCTCAGAATCGCGGAAAAAGCGCCGGCATCGTCGAAACCAATATAACGCTCCCAATAGGTGGCCTCGTCTACAGCGAGGCCGAGCGGGTTCAATACCTCCCGGAATGCTGCCAGATGCACGGCTTCGTCATCGATCAACACCCCATTGTAATCGAACAAAGTCGCAGGAAACGTCCTCATTGCTTGGCGGCGTACCACAAGAGCCGCCGCCTGCTCAGGCCCAGCTTCGCCCGCCCTTGAAAAGCCCTTCCCGTTGTGCAAGCTTCCGCGCCCTAAAACTCGAGGAATGCCCCTGAATGAGCAAAGGTGATCTTTTGGAAATGGAGGGCGTCATTCAAGACGCTCTCGGCGGCGGTCAATATACCGTCAAAGTCGACCAAGCCGAGGCCGTCGTTCGGGCTCAGCTTTCAGGTCGCATGCGCCGCCACCACATTCGCGTGCTCCCCGGTGATCGCGTTCGAGTTGCCGTGTCTCCCTATGATCTGAGTCATGGTTTGATCGTCTACCGCGGAAAGTAATTTGGTCGGTTCTCGGCCGCTCTCGCTACTCGTGTGGGCGGGGCTGCTCGGCTGCCGCGCTGAAAAATCCGACAACGAACGAGAGCCGGCACCGAAGCAAGCGACCGCTCCTTCTTCGCGTACCAAGGATCAGCGCGGGAACGCAGGGCAGCCAGCGGTTCTTTATTTGCCAGCTGAGGGGCTAGGTGTCGTTGAGTCTGGACAGCGAGAGCGTGTTGGCTTTTGGGAACAACCCATCGCCGTTCGGCGCCGGTGCCCTCCAGAGATGGTGGATATCCGAGGTGAATACTGCATCGATCGTTTTGAAGCGAGCTTGCAGGATCAACGCACTCACAGGCCTTTTTCTCCATATTATCCGGCTAACGTCCAGGATACGCAGCACTGGTTCGAGCAGGGCCAGATCTTGCGCGCCACCTCTAAAACTGAAGCCGGTCGGAGCCTCGCCGTACCCGTACCACCCGAGTATCAGCTCACCGGGAGCGTGAAACCGATGGCGATCTCGGTGCAAAATCAGGTACCGAACGGCTACATGAGTGGGGCAACGGCGGCGCGCGCCTGTCAGAACGCGGGTAAACGCCTGTGCACGGCGAGCGAGTGGCGCTCGGCTTGTCGAGGGCAAAAACAATCCCGCTACCCTTACGGCGATGAGTATCGCCAAGGCCTGTGCAACGTGTTCCGGGCGACTCACCCCGCTGGCGTCCTGCACGGCGATCCTTCCGTCCACCACCTCGATCCCCGCCTGAATTTGGTGACCGATAGTGATGGTCCGCTGCTCAGAAAGACCGGAGAGCTGGCCACGTGTCGCAGTGAGTTTGGCAGCGACGCCGTCTTTGACATGGTCGGGAACCTTGACGAATGGGTAGCCGGGCCTCCCGGGCTATTTTTAGGCGGGTTTTACGCGCGAGCCACGCGCGACGGGTGCGACTCAGAGATCTCGGTTCATGCCTACGAATACCTGGACTACAGCTTGGGATTTCGCTGCTGTCTGTGACGGCCGAGAAAAGCTCGAATTTTGCCGGAAGATTTGGCCCAAAGTTGGCTTCCTTCGCATACTTCTCGTGTCATGTGCAGCGCTGGCGATCAGGGCCTGAATCGGAGGGGCTGTGCCTTCGAAGCTGAGTCTGGCTAGCGATGGCTTTAGTTCGAAAGCTCTTGAGATCGCGCTGGTTTCGGCGCTTCGGTGTCGTGGCCGCCTTTGTTCTCACGAGCCCCTCGACCCAACCGTCGCCAGGGCCCGGCCTCACCGCCCCAACGCCTGAAGCTGCTCTGAGTGCACTGCTCTTGAGACGCAAGATCTTAGCGCGCGAGCAAGATGTACACTTTCTGGCGGACTGCACGGGCATTTGGACCTGCTACCTGCGGGGACGAGGTGTGATCGCACTTGGGCATCGCACTGACTCATTGCCTGACATATTTCTGCTGCACGCGCGCGCTTCCCTTGAAGAGCGCCATGTTTTGGGGCTTTCCCTGACCTACAATACGACCCACACGCGGCTCGCCGAAGAGACTGAACTCGTGGTGCAATCGCCGTATGCTGCCTGGACGATCGCGGATGGTGAGCGGTCACAGATCTTTCTTGTCGACACGCGTGGCGAGCCCACACCGACGTCACGCGATTGGACTCGGTTCAATCGCCTGCAGAATGCACTCACCAACTTCCAGGAAACAGGCCAGTTTGACGGTATCGGGACGCGTGTCTTTGCACACCAACAGGCAATCGGCATCAGATTAAGCTTTGAAGCGGATGCGCTTAGGGTTGAAACGAAGGCTGGAGTCACCCGCATCCCGCTCAATCCCGAAGCTCCAGTGAGCGGGCCATTCATCAAGGAAATCACGCAGCCCAAAGCCCGCCCGGGAAACTTCGTCACTTGGGCGGTGGATCGAGTGCGAGCTGTTCCCTGGATCGGCGCTTCCGGCATCGATTGGCTCAAGGCCGTCGCCTACAAGGCGGACGATGGGCTCCACCAAATCAAGAGTGAAGTGCTGGAAGAAGACGGAAAGGCGGACCTTGAGGAGGCACTTGGCTCCCTTTCTGCGGTGAAGCCCATCGAAAAGACCAGCGCACGGGCCGAGTGGCCCCCGCCTCCCCTCAAGCCACTTTTTCGGACGCCGTTAGCTAACGAAGGGAAGTGGGCCTCGCTTGAGGGTGACCCTTTCGTCGGCTCCAGCGTCGGAGGGACACCTTTCGCTTCGACCTTCCTGAGGATGGATCCGGCGCGTTCTTACGCTCTGATTTTCGTCACGCTTTGGGACCCGCGCCGCGTGAGCTTGCACATGGTGAGCGGCACCGTTGAGCCCAGAAGTGCGACTGCAGAGGTCGGCACGGGCATAATACCCCGAGATCCGGAGATCCTGGAAACGGTGGTGGCCGCGTTCAACGGCGGCTTTCAGGCCATGCACGGCGAGTACGGGATGATGGCGGATGACACCGTCTATTTGCCACCGAAGCCCTACGCGGCGACCATCGCTGAAACTCGTGACGGCGCAACGGCCTTTGGAACCTGGCCCGAAAGTAACGTGATCCCTTATCGCCTCTTGTCGTTTAGGCAGAATCTCTCGCCGCTGATAGTGGACGGCCAGATCAATCCCTATCGGCGTTATTGGTGGGGTGGGATGCCTGATGGCTGGACGCATGAATCTCGGACGGCACGGAGTGCGTTGTGTGTCACTCGCGACAATTTCATTGCATACTTCTATGGCAACAGTGCCGATCCGGAGCAGTTGGGTAAGGCACTGAAGCTCACCGGGTGCACCTACGGTGTGCATCTGGACATGAACGCGGGTCACTGCGGCCTAGAATTCTATCGGATTGCCAAGCGCGGAAAGCTCCGACCGCTTCCGCGGCCGCCTGAAGAATTCTGGCAGGCTGAAGGCGAAGTGCCCGAAATGAAGGGCTTCGATTTCCAGGCGCGGCTGATGAACAAATCGACTGCCTTGATGAATTTCCCTCGCTATATTCATCGATCTACGCGTGATTTCTTCTATCTCACGCTGCGAAATACGCCCGTGCCTATGGAGCAAGCGGTCATTCGAATCTTTCCAGAAACGCCCATTTTGGCGCCGAACCAATGGGCTCAAGTCCAAGAGCGACCGGTTGGGAGCGCGGTGCGTGAGGGGAAGCCTGAAGCTCCGGAGGAAGTGCGCTGAATGACGTTCAGCAGATCAACGCTCATCGGGATCATGGCGTTAGCCATTGGCGGTGTTGGCGTCTGGCTCGTTGTGAGATTGTGGGCGGCTCAGAGCCTGAACGCTAGCTCGCCGTCTGCCCGGGCGTCGGGTGGGGCTCGAACCTTACCGAAAGGCGCTCCTGATGCGGGCTCCGTGTTGACTCCCCTTCCGTCCGCACCATCGCTCGAACAACTCCCAACGCTCTCTGAGGAAGCGGCAGCGAGCACACGGGAACTGCGACCGGTGGAAGTTCAGCGCGTAGCTCTGCTCGAAGAGCTCCGCTCCTACTTTGCGCTCAACGCACCAACCGTTCAGAAGCTCGCGGCCATCTTTGGCACATCTAAGTACCTGGGTCAGGGCCTGCCCAAAGTGACGCTGCACCCAGAGAGCCGTGCCGAATGCCTAAAAACGCGGGAAAAATTGCGAATAACCGATGAGGATGCCGTGGCGTGCGGAGCCAAGAACATGGCTCGGATCACGAGCAAAACGAAGGGCGAGGGCCGACAAGCAGCTCCGATCTGCATCGATCGCTTTGAATTCCCGAACATTCCTTGCGAGTACCCGTTAACCTGGGTACGCTCCAGCGCAGCCTCTGAGATTTGTCAGGCGCTCGGCAAACGCTTGTGTGATGCGCACGAATGGGAGGGCGCCTGTGCCGGAGACTTGAGGCCTGTAGAAGAAGAGTATTTCTTTGGGAAACCCCGTTTTCAAGCCGAATATTATAGCAATCTTCACCGCGAGCTGGTGTGGAGCTACGGCTCAAGCAAGAATCACGCTTTGTGTGCCACCGGTGGCCTTAAAAGTCCTGAGTGCTTTGCGAGCGGCTACAGCTGCGGGTCGAACACCTATCCAGCGGGTTCGTTCCCGGAATGTAAGAGTGTGTTTGGCGTCTACGATCTGCACGGGAATGTCGCCGAGCACATGAACATGCCACTTGAGCCCGACCAATTAACGAGTAGGGGGGGCATTGGGCGGACGGAAATGAAGGGGAGCTGGTTTGTTTTTCAGCAAAAAGAGACCCATCCTGATGATTGTCGCTGGCGTGCGTTAGACTGGCACGGCACCGATATCGAGGATCCGAACAGCCACCACAACTATCACCTTGGATTTCGCTGCTGTAAGAGCCTGGCACCCCCCACGCCCCCCACGCCCCCCAGCCCTTGAAGTTAACGCTTTCGCGTACGGCGCTTCGGGTGCTTGATCAGCTCCGAAGCCAGGCTGGCGAAGCGCTCTGCCAAACCGGCCCAGTCGAACGCCTCCGCGAACTTCCGCCCCCTTCGAGCGCGCTCGTCGTCGCCCGCTGAACTGAGCAGCGTTATGATGTGGGCCGCGGCGGTTGCCGTATCGTTTGCTGGCAGGTAATCGGTGCCAGATTTAAGCGTAAAACCACGCACCGCAACCTCGCTGGCCACCAAGGGTACGCCACTTGCCAGCGCTTCCAGGATTTTGAGCGAAGAGCCAGCGCCTTGCGAAAGCGGCATCGCGCACACGCGAGCCTGTTCAAGAAACGGGGCAACTGACGCTACTCTGCCCGTGACTACCACGCGTGCGGAGCCCAGCCTCAAAACCTCACGCGTCGGATTGGCGCCGCACAGAGTGAGTTGCGCCTCGGGGCGAACACGCCACACTGCGGGCATCACGTTTTCGGCTAACATTTTAGCTGCGGCGACGTTGGGCGCGTGGTCCATCAACCCCACAAACAAGATCCCGCTGCCAAGGCGTTCGCTCGCTGGAATGTAGCGAATTTTGCCCAGATTGACGCCATTGGGGATCACCTCCGGCGCACAGTCTCGAAATGGCGCGATGTGTTCTGCGTCGGATTCGGTGACAACCACCACGTTATCCGCCTCCCGCCAGAGGGCTCGCTCCCAAGCCTCCAGTTTGCGAACTTCACCCTGTGCGGCGCCCTGTCCCAGTGCCTCCAATTTAGCAACAAGATAACGGCTTTCGATGTTGTGCTCATCGAGCAATAGCGGGGCGTCGAGAGTCAACGCCCAACGGGCAGCGTGGCTGTGCTCCACAACCGCCAAATCAAACGGGCCAGCAGCCTGGAGAGCGGAATGTTGCTGCGTGGGGGAACCGCGGAGGACTCGCTTGGGCAGCTCCGACCACGGCCAAGTCGGTAACAGTCGCCGTGCAATGTGCACGGAGCTAAACTGGGCAAGCTCTGGCGCTGCTTTTGCTTGCGCGCTCTCCCTAAATCCCGCCTGGGCGAACAGGTGCACTTCGCCGAGCTGTTTGAGGCCAAGTGCCAGCTCCGAAATACGGATCCTGCCGCCGGTGAAAGCCGGGGCTGGCAGATAGGGGGTGAACAGAGCGATCTTCGCCACGCGCGGACGTTCTATCCGGAAACGAGCGCGCGGTATGCGTCGGCAGTGGCGCGCCCCACGACGGCCGGCGAAAGCTGCTCCAGGTGTTCGCCCGCAGTGCGCTCTGGCAGAGCTTGCGAAACAGAAAGGGTTTGTTCGAGCAGCGCTGGTACTAGCTTCCCGCGATAAAGCTGAACCCAAGTGGTGCCCATGAGGCGCTCAAGATCCTCTGCCGCACCCAGCCGAGGCATCAACACCGGACGATCAAAAGAGAGCGCCAGAACAGCCGAGCCAGAGTTCAATATTTCTTGGTAGGGAAGCACCACCACGTTAGCGGCCCTCAGGTAATTCTGAAGCTCGGTGTCGGCAATGTGAACCGGGTGCAGGAGGATGCGCGAGTCTCGCACTGCTAGCTCTTCGAGCCCTTTCCGAATTTCCTCGTTTCGGGGGCGCCCGGCAATCACAAGTCTCAAATCATCTCCAGCGAGCGCAGAAAATGTAGATCCAAGCTCGGGGACGTTTTTGTAATCAGCGATCGTTCCGACAAACACTAAGACTCGACCAGCGGGGGCGAGTCCGAGGGCGCTTCGCGCCTGCTCGCGCGAAACTTGGTCAGGGTAGCAGCCGCGATAGTGCGGGTGAGGAACCGTGAAGCCAGGCTTACTCCGAAGTGCTGGGAAACGCTCTCGTGCTGCGTGTTTGCCCGTCTCGCTGAGTGCAAAATAGCCGTCCAAGAGAGGCACGAAACGCTGCCAAAATTGACCTTCCTGCAACGGAAACCGCCGATCATGCGCGCCGAGATTGTGGACGGTCCAGATGAGCTTGGTGCCCCCTCGCTTCAAACGTTTCATCGCCAAGAGCAATGCTTCGGTGGTGACGCGCGCCGAAAACAGTCCGTGGTTGAACACGGATTCAGGCCAGTGCACGTGAAAGATCTCATACTGACCAAAGAACGCTCGCGCGAGCTGGTAGCCATCCACCTGGATCCCGAGCTGCCGAACGTGTTGGTAAAGAATGTTAGTGTAGGGGTTCTGGCTCGAAGCCGCGGGGCGCGCCAGTACCCGCATTCTTTACTTGACGCTTCTCGTACGAATTGCAGAGAGCGGAGCCTCGCTCGCACGGGCCTGGTCATTCCAAACGGGCTGGCGAATGCTCGCGAGGTCCATCGCCGAGGGTGGCCGTAGGCAACCACCCAATGCCAGCAAACCATGCACCACGCTCATATTGACGAGACGCCCAAAAGCCTGCGTCGGGGCGCTCTGCGTGGTTTCCCGCAGACAGTGCTCACGGGCTTGGGCAAAGGCCTCATAATACGCGGCAATCCCGCGCTCAGGGTGCCTCAAGTGGCGGGCTAATTGTGAAGCTTGCTGCCCGAGTTGTTTTCGTTGGGCGGCATCTCGGAGCAAGCGAAGTACAGCGTTGGCGAAGCGCCAGTTGGCCTCCTCAATATTGTTGCCGCTTGGGATGAGCACACCGTTCTTGTCCGTCTGGACCTGTTCGCTCACGCCCATGTTATCGGCAAGCGCAATCACCGGCAGCCCACACCACATGGCTTCGCTCACGACTTGTCCGTACGTTTCAGAAAGCGAGGTGTAAACAAACAGATCAGCGTGTTGATACCAATGGGGCACTTCGGTGAGCGCCTTCTCCCCCACAAACAGCGTCCGCTCCCGCACGCCCAGGCGTTCAGCGTGGGCTTTGAAGGCTGCGTGGTCCGGGCCGTCCCCAATCAGCGTCAGCGTGGCATCCGGGCAGGCCACGGCAATCAACGAGGCGAAGATGTTGAGCAACCTCTCCACTTCCTTTTCGCGCGTGTGCCGACACACGACAAGCAAGCGATAGCCGCGCTTCATGTGCGAAGGATAAGGATCAACGTTCGTGGTGCGGTTGAAAATGGCGGGATCCACGCTGCGCGGGATCACGTGAATCGGGGCCAAAACGCCCTGCTCCTGCCAGTACCGCTTGAGCCCGCTGGAAAGCACCACCACGCCGTCTGTCTGGTTATAGAGCGCGGCATTCTGGCGTTGAGCCCAAGGCAACACGCGATCAGACAGCAGATTCTGGAGGCGCTCCTGGCGTCGCAGAGAATCTGGAAGGATGACGTTCACCACAGAAGGCAAGTGCACCGTGTTCACGCAGAGCATCGGTACGCGATGCTTCTTTCGCAGCCACACCCCGAGCTCCGTGAGACGCGAGCCCGATTGAGCCAGCACCATGTCAAACTTCTCTTCGGCAATGCGCGCGAGCGCCTTGGCCCCCGGGAAGGGAAGATAGACCCCCGGATGCACACGCAAAGGCACGCTCGGCAGCGTGATGTGGCGCTCGGGCAGCTCCTCAGGCCGTGCCGTCGGATCATGCGGACCTACCACGGTGGCCTCGTGGCCGCGCTTGCTGAACTCGCGGTACAGCATTTGTGACGCAAACGACGAACCATTCGCGTACGGAATGCGAACGTAGTCGTTCAGGATCGCGATCTTGCGCGGCCAGCCCGCGTGTCCGCTGAGGCTGTTGGGTGTCCGGCTGGCGTTCGGGGAATAGGGGAAGAGGGGAGCGTTCATGGCTTGCGGGGCGTCGTTGCGCCCCTCTATAGGGGCGGGTCCGAGGATGAGAGGAGTCGTCTAGAACCGAAAAGCGGGCCAACTTCAGCGTCAGCCGCTAATCTCCTCGCCCACCTGCAAGGATCTCGCCAGTGCAAGCGCTCACCGAATACCCAGCAATAGAGCCTGCCCTGCCACGCGCGCTCTCCGGGGTGTCGCTCCAGTGCGACACTTTCAGCGCTCGTGTGAATGAGGGATACACCCGGTGGAGCAGTAGGGGGATGCGCTCCAGTGTCAGTGGAGGTGAGTGTAGTTTTTTAAGGCGGCTAGCGTTGGTCCCTCCGGTGGTGTCCGCATTCCGATAGCGTCGCGTCTGGATAGGATTATGAAATCATTAGATAAATCTTCAGACCCCGAACTTCCCGCGAATGCCGTCGATCAAATACTACGCCGCGTAACTAAGTACGCAGTGCGATATCCGTGGCGAGTGCTCGCCCTGGGGCTGCTCTTGCTGGGCGTCTGCGGAGCCTTGGCTTCCCGGCTTCGAGTGAATGGAAACTTCGTCATGCTGCTGCCTTCGGAGAGCGAAGCTGCCCAGCGTTTCACCAAGACGGTGGATCGAAAGGGTGGCGCGGGCTCGACCCTGATTGTGCTCGTCACGTCACCCGATGCGGCCTCGAATCAGAAGTTCGTTGATGACCTGGAGTTGCGGATCAAGGACGCTCACCTCGAGTCCATTCAAAACATGGAGCACGGTCCGTTGGCAGTGCGAGAGTTCTACCAAAAGTGGCGTTGGCTCTTCGCACCACTTCCCGATCTGGTGCGCCTAGAATGCGAGATTGGATCCGAGTTGGCGCGCCAGAGTCCCGGATACCTGGGGCTCGATGAGCCCTGTGAAACGGGCGAAGAAGAGAAGGACGGGAGTGCGGCTGGGGGCGACTCTAAGCCACAGGCTTCTCCTCTTGTGCGCTTGCGTGCGAAGTTTGAGAAAGAAACTGCCAAGGCCGATCAATTTCCGACGAACTATTATCGAACTCCTGACGGGAAAACCTATGCACTTTTGATCCGGAGCACCGCAGGAGGAATGGGAGAATTCTCAACGGATGCGCTCTATAAGAAGGTGCAGGGCCTCGCCAACGCGTTGCCCAAAAACCGCTACGACAAGGCCACGTCGCACGGTTTTGGCGGTGATATCCCGAACGCTATCGAAGAAAGGGACGCCCTCGTCGACGACATGACGATCGTCTCAAGTGTTGCGGTTGCGCTTATTTTAGGCGTGATCGTGATCTTTTTTCGATCTCCGTTTGTGCTCTCGCACATTGGGCTGGCGGTGGCGATCGGTTGCTCCGTTGCATTTGCCACGGCCTATCTCGCGTTCGGACACTTGAACGCCGCC
>JBBRRP010000021.1:0-59722 GCA_038246305.1 Polyangiales bacterium | reverse complement strand
CTTCGCCTTCGCCTTCGCCTTCGCCTTCGCCTTCGCCTTCGCCTTCGCCTTCGCCTTCGCCTTCGCCTTCGCCTTCGCCTTCGCCTTCGCCTTCGCCTTCGCCTTCGCCTTCGCCATGCGCCAAACCCTTGACCCGAAATTGGACGTTGTCTTTAAGCTCCTGTTCGCTGACGAGCGCAACAAGTCGCTTTTGATTTCGCTGCTCAACGCTGTGCTTCGTCCGCCGTCGCCGATTTTGGATCTAGTGGTTCTGAATCCAGAGCTCCCTAAGGAAGCGACTGATGAACGAGGTGCGGTTCTGGACGTACGAGCGAGGCTGGCGGATGGCTCAAATCGATCTGGAATTGCAAGCGCGGCATCACCCCGGATATGAACGCCGCCAAACAAGCGCTGGACCGGCTGTCAGCGGATCCGAAAGCACAGCAACTCGCTGAGGACCGGGAACTCGCAATCTGGAACCTCAAACGGACGGTCAAGTTGGCCGAGCAACGAGGCAAAGCTGAAGGCAAAGCTGAAGGCAAGGCTGAAGGCAAAGCTGAAGCGCTTCGGGATGTACTAGCTAAACTCTTGGCGCTGAAGTTTGGCAAATTTCCCGAAGAGGTACGCGATCGAATCCAAAGTGCGAATGAAACCGAGGTGTTGCGCTGGACTGAGCGCGTCCTTTCGGCCCCGTCAGTGGATACTGTGTTCCAGGACTAATCTTTGGACAAACACGCCTCGCCTCTGAAGGGGTTTGGTCGAAATCCTGTTCGTTTCGTTGCCGAATCGGTCCGGCCCAGGCTCGCCCGCGATGCCGTCCCAAACAGCGAACTCATCCATTTCCACTCCCTCGTCGGCCACTCCGGGAAAGTGTGGCGCTTCGACTGAAGTGCCCAAGGATAAGGGGATGGGCTGCGAAGCTCAAATGCACGAAACCTACGACCGCGAAACTATGCTGGGGAGGACATCGCGAGAGCGATCCATTGAGTTCATGGATGCTCCTTTTCCCTCCCCTGACGCACAAAAAAACGCGAGTGCTCGCTTCGCCTGAAGTAAGGGCGATGGCAAGAATTTCCCCATGAGCTATAGCGTGGTGCAGAGAAGCGGCGACGTACACGGGGGAACCTTCGGTTTGATCGTGCCAGAGCCTAAGCGCGCCGACGGACGCTACGAATATTCGTTCTACCTCGAAGAGACTCGAACCCCAGCACGACTTCGGGACCAATCCTGAAATTGCCGCTCGTTTTTTCGATACGGCCGGTGATCTCAAGCCGACCAGCATCAACAAGCTCCACATCAACATTGCGCTACTGCACTCGACGCTAATCGTGTGAGTTATTTCTCTTTGCCGGAACTCACGAAAAAGTCGACGGAATCTTTTTGAAGGCGAACCTTGTAGCCGGGGACGGGCCCGCGAAACTGAAACGTGATTTCAGCTCCCGCCTGGGTGTTATTGGTCCGGACCCGCAGGATCCGACGATCGCGTTGCTCAATGACTCGACCATTGTCTAGAACTTTGCGGCCCGCGAGCGTCACTTTGAAACCCGTGGGCGTCGGCGTTCCAGTGAGGGCGCCGCCGGGCGCATCGAGCTTCATCTTGTAGACGACGGGCAACTCCAGCGGACCCCTCTGAAAAGGCTTCACCTCTTCTGGTTTCGTGGCTGGCTTCGTGTCTTCGCTGAAGCTTTCATCTTCCTGCGCAGCGGCGCGGGAAAGCTGAAGCTCGCGTTCCCCTTCGTTCATCGCCGGCTCGGGCGCTGCTTCGGCAGGCGCTTTGGGTGCCGCCTCCAAGGTGGCCATCGGAGTAGGACCAAAGAGTGGCACTTCAGCGACAATGCCTTGCTTCGGATCGGCTTTCGCCACTACAGCTTTTCCTGTGGCTGCCGGCGTGACCCCAGGCGTGGTGGTTGCTGGGTTGGGGCTAGCCGCGCTGGTTGTCGCGGCTGCAACGGGCGCCTGTGTAGATTCCAGCTTATTTCCGCCGTGCAGAGTGATAAAAGCAGTGACGCCGAGGAGCACTGTTCCAACCCCAAGCGTCCCGAGAAGCTTCACCTTCGGGGGCATTCCGGCCCAAGCTGAGCTCGCCTCCAGCACGGGGCTCGACTGTTGTCGGAGTCCGTTGCTCGCCACCGAGCGCACGCCCGGCTTCGGCGGCGGAGCATTAGAGAAACGTCCCTCCGGCGGCGGCGCTGTGCGTCGAAGAGGCTCTTTACTCTCGGTCGCAGGTTTTCCCATCCGTGCGCGAGCCACTTCGAACATTTTTCCCAAACCGCCCGCTGCTTTTTCGCTCAGTGAAACGAAATTGGAACCGGCGCCTTTGGCAAAGACTCCTGCCTTGGAGGCCCATTTGCCCATGCGTTGCCCCAACTCAGCTAGTTCGCGAGCGCTGAGTGCTTCTTCTGGCTCGTCGGGAATGGACTCAGCTTCGACGGAGTGCGCTTCGCTTGCGTCCGCGCTTTTGCGCGAGGACTTATCCGAGAACCGTGCTTCAGTATCGACCACCGCGGGTTCGGGAGTTGCGTCGATGCCAGGGCGCCGTAAGGTAACGAGTAATTGTGGCACCTGCGTGCGGGGATCGATCGACACTTCGACGCCGTCGATCAGTGCCACGAAGTTGGGATTCTCATCGCCAGATTCAACTTCAATTTCGCGGCCGACCGTCAGAAATTCCAGATTGGAGCCCACTTGAACGCGACGCCGGCTGCTGCCCTTCACTCGCGCCTTCATCGGCGCGGCCAGGCCTTCAATGTGTAAGCGAACCTTCATCCCGGGCTCGACTTCGAAGAGCGCAGGCGGGCTCACTTCACGATCTTGGCCCACTTGAAGCGCCGCCGGCGCGCACAAGGCTTTCAGTGCATCGACACTGCTTCCGTCGAGCGCCGTGAATTGCACGCCAAATTCGCCATCACCCCCAGCGGCATCTCGACGCCAAATCACTTGCCCTTCAACCACAATCTGCCGCCCGTGGCTCTCGAAGCGACACACGAGAGACTGGCCCTGCTCGGGTACGAAGTGGGTCCGAAGCTGCATGCCGCGGGAGCTCACATTAATAGATTGAGCCTCAAAAGCTGCGCTCTCGGGCTCCTGCCCACAGATCTCCACCCGACTATCCACGTGAACTCGTGCGGCATTAGGGGAGCGGCGTTCTTGGTTCTCTTGCATCTGAATCAAAGCCTCCGGGGCACGGTGCACGGGCCCTCACCTCCCGGACTACGGCAAACCCGCCAAATCGGCCAAATTTACTGCGAATTGGAGCGGGCTTGGGCGAGACCTTGGGCGGAACATGCGCGGGGCTTGCGCGGAGCTTGCTCGGATTTTGGCGGGACTTGGGAGCTTGTCCGTACCCTATCTCAAAAGTCGATCCAGATAGTAAGCATGAGAGCTTGCTTACTATCTTCAAGCGAATAAAAGGGGCAACACCTGGTGCGCCTGCGCCCACCTCAACTCGTTGGAGTGGTGTGTTGTGGCGTGGTGTTCGCCCAGCTCACCTGGCGCGCCTTCGGTCGCGTGAAAAACTGGTGCGGCGTTTCCGGGAATGGCGCTGCGCCTCCTTCGTAACGCGCGTAAAGCTGCCAGATCGCGCAAATTTACTGCCAGTCGAATGGCCCTCGGGCGCAACCTGACGTAAGACCCGGACCGAGCCGCGGGTCGGCTGGCAGGGCATGGCACTCTCGATCATCGTTCGTTCTGGTACTCCCGCCTCGCAGAGGGCGCCGCGCATCTCGCTAGACGCGCCAAGAATTATTATTGGGCGTGCTCGAGGCTGCGAGGTTCGCCTACCCGACCCAAGCGTGAGTCAGCGGCATGCCTCGATCCGTCAGCGTGGCGCTGACTACATTATTTTGGATGAGGGCAGTGCGAACGGCACGTTCGTCGGCTCCGTGCGCCTAGCACCGCAGGCCCCCCGCGTGATTCGTTCGGGCGACCTCGTGCGGATCGGGCGCGTTTGGCTCGAGCTTCTGTTTGATCACGCTGCCCCTGATCCCAACGTCAAGCAGCACACCTACGAAATGGCGCTGTCGCTCGTGGCACAGGCGCTCGCCGCGGAAGGGGGGCCTGCGAGCCCGCGTGTGAGCGTGGCCATTCCCGTCGACCCCGGAGCAATTCCCCTCGAGCCCGGAGCAGACGCGGAAACCTACGTGGATATTGTGGAGTTTGAGCAGGCCTATATCGTTGGCCGTTCCCATGCTGAATTGATCGTCGACGACCCCGACGTCTCACGACGGCACCTTGAAATCATGCGCCGCGGTGAAGATATTCTGGTGCGCGACGTCGGTTCCAAGAACGGCTCTTATCTCAAGAATGAACGCCTCGATCCTTTGCAGTGGCAGCGCTGGGATCCCGAGTATCCGGTGAAGCTCGGAGGCACCACGCTTCGGCTCTCCGATCCGGTGACCGCCGCGCTCAACGAACTCGAAGCGGTTGCCGAGGAGCTCCTCCGAGAGGATGAAATCATTGACCCACCCAAC
This sequence comes from Polyangiales bacterium, assembly GCA_038246305.1. Taxonomy (GTDB): domain Bacteria; phylum Myxococcota_A; class Polyangia; order Polyangiales; family Polyangiaceae; genus JBBRRP01. The sequence goes on along the minus strand of JBBRRP010000021.1, from coordinate 55,274 downwards.
CCTTCGGAGAGCGAAGACTCCGCAGGTTGGACGGGCGGGATCTCGCGCACCATTGAACGCCGCTCGACGGCACCGCGAGAAACCAACCCCCAGCTCCCCCAGGCTTCCAGGCTGCCCAAAGAGGGCGCGCTCCGAGCAGAAAAACCCCGTGCTGGCCGCGGCGAATTGGCGATTGGCCTTTTGGCGTTGGTCGTGATCTTGACCAGCGTGCTTGGGCTATTTTGGCTCTTTGGCTTGAACTAGCCGCCGTCTTTACGGGGCCCTTCGTTATAGCCACGCGGGCGATACTTCGGATCAACGCCGCCGTACTTCACACCGTTGCTGACGATGTCATTCGCGAGGTACGAAAGCCACGTGCCAGGATGCGCACGCGCCAAACCTGAAAGCTGCTGCTGGCGCGCAGCATTCAGTGCTTTTTCATTCCACATGCATTGCAAGGCCAGCGCGATCAGGTTCGGATCATTCGGGCCGAGTTCGAATCCGGTTACAAAAAATGGCCAAGCCTCGTCGGTCCTCCGCAAGCGGCACAGTGTGTCTCCTTGGTAGATGTGGGCCATGGGCCAGGTGGGCGCTAAGTCGAGCGCTGTCGTGTTACTCTGCAACCGCTCCTTGAGCTGTCCGCGCGCACCCAACATCACCGAATAGTTCAGATGGGCCTTCGCGCTGAAAGGAACCGAAGCGCGCGTCCCGCGCCAAAACGTCAGATCATCGCTGTAGTCGAGTGCATGCCGGCGCGCCTGAATTCCCTGAAAACCGAGAAAGACCGCAACCGCCAACCAGGCATCCGGCTTGAAACGGCGCCGTTCAACCCAGGCCGCCAGCGCAACACCGAGACACAAGGACGTTCCCAAAGCGGGCAAATACCAAAAGCGCTCCGCCCGAACAGTGGGCAAAAGCACGGGAATGTTGGAATGCGGGAAGTATGCCACGGGAAACCAAACCAAGCCCACGGCAACTAATAGATAACATCCGAGCGACTTTCGAAGCTCTACCGCAAACCGCGGCCCCAAGCCTTCGGCGCGTTGCCTAAACTCCGCTCGGAGAGCGCGCTCGGCGAAGAGCGAACGGACCCACACCCAAAGGCCCACGAGCGGTGCGCCCACCAGAGCTAACGCCCCGAGCACACTTTCTAAAAATACCGGGCTCTTAGGCGGCAGCTCCTGAGGAAATGAGTAATCCGCACTCAGCGTCCAAGGCGCCAACACTTGAATTAAACCGCCGAAATAGACGCGCAACGCGCCCGCAATCCGGAGCGGAGTCGCCGCGAGCGCCAACGGATTGTTGATCGGATCCCGTGACAGCTGCGGCTGATGAAACCATTTAAGAAATTCGTGCAACGCGCGCACATGGAACGGCGAATCCACGGCGAGCGGTGCCGCCAATTCCGCCGGCAAGGCCACGGGGAACCACTGGCGCCTGAGGTACGTGTAGAGAACCAGCGCTGATACGCTAGCGACGAGCGCTGCCAAGCCGCGCACGAACCGCGCCGGTTTTGTCGGAAAGAAACACGGCGCCAAGACGACCGCAGCGACGAAAATAAGAGGCACGAGAACGATCGCACTCTCTTTACTAAAAAGCCCCAACAACAACGCCAGAAGCACGCCGATGAAACTCCAACCCACTCGCAGCCTGAGCGCGCACAACGCTAGGAGCGCACTCAGTCCCGAGAGAACGTCCGCCAAGCCGACCACGCCACAGATCGCCTCCGTCAACAGGGCGCAGAGCAAGAAACAACCGCCCGAAAGCCACGCCACGCGCCGCTGCCGAGTCACAGAAAATGCAAACGCCGACAACAAGCTCGCATTGGCGGCGTGGATGAGGAGGTTAGCGAAATGAGGGAGCCAGGGCACCTTCATCACCTTCCACAGCGGTCGCCAAATCAGGTTGGGGATCGGGCGATAGGAGCCAATGGTGCGCTCGGGCGGCAAACCCCAAAAATCGCGCTGGAACGCCTGAAAGTACTGCAGGCGGTCCCCGTTGACATACGGATTGGCGAGCAAAGCTTCTTGTTCATCGAAGATAAAATTGCTGGCAGGGCTGCGCATGAAAGCGGCGGACGCTACGAGCACGGCCGGAATCAGCGCGATCCAAAACCTGGGAGGGCGCCTAAAGTGCCGGGCCGTCGCGCCCCGAACGCTCGCCAGGCCCCGACCGAGAGCTATGAGGAGACGCTTTGGGCCATTCACGGCGCGGGAGTCTGGCACAAAATCCGCGGGAAGAGCATAGTCGCCGAGCGACATGCCCGAGGAAGCGCTGAAGTTCGAAGGTTGCCAGATCCTGCGAAAGATCAGTGCAGGGCCGATTGCCGATCTGTACCAAGGCGTCCAGGAACACCTGGGCCGCAAGGTGCTGATCAAAGCGCTTGGGCTCGGTATTTTGCCGTCCTCGCCGTTTGCGGCGACGCTTGAACGGGAAGCGCGCTTGCTGGCGGAGCTTCAACATCCGAATGTGCTTCAGGTCTACGACCTCGTTCGGCAGGAGAATCGGATGTGGACCGTGCTTGAATGGGTCGACGGCTCCACCGCACGCGAGCTCTTGCTGCAAGGTTCACCCTTGCCGCTTGCAACGTGTCTTGCCATTGCGCTCGAAGTGAGCGTTGCCCTGGAGCACGCGCACGCGCACGGCATCGTGCATCGAGATATTCAGCCGGAGAATATCTTGGTGTCACGAGCCGGGCACGTGAAGCTGATTAACTTCACGGTCGCCGTTGACGAACGCTTACCCACAGCGCCTGAGCTTCTCGACGGCAGCGGCGGAGCGTTCAGCACGGCCTACATGTCGCCCGAACAAATTTTGGGCGAGCCTGCTGATCCGCGGTCCGATCTCTTTTCACTCGGTCTCGTTTTGTATGAACTCCTGAGTGGAATATCTGCCTTCGAGCACACTGCCAGCAAGAGCTCGGCCCAACGCATCCGACACGAGCGTCCCGAACCACTCTCGCGCAAAGTGCACGGCCTGCCGCTGGCGCTTGAACGCACGGTGGCGCGCTGTTTAGAAAAACTACCCGGCGACCGGTTTCAATCAGCGCGCGAAATGACGGCGACCTTTGAGCAAATGTTTCGAGAACTGGGCACCGGCTCAACGCGTAAGGTGCTGCTCGGACACCTGGGGCAGGGCGGGGGGCAGGGCGGCGCGCCCGAAGACGCACCGATCAGCGAGGTGCCGGCTCCTCGGCAGAGCCTGCCCAGCCTCCACGATCCGGTGCCACTCACACGCCCCTTTCTAGGTCTCCTTCTGGCGTCAGCCCTACTGATAGCCGGGGGAAGCGCGTTCGCGACGCTCGACGCGAACGGCGAGGAGAATCTGGTCGGTAAAGCTCAGGGCCTATTGACCCTGACACCCAGCAATCTCGCCCACTTGCGCGTGGTGGCCACTCCCTGGGCAACCGTTACCATCGATGGCGTAAAGGTGGAGACCACCCCTTTTGCCGCACCTATTCCGCTGTCGAGCGGGATCCACTATGTGCGCCTTGAGCACCCGAATGCGCCGCCGGAGCATCGGAGCGTGCGGTTAGCGCCCGGCGAAAATGCCCTATTGGACGTCGAAATGAAGGTCCCCGACGCCGTTGAGGCTCCCCGCCCGAGCCCTGCGCCCGCCGACACCACGCCCTAGGGCGTGCAAAACCTTTCGCAAAAGTCTCAGAAAAATGGTCCAATGGTCGGCTGTCTCGTGACGCTTCGAGGCAGCCATCCCGAGAGTCTAGGCCAAGCCCTCCCCTATGGAATTTGAGCTCAAATGCGGTGCCACGTTGGGCAGATACCAGCTTCTGACTCAGCTCGGGCAGGGGGGTATGGCCAGCGTTTGGGTGGCGCGTGAAAAGTCGTTTGGAGGCGCTGAGCGTTTAGTTGCCGTTAAGGTGATGTTGCCAGCACTGGCAACCCGCGAGGATTTTCGCTCGATGTTCCTTGAGGAAGGCCAAATCGTCAGAAGCATCTCGCACAGCAACGTAGTGAGCGTTTTTGATGTGGCCGAGGATTACGGGATCCTCTACATGGCCATGGAATGGGTCGAAGGTGATTCGCTGCGCGCTCTGATTCGCGAAGCGAAGAAGCGCCGTGCCATCCCGGCCGAAATGGCCGTGCGCATGATCGCGGATACGGCCGGCGGCCTGCACGCCGCGCACGAGCTAAGGGATTGGGATGGGCGTTTGTGTGGGTTGGTGCACTGCGATGTCTCCCCGCACAATATCTTGATTGGCCTGAATGGGCAGGCAAAGCTGGTAGATTTCGGCGTGGCGAGCGCCACGGCGCGAACGGACAAGGATCAGGATCTGCTGAAGGGGAAGCTGGGCTACATGTCGCCCGAACAGGTTCGCGGCACAGGCCTTGATCGGCGGAGCGACGTTTTTTCATTGGGTGTTGTGCTCTACGAGCTCACCACCGGTGAACGCTTGTTTCGTGGCGAATCAGCGCGGGACACGTTGCGGCTCGTTTCGGAGGCCGCCATTCCGAAGCCAACCGCGGTTTACGCCAAATACCCCGAAGCGCTCGAAGCGATCGTGTTGAAGGCCTTGGCGCGCGATGTCAACGAACGCTTCCAGACTGCTGAAGAATTGCGCATCGCCCTCGATCGCTACCTCATCAACGAACGAATTTTAGTGCCTGAGGCCGGCGTCGGCCGCCTGCTTAAACGTGTTTTGGGCACGCGCATCGAGCAGCAACGTGAGGCCATTCGCGAGGCGTTGCGCGCCGTCGATGGGCACGTTGAAACGGGCCTTGTCCCCAGTGAGTCAACGGCACTGCTCGATGGCCCACTCGATGTCAGTCTGTCTGGAAAGAGCAGTCCGTTTAGCGACGGCTCGTTCACTTCCACGCCCGCCGCCTCATCCAGCTTCCCAACAAGCACGAACAGCCTGAGTGATCCAACGGGGACTGGGAGCCCACAAACGCTGGACCCCATCCAGGAGCCGCCCCGAAAGAAGCCGTGGTTAGCACTTGTCGGGATGGGGTTAGTGGCCGCAGCAGGCTTAGTCGCTACGTTGGTTTGGCTAAAAGCGCAGGACCCTGTGGGCGCCAGCCTTCAAACTTCAAAAGGTCCGCGCTCGGATTCTGACGGAGAGGCACAGGATGAGGATCTGAACGGAAGCACGGCCAAGGCCGTACCCCCGCCGGGTGATCAGGCCGCCCCGGGCGAGCCCGTCCAAGCGCGTGAAGCGCCACTCAAGTTCGAGGCCACGCGCCAGGGGCGAAGCGCGCACAAGAGTTCAAAGACGGAACGCGAGCTCGTCGAACGTGCCGGCCAGGAAGCTGCTGACGCGGTTCGTGCGGCCAACGATCCGGCACCCACTCAAACTGACGTAGCTCCCCCTTTAAAAAGACCTGAAGTGAACCGGGGAGCGGCAACAGCCGCGCTCGCCGCCGGTGCCCAACGCGCCTCTCACTGCACTAAGCCCGGGGGACCCACAGGTGCAGGTCAGGCTATCGTTACCTTCCATCCCGAAGGCTACATTACGAACGTCAGACTGAACGGCGCCTTCCCCGGCACTGCCGTCGGCAACTGTGTGACTGCGGCGTTCAAGCAGGGCTCAATCCCAGCCTTCGCGGGCCTGCCGCTGACACTCCAGCAAGCCTTTCGAGTTCCGGAATAGCCTAGAGCGTTCTTGAAGTTACTGAACGCGCATCGCGCGCGTTACCTCATCGTGGGCGCGTACACAGTGGCCGCGCGATATTTTTGTGGGTCAGCGTGGGGTCAAAAAATACATTGGGAGTCAACGCAGGGTGCCGCCAAGCTCCCGCTCCCCTGTGCCGCCATAGTTGACCAGTCAGTATGACCAGGCTAATTAACCGCATGGAAACCTACAACATCCACGAGGCCAAGGCGCAGTTTTCCCGCCTCATGCGCCAGGTTCAGGAAGGCGAGGAGATCCTGATCGCGCGCGACGGCCGGGTGATCGCGCGCATTGTCCCGGAGACAAGGCCGCACGGGATCCAGCTTGGCCGGGATAAGGGCAAAGGCACAATAGGCCATGATTTCGATGCGCCACTCGACGATTTCGCCGAGTACCTGAAGTGATGAAGATCCTCCTCGACACCCACGCGTGGCTCTGGCTGTTGCTCGAACCCGAACGCATTGGCGCCAAGACTCGCAAGCTCGTTGCGAGCCAAGACCACGCGTTCTTCTTCTCCATCGCCTCGGCGTGGGAGCTCGCCATCAAACACACGGCGGGGCGCTTGACCCTACCTGAACCCCCGCTCGACTACGTGCTCTCCCGAACTCGCGCGGACGGCATCGCGCTGCTATCAGTTTCGCTAGAACACGTTTGCCGCGCTGCGGAGCTCCCTCGCCACCACGCCGATCCCTTCGACCGCCTGCTCATTGCGCAGGCCGAAGTCCAGGATCTCGTGCTCCTCACCCACGACACGAACATCCCCCGCTACGGCATCTCGGTTCGGGATCCCTGCGCGTGATCGTTGTCGATCGCACCATCAACGCTCGACCTGTAAGTCGCCAGGAGCGCGACGTATTTGAGTCCGGGGGAACATTGTGACGCACGCTGCTAGACACCGCGCTAAAGCTGACAAGGAGCCGTCGCTGAACGCCAGTATCATTGACCAGGCGAGAACGAGACGCGACCGATGAACCTTACCGACGAATACCGGCGCCAGTTCGCTCTTCGCTCCTGGTCGCAAATCTTTGACTTGTTGCCGAGTTTCGACGCTCAGCTTGTCCTCGACCTCGGTTGCGGCATCGGCGACCAGACGGCGGAGCTGGTGGCGCGTGGGGCTCGCGTTATCGGAGTCGATTCTAGCGACGCAATGCTCGCATCCGCGAAAGCTCGGGCCATTCCTAAAACCGAATTTAGAAAGCTCGACCTTGGCGAACCATTTGGCATTGAGAGCCATGTGGACGGAATCTGGTGCAGCTTCACGGCCGCGTACTTCCCGGAGCTCGTTCCGCGTTTGACGGCGTGGAAGGACCATCTGACACCTGGCGGCTGGATCGCGCTCACCGAGATCGACAACCTTTTTGGTCATGAGCCAGTTCACGAAAGCACGAGGAGGCTCCTTGACTCCTACGAACGCGAAGCGTTTGCCACCCACCGCCACGACTTTCACATGGGAAGCAAGCTGCCGCATCACCTGCGCTCAGCCGGCTTCACTGTCCGCTGGTCCAAGCTGATTCCAGACAAGGAATTCAGCTTCGATGGGCCCGCCGCTCCGGAAGTTCTCAGAGCGTGGAGCGCTCGTCTGGATCGCCTCGTCACATTGCAGCGTTTTTGCGGCTCGAGCTTTCCGCGTGTTCGAGCCGACTATCTCGCCGCCCTGGCGAGTTCTGATCATCGCTCCAACGCCACGGTGCACTGCTGCCTCGCCAACTCATAGTACAGCGGGAAGCAGGCGGCAAACCACGGCGCTGGCAAACCAGGCGTTGCAACAGACGAACTTGTCGCTCGCCCTCTGCTCCCTCTGGCGTTCGCTGCTGAACGCCGATACGTTTAGCCAAAGTTGCCTATGTCTCCTCGACTGCAAGCCTACGCCGACGTCACCACCTTCGCCGAAAAAGCCTGTCCCTTTCTGCTGAGAGACGAAGCGTGCAACAACCTGCAACTTGGTTTCATCCGACACGCGCTCGAAGACCCTGCCTTCACGTTCAACTTTACGGCGACCGTTGAGTCACCCACCGGACAAGTCGTCGGCGTACTCACTCAAACTCCCGGACGCAGCCTCGTCCTCTCGATGCTGCCCCCCGAAGCCCTCGAAACTGTGGCGCAGGCAGTCTCGGAAGCCCTTCCTGACCTCGTCGGCGTAAACGGTCCGTCGGACACCGTTCAATCGCTTGCACCACTGCTTGCCGCACGGCTCCGCGCTAGCGCGGTCCCCCACACACACCTGGGCATTCTCACGCTGAGGAAGGTCACGGCCCCAAGCCCCGCCCCCGGCAGTTTCACGATTGCCCAACCTGAACATCTCCCAATTGTTCTTGAGTGGATGTCCCTCTTTCATGAGGAACTAACCGCGATGGGTGCGCCACCGCCCGCGTCTTCCACTGAACGACAACTTCACGCCGCACAAGTTTTTCTGTGGCTGAACCAGACCTCGCAGCCGGTGTCCATGGCGATACAAGTCCGCGATTTGCCCAACGGTGGCATCATTGGCTACGTCTACACTCCGAAAGCTCGCAGAGGCTCCGGCTTCGCCGCAAACTGCGTGGCCAACACATCCCAGATCATACTCGACAACGGCAAAGAATTTTGCGGGCTCTACGTGGATCTCATGAATCCAATTTCCATTCGAATGTATTTCAAGCTCGGCTACGGCCTTATCGGCGAGTCGAACGAGGTGCGATTTACCAATGACCTTCCTCGACCACTTCTCCGCCATCCTACTCGATATGAATGGCACGTTCGTGTTCGATCATGATCGCTTTGGGCCCGCCGAAGATTACTTTGCAACCTACCTTCGAGTTGGCGGACGCAACCTCGACTCTGCTCACGTACGCAGCGTCATTACTGCCTCGTTCGAGTGGCTTTCTCAAGCGTACTGCGCGGCGGAGTGTTTTAACAATTTCCCGACTGTTGCGGAGGCCTTCCGCGAACTCGGCGATGTTCACGAAGATGATATTTCAACCCTACAGCGTGTCTTCGCCCTCCATGAGCTTGGCAACATCCCGCCCACACACGAAATATTTCTACGTGAAGCAGGCCTCTCTCACGATCTCGGAGTTGTCTCGAATATCTGGTCGCCGCCAGACCTTTGGCTCTCCTCCTTTCGTGATTCCGGCATCCTCAACCTCTTCAGAACAATCGTCTTTTCATCCGAGGGTCGGAGTATCAAACCGTCGCGCTTACTTTTCGACCGAGCGTTGGTGACCTTACCTCCTCATTCGACAACACTTTTCGTCGGGGATAGCCTCGACCGCGACATCATTCCGGCGAAAGCTTTGGGACTGACCACCGCATGGATCGCCCCGCTGGGTTCTGCGCATCCCGCGGCCGACGTTGTCGTAGAAAGCTTGCCTCGACTGCGGGAAGTTGCCGCCCAAAAAGGCGTTGCAGCTTACAAGCGCTCCGGTCGGGTTTCGCTTCCCCCTAGCACTCGCAGCTGATCGCCGGTACGTCAGGCAGACGGCGATACCTTGAGCACGCACAAGACAACGCTTGGTTCGCTTTTGGTCTTGGCCATCTCTTCGTGCCTTGTCGCTGCCTGTAGGCCCCACGCGGCACATCACCCTGAGAAAGCCGGGAAAGCTTCGACCAAACCAACGACGGCAACTGTTGACCCTCCGCCCGCAGCGGTTGCTCCAGAGGTGCGGGAACCGAATGCCCTGTGTGTGCAAGTTCCGGAATCACCAATCTCGCCACCGGCTGAGCATGATCCAGAGCTGCTTTCGCGTTTAACCATTGAAACCACGAACCCTAAGCCGTAAGCCAACCCCAAATTTCGAGCCGACGAGGGCCTATCTCGCGAGATCATCCGAGGCGTAGCCGATCGCTCCCTTCTTGAGGACAATGATCAGGCCCGCCAGCAAACATTGGTTACCGACCGCAACGGGACCGTTCGGGGATTCACCAGGTTTGGGGGCCCACGGAAAATCTCTGCGACGATGAGGACCCCGGGCCTAAAGTCGATCCTGAAGTGCAAGCAGCATTGAAACCCGCTCCTCGTCATCGCAGACGCAACCACATGTTAGAATATTTGCAGTTTGTCGATCCGAAGGCACAATTTCGGAAGTGTGAGGGTTGTTAGTAGGGGCTTCCCTTCCGTTCAGACGCATCAAATTCCGCGCAAACTCAACTCTCGCGGGCTGCCAATCACTGCGCGATACTCAGTGGATGCAAATCCCGGTGGAACTCAACGCAAGTCAGGTCGAGCAGCTTAGGGAACGAGCTCTAAACGGCTTGGAGTCCTGCCGGAAGACCTCGCCCGCGCCGCCGTGTCGGACCTACTTAATGTCCCAGATGCGGAGTTTGAGTTTGCCATGGAATTCGTTCTGACCAAGAACGCCGAGCTCTATCGCCGCCTCGCCTAATGCGGTTTGTATCCTTGAACCAGGTGCTTCGTTTGCACTGAAAGCCTATGTTCGGCGGACCCAAAGTTAATGCGCATCCGAGTTGCAACAGTAGACGATGCTCGTCAGATCGCTCGGGGAGAGTGGGCCACTGCCGCTACCCCAGGGATGTTGGTGGGTCGACCCGGCGAAATTCCCGAACATGCCTTTCGCGCGAAAATCTCGGCGCTCGCACCGCTTGGAAGCTACTGGGTGGCTGAAGTTGACGACGTCATCGTTGGGCATGCATTCCTCGACCCCATGGGGATGTTGGGTACTGCTCACGTTTTTCAACTGAACATCGTCGTTCATCCTGGCCACACTGACCGTGGTCTTGGCTCGACATTGATGTCTACGGTTCTGGGCTGGGCGCAGCAGTCGCCCCAGGTGCTGAAGGTTGAACTGCTCGTGCGTGCCAGCAATGCTCGCGCCTTGCATCTCTATCGGAAGTTTGGTTTCGTCGTTGAAGGTTGCTTTAGTCGACGCGTGAGGACTGCCGACGGCGCTTTTATTGACGACATTGCCATGTGTTGGTTTCCGGAACGAGGACCTTGAAAGCAGACGAGGGTTCGCCTCGCAGCTGAAGCCCTGTACAATCGCGGACGAGGAAACATGGGGAGTCGCGACGTTAGGCAGAACTAGGGGAACTATGCGTGCGAAGTACCGCTCCTCGATCCCACGAAACGCAACTGAGCGCGTTGCGAGCGTGTTCCCTGGTGGTGCGCCGAGCCGCGCAGAGTACTTTATTGAAGAGGAATGCGTTGGCGTTCGCTCCTTTCACGAGTGTGGGGCCCCTCTTTCCGAGACCCCAATGAAGAATGGGCGTAAGCACGGCGTGGTTTTCGACTGGTACGATCCCGGAGTCTTGACCTCCTCTGAGCCGTATCGCAACGGCTTGCCCGATGGTGTCGCCAAGCAGTGGGACGCTCTCGGTCGGCTACTCGGGACCTACGGAATGAGCGCCGGAACTGGCCTTGATCTTTGGTGGCAGCCAGCGCAGCGCGGCCGCCCTTTCCTCTCAGAGGCGCGCTACGTAGTGTGCGGGAAGCGCCACGGGTTCGAGTGGTGGCGGTTGCACCCTAACAACTGCTGGCCAGCGATTCTCCGCGATGCTAGAGCGCCCTCCAACTGGGCGTTGCAGGCGGACGAAACGAGTTAGTGCGTCGCGGCATCCCGGGAGCCAGCAAGAATCCATCATGAACGACCCGGCTAGTGTTCGAAGAGGTCTTCGCCAATGGCTTCGGGTCAGGCCGCCCGAAGGTGGGGTCGAGATGGCAGTCATCGACGTCGATAGCCAGTCTGCGTTCGAGCGTAGGCGCGTCATCTACGAGGCACGTGACGGTGACTCAATTCCAGCATTCTTGCTCGTCCCGAAAGGGCTTCGCAAACCCGCGCCTGCCGTTCTCGTGCACCATCAACACAATGGAGAGCGCCACATCGGGAAGAGCGAGGTCGGCGGCCTCATTGGAGATCCGCTTCAGGCGTTCGGTCCCGCTCTTGCCGAGAAGGGGTTCATTGTTCTCGCCCCCGATTCTATTTGTTTTGAGGATCGCCGGACAGGCTGCACTGGGACAGACCCACATCCGGATGATTGGCTACAACACTACAACGAGATGAGTTATCGCTTGCTACGAGGAGACACGTTGATGCGCAAGGTGCTTGAGGACGCTGAGACGGCAGTGTCTCTTCTTGCTAGTTTCGATATAATCGATCCATCCAAGATCGGGATCCTCGGGCATTCATATGGGGGCAATACCGTGCTGTTTCAGGCTGCCCTCGATGAGAGAGTGCAATACGCTTGCACAAGCGGCGCCGCCTGTAGCTTTCGCAACAAAATGCGACATGCGACGGGAATCGAAATGGCCGAGGTTCTTCCAGGCGTTCTCGATCGTTTCGACATCGACGACCTCCTAAAGCTCACCGCGCCGCGTCCGACCCTGATTGTCTCAGCCTCGGATGACCAATACTCCCGTGACGCCGATGAAATGGTGCGCCTCGCCAGTCCGGCGTACCTGGATGCGAGGGCACCCGCTGCCCTCCAGCACGCGCGCTATCAGGGAGGACATGCGCTCACCCGCGAACGGTTCGATTACATCCTCGGGTGGCTCGCTTCCGTGGCGTCCGCGGAAGCCTTCAGTTGAGGTGCGTTGGGCGGACCGACGTGCTACCGCGCCTTTGAGGACACTGTGTCCTGCTCGTGAAGTTGTTTCCACACCGCACGGATGATGATCATTGAACAGGCATCAGGGTTGATGCGTGCGCCGCCCCCGCACGACGCAAGCAACGCCGTGTTGCCGCGCCGCAGCCCAAACTCGTTGCGAATGCCCATTCCCCAGCCCAAATGAAAACGAGCCAGGTCTTCCTCTTTGGTTTCGCGAACCGTTACTCGGCTCTCCTCGCTCATCTTTGCAAGAACCTTATCACTGGCTTCCTGCACCGTTTTCGGCCAGGTGTCCTTCTCATTCCAGGACTTTGGAGGTGGAGGTGGCTTCTGGTTCACCGGGCAGGGGTAGGCGTGAATTAACCGAGTCCGTCGGCCTCCCCCCACCTCGTCCCAAGCCACGAAGAACGAATGTGAATCTGCAGCCGCAAGCCTCACGCTCGCAACCCTGGAAAACCCCTCGACCAAGTGCAGACCGGCTAACCGCTGTCGCCACTCACCCCCTACGCGTTGCGCGACATGCAACTTCTGGTTACCATCTTTGTCAGCCTGCGACCATGCCAAAAAGAGAGTCCCACCCACGCCGACGAGATCCATCGACCCGACATTCGCGCCTTCCGCCGCCGATTGGGCTGGCGGAGCCTGTCGGTCCCAACCCTGGCCATTCCAGCGAGCCAGGGCCAGATTGCTGTGAGGTCCGTTCGCCACGCTGCGCCACGCGAGCCAGATCTCCGCGCCTTTGTCGCCAGGTGCGCCCGTCGAGGCAATGCGAAGATCCGATGCTCCCCGACTGAGCCCCCCGAGCGTTGGCGCTCCAACGTCCTGCCAGGCGGCACCTTGCCAGACCGAAACCTTCAGGCCCGTATCCGGCCAAGTGCCTTCCTGCCAGCCCACCCAAAAGTGATTCGCCGTGTCCACCGCGAGCGCCGGGTAAAGCTGAGCGGTCGTGCCTTGCGGTTTCAAGTCCCCAAGTTGGTCCCACGCACTCCCCGACCAACGTGCCACAAAAAGCCCCGCCAAGCGCACATTTCGTTCCTCGCCCCATGCGACTAACGGCGCTCCTGTGTTGTCAAAGGCAAGCACTGCGTCGCCAGCATGTGTAAACGGTTGGGTTGTTGAAAGGAGTGGCTTGCCGAGCATCAGCCAAGCGTCGCCCTCCCTACGAGCCACGTGTACCGCACTCGTGCCCGCATCGCCGTTTGCCTTCAGCAACAGCAGTGGGTCCCTCCCGAGTGCCCCGCCCAGATCTGAAAAGCGTGGAAGCGACCCTGTGACTTGAGGGACGGCAATTGAATCCCAGTGGCCGTCTTGCCAACGCCGAACTTGAGCCGCTTTATCACCCCAGGCGAGCCAAACGGTGTCCGGATCCCGTGCCGCCACCCCGGGGGCCATAAACGCCAGGCTCACATCCTGCTCCCCCGTCGGCGGCTCAAGGGAGGCCCAGCACAGCAGGCCCGGATCCGCCTGCAACGGGCTGCTAACTGGCGTTCCCCGGGAACCGCCAAGCGCTGGTGGCGAAGGGACGCACCCGAGCGTCAGCCACGCGCAGCTGACTGCGTAGATTGTTCTCTTGATTGGCCACTGGCAAGCCCACCATGTCAGATGATTGGTAGTCCGCCTGGGCTTAACGCCTGAGCCTGAAGATATTGTCGTGGGGTGTGACATTTCCATTTCTGTGTGTACCCGCAGCCGTAAATAGCTTGGATCGCACCCACGTTCTGTGCCGCATGCGCGAGGAACTTAATATCATCTTCTTTCGGAGCCCAAAACATCCTGATTGGGCGACCTTCCGAACTTTCTGGAGTACTCGCGGCTGAACTGGCTCAAGCTTTCGTAGCCGACATCGAAGGCTGTGGTCGAGACCGCCAGCGCACCCCCACTTGGGAGCCGTCGCGCTTCGAGCAGGCGGAGCTCCTTCTGATACTGGAGCGGCGATAAGGATGTCACCGCCTTGAAGTGCCTGTGGAACGACGAGACACTCATCCCCATCTCGCGCGCTAGTTCCGCGACCACGATCGACGAGCGGAAGTCGCGTCGAATGACGGCGATGGCACGCGACACGAGCGCCGAGTGGCTATCGTAACGGATGAGGCTCCGCAGCATCCCGCCAACTGGGTCCATCAGCAGGCGGTAGTGGATCTCCTTGGAGATAATGGGCCCCAGAACCTTGGCGTCTGTCGGGGACTCGGTGAGCTCGAGGTACCGTCGGAGTGCGTCTAGCAAGCGCAAAGTAGCGGTGTACACCTCCAGCGCAGAGGACTCTCCGCCGTCGCGCGGCGACGCTCCGAGCTCGTCGTAAAGGCCCCTCAACGTGTCGATCTCGACGTCGAGAAGCAGCGCCAGGTAAGGAACTTCGACGACGCGGGAAACAACCGGCAAGTCATGGCTCACCAGAACGCACTCTCCAGCTCGCATGCGAAACGTTCGCCCGCCGAAGGTTGTTTCCTTTCGTCCTTGCAGAATCAAGCAAATGACCGGCTTGTAGATCGTGGCCTCGAAGTCTGTCCGGGCGGAATACCTCACGATGCTCAGGCCGGGCAGAGGGCTCACCAATTGCGGATCCCCCGCCTTTTTTTGGGAAGACTGTTGAAGGGCGCGCTGGGAGAGGAGCCGGATCTCGTCAGGGATGGCCCTTCTCGGCTCGCTTACGCCCATTCACCTGATCCTGTCATGATTGATAGAAAAAGGCAAGACTCAGCGATGTTTTGGCACGCGCCTCGCCGCGCGCTCGCCTAGCGTGCAGCGCACCACCTAGGAGAAAAAACCATGAGCAACGAGCGCACACGAGCTTTGGCCCCTGACGTCGACATGCCCTACCTCGGCCTCGGCACATACCTCATCCCGGACGACCAAGCGGCGGTGACGGTAGCGGAGGCGATCCGCATCGGTTATCGGCACATCGACACGGCGGAGTTCTACCAGAACGAGGTCGGTGTCGGCGTAGGCCTTCGGGAAGCGCTGAAGAGCACGGGGCTCTCCCGAAGCGACGTCTTCATCACCACCAAGCTCGCGCCAGGTAACGCGGCCTGGGGACAGACGCCGAAGACGACGGAGACAACCATTTCGTCGCTGCACGAGAGCCTCGATAAGCTGAAGCTGGACTACGTTGACCTCTACCTCATTCACGCGCCCTTCAATCATGAACAGCGGCTCGCCCAGTGGCGTGGGCTTGTGAAGCTAAAGGAGCAGAGGATGGCGCGGGCCATCGGGGTGAGCAATTTCAACATCTCGCACATCGAGGAGCTCAAGGCGGCGGGCCTGCCGCTGCCCCAGGCGAATCAAATCGAGCTCCATCCCTGGTCGCAGAAGCCGAAGCTCGTCGAGTACCTCAATCAGAGCGCCATCGTTCCCATCGCGTACAGCAGCCTCGTGCCGCTCTCGACGTGGCGAGCTGCTCCCGGTCACGCCAGCGCCAAGACTGATGTGATGAAAGCTGACAGCCATCGCACGGATTCCCCTTTCAAGACACTGGCAAGAAAGTACGGCGTCAGTGAGGCGCGGGTGCTCCTACGTTGGGGGATCCAGAAGGGCTATCCTGTGCTGCCCAAGAGCACGAATCCAGAGCGCCTCCGCCAAAATGCGGACGTCTTCTCGTTCAGCATCGACGTTCCGGACATGGCAGCGCTCGATAAGCTGGACCGCGGCGACGGTGTGGCTTGGCCAGTGGGCGATCCCATTAAAGCTCCTTAGCGCACCCCATGCGCCTAGCACGGAAGGGAATCGAGGACGCAAGCTCGCGAGCACAGAAGTTGCTCTCGATCGAGAATGCCCTCTCAGCCGCCGGACCCTCGAAATTCATTCCCCCCCCCAACAACCCGAGAAGTGTGTGCGTATCGGCATCTCTGGCTGGACATATGCTCCGTGGCGCGGCGTATTTTACCCCAAGGAGCTACGCCACGCGGATGAGCTGAGCTTCGCAAGCAAGGCGTTTTCGACCATCGAGCTGAACGGCTCCTTTTATTCTCTGCAGCAGCCGAGCAGCTACACGCGGTGGTACGAGCAAACCCCGGCGGGCTTCGTTTTCTCGGTGAAAGGCGGCCGTTTTATCACGCACATGAAGCGTTTGACTGATGCTGCCGTCCCGCTCGCCAACTTCTTTGCTTCGGGAGTGCTCTGTCTACGCGAAAAGCTGGGCCCGTTCCTTTGGCAGCTGCCCCCGACGTTTCGCTTCGATGCTGCACGGATTCGGGCATTCTTTGAACTGTTGCCAAAAACCACGCACGAGGCAGAACGTCTCGCACGCAAATACGACAGCTGGCTATCGAATCGAAGCGCCGTGGAGGCGCTTCACGAGGCTCCCCTCCGGCATACTCTTGAGGTGCGTCACCCGAGCTTTCTCAACCCGAGCTACATCGAACTCCTTCAAACCTATGGAATTGCGTCCTGCATCGCTGACAGTGCAGGCCTCTACCCGCTGATCGAGGACCTGACGTCGGATTTCGTTTACGTGCGCTTGCATGGGGCCAAACGCTTATACACGAGCGGTTACAGCACCCAGGAGCTGAGTACTTGGGCTCGGCGCATCCGAGATTGGCACTACGGAACGGATCCACCGCCCCGCGACGTTTACGTCTATTTCGACAACGACGTAAAAGTACGCGCTCCCTTCGACGCACAGAACCTAGTGCGCTTGACGAAAGGTGACAGACCGAAGCGGCTTCCGCGGTCACTAGCTACGGTCACGGAGGAGCCACGGACAGGCGGGTCGGCGTGGCGCGGTTTTTGACGCTAGAACATGGTAGCCATGTTGGGGCCGACCAAAAGCCACCGTCCGGGCGGAACCGTTCGACTGTGAGCCCGCCGCTATTTCCTCTCGACGGCTTGTTTTTTTAGCAGTTCAAGTCGCCGCATGATCTCCGGCTCATTTTTCATTTCCGCAAGCTCCGACAGGCGCGGCTCGATGTACGCCCAATCGAGTGACGATTGTCGTGTCAAGATATTCTCAACGTCAATCCAGTCTTGCGGCCGAGATGCAAAGCATTTTAGGATAACAAGGTCTTCTGCCGAGCACGTGCGCAATGGCAGCTGCGGTAGCATTTCGAACAGACTGCTCCGACGGATCATTTCTTCTTCGAATGGCAAGCCCGCAAAGGAGATATCGATACCGATTCCATCACACAGGAGGAGCAGCACCCGGTGCTGCATTGCGAAATCAAGCGCATTGGGCATGCGCGGTGAAAACTCCTCGAGAAACGCCAGAGCAAAGTGCTCTTCCCCGCCAAAACCGGTCAGAACCGAGAGGTCGACATCGCGTGTCACTCGCGCTTCACCATAGCGCTGCAGCGCCAGCCCTCCGATAAAGCAGAAAGGAAAGGCGCGCCGCTCGCACGTCTCCTGCACCTTTGCGGCTACTGTGAAGAGGTCTATGAGCGGGGCCAAGTTTCGCTCTTGGCTCTGAGGAGGCTAAACCAACGCTGTTGCTCAACCAAGCCCGAGGTCGGTCGGGGTGCATAGCGGCGCGTAGCGTCGTTGAACGCCGACGCCAGCTGCTGCATCGCGAGGGCCGTGTCTGTGTCGCGAATTTCTTGGCGCCTAATCGCAGCAAGCGCTCGCCCGGCTTCACGCCATCCGTCGACATATGCTTGATGCTTTGGGTCGATCATTCAGTACCCAATGTGGCCTTTTGCTGCTCTACATGCAATCTGATTTCGATAGCGACGCTTTCGTCAAGCCGCAGCACTCAGGGCGAGCCAATCCGGCTTGGCCCACAACGCTCGCCTGGATCCGAAAACGCTAGCACAACGGAAGCATGGCCAACGCCCCCGCACGCCTTATGACGCCCTTGCGAGCGTGCACCGAACAAATATCGGCGAGATTGTCGACGGCGAACTCTACGCTTCACCGCGCCCGACTTACGGGTGTGGGCGCCTGTCACGAGAAGCACGCACAAGCGTGGCGCGATGTCTCGTGTTCCTGAGTTCTGACCTTGCGTACAAATATCCGCAGTTTTCAAATCCTGGGAAAGTGATTTTCGAGATTGTGAACATGCTAACGCTGGGGCTCGTTGGTTCGATGTGGAGACGTCGCTTGCGCCGCGTAGGAGAGCTAGAGTGCTGGCCGTTCTTAACCCGAGCCGAGCTCATGCTCCATGCCGAGACGTGGATCCACAGGGCCGGGTCTGTTCGATATAGGGGTTACAGCTGCGCTCACTGGGCGTGGACAGGTGCGTGCCAAGAGCGAACTATTTGGGCGCGCTCTTGAGCATTTCATGTTCCTAGAATTGCGTGCCTATCTTGCCTACCGACGACGAAGTGAACGCCTGCAGTATTGGCGGAGCACATCTGGGTTTGAGGTCGATTGCGTGATCGGCAACCAACTGGCGATTGAATTTAAGGCTGCAGACTTGGTCAGCGAACGAGACCTAAAAGGCCTCAATGCCTTACGAGAGGAGGGCCTTGTTAAAAACTTCGCGATTGTGTGCCTCGACCCCACGTTCCGAGTGATGAATCGTACGAAGGTCTATCCGTGGCAACATTTTCTCGATGAGCTCTGGGCCGACCGCCTGTTAGCCTGAGAATGTGATTCACATCCTCTGACTCCGACAACATTCCACCGGAGGAGAATCCGTGCAGACCCGCCCAAGTTCGATTCGCCAGGTGGCGCGCGTACAGCGCGAGGCACAGCTTGAAACCGAAAGCCCGAGTGCATCGCCCCCGCTCACTGGTTCGGGCGTGTCACGATTGCCTTCGTCTTGAACCTCAGTGTCTGCACAGCAGCGCTTGAGCTCGCACACGTTGCACTCACAGAGCTGACTATTGCCAATGCTTTGCCCAGGGGGCCACACGGGCGGCTTATTCTCGACACCCGCCGTCGAAGGTACGCCTCTCTGACACCCCCAAAGGGCGCCAAGAATGAGGAGAACTCCGCGATTCAACATCCCGCTGAGACTAAACGACGAAGGGCCCGCTTGGGTGCATTCAGAAACTTCAAAGCCGGCGGTAGAATAATCGGCGCCGGCCGGATGACTTGAGGTAAAGTGGCGAAATTGCCCAGGTGGTGTGCCGTGACCTTTCGACTGTTCGCGCTGATCTCTCTGTGTCTCAGCTGCGCCAGCCATACCGATCCGTCTCTGCTCGCTGCAAAAGCTTGCCGAGGTTCGCCGGAATGCGCTCGAGAGCAGTCAGAGCGCAAGTATATTGCCATTAAGGCTACCCAGGTAAATGAGCGGCGTGCGCCCGACATCGGGTCAAAGGCCGTGTGCCCGATGACACTAGCGCTTGAGCGGCAACGGAAAGAGGTGTTCGACCGGGCGTTGAACGGTCCATTCTCGACCGCGCCGCGATTTGTGTTGTTCACCTTGGTCTCCGAGGATGGGAGATCAGAACAGGATGTCACGGTAATAGTCAACACGCTGCTCGGCGCGATCGACGCTCAGTGCCGTGCGGGATGTGACGCCAGTGAGATCGCACGAGCCAAGGCCTCGCGGAAGTTTCGTTTCTTTGAGAAGGGAGCGCAGGCCAGGGTGCGGCGGTCCTACACGGAACAGGACTTGGGGAGGGCCCGGAGCGAACTCGCCTTACTGTCCCCCGAGGAGTTGAACGCTGAAGCGATGATCTCGAATGCTCGTCCTACTGGCGATCGATATCGGGCCCCGTTTGAGTCGATGTACAGCGGCTTGCATGGCCCGGAGCTTGTGGCGAGAATTTCCGCCATTGCACACGTTCTCTTAGAGTGCGGATTTCAGCCTTACGTCCCCGATATACACTGGGGGCTTCGGGTGGAAAAGCAATAGCCACCACCCGGCGTCCGCCCATCACCAACCTGTCGTCCGTGCGGCACCGCTTGGTGTGAGCCTCCCCTTTAGCCTAGAGCTTGGCCTGCCAAAACCGCCCCCGTTCGTCGGCAAACATACGCGCTAGGCGCCGCTGCTCTTGCACCAGGCCACCGTAGGTTTTTGGCACCCGAATATCTTCCAAGAACATGAGAAATACGCGTAACGCCGCTTCCGCATCAAACAGCGCGCGGTGAGCTTGATCAATCTCAATGCCCAGCCGCGCGCACACCTCGCCGAGTGCGCGGCTTTTTTCACTGGCTTGCAGCACGCGCGCCCAAGTGAGCGGATCCACCCACTCGACACGCGCCTGCATCGCGGGTGGCAGATCTTCAAACACGGCACCTGAGCGAGCCAATTCAGCCTGCAAAAAATCGCGGTCAAAATTGGCATTGTACGCCAAGGGAACAGCGCCTCGGAGCGCCGCCAAGACTTCGGGCCAAACATCCAGCAAACGCGGCTTATCGGCTACGTCAGCATCACTGATGCCGTGCACCTCCCGAGCCTCGTCGGGGATGGGGCGCTCCGGGTTAACCAGCCAACACTCGCGTGCCGTCACTTGCCCACGCTCCCAACGCACACACGCGATCTCTACGATGCGATCTGATTTTGAGTCTCGACCCGTCGTTTCTGTATCAATCGAAACAAGAGGCAGATCTGCCATCAAATGCTCCGAGACCCACCCTGGCGACAATCCGACGACGGACAGACGCAGCAGATGTGCGATGCCCGGATAGTGGTGCCCCGTGGGGAAACACCCTCGCCCCTCAGAACCCGATCGCATCAGCGCCCGTCACTTGAGAGGAATCGCTCCGCCTGACCCAGCGTCTTCTTTGGCCGAAGCAGGCACCTTTGCGTGATCCTTTTGCAACTCAAGCTCAAGCTCAACCCAGGCAGCCAGATCCTCCTTGAAGCCTGCAGTGGATTCAAACCTACGCCCATTAACGAAAATCGAAGGCGTGCCCTTGAGCTCAATAGCTTCACCTAGCTTGCGATCACGGTTGACGAGATCGGCGACCGCTTCGCTTTCAAGATCAGCGCTGAAGGCCTTCGCGTTTAAACCCACTTCACGCGCGATGCCATCGAGAGCTGCCCTATCGAGCGGTGCCCCGTGCTTGAAAAGTGCGTCATGCATTTCCCAGAACTTCCCCTGGCGGCTTGCGGCAATCGAGCTACGCGCGGCCATTTCTGAATTGGGATGGATGGGCAAAGGGAAATTTTTATACACGAATTTAAGCTCGGCACTGTGCTTAGCCACCACGTC
The DNA here is from genome assembly GCA_038246305.1 of Polyangiales bacterium. GTDB lineage: Bacteria > Myxococcota_A > Polyangia > Polyangiales > Polyangiaceae > JBBRRP01. Next base: position 34,091 of record JBBRRP010000021.1, on the reverse strand, counting down.
ATCCACGATGGGAGCCGCCATCTGACAGGCAGGGCACTCAAAATCTGCAAACTCCACCAACACCACGCTGGCGGCCTCAGGGCCTTTAAACGGAGAACCTGAGATGTCGATAGCCCGCACCCCGTCGGCCGCAAAACGCGCACGGTAGCCATTTTCGACTTGGGAAGTCGTGAGCCCAGCGCGCACTTGGCTCATCAGGTACTTGGCTGCAGGCAAACAGGCTGCACAGGCCGCGCTCTCTTTAACGCATCGGGCTAAGCTCAGCTTGACGCTTTCACAGGGGGCTTGAAGCGCCTCCACATGGCCCGACCATTGTCGACGCTCGCGGCCCGTCAACGCGGACGTGTCCACTCCCGGCAAGGACACCTCTGGGGAGGCCGCTTCTTGGCCTGAGGCAGCACCCCCAGCTCCCTGATTTGGCGAACGGCAACCGACCAGCTTGCAATTCAAAAGGATAAGGGAAAAAAAGGCTGCCAGCCTGCGCCAGTCGGACATCAGGCTGGAGCCTAACCTTGGCTTAGAGCCAGAACAACCCACCCGTGACCTTCCCGATTTTTCCCAGCGTCCCGCCTGATGAGCCGCGCGGCCCCGCGCAACGCGGTGTTCGTCACGTGATCGCCGTCGGCGGCGGACGCGGAGGTGTGGGCAAGAGCGTGTTGGCGGTAAACCTCGCCGTTTACTTGGCACAACTCGGGCGTAAGGTCGTCTTGGTCGATGCCGATCCCGCCGGGGCTGAGCTTCACACCATGCTCGACATGGAGTTGCCGATGGCGCCGAGGTCTCGAGAGGATTTGGACGAATTCGAACTCCGCACCTTTCCCACACCCGTGCCGGGGCTGGTGCTCCTCCCGCAGATCTACACGGTGGGTTCGATCGCACCCCTTCGCCCCGGCAGGAAACCAAGGTGGGCTAGCCGCCTGCGCCAGTTGGATGCCGACTACGTGCTCTTGGATCTGGGTGCCGGCACGCTGCCAGCCAGCGTTGACCTAGCGCTCGGGGCTGATTTCATGCTGCTCGTGAGCTCTCCCGAGCCGCCCAGCGTTGAAGCAACGTTTCGCTTCATCCGTGCGCTCTTCCTCCGGAGCCTACGGCGCGCGCTGGTGCGTGATCGTTTCCGCATGCGTATGCTGGAAAGAGCCCAAAATGAGCTGCCGCCGCTCCCCTCACCGCGCGAGCTCGTGTACGGAATCGCACGTTACGATTCGAGCGTTGCCGAGCTCGCGGCGCTTGAATTGGCCAAGCTCAAGCCACGCCTCGTGGTGAACAACGTGAAGCTCCGCGCAGATGGAGATCTCGGGCCTAACATGTGTGAAGTTGCGCGCCGTTATCTAGGTTGCGATATGGACTACGTTGGCCAAATCGAACAAGACGATTCGGTTTGGCTCAGTATCTCACGGCGGCGCCCGCTCCTCATCGACAGCCCGGCGTCGAAGAGCGCGCGCAATATTGAACGCATCGCACGGAGAACGCTGGCGCTGGCGGCGAGTCGCGATACCACTCGGCCCGATCTGCCGATCAAGATTTACCTCTCGGATCCGACGCTGTACGAGGTGCTTGGCGCTCCGCGCGGTGCCACCGATGAAGAGTTGCGCCGAGCCTATAAGCGCCAAAAAGGCATCTACCAGCCCAAGAGTCTCACGCTCACCTCGCTCTTGGATGAAAGCGGTCTCCGGCGCGCGCAAGCCCAGACCGAAGAAGCCCACGACACGCTGCTCGATCCCGTCCGACGCCGAGCGTATGATCTCTCCACCTTCCCAGAAACAGAGGACGCAGCGGCGCCTCGCGACCCCGCGCACTCACGCGCGTTGGAAGCAGAACGCGCGATGCTGCGTGAAGAACTGGCGCGAGAAATCAGCGCTGAAACCGAATTCTCGGGAGCCATCTTGCGCAAAGTTCGCGAATCTTTGGGTGTCGAGATTGAAGACATCGCGGCACACACCAAGATCAGTGGCTCGCATCTGCATGCGATCGAAGCCGAAGATTTTTCGACGCTGCCGGCTCTCGTCTACACACGCGGTTTTGTGCAACAATTGGCTCACTATCTCAAGCTCGATAGCACGCAGGTCACCCGCACTTACTTACAGCGCATGCGCCACTGGCGAAAATCGACCGAGCGCCCCTCGTCGGTATGAAGGAAGCCGCGCCTGCTGCCCGGTCGCCGGACATCAATTTCAGCATCGCGCTGGGTGTGGGTGCTTTTCTTATCCGCACAGTCGCCGCGTTGTGGCTCGCCCGCGAGCCCGTCTGGGATGGGCACTATTACCATTTCGGCGCGCAACGCATCGCTCAGGGTCAAGGCTATTCGGAAGATGCAGTGGTTCAGGGGGTGACGGTCTGGAAGCCTTGGGCCCACTACCCCGTTGGATATAGCGGATTTCTTGGGGGAATTTATCGGATTTTCGGCAGTGGGCTGGAGGTTGCACCCCTTGCCAACGCGCTCCTTGGGGCGTTAACCGTGGTTTTAACTTTTCGGATCGCTCGCACTTTCCTCTCGACGCGCCGGACGTACGTGGCGGGTGTTCTGGTCGCGCTACATCCTGGCCTGGTGGCGTACACCGCCGCCGTGATGACCGAAGGTCTAGCCAGCTTCCTGTTAATGCTCGCAGCCTGGCTCCTGATTCGAAGCCGGGGCTCATTCGGCGGCGCGGTGCTTTACGGAGTTAGCCTGGGTTTCGCAACACTGGTACGCCCCACGTCACTTTTCGTTCTGCCGCTGGCGCTCCTGGTCAATTTTCGGCCAAAAAAGCGCGCATTGGCCAGATTGCTGGTCAGCTGTGGGCTCGCACTCCTCGTAGTGGCCCCCTGGACGATTCGCAACTGTTACCGCATGGACGGCTGCACGCTCGTCTCGACCAACGGCGGCTGGAATCTGGCTATCGGTGCGCTCACCGAAGATGGCCGTTTTCGCACACTGCACGCTAAGGACGGTTGCGAAATTGTGACCGGCCAGGTCCAGCAAGATCGTTGTTGGGCGAACGTTGCGCTCGCTACGATTATAAAATCGCCGTTGCATTGGCTGAGCCTGATGCCGGAGAAGCTCCGCCAAACCTTCAACCACGAAAGCTTCATTGTCGAATATCTTCATGAGGCTGATCCCACCCGCTGGAATGAAACGCTGCGTGCGCAGGCTCGCAATTGGCTGACTCGGTTTCACGGCATGCTGCTCTGGGCCTCGGCGTTCAGCATTGTCGGGCTTTGGCCGCTCTTGCCGTGTTTCCTGAAGTCGGCGCGCATCCCACACTGGCGCCGGCCTGCAGTCACGCAGGGCGTGCTGCTCGTCACGTTCGTGCTCGCTGGAGCCTTCGCTCTGTTGGATGATTTTCACCCATTTTGGCCATTTGCACTGGTGCCTGCGCTGCTTTCACTCCTACGCCTGCCCGGGCAAGCGGAGATCGGGCCGGTCCTTCGCTACCTATTTGGGCTGATCCTGAGCACGGCTCTCATCCACGCGGTCTTTTTTGGGGATGATCGCTATCACCTCGTGATCAGCCCGGTGCTCTGTATTTTAGCGGCAGCTGCGCTCCGTGGTCCCACTCCCCAGACTTCGGAGTTACTCTAGGCGGCATCGCTCGCGCTCTCATGCGGGGGCGGCTCGAAGGAGAACGCAGTTTGCCGCGCAAAGACAAAGAAGAAGAGAGCACCTTCCCACCTCCCGGTGGTGGCAAAGAGGAAATCCGAGCGAGCCACCTAAAGCCGTACCTCTTGCGGCTGCGCGAAGAGCGTGGCGAAGGCGCCGTGAAGGCGCTGCTGTCTACGGCTGGCTTGCCTTCCGGAGTGTTGGAGGATGAAACGCGTTGGATCTCGGTGGCCGCTATGCAGCGCGGCCTGCGTTCCTTGGCTGCGGCACTCGGGGAAGATGCGATTGGTTCCTGCGGGCCCTGGATGGTGCACCCTGAAATCTTGGGCAGCTACGTGCGCATGCTGCGAATCGCGGCAACCCCTGAAGATGCATTCCGGTTCCTCACCACGAACGCCGCTGAGACCAACCGTGCAGGAACGTTCAGCTTCGAAGCCATGAGCCCGGGGCACCTGGAAATTCAATATACGCCACGACCCGAAGTTGAAACGAGCCAAACCGATCGCCTGTTGTGTCTCGCGCGGAGGGCTGAATTCGCAAGTATTCCACGAATTTGGGGTCTAGAAGAGGCTTCTGTCGAAGACATATCCTGCCTTGCACGGGGCGATGCCTGCTGCAAGTACTCGGTTCACTACAGCTTTCAACGGAGGAAAAATCTGCCGTGGGCTGCGCTCATGGGTGCTGCGATCTGCGGAGTGGCGCTCGCTCTCTCGCAAAGCTGGGTGGCTGTCCTGATCGGCGTGTTGATTGGCGGTGGGCTGGGGGCTGTCGCAGGCTTCCTCTCCGACAAAGTCGCTGACCAGCAAGTGATCCGCACCTTCGAGCAAAATCGGATCTCAGCCTTGGAACGCGGGCTCGAGTTGCGCGGCCAAACCAACGATCAAGCAGGCGACCTAAGCGGCGCCACACTCGGCGGAAAATACCGGATCTTGAGGCGAATTGGCTCGGGCGGGATCGGCGCTGTGTACGCTGCAGAGCATCTCGCCCTGGGGTCGCGCGTGGCAATCAAAGTGCTGCGTGGTGCGGCCGCCGTGGATGCTTCGGAGATTGCGCGCCTGCGGCGCGAAGCGCAAATTCAAGTTTCAATCAAGCACCCGAATGTATTGCGCACACTCGACCTCGATCAGATGCCAGATGGCTCCATTTACGTGGTGATGGAGCTCTTGCGGGGTGTCAGTGTCTCAGAACGCCTCCAGCGACGGGGTCCGCTCACACCTGCCTTTGCGGTGCCTCTTTTTGTGCAAGTCTGTCGTGCCTTGAGCGCGGCACATCAGCTGGGCGTGATTCATCGCGATCTCAAGCCCGCCAACGTCTTCATCTGCGAAGACGACACCGCCAAAGTATTGGACTTCGGTATGAGCAAATTCGCGGAAGCCGAAACGCTCACCGAACACGGCTACACACTCGGAACTCCCGAATACATGTCGCCTGAACAATGCATTGGCGCGCCCGTGGAGCCCCGCACCGATCTCTACGCGCTTGGAGTGCTGATGTACGAAGCGCTTACCGGCGAATTGCCAATTCAAACTCGGCACCGGCGCGATCTCCTGGAATTACACCAGCGCGCCGTTCCGCCCAGCATGCGCGAACGGCGACCGGATCTCGATATCCCGCAAACACTCGATCATGCTGTGATGGCCTGTCTTGCCAAGCGGGCGGCTGAGCGTCCCGCAAGCGCTCGCGACCTCGAAACCTTGCTCCTCGGAGTCAATCTTTCCGGGCTCCCCATGGAATACCCGACGGGCACTCCCTGGCGGAACGCAGGGCGCAAAACACCTTCCGTGTCGAGCTTAGGCTAACTGCTCAGATCGTGTTGATGCCCTCCCCGCTGCCGCGTTGCGCGGCAGCCGCCCCTCCCAAACATCGCCCGTCGCTGCCGGGTCGCTGTGGGAGGGGCACGCGCACGGCGCTGGAGCCCAAGCGCGCACGCTGCGAGCACGAGGCGAGCGGCCCTTTTCGTTCCATCGAAGATAGTAAGCATGCTTACTATCTCTTGTTGACGTTAAGATAGAGGTTGAGCGATCCGTCTGGAAGGCAGCCCTCTTTGGATCGTGCCCTATTTCTGTTACAAGCCGCGTATGCTGTGTTCATTGAGAGCCATTCTTCCTCCGGCCGTTTCGATCAGTGCTCTCTTGCTCGCCTGCGGAGGAGTGAGCGAGCTTGAGTTCGGGCCCACGCTCGCGAGCAGCATCGGAGGCGCTAGTTCCGCCGCCGGCGGGAAGGCCGCCACCGCTGGCAATGCCACTGGTGGCAAGCTAACAACAGGTGGCAAGCCCGGTGTCAATCCTGGTTCGGGCGGCGGCGGCTCGGCTGCGGGAGGGACGGTCTCGGGCGGCGGCTCGGCTGCGGGAGGGACACCGGGCATCATTCCTGTTCCTACAGAAGTGGCGAACCTGTGCGACTCCTTGTGCAAACGTCAGGTAGCAGCCAATTGCCCGAACGAAGACGACCTGGCCGGCTGCATCACGGGTTGTCGGCTCTTTGCAACCTTGCCCGCTTGTAGCGGTACATCCAAAAATTACTTCTCTTGCAGCGCCAATTCACCTGCCTATTGCAACGTCCAGGGCAAAGCCGATTTTGCTGGCTGCGAAGGCGCTGAAGTTAACCAGCTCGTGTGCGTGCTCAACAATTCGATGAATCCGACGTTAGAGCAGCCCTGCGCGATCTATTGCAAGCTTCGCGATGCTACGTTCTGCCCGAACAATGGCACCCTCTCGGATTGCTCGCTCGGTTGTTCGCTCTACGGTAGCGCCGCGCCGTCGTGTACGGATGAGTGGCTGGCCTACCTCGGCTGCGCGCAAACTTCTCCTTTTATGTGCAATGCGAAAGGTGAAGGCGAACCCCAGAATTGCACGCTCCAAGGCTTAGCCTACACCGGCTGCATTCTCACGGCGGCTTCAACCACCACACCTTAACCACGCAAGCGCGCTACGCTGGTACGCTGCCAGTGCGCCAGGCTACTGCGGCACTGCTGTCACGAGCGCGCTTCCAGGAACAATCTCTCCTGGGGTCAGCGTCGATTCACCAGGCCGGCTCCAACGGACCACCGCGTGGGTATCGCCCAAATTCTCGCGGTGAAAGAAGTCGAGGTAATAGAGCTTGCCTGCCTCCAAGGCTATGGGGACTGATTTCTGCTCCTCGCCCGCAAAATCACCGATCGGCGAGTAGGGCGCAATCATCGCGATCAGCTTGGCGTGGGCGGGCAATTCATCACGGCTAAGCCAGAACTGGCATTCATTGTCCCCACCCACCCAAAACACATAATTCCCGGTGGCGGGCGCCTGAATGAAACCGCGGATTCGTTCACCAAAATGGCTCGCCCAATTGGACACGCTAACGCCATCCAACCAGCTCACCGATTGCAGCTGGGTGAGCTGAGAAGAGCCGCTTGCCCCAACGGGGAACGTTCCAAGTGCGCTAGCCGTGAACGCCGACACTTCGTCGATATTGGCAGACACATTAAGCCAGTACTCCCGGAGCACCGTGCCTGCTGTGCCCGCGCTCACGCTTCCCTCACAGCCGTTGGCACCGCACCCGCGTTCCCCTGTCGTGATCCCACTCAGATCAGGCGGTGGCAACGCACCTGCGCTCCCGCCCGCCGCCGGTGCTCCCACAGCTCCTCCTACTCCAACGCTAACTCCGCCGCCGCTACTATTCGGCGCACCACCACTGCCCCCGACGGACATCGCGCCACCGAACATGCCCGTTGCGAGAGAACCTGCAGCGGCGACTCCGCCGCCAGCGCCTCCGAACACGTGGATCGGCACCGAGATGTTGGTCTGCTCCGTTGCCATACCGCCAGAACCCGCATCCCGGCCAGCGGCACCCTCAGGGAGCGCCCCATTCTCCGAAGCGCCGCGGCGGACTTTAGCGACAACGGTGTCGCCGCACCCGCAAGCAAGGTTAATTAAGGACAACGCGACGAGCGAGGAGGAGAGCGTTGCAAAGTTCATGGGACCTCAAACGGCAAGAGCATTGGCGTACCACAAAACAACGAATCAATAAGCGCAAGGCAACGCAACGCCTCAGACATGAGGACTGACCCCGCTCAGCTAATGCCTTGAAACTTCTCATTATTTTTCCAAGACCACCCTGTTCCAGCGAAAAGAGAATGCAGCCCGGCGCGACCATCGAGCGCACGCCCTCGCGGTTCCGACCTTTCCAGTTCAAGCCATCCAACTCGAGATTCTCAAAATCGACCATTGAATGGTGAAGGCCCAACGAAGCTTCGGACACACACTTCTGCTCAGCCGAAGTCAATGTCAGCAGTTCGCTCCAGTGCTCCAAACACGGAGTTTTGCTGCCTATTTCAAAAAGAATCCTGTGACTGCCTTCGGATTGCCAGTCAACACCGGACCGCCACTCTGCATTCCAGCTCCTCGGCTCCTTTCAGACTAAAGGCGTGAACTCGAAACCCGTTCGCTGCTGGTACCGCTGGATCCTTCGACATGAGGTCGGAGCTAACAGATGGCAATGATTGTTCACGTGGCGCTCACGTTTCCCCGAGACGCACATCAAGCGGAGATAGAAATATGTTACCCAAGACTCGCCTACTCAAAACGCTGATTTTTACTTTAGGAACTCTGTCGCCGATCGCGCTCGCTGGCTGTGGCGCCTCCGAGGTGGGCTCGATGACTGATGAGAACGTTAGCGAGAGCGCCGCCGCTCTGGGCGTGGCAGTTCCCACGTGTTCGACGGCCGGCTCTTCGCTCTACAACTCAGTCACCAAGAATATGGTGATCACCATGTCCACACCCACCGTTGTTGTCGGGATGGTGAATGGGCTTTTAACCGTCAACGGTTACTCCTGCGTCAGTACCGCAGGCGCGACACTCAAGCCCACTGACTTGAAGAAAATCACGATCAACGGGACTGGCGCAGCCAACGAAAAGATTGTGCTCGACACCCTGAGCGGCCCGTTGGGCTCCAGCATTCTGTCGGCCACCGGCGGCATTATTGCCAACTTGGGCGCGGGTGCTGGCGACACCTTCTCTATCCGCGGCTCGGCTGGAGCGGACAACTGGAAGGCAGGCGTGGACGCCGCCGTTCCGACAGCGCTGTACTTCGAGATCAGCGGTGACACCACCCTGGACGTTCAAGTCACCGGTGCAGAGAACGTCAACATTGCCTTGAGCAGCGGCAATGACACGTTCAGCGCCCAAGGTGGCGCATTGGTGGGAACCCATCTGAAGGGCTCAGCGCTTGCCTCAGTTGTGGTGGTTCCGGCTGCCATTCCGCTCGTCATCAACGGCGGCGACGGCGACGACACGATCACCGGCGGGAATGGCAACGATACCATTGCTCTCGGCGCTGGCAACGACACCTATAAGACGGCTGGCACGGCTAAAGACGGCGACGACAAGGTCAGCGGCGGCCCAGGCATCGATACCGTGGACTACTCATCGCGCACGGCCGATCTCACGCTCGCGCTCGACGGCGTCACCCCTTCAGGCGACCTCTCCGGCACACCTGAAGCTGATCTATTGAGTGTCGACTCAACGGGCACGGCCACCGTCCCGCTCGACATTGAGAACATCATCAGTGGTTCCGGCAACGACACCCTCACAGGCAACGTGCTTTCTAACCATATCCAAGGCGGCAACGGCAACGACATCATCTCTGGCGGCCTCAATGCCGGCGTTTGCACGACCGACATCGACGTCCTGGACGGCGAAGGCGGCAACGACACCTTCGACGAGGGCCTGGTTGCCGATTGCGGTGACACGCTCAACGGAGGAGCCGGCAAGGATATCGCAGATTACCAGGGTCGTTCGCTCCCGGTCGTGATTGACCTAGACGGCACGGCAGATGACGGCAGCCCGGCCGGCGCCGGTGAAAAGGACAATGTCAAGAACGACATTGAAGTGGTTCTCGGCGGCAGCGGCAACGACACCATCACTGGCTCCAGCTTAGCAGACGAGCTCCACGGCGGACCAGGCAATGACACCCTGAATGGTGGCTCGGGCAACGACACGCTGATCGGCGACAGTGGCAATGACATCCTAAACGGTGAAGCCGGTGACGACACCTTCGACGAGAGCCAACTTGGCGGCGCAGCGACCGACGTGTATTACACCGCTGCCACTGAGGACAAAGGCGCTGGCGATGACATCATCAACGGCGGCACCGGAGTCGACGACAAAGTGACGTACGCTGGCCGTGCAACTACCCTCGTGGCGACCATCTGCACCGACCCCTCGAAGCTAACCGGCAACTCCGCACTCACCGGTGCTTCGGTTCCGTCGGCTCCCCAATGTGCTGACAACGATGGTGAAACCTCCGTGACCGAGCACGACAAGCTCGTCAACATCACCCACATCATCGGTGGTGACGGCGACGACACTCTCTCGGGTGCGGCCGGAAGCGATACGCTCGAAGGCGGCCCAGGCGATGACACGCTGAACGGCAACGCGGGCGTCGACTTCCTCTACGGAGACGCAGGCATCGACACCCTGAATGGTGGCGCGGACGACGACGTCCTCGACGGCGGCGCGGGCGCTTCGGTCGACATCATCAACGGCGGTGCCGGAGACGGAGATGCCTGCGTGGACGACGGGGTCGACACGCTGAGCGCCTGCGAACTCTAATCCACTGAACAACTGAACGGGCTTAAGTGTCCGGAAGCGAGGCGCGTAACTGACGTGCCTCGCTTTTTTTTGTCTCCCAAAGCTCACCGAAAGAATCCTGAAATGCGACCTTTGCTCATCACATTGCCCTTAGCAGCCTCGTTTCTGGTCGGGGCGTGCAGCGCGTCTAAAGTCGACCCCGTCGGACAAGGCTCTGGTGGAAGCGCTAGCGGCTCGATAGGCGGAAATGGCTCGGGCGGGCGATCGAGCGTGAATTCTAAAACCGGTGGTGGCCCCAATTCACTGGGCGGCGCGAAGGGATCGGGTGGCGGGGCCAATACTAGTGGAGGGCAGGGTAACGCCGGTGCCGCGGGTGGACCCGGTTCGCTCGTTTCGACCGATCCCGCTTATGAGGGGATCAACTTGGACGGAATCTCGTTGGGGCAAGCCCCGACAGGGTGCGCAGCCGGACCTGACGGCGCCGGTAAGCTGACGCTCGCATGGACCCTCTCCCAAATGGTGATCATTCAGCTGCGGGGCAATGAAATCTTCGTCAACGATGTCAGCTGCGGCACGGGTGTCACGAGTTTGGCGGTCACAGGTTCGCCTGGCGCCGATACCCTTGTCTTCGACCGCACCACGGGTGGACCCCTCCCACCGGCCACCGTCAACCTAGGCGAGGGAACGGATGCCATCTGGCTTCGTGGCTCAGCGGCGGCCGAAACGATTCGCGTGGGCATGGATGCTGGTAAGTTGGTGATGGGCGATGGCACAGCGCGCTTCCTCGAGGCGACGGGCGCAGAATCCGTGCTGGTGAGCGCGGGACCAGGCGACGATCATCTGTTTGCTGACGGCCTGCTCGTTGGTACGGCTCCTTGCTCACTGCCGGTCGAGTTTTTTGGCGGGGACGGCGACGACGAAATCGTGGGAGGTGCTGGCAACGACCACCTGCATGGCGGGGCCGGCTTAGACACCTTTCGGAGCCCGCGTCTGGACGGCAGCGATACCTACGATGGCGGCCCCTGTCGAGACGTCCCTGTTGGAGGGGTGGAAACAGATTGTCACGATGTGCTCACGTACGAGGGGCGCTCAGCGCCACTCAGCGTGACCGTGGGAGCCGGAGCCAATGACGGTGAGCAAGGGGAAAACGATGACGTCCAAGACACTGTCGAGGACGTGACGGGCGGCGCGGGCGACGATGTGTTAACGGGCTCAACGGCTGACAACACGCTGGACGGAGGCCCGGGCAACGACACATTGAGCGGCGGAGACGGCAATGACCACCTTTACGGTGACGCCGGCAACGACAGCCTGATGGGGGGGCCCGGCGAAGACATACTCGACGACTCCCTCGGAACGAATCAATTCGACGGAGGCCCGGGCGCCGATGTCTGCCCGGGAAATGGCTTGCCTAACTGCGAGCTTTAACCAGAACTCGCGGCCCCGGGAACTCGTGCTCAAGCGGCCGTTGATGCCTGATATTGAGCGCGATACGTGCGTGGCTCCACGCCGGTGTGCTTGCGGAAGAGCCGCGCAAAATAGTTCGCTCCTTCGACACCGACGCGGGGGGCGATTTCCGAGATCTTAAGATCGGTGTCGCGCAAGAACTGCTCAGCTTTGCGAATCCTCAGCGTATTCACGTATTGCATCGGAGCCATATCAAAAGACTCTCGAAAACAGCGCTCGAGTGTCTTGCGGGACATGTGCGCGACATCAGCCAAAGCTTCAACATTGATGACGCCCGCAAAGTGCGCTTCGAGCCACTCAAGCACTCCCGCCAAGCGCACCAACGCTTGCGAGGTCACGGCCGGCATACCGGTATACAGCCGCGCTAGACCCACCAACATCTCGCAAAAAATGGCCGTGCTCGCCACTTCGAAACCAGGAGCCTTCATGCCAATCTCTGCCCGCAACCGCTCGAGTGATTCCTTGAGCTGAGCTAGCTGCTCGCCATCGAGCTGAAGCCGACTTTGAAACCCGTGGCGAACCCGAAGCTCTGGCTCAAACATGAAGAACGCCGAATACCCAGGTATTTGACGCAGATGTTGCTCCGGTAGCCACAAGCGGCGTGGATCAAACAGCACGTTGACTAGCCCAAGCTGCTGGCACTCCGCATAACCATGCAGCGTACCCGCTGGGATCACAAACACATCCCCACTTGAAATTTTGAACGAATCGTTCTCCAAAAGATGCAGACCGGTTCCGGCTGTCACCACCACGAGCTCCCAATTGTTCCCATGGCCGTGTACAGCCATCGGGACGTGGTCCGTTACCGGGAAGGTATCCAGCGGAAAGGCTTTAAGCGAAGCAAAAGGCTCAGCTGTTGCGGTGATCCTGGGACTCCGGCGACTCGTCACAACCATCGAATGCAATGTCACGCCCTGGAGTAACGCCACGTCGCATATATGACCTTTCCGCGTTGGCCAAGGGCGAAAACCGCTTCCGTCACCTCGCTCGGATCAGTTAACGATTGCCCCCTTTGGGACCGGTGTAGTGGGCTTCCCGGCCTTGAGCGACGACGTAATCGCGGATGTCCTTCGGCCACTTTTTGACGAGCGCCTCAAACTTTGTCAGGTCGTTGGCGAAGAGTGCCCGAGACGCGCCCTCATAATGCGGTAAGTTACCAGCCATCGCAGTCAGAAAGCGGCTTAGCGCGGTTTGGGCCTGACGCGCGCGCTGCCGATCGGGCTCGTGCTTTGCGGCCTCATCGACGAGCCGCCGCAGTACTCCGGAAATTCCGCTCGGCTGAGCCTCCAACCAACTCCAATGCTTCGGCAGGAGTGATACCTCGCGACAGATGACGCCAAGCCGTGGGCGCCCAGGGCGGCGCGCAGGCTCAGGAGCTTCGCGCTCAAGAACATCTTCGAGAGAGCCACGCAGATCGAAGTCCACTTGCCGGCCGCTCTCACGCTCAAACACCAAAATCACTTCCCCGGGGTCCGCGTTGAAACGCGACTTCAGCACTGGCAAGATTTCACGCAAGGACCCGTGAGTCAGCAAGCGGACTCCCAGAAAGACCGAGAAACTACGGCTTTTTTCGTCCATCGGCTCGATTATACCCGGGAGATTCTCCGCGTCAATAACACCCGGATAAAATTAACTAACCCAACTTCAGAACCGCCACTCCGTACGCTCCAAGCTCGACTTGCCCGCCGTTGATATCTCCGAGCAGCACCGCGGCCCGAGCAGGCAGCGGGACGTGCTGAGTCTCTTCGGTATGATTGATCAAGAATAGCAGTCGCTTACCAGCGCCTTCGCGCACGGAAGCTTCAACCCCAGCCGGCGGAGCCAGAACAGGCGAAACCCCCGCCTTGGAGGCCGCGTCGCCGATCAGAGCATCGAAGAAGGTTTCTTCTTGGATGTTGGTGCCCAAATAATAGCCCCAACCGGAGCCATGCCGATTGCGGGTGGCGGCGGCGAAGGCTGCCACGTGCCAGGGCTCGTATTTCGCGAGAACCTCGGCAGAAGTGCTGGAGATCCAATCGGCGTAACCTGTAGCTGTGAAGGCACCGGCCAATTCCCCTGCCCCTGCCACAGCATACGTGAAATCCGTCCCTAGGCCTTCGTATTCTTCGATCTGGATGCCGAGCGTTTCACTCAACAGGCCCGGCAGAGTGCGCGCATGGCAGAGGCTATTTTCGTCTTTCACCCCAGTTCGAATGCTCGCAATCAAAACACCTCCCGCGTGGACGAAAGCATTGAGCCGTGCGGCCACAGCATCCGGCAACAAATAGAGCTGGGGGGTGATCACTAACTGGTACGAAGAAAGATCTTGATCAGGCCGCACCATATCGAGATTGATACCAGCGCGAAAAAGCGCGGCTTGAAAACACTTCATGTGGCGGTGCCAATCGTTGTCGGTGAAGCTCGGCTGAAAGCGCGTGGCCCAGATGCTTTCGTAATCGTAGACGATCGCGACGCGCGCCGGGACGCTGGTGCCTTCTAGTTCACTCCAGAGTGCGTGCAGCTCGTGGGCTGTTTTCGCGGCTTCTTCGTAGCGGCGCCCGGGCTGGCCATCATGGCCCAAGAGCCCGTGCCAATATTGCTCGCGCCCGGCCGTGCAGCTGCGCCAGCGGAACCACAGCATGCCGTCGGCACCATGCGCGACCTGTTGGAATGCCACTTTGCGCAGCTCACCTGGCCGCACATTGCGGCCAAATTTTCCCCAACCCGAAGGCCCGGAGGTTTGCTCCATGATCCAGAAATTCTGGCGCTTGAGGCCCCGCATCACATCCGCCGCACCCGCGGCATCGTAGGAAACCTCCGGCTTACCCCACACCGGATAATTGTCCCAGCTGACAAAATCTAAGTCGGCAGCCAGCTCATAGTAATCGAGATCGCTGTGATAACCCATGAAGTTGTGCGTGATGAACTGCGTGCTGCAGAGCTGGCGCAGGATCCGCACTTGGTCACGCTGGAAGCGAACATTTAACCAGGAGCCGTAACGCTGCCAATCAAGCAAGAGCGAAGGATTGTGTGAATTGATATCGTCCGGGATCGGGATCTCCGCCCACTCACCGTAGGTATGGCCCCAAAAGTGAGTGCCCCAGGCCGCGTTCAAAGCGCCGAGCGACGTGTGCCGCGTGCGCAACCAATCATGAAAATCAGCGCGGCAGGTGGGGCAAAAGCAGCCATTGTTCCCAAATTCATTGTCCGTTTGCCAACCGATCACGTTCGGATTTTTGGCGTAGCGCTCCGCCATCGCGCTCGTGATGCGCTCGGAGAGCAAACGAAAGGTTCCCGAAGTGAAGCAGTTGTTCTTGCGCACGCCCCAAACGGTGCGCTGACCACTCGGCTTCATCGCCAACGTTTCGGGGTATTTCCTTGCCACCCAAGCCGGCATGATCCCAGTGGGGGTCCCCAAGATGACTTGGATCCCGCGGCTCGCGAGCACTTCAATCGCAGCATCGAGCCAGGCAAAATCGAAGCGGCCTTCCTCCGGCTCGCACTTCACCCACGAAAACTCCGCTAGCCGGACGATGTTGAAGCCTGCTGCCCGCATTTGGTCAGCCGTTGCTTCCCAAGAATCCTCAGGCCAATGTTCCGGATAGTAGTCAACGCCAAGGTGCATGGTGGCGAACGCTAGCCGAGGCCTTGGCGGCTGTCATGCAATAGCGTTAGCACTCAGCGGTCAAAACGGGGAGGCGAATGCGGTCGATGCAGAACGGCTTGTCAGCAGCAACTCGTGATTTCAGCCCATTATTGGAGTTCGCACCCTGCAAGCCAGCGGCCGAGAGTGCTCAAGCGGTAATGATGGGCAACCGATCGCTCGCGCCCGTGAAGTAGCGCGAGGAAGTATCACCGTAGTGCTGCGCGAAATGTGGCGTCCAGCCCTCCAGCGTGATGAACGGGACACCATAGCCCTTGTGGCCCCAACGCTCGAATTCAGCGGGAGGCAAGCCCATCGCCTGCAGTACGGTGGCTAGCCACTGACTGTACAGGAGCCCCATGTACTGCATTCCACCAGCACCGGGATCGTAGGCTGAAGCGGGATTGTTGAAGCGCCGATAATCCACCAGCTGGCCCGTCTTGAAATAACCTGCAGCGCCGCCGAAGGTCACAGTGGGGATGGAGATAGAACCGTGCGTTTCCATGCCGCACTCTTGGGTCCAAGAAAGAAGTGAATTATCGAGATAGGTGGTTCCAGGAACTTCCTCAATGTCGAGCTTGGATGCAAGATCAAGAAGCGAAAACTCGAACACCTTTTGATAGGAATCCACTAACGTCTGTTGGGGTGTCGGCAGCTGCCATTGGTGTGCGATTTCTTGATGCCAATCGCCGCCGTAAGCGACAAAGTGCGAGGTATCGCCGAGCCCAAAGACACCGATCCGGCTGGCGCCGCACGTGAAGGCCGCCACGACCACGTCATTGAAAAGTTGGCAGTATTTCGCCGCCTCCGCCGCGCTATTCCCACGCGAATCGAGACTGTCCGCCGTAGCTTTCTGCAAATTGGTGCAACTGACTTTTGTGGTGAGCTTACGCTGGAGCTCAGCGATGCGCGCCATGTGATCATCCAGGCGCTGTTTGTCAGCTGTCGACAAGCGCTGATTCCCATTGCGCAGGCGCTGATAACTCTCCAGCACGCGATCCACAATCGGCGGACGGGCGGGCCCCTGAGCCATTTGGGTACCGAACACGCGGTCAAAGAGTTCACGCGAACCCTCGATGCCTCGAACACTTTCGATGGTTCCAGATTTTGAGGCTAGATCCGAATAATTCCAAGAGATCGGCCGCGTGGACATCACCATGGCGCGTTCGCGAATATTGGTGGTGTCCGGATAAAACGTTGATGAAAAAGCCAATATCTGATCGATCGTCGGGCGCGGGGAACTCTGAACAGCCACGCCATCCCCGCCGTTTCCATCATTGCGCGCGTAATTGCCGAGGTGCAGGCCCGTGTTGTGCGAAATATAGAACGGCACATCGAAGCCCCAGAGCACATTCATCTTGGCAATCAGTGCGGGTGTGAGCTTGGAAGCGGATGCTCGGAGTACGGCTGAGAGCACGTTGTCTCCAGCCATGGCGGTTGCTTGCAGTGTTCCGTAGCTCGCCATGTGATCGGGAAAGAGCGCCGCTGTCTTGTCAGCCAGGCTGCGCGCGGGGAACATGTTGCTCTCAAAGGCACCTCCGTGATCCGTGGTGAGCCAGAAAAGGCGAGGCGCACGCGTAAAAGCTGGCTCCGCTCCGAACGCTGTTTTACCCAACAGCGACGGCAAAATGGGCAATGCTAGGCTGGCTCCGCCAGCTCCAAGCAGCACTTGGCGGCGGGTGATGTCAAAGGTTCGGCGAGTCATGAAGGGTCCTTATTCGAAGTTCCGGCGGCGAAAATCGGGTGTGAGGGCGGCGGCTGAAAGCAGATCTGAAATCTTGCCGTTCACCAAAGCTTTTCTTGCGTCTTCGAGCGCACAGCCATCCGTTGTGGTGTCCTCCCAGCGAGCATAGGTGTAACGAAAGAAGTTTCGCGCCAAGCACGCTTCCACTTTCGAACTACTCTGCACGAGAGCCATGAGCTCGCTCGGCGTCGAGACGGCCTCGGGATCACCCAAGACAACCTGCGGCACCCCATCCGTCTTCACAGGCTTCGAACCCGTTGGCATGCCCGTAGCGTCGTAAAGCTTCTGCTCGGTGCGGAAGCGCCCCAGCGAGTCGAAGCCCTCCGTCGCAAAGCCCAAAGGATTGATGATCGCAGCGTGGCACGCACCGCACACAGTGCCCGGTTGCTGTGTGATCTTTTCGACGGTTTCGCGCGTGGTGAGGCCCGGCTCCAACTCGGGAGGCTTGGCATTCGCGCCGGGCGGCGGTGGCGGAATCGAATCGCACAGCACGTTTTTACGGATAAAAACGCCCTTCATGATCGGCCGCGTGTTGGCGGAACCGGTCGAGAGGAAGAGCGCACGCGTCAGTAGCCCGGGGCGTTGCCCCACCGGGAACAGAGGGGGCGCGGCGACTCCATCCCAAACGGGCACGCCATAAATCTTGGCGAGCTCCGGCGCGCGCGCAAACGACAACTCGCTGGTGATGAGCGATCCCACCGTCGCAGGTTTCTCCCAGGTGTAATAGTCAACCAACCCCACCACATCATCGATCATGCTTTGATTGAGCGTCGCCCCCGGCAAGTCATCACCAGCAAAGGCCTTAAATACAGGGTCCGCTACCTTGGCGTTCAATGCAGGCACATCAGTGACTCGCATCCAATCTTCCCAGAACTCGTGCAATGCCGTTTGAGCTCGCGGACTGGCGATCATGCGTGCCACTTGAGCCTGAAAAACCGTCGGAGTGAGCAGCGTTCCGTTGGCTGCGGTGGCGGCCAGCTCGGTGTCGGGGAGCGTCTGCCCCAGCTGATAGGAAAGCCGCGCGGCAAGCTCGTAGGCGGAGAGTTCATACACGCTGGCGTGATTGGGCACGGCGGCTGCCCCGTGCTCGACAAAGTACAGAAATTCAGGCGCATTCAACAGCACCCCGATCACATCCGCGTAAGCCGCGGGATCGGCCGTGGTTGAGGCGCCATACACCGTTTTTTAGAATGTTACATCCTCTTCAGTTAACGCTCGACGCAGCGCTTTGGCACCAAACTGACGAATGAAGGAATCCAGGCAGGCCGCATCATTGGTGGCGTCAGCATCCATGGCACAGGCGCCGACGACGCTAGACAAGCGTGCGCTCTTGGTCAGCTCATTCCCGAGCGCTACTCCAACCGAATAAAATCCGTCGACATGAACTTGCTGCAGCGTTTGATCCAGACGCCGATAGCTGCCGTGGATATCCTCAGGTACAGGCTCACGTCGATCACGGGGTAAGGTGGCAAGCGCAGGGCCCACAGCGCCCACGATTGCGTCGGCTTCCGCTTGCGAGACGACACCGGTCAGCAGATCGGAAATGGTATTCCTATATTGAGCCACGGTGAGACGGCGCAATACGGCTGGCTTCGGTTGCGCATCCGCACCACAAACAAACGAGCGTGTCTCCGTTGTGACCGTGGAGGTGCCCCCAGAACTGCTGCCTGAGCTGCCAACGGCACTTCCCCCCGTAGCGTTGAGATTCGGAAGCCCCGAATTGCCACCGAGACCGTTCTGACCCGTTGATGCCGCGAGGCGCCCGCCAGGTTTCCCTCCAGCTAGCTCGCCGCTGCAACCTAGAGTGGCAAGAAGGACAATTGAAATGGAATTTTTCAGTAATACAGCAACCGAATTGCGGTTGGCGACGGGAACGCTATTTCTCACCGCTCAGAGTAACTCGGAGCCGCTGATCGGGCTCATCATTTTCCGTTTTTCGTGGCCGCTCTTGCGTCCAAATCCTTAGGCGAGCATTTCAGTGATCGGGCCTTTGTTGTACGCGGGCAACCCGAAGCTCGTGGCGGGAACCTTGAACGCGTTCAAGACGGTCACCAATAGATCATTGATGCGCCGCGTGTTCTCCACCGGATCGCCCACACGCACGTGCCTCCCCGGCTTGAGCGCACCGTTAACATTGCCGAGCGTGAGATTCGGGCAATTCACGCTGTGATGCACCTGCGCATTTCCCATGGTCTGCGTGTAGAGCACGAGCGTGTTGTCGTACACTCCGAAATCTTTGAGGCGCTGCGCCAGGAGCGCGAGCTGCTCCGTATTCCAGGTCGCGGTTTTCACATATTCTTGGGCTTGTTTGATCCATTCGGCGTTCGCAGGCCCAACGCTGGGGCCGAGGTGTGAGAGCGCATGCCAGCCTCCTCCCGTGTTGCCCGTCCACGGGAAAACGAGATCATTGCCTTCGACAGACATCTGAAAACTCGCGACGCGCGTGAGATCACACGCCAACGCCATCGCCAGCAAATCAAACTGGGCTGCCACGAGCTGCGGCATCAAATCCAAGTGAAAATAGGCCTCACACGAGGTGGGATTTTCCTGATCGCATTTCAGCGGCTCTGCAGGCTTCTGACAACCGGTGGCAGCAAGCTTGCCAATGTTCTGCTCCACGCCACGAAACGCTGTGAGGTATTGATCCAACCGCGAACGGTCCGTTTGCCCGAGCCGTGCTTGAATCGAAGTGGCCTGGCTGATTGCGAAGTCCAACACCGAGGCATTCTCTTGCCTGACTTGCTCTGCCGC
Organism: Polyangiales bacterium; assembly: GCA_038246305.1. Taxonomy (GTDB): domain Bacteria; phylum Myxococcota_A; class Polyangia; order Polyangiales; family Polyangiaceae; genus JBBRRP01. The sequence goes on along the minus strand of JBBRRP010000021.1, from coordinate 14,364 downwards.
CGCAGGATCTCCACCTACCCCTGCGAAGAGCTGCTCCCAGACGAGATGCGGTATCTGTTGCGGTGGCGCAGCTTGCCTGGCCGCACTCCACGAAGCCGCTCCCTTCGAGCCGGTGCCGTCACCCGTAAAGACGCCGAGCTGAAGCGACGGGTAGCGCGTGTCTTTCCCAATGTATTTCGCCAGCTCGTGATCGACGGAGATCCCGTCTCCCACTAAGTCGCCGTCGTCCCCACCGGTGACAGGGTTAATCGCCGGCATACCCGTGAGCATCGCGCAGTACGCATCATGATTGCCGAAAGCGTTTTCTAGCCCTTCGACGACCACGAGATCTTGTTTGAAAGCCTCAAGCGGCTTCAAGATGGGCGACATCTGGAAGTTAGGATCGTTCAACGCCGTGCGCCCCGAGCACGGGAAATCAGCTATCTGCCCACTGTTGACGTCAAACGCTGGCATCCCTGGCCAAAAGTACTCACCCAGACATGAAAAGGGTTGAACGTAAGCGATAAACCGTGCGGGGCTCGACGGAGCTTGAGCGCGACTGAACGACTCGAAAAGCGGCAGAGCGATCACACAGCCCGCACCGCCCGTTAAAAACACCCGGCGCCGAAGCGTGCGCGACATGGAGGGCCTGGTGGATCGATTCATGGTGTTGCGCTTCAACAATCACAACAGAGTCGCGACGTGATTCTTCTATTGATAGCTTTCTCCATGAGCCGCTGTCAATTGCAATGCTGCAATGCCTAATTATGTATCTGCCACAACTTTCCTTCACCCACTCATCGCAGCATCTGAAAGACGACATACACACACCCGTCAGTTGTAGGTACTCACGCAGCGCATGAAGCAACGATGGAAAGTCATGGTGTCGCTCGCATACTTTCGTCGTCGACTGTCTCATTGAGCAACAGATCCTAAGGACTGAGTGACTGGACACGCTACTCGGCGACGGATACACTGATATTCTATTTTGGTCGTTGGTCGCGTTGGGCTCCCTTCGGAGGCCATGAAGGTGATAGTCGTCATGTGGAATTCTCGCAGATTTAGGACGGCTCTTTTCGCGACTTTGTTGGGTGTTTGTTCCTGCCAAGGCTCTGTGGATGGCCAAGCCAGGCGTCCTGGCCAAGGCGCCGCTCAGCCTCCCGGAACAACACCGAACGCCATTCCTGGCACCGTTCCCGATTTTACGTCGATGAATCCGGGGACGGGGAATTCACCACCCGCCCTCAGTCAATTGCAGGACGAGCCGGTTGTGATGCACCGCCTCACTGGCACCGAGTACGACAACACCGTGCGCGACCTCGTTGGCACCAATCTCCAGTTGGCGCGCACTTTTCCGTCGAAGGAGGTGGCCCGCGGGTTCGACAACAACGCTTTCACCCTGACGTTCCCAGCCCAGCTCGCAGAGTCTGCCTATACAGCTTCTCAGCAAGTCGCCCAACGCATCAGCTCGAATCTTGCTACTTTCGTTCCGTGTGCTTCGACGCCTGATCAAGCGTGCGCGCGGCAGTTCATCACAAGTTTTGGTCAGCAGGTGTTGCGGCGTCCACTCGCGGCGGACGAAATCGAAAAGCTTGTGGCAGTGTTCGACGTTGGCAACCGACGAACCTTCGCGCGCGGCATTGAATTGGTCGTGTCTTCGCTCACCATCTCGGCCCCTTTCTGGTACCGGATGGAGTTCGGGGATGGGCAAGCGGTGCTCAATAAGCCGGACATGGTGCGCCCCACGTCCTTTGAGATGGCAAGCCGTCTTTCCTATTTGGCCTGGAATTCAACGCCGGATTCAGGCTTGTTGGGCGCCGCCGAACAAGACGCACTCAAAACACCCGAGCAGATTCAAGCCGCGTTTGCGCGTCTGCTCAGCGATCCTCGCGCCCACGAAGCGGTTGCCAACTTCAACGATCAATGGCTGCAGATTTCGCGTGTCGCGGCGGTCAACAAGGATCCTGTAGTGTTTCCGAGCTGGAAGAGCACGATGGGCGAAGCGATGGCCAAGGAGCTCGCCCTGTTCTCCGAACAGATCGCGTGGAATAGCGCACGCGGCTTTGAAGATCTATTCACGAGTAGCGCCAGCTTTGCGGACGCAGATCTTGCGGCGTTCTATGGAGCGACCAGCGCAACGGGGGCGAGCGGTGCAGATTTCACACCGGTGACGCTTGATTCCGCCAAACGCGCAGGGTTCTTCGCGCGGGCCGGATTTTTAGCACTCGAAGGCTTCAATCAGACCTCGCCGGTACGGCGGGCTGCGTTCATTCGACGGCGGCTCCTGTGTCAGGATCCGCCGCCGCCTCCGCCGAACGTCAAGAACACACCGATCCCGCCGTCGGCTTCCAACACCACCAAAGATCGTGCGATCGCCCATTCGGGCAATCCTGCCTGTCAGGGTTGCCACCAACTCCTCGATCCGGTCGGTTTCGGGCTGGAGAATTACGACGCGATCGGCGCCTATCGCACCACTGAGAACGGATTAGCGGTGGATGGCGTGGGCACTGTTCTGCAAAGTGATATCGGGGATTTCAAAGGCGCCGTCGACCTCGGGCAAAAGTTTTCGGTGAGTGTTCAGGCAGAGGAGTGCATGGCTCAACAGCTGTATCGATTCGCCTACGGCCGTTCGCCGAGCGAACAGCGCTACAGCTCCGTCGCGCAGTTGTCCAAGGTGGTCCGAGCCACGGGCGGCAACTATCAAGAGCTGCTGCGCACACTGGTCACATTGGACGAGTTCTTGTATCGCCCAAAAACACCAAGCTGAGCTAAGGCTGGGTGAAGAAGCGGCCACCCCCTGACAGCACGGGATCGGTCGTGATATCGAAGCCCAAATGAAAGCGCGGGCCCAAAAGACTCGAAAAAAGCAGGAGCACCGCCGCGCTCAGCAGCGAAATCTGGCGGGGCTCAACGTGCTCGAGGAGCAGCGCGCAGGCTTCGCTGAGAATGTTGAAGCCGTAGTGCGAGGTGCGATTTCGCGCTTCGTTGCTAACGCTCCGCATGCTTTACCGATCGTTGAGCTTGGCAGTGGTGCGGGGCAACTTTATCGATGGCTGCCCGAGGGCGTGCGCTCTCGTGTCACACTCACGGACGTTTCGAGTGAGTTGGTGGACGCTCTGGGCAAAAGCCTCCCGGAGGCGAAAGTCTTGCGTGCCGACGCCGGTGCCTTGCCTTTCTCAACCGCCAGCATCGCAGAGGTACTCGGGCTGTGTGTGTTTGATATTCTGCCGCAGCCTGAGCAAGCAGTTTCCGAGCTAGCTCGCGTCTTGGTGCCCGGCGGCAGCTTCATTCATTTGCTCGATCTGGGCACGAACCTAGAGCCCGTGTTTGAACGTCTTGTCGCTGCGGGCAAAGTGCCACTCCCGAACTTCTTTAACGAGCAGGCTTTTGCACTCGGGCTTTCGCCACTCGTCGACTTATTAGCGGTCGATCGTGCTGCAATGCAGCTCGTGATCGCGCTGCTCACGCGGGCGAAGCACCCGGCGGCTACCAGCTTGATATCCTATCTGAAGCCCTTTCTACCCGCCACCTTCAACCGCCTCAGCGCGGCGCGCTTCTACGTACAATTGATGAGCAACGCTCAGCAAAGCCGTGAGTTTAAACAGCTCCTGCTCGGCGTGCACCAAGTGATCGAACAACCCCATTATCTCCGCCAAGTTCCATGGCGTCTGCAGGCTGTCGAAACGTTTTCGCTGTTTCGCGAGAAGCTGCGGCAGGCTTTCACGAACGTACCGGATTTTGCGATCACCTTCGACGAGTTGGTCCTCAGTCGCTCCTTCTTCCCCATCAGCGAAAGTGGCTTACCCGTCGCGTGCGGCTATCACGGCCGCTTCATGAGCATCGAGCATTACCTGCCGGAAAACATCGCCACCAACGTGGGCATCACGCTCGAGGTGTTGAACGGCGAGGTGACCAAAGAGCCGCCGGAAGGGCGATCGTTCACACGTGAAGCAGCCGTGCACGTGTGGGTCGCGACTCGCACTTGAGCGGCCAAGTGCCGCACCGGCACGACACTTTCTCGCGTGCGCACTTCTGCCTACACTTGCCTCAGCACTAGTACGCCCGCGAAACAGTGGCGAGAGCGTGCTCACTCGGCAAAAACAGGTCACGCTTTCTAAGCCTCCGACAAGGGCCGTTAAGATCAAAGCCACATGCCGCTTCCTGCCTTGCTCCGGTTCAGCCTTACCCAGCGCCCAGCGAACCGCGGGTTAGTCGTCGCATGCCTGGCAGGGCTGCTCCTCATGGCGTGTGCGAATACAGACGCGGGCGCCCCAGTCATCACCTCTATCTCGCCGCCCATCGTCGACGAAGGCAAAACAGCACCGCTCACCATTTCAGGGAGGAACTTCTTGGGGACGACCCACGTCGACCTCAGCTCACGTCGAAACATCAATATCGACCAAGGGTTCCAAGTCTTGCTCGGTACGGGGCCCACGGCGGCAACAGGAGTGACGCATCATTCGAGCGAAAGTCTATCCTGCGATGTGCCCTCAACGCTGACGGTCGGCATGCATGAGGTCATGGTGATCACGCCGAGCGGGCTTCGCGCGATTTCGCCCGTACTGCTGGAAGTACGCGCTCGCAACGTCGCTGGAGGTTCAGGGGGCTCGGGCGGAATGCCAGTGATTCTTGCCTCTGGGGGTGCCCCTTCAGGTTCCATGGGCGGCGCATCTTCGTTAACCGGTGGTGCCAATGGAATCGGCGCGGGCGGTTCACTCGGCGTGGGCGGGTCTCTTGGTGCGGGCGGCACCGGTGGTTCGCTCGGCATGGGCGGCTCACTTTCGAGCGGTGGGAGCGGAGGCGGAATGGGCAGCACTGTCCTCCTCGGCAGCACGCAATGCACCAAGCTTCCTTACGGCGCGGGCGCCTATCTATTCTGCCGCAACGAAAACGTCACACAGATCGAGGGCAAGCAGCTGTGCGAAAGCATTGGCATGAAGCTCCCCCAACCCGACAGTGCCCAAGAACAGCAATTCCTCTTCTCCAATGCGCAAGCACTCGGCATCGAGGAGGCGTACCTTGGCGCATCGGATCAGGCCAATGAGGGCGTGTGGATTTGGGAAGATAACCAACAATTCTGGCAGGGTGGGAAGAATGGTTTCGCTTTCGGAAACCAGTATAACCACTGGCACTCAGGCGAGCCCAGCGCCGCCGCAGCCGAGGATTGCTCGATAGTCGACATACTGAACCAAGGCGCCTGGTATGACCGCGGCTGCGGATACACATCCGTAGATCTCGTGTGCGAGGCGCCGTAACAGCATCCGCCTCACATTTTGCACATCAAACACACAAATTGTTGAGCACGACCAGCAATAAGTGGCTATCTAGTCGCGCTTGAGGGGCAAAGCTCGTGACGCCCGGGACCGCTCGCGCTAGCTTCCTCGCCCACCCAACGAAAGGTCGACCATGCCCGGCTGGAGCACTCCACTCAATCTCCTTGAAGAAGAACTCATTCAGCGACGCGATGAAGGCGTCGTCATACCCGGCACTCTGCGCCAGAAGATCGCCGAGTTGCACCGCAAATTCGACGCGTACAACACAGCGCTGGTCGACCCGCTCTACGATGAGCTGATGGCGCTCCCTGAGGATGCGGAGCTCAGCGCGCGCGAACCCAATGAGCTGGCTGAAATCCGTGCGCTCCGCCCAGCAGGCCCGCGCGATTTGAACTGGAAGCCGAGCGACGCCGATCTCTTGGATCGCTTGCATGGAGCCTGGACGGGCCGTGCTTCAGGCTGTGCCCTGGGCAAGCCGGTTGAGGGCGTCGGCGTTCTGTCGACGAGCGGCGGAAAGTTGGTCGGCCGCGAGCGAATCAAGACCTACCTGAGCAACCGAGGTGATTGGCCGCTCAAGGATTATTTCTCCGGACGCGACGCCGGCGACGGGCTCAAGGTGATCTGCAAGCCTTCGCAGCGCGAAACCATCGCTTACATGGAGCCGGACGACGACATCCACTACACGCTCGTCGGCTTAGCTGTCGTTGAAGAAAAGGGCCCTGAATTTACTTGGCAAGATGTCGGCCTGTTTTGGCTTGACCATATCCCGCAAACCAACATCTGCACCGCCGAAGCTCAGGCCATGATCAACCTGCAGAATCGCTCGATTCGCGGACGCCACGGCAACGCAACTCCAGCTTTCACGCGGCGTTATCGCAATCCTTACCGTGAGTGGATTGGTGCCCAAATTCGCTCAGATGGGTGGGCTTATTGCTGCGCCGGCAAGCCGGAGCTAGCCGCCGAATTCGCTTGGCGAGATGCGCACTGGACGCACGAGCGGAATGGCATTTACGGGGAAATGCTGTTTGCGGCGATTCAAGCGGCGGCGTTTGTAGAATCCGATCCACGACGCCTGGTGGAGATTGGCCTCTCCGAAATCCCACAGGAATGTCGCTTAGCCGTCGCGGCTCGCCGGTGTCTGAAGCTGGTCGCCGAGCACAAGACCTGGGATACTTGCATGGATCAGGTCGAAGCACTGTGCGCCGAGATCAGCCCAAGCCACATTGCGGGCGATCCATGGTGGGAGGGTGAGCCCGTGGAAGGCATGCATGCTGTGCACACCGTCAACAACGCCCTCATCTGTATCCTCAGCATGTTTTACGGTAAAATGGACACCGTAGAGACGCTCACCGTCAGCGTGATGTGCGGCTTGGACACCGACTGCAACGGTGCCACCGTGGGCTCAATCGTCGGCGCAGCCGCAGGGCGCGCGCGCTTCAAGGATGATCTTGCCGGACGCTTGAACGACACGATTCGCCCGAATCTGATCGGCTTTCAAGAAGTGACGATGAAAGACCTCGCCGCTCGCACGGCCGTGCAGTGGAAGCGTGTTGAGGATTGGCACCGTTCGCGCACGAAGAGCGCGTAGAGGCCCGCACTGTGAATGCCGAGTTACCGGAGCAAACTGGCACAGAGGGTCCGGCTTTCGAGCCCTTTGTGCCCGCCTCACAGGCGCCCGCGGAGCTCAATTTTCGCACACTCCTTGCAGGTTCACTGCTAGGCATCGTTTTTGCGGCATCGTCGGTTTATCTCGGGCTCAAAGTAGGGCTTACGGTTTCGGCATCCATCCCGGTCGCGGTGCTGTCGATCACTTTGTTTCGCTACTTCTCACGCATTTTCGGGCTGCGCCGCGCGACGATCTTAGAGAATAATATCGTCCAGACCACGGGCTCTGCCGGCGAATCGCTGGCGGCCGGTGTTGCCTTCACGCTGCCTTCGCTGCTCTTGATGGGCTACGAGCTCGAGATCTGGCGCATCCTCTTAGTGGCGATGCTGGGCGGGCTGATTGGCGTGTTGATGATGATCCCGATGCGCCATGGCTTGATGGTCAAGGAGCACGGCAAGCTCACATACCCGGAAGGCACCGCATGTGCCGACGTGTTGATCGTCGGTGAGCAAGGCGGCGCCAACTCAAAAACGGTATTTTTAGGCTTTTTTGTGGGGCTTGGTTACACGTTCCTGAATCTTGTCGCCAAGTTTTGGTCAGACACCGCAAGCTTCGCACTCACCTTTTGGGGCCGGCTCACTGGCGCGCGCCTGGATGTGGAAGTTTCTCCACCGATGCTGGGTGTCGGCTACATCATTGGGCCACGCGTGGCCTGCAGCATGTTCGCGGGTGGCATGCTCGCATTCCTGATCCTGATCCCGATGATCCACCTGTTCGGTGGGGCACTGCCGACGCCCATGTATCCGGAGACGGTGCGAACCATCGCTCAGATGAGCGCGTATCAGATCCGCAACGCCTACATCCTCTACATTGGTGCTGGCGCTGTCGCCACCGGAGGCTTCATCGCGCTCGGGCGGGCACTTCCCACCTTGCTCTCAGCCTTCAAAAGTGGGCTCTCTAATTTTGAAGCTCCGAGCGGCTCGGTGAGCGCCGGCGCGGCTTTAGCTCGGCGCACACACCCCAAACGTACGGAACGCGACCTTTCGATGACGCTCGTGATTGGCGGCTCACTCGCCCTGATCGTCGCTATTTGGGCCGCGCCCGTGCTGCAGATCAATTTTGTGTCAGCGCTCTTGATTCTGCTCTTTGGCTTCTTCTTCGTCACCGTTTCAAGTCGCATCACGGGCGAGATCGGCTCCTCGTCGAATCCCATCTCCGGCATGACGGTGGCCACCCTGCTCATTACGTGTGGCCTCTTCGTTTTGATTGGGTGGGTCGGCCCAGGTTACAAAGCCATCGCGCTCACAACAGCTGCGTTGGTCTGCGTAGCGGCATCGAATGGCGGCACCATCTCGCAAGATCTGAAGACAGGCTATCTTGTCGGCGCCACCCCGCGTTCCCAGCAGATCGCTATTCTGGTCGGCGTTGTCACCAGCAGCGTGGTGATCGGCTTCACGCTTTTGCTCCTCAATCAATCCCACACCACCTATCGACCGCTTCAGGTTTCAGGGTTCAAGGCCAACGTGGAAGCATCGGCAGAGCAGGCCCAGGGCCCAGATGGCAAGCCCTACCGTGTGTGGTACGCACGCGAAGATCACGGCGAGATTGTGCGCGGGAAGTACCTCGTGGACGCCCAAGCGAGCCCGCAGTTCTCCGTCGATCCGGGCGTGTGCGGCACGTACGAATTTCGCCTTGAGAAGAAGGCCTATTCCACGCTGTTGAGTATCCCCAAAGACGCTACCCGCGAGCTTGGCATCGATCGCCAGCTCTACTCAGTGCTCTCTCTGGAACAACCACAAGGTGACGTGCCGGCAGGGCGTTACCTGGTAGATGCATCAGGAAAAGTAGCCTACCACGCCGCCAACGTTTGGAAGTTTGATGCGCCGAAAGCTCAGCTCTTTCGTTTGATCATTGATGGCACTTTGGGCGGGAAATTGCCGTGGGGCTTGGTGCTGATTGGAGCGCTGCTGGCCATCATGATGGAGTTGGTGGGCGTCGCGAGCTTGCCGTTCGCCGTGGGTCTGTATCTGCCCATTGGCACTTCAGCCGGGATTTTTGTGGGTGGTGTCGTGCGTTGGCTCGTTGAACGTCGCGCCGGTGGAGCTGCTGGTGAATTCTCTCCGGGTGTGCTGATGGCTTCGGGGCTGATTGCGGGTGGTGCCATTGCGGGCGTTGGGCAATCCGGCGTCGCATTCTACGAGCTAGACGCCAAGCTCGATCTTTCAGCCGTGCTTGGCAGCTTGGCGAACAACACATCGTGGTGGCCCATGAGCTGGTTCATTGCGATGGCTGCCCTCCTGTATTTCACGGCCGCCAAGCAGCGCGCCTAGCCCCTTCCCGTGTCATGGCGCACTCCTCGAATAGTAGGAACGGTGGGATCAAGACCCTCCGGCCGGCAATGCTTGGAGCGCTCGGTATCGTTGTCGCCAGTGTCTGCGGTGGCCCGCCTCTCCTCCCCCAAACTTTGGCCGCGAATGGAAAGCAACCTGTAGTCGCAGCTTCAACTGCAACCGTCGCTGCAGCTAATACAAGCGCAGGAGACGTGGGTCGTGTCGTATTACATCGCTTGAATCGCGTCGAATACAACAACACCGTGCGCGATCTTCTCGGTACCAAGCTGCGACCTGCCGATGATTTTCCAGCAGACGACCATGGCTACGGCTTCGACAACATCGCCGCCGTTCTGAGCTTGCCGCCGACGCTGTTCGAGATGTACGACCGAGCCGCCGAGCAGTTAGCCCGTGAGGCACTGTTGCCACTGTCTAGCGCAAAACGTATTTTGGACGTTGAGGCCGAAACGTTGCACGGACCCGGCGCTGCGGGTGATGGTGCCTTTATTGTATCGTCGAACGGGAGCCTCACGGCGAAGGTCGAGCTCCCGCGATCGGGCCGTTATCGCTTGGTCGTGCGGCTTTGGGGCATGCAGGCCGGACCCGATGTTGTGCGCGCGGCGTTGGGGATAAGGGGCGGCACGCGCAGGGAGTTCGAGGTTCCGAACAGCTCCGATCATCCCGCCGAACACGAATTCGTCTTGCAGGCGCCCGGCGGCGAACAACAAGTCGAGGTGAGCTTTCTCAACGACTTTTATCAGCCAGAAAACAAGCTGGATCGCAACCTAGCGGTCGACTGGGTCCACGTGGAAGGCCCGCTCGATGAGCCTTTATCGATGCGATCACAACTCTTCATTTGTGATCCACGCACGCACGGTGCTCCTTGCGTGAAAAAGATCTTGTCGGAGTTCGCACTCCGGGCCTGGCGTCGGCCAGCCTCAGCAGAAGCACTCCAGCGATTGGTTGATTTGCCGCGACGAACGGTAGCGTCCAGCACCGGCACGACGGAGGCACTCGAGCTCGGCCTACGCTCTATCTTGACTTCCCCGCGGTTTCTATACCGCATTGAACTCAACGAGCACAGAGCAGACACCAGTGTTCAGCGCCTTGATGGCTACTCGCTAGCGTCGAGACTGTCGTACTTCCTCTGGAGCTCCATGCCCGATCAGCGATTGCTCAAACTGGCAGCATCCGGGGCCATCCATGAACCAGCAGTGGTCGACGCCGAGGTGCGGCGCATGTTGAAGGATGAACGAAGCCAGGCTCTGATCGATAACTTCGCCGGACAATGGCTCTACTTGCGCGCACTCGACGATCACGAGGTTGATCGCCACCTCTTTCCCAACTTCGATCCCGAGCTAAGGACCGCGCTAACCGGCGAAGTTCGGCGTTTTTTCGCTGATTTCGTGCACGAAGATCGCGATCTCACCACACTCCTCACCGCCAAATTCACGTACTTGAACGACCGACTCGCTCAATATTATGGAATAGCAGGGCTCAAGCTGGGCTCCGAGCTGACGCGCGTGGAGCTCAACGGAAATGAGCGCGGTGGGCTCCTGCGCATGGGTGCCATCTTGGCCGTTACCTCAATGCCGAACCGAACGTCACCTGTGAAGCGGGGTAAATGGGTGCTCGGCCAGCTGCTCTGCGCCGAGCCGCCCCCCCCACCCCCTGGAATTCCCAGCCTCGACGAGAAAAAACTGTCGAACGGTTCGCTGCGCGAACTCATGGCGGCTCATCGTGCCAACCAGAGGTGCAGATCTTGCCACTTAACGATGGATCCAATTGGCCTCGCACTCGAAAACTACGATGCCGTTGGCCACTATCGAGAGCGCGATGCGGGCGGTGTCATCGATGCTTCGGGGCAGCTTCCGGATGGCACCCAGCTTTCCAACACCTCCGATCTAGTGAGCCATCTCGCAGCGGCTCCGGCATTTGCGCGCTGTTTAGAGCGTCAGCTTCTGACCTATGCGCTCGGACGGGGTCTGGATGCTCGCGACCGACCCCAACTGGCACGGCTTGAACGTGCGGTGCAGAAAAGCAGGTTTTCCTTTCCGACACTTGCGGTGGCCATCGCCTTAAGCCCACCCTTTGTCATGCAGCCAAGTCTCGGGAGGCATGACCAATGACCCAGTACGCACGCCGCACGTTCCTCCGAAGTGCCGCTGCAGTGGTGGCGCTTCCAACCTTCGTCAGCCTGGCACGGCGGTCCGCGCGTGCCAGCGCACGGCAACCAATGCCGCTCAAGTTCGTCGCTTTCTACGTGCCCTGTGGTATTCACATGCCAGCCTGGACCCCGATCCAAGTCGGTGTCGATTATCGATCACCTCCGATTCTTTCACCTCTGGCTAACGTCAAAGACAATCTGCTCGTGTTGAGCGGCTTCGCCAATACGCCAGCCAAGCCAGACGGTCCGGGCGATCACGCTTCCGGCACTGGCTCCTTTCTGACCTGCCGGCACGTGTTCAAAACAGACGGCGCCACGATAAAAAACGGCATCTCAGTCGACCAAATCATGGCCTCTCAGCTGGGCCGCGACACCCGCATCGCGTCGTTGCAGCTCGGCATCGACGGTGGCTCTGGAGTCGGCGGTTGCGACTCGGGGTATAGCTGCGCCTACGCTCGCAACATTTCTTGGGCCAGCGAAACGCAACCACTTGCTAAAGCAGTTCGCCCCGATTTGGTGTTCGATCGCTTGTTCACCGGGCTCGAGCCGGGCGTGAGCGAACAGGAGCGACTGCGGCGCCACGCAGTCCAGAAGAGCGTGCTCGATTACGTCCAGGCGGACGCTATGGCTCTCACGAAACGGCTTTCGCGCGCTGACCGTCGCAAGCTCGGCGAGTATCTCGATGGTGTGCGCGAACTCGAAAAACGGACGCAGCTGCACTACGCGGCACCGCTCCCCAAGCCAACCTTCGCACGCCCAGCTTCCGCCCCAAGCTTTCCGGAGCACGTGCGTTTGATGCTGGATCTCATCCTGGTTGCGCTCGAATCGGATTCGACACGGGTGGCCACGTTCATGCTGGGCAACGCGGGTAGCGGTCGCAGCTATGATTTTATCGGCGTGAGCGGGGGCCACCATGCGCTGTCACATCATCAAGGCAAAGAAGAGAATTTTGAGAAGCTCACCAAGATCGACACCTGGGAGGTCGAACAACTCGCCTACCTGCTTGAACGGATGAACACCAGGCGCGAAGATGGGAGCCGCCTGCTCGATGAAAGCGCCGTGTTTTTCTCGAGTGAAATCGAAGACGGCAACACGCACGCCCATCACAACTTGCCGGTGCTCCTCGCAGGGCAACTCGGCGGATTTCTTCCGACAGGGTGCCATACCCGAGTGCCCGACCGAACGCCGCTTTCCAGGCTATTTCTCACGCTCCAGCAGGGCGTGGGAGTGGCTGCCCACCGTTTCGGTGATGACGGACATGAACCGCTCGAACCCAGCAGTTTGGGCGCGTAATCGTGAGTTAATCTGTAGTTGTTTGAATTGGGGCCATTTCAGAAAACCAATCGACCCACACGGACATACACCCGCACCCCACACACGGGGTGCCGCGGGAGCCCCGTTCCCCGACAGCAACGGGGCTTGTTCAAGTGTCGGAGTTGAGCTAACTCTATGCGTGGGACCGCTACTTGAAGGCTCCGCGTAGGAGAATGAATTCATGAGTTCAGCACGTGCTCTTGTTTCGCTACTATTAGTTGCCGGGGTTTGGAATTGTTCGCCCGGCAGCACTCCAACGGTCAAGCGTGGCGGTGGGCTGCCTGAGGCGGGCGCTACCTCCGGCGGTGCAATAGGCAGCGGGGGCGGTGCCATGGGCTTGGGAGGCAAGCTGAGCGGCAGTGGCGGCGTGATGGGCGGAGTGGGCGGTACAGCAACCGGGGGGAAAACGGGAACCGGCGGCACGCTCAGCGGCGGTGCGGGCGGCACTGGCGGCACAGGAACCGGCGTGGGTGGCGCAGCGATGGGTGGCGCGACAACAGGCGTTGGCGGTGCGGCGATGGGCGGCGCGACAACAGGCGTTGGCGGTGCGGCGATGGGCGGTGCGGCAACAGGCGGCGCGGCAACGGGCGGAGTTCCAGGCACCATCGCCCTCACGACGGGACTGATCGGCTACTGGAAATTTGATGAACCCGATACCACGGGAGGCGCGATAGATTCTTCGGGCACGAATAATAACGGCACCTACAGCACGGCACCGACCCGAAGCACCGCGGTGCCAGCCGCGCTCGCTGGCAAAAGCACGGCTTGCCTAACCTTCAACGGAACGAACAATCAAGTCATTCTACCTGCCGTTCCCGCATACGGGAACTGGACGGCAGCGACCAGTTACTCGATTTCGGCTTGGGTCTCGGTTGCTTCATTCAAGGGCTGGGTGGGCATTGTCGCGAACGAATCTGCCGGCAACTATTGTGGCCTCTACGTCAGCAACTCGAGTACTTTTGCCTTCGAAGCGAATGAAATAACGGGCGGCGGAGTTGCCGCACCTGCGACGCTTAACACGTGGCATCACCTCACCATCGTGCAAGATGCGGCCAACAATATTCAACGTCTCTACCTGGATGGCACAGCAAGCGCAGGTTCACGCCAGGCCCTAGCCTGCACCACCAGCGCCCCATTCCGATTCGGCACTCCGGACGGCGTGGCCGACCCGGCCGGCTACTTTAGCGGGAGTATCGACGATGTCCGTTTCTACAACCGAGCCCTGAATCAAGCTGAAATCAACGCTCTTGCGAACGGACAACAGTAACGCGAGTCAGCCCGTACGCCATCCTTCAAAAGCGGAAGCTCCCAGTTCAAGAGCGCCCGCCCGGAGCTATCCGATTGTGCGCTCGGCGCCGGCTACGGAGCCCCGCCGCTGTTAACCCGAAAAGCCAAAAAACGCCTGACGCTCCCACCTGGGATTCTTCAACAAGCGTTAAACTGCAACCCGACGAAGTAACGCGGCCGGAGCCAGTCCCAGGCGAAACATTCGACGTCTCACCCGGTGGCATCATGGTTCCTGTCGGAACGCTGCCGGAGTAAGCCATCTACCGAGTGCCTATCTCTGGGTAACCGTAGCGGCAAGGACGCGGATTGACGACCCTCCGAAATTGAGGTGGGCGAATTCAGCTCGAGGCTGGAGGCGGACGCCAGTTTTCTGGGAGAAGCTCGTCGATTTTGCTGGCCGGCGTGGAG
>JBBRRP010000020.1:0-60283 GCA_038246305.1 Polyangiales bacterium | reverse complement strand
TCTTCTTCCTTGCCATTCGCAACGCCAAGCTCAAATGGAAGGCCGACAAGACTTGGTATCGCGTCCTCACTCAACTCGACATTTTCTTCGAAGGTCGTCTGCCCGCCTAAGTCAAGTTACACAGAAATTCTGACACTCTCGCTTTGCAAACACCTCGGTCGGTGGTTGGTCCACGAACTCCGCGCTGTGCATCATGTCGAGGATAACCTGCCTCTCGCTGTCACTGAGTCGCCGGGGACTGGGCACACTTTGGCGGATTGTACGCGGTAGCGGAACGCAGGTGCTCCGATACAAAGTCGCGCGGCTCACTCCGAGCGAGGAACATGCTGCGACGATGGACACCCCAGGCACAGCAAAATCTTCTACGAGGTCCATCAAGTGTCTCCGTCGCTCTCTGGCAGTGCCAGGCCCAGAATCTCGTGCGCTTTTTTTTGGAGAGCGATCAGTGCGTTGGCAATGTGCAGTTTTCGCTCCAGCACGGCATTGCGTTTCGTGAGCTCCTCGTTGCGCCGCTCGGCCTCAGTGAACTTGGGCTTGCGTCCCGGCTTCTTAGTCGCGAGCCCCGTTGGGCCTTGGGCACCGAGCTGCGCACGCCAGGAAACCAGGTGCGAGCTATAAATGCCTTCTCGACGCAGCATCGCTTGCAGCGCGCCCCGCTTGCCGCTCGCCTGGCAACCATCGGCCTCCTTGACGATGCGCACCTTTTCGGCCGCACTAAAAAACCTGCGGGGCCGTTTCACTACAGTTTCCAGGGTGGCTTTGCTTACGCCGACACCCCGCTGCTCTCGCTGACTCTCCGCTGAGCCGCTTGGGTCAGATTCATGAATTGGTTTGGGCACGATATGAGATCCATTCTCCGCCCATCCGTACATAGATATCCAGAGGGAGCTGTCTCACGCCACGTTGGCACAGGGGGGGGCGTGTCAGGGCGCTTCTTGTAAGGTACTTGCAGCCGCGTGCACTGACAACGCTGAGTGTTGCACCGGGCTGTGTACGAACAACATGTGCCAGCCGGTGAACCCGGGTTCGAACTGCGTGACGGCCGCGAACGTGTGCGCGACGAGCAATGACTGCTGTTCGGGCCTGTGTACGGGCGGGCGCTGCAATATTGCGGGCTCCTTTTGCGTCCAAAAGGACGACGTGTGTGCAAACAATTCGGATTGTTGCACCGGCGTGTGCAACAAAACTGGGTCCGGCTTGCTTGGAACCTGTGGTGCTCCGCCGCCCGCTCCTTCGCGCTGCGATACCGTTGCTGGCACGCTCTGCAATACCTGTGGCGATTGTTGCAGTAGGTTGTGTGCGCCCTACGGACCAACCGGAGTTTTCATCTGCCAGCCTGCTCAGGGCTGCCGTGTGAACGGTGAGCTCTGCGTTGAAGACGGCGATTGTTGTGGTGGCATTTCAGGCAATGGGCTGCCGGGTGCGGGCAACGTGACCTGCCAAAAAGAGACGAATGCGCAGTACGGACGCTGTCGCAATCCCAGCTCCGGGGATGGGAACGCCTGTCAGCCCACGGGCAACGTTTGTCACTACAAGGAAGCGGCCTACGAACTTGCCTGCGGCAAGGTTTCCTCCGCACCCGCGAACTGTTGTGAAGAGCCCGGTTTCAAGCAGACCAAGAAGGACATCTGCGTGCTCGATCGCCTGGGTGTTCCGCGCTGTCAGGGGCTAGTGGATTGCCGAATTGCCGGGGAAAGCTGCTCCAATTCCGGAGACTGCTGCAACGGTAATCTCTGTGTGGCCGATCCATTGGATGGAAATAAGCTGAAGTGCACGGTGCCCACTGGGACGGCCTGCATTCAGACTGGAGGCTCCTGCACCATCAACGGGGATTGTTGCCCAGGTAACACCTGCACGGTGCCGTTGGGCTCGATCAGGGGGACATGCAATGTGATCACGAATCCGCCTCCAAGTGGCGCTGGTGGTGCATCCGGTGCTGGTGGTGCGCCCACTTCGGGAGGTGGCACATCCAACGCGGGAGGAAGCTCCAACGCGGGAGGAAGCACGGGCAGCGGTGGCACCTCCAGTGCGGGTGGTACAGGTAACACGGGTGGAGCTCCGCCCGTCTGCTCAAGCTTCGGGCAAACGTGTGTGGTCAACGCCAATTGCTGCAGTGGCATCCCGTGCACCCTGGGTATCTGCAAATTCCCACTGCAATGATTCGAAAGGCCCCATGAGCATCATGACTCCATCGAAGTTTCAAATTCCTCTGGCCTTCCTGCTAACGGGATTGGTGTTTGCCTGCAGTGAAAAGCACAGTCCCGCTGACGGCTCGGCGGGCACAGGCAATGGCAACGGGCTCGGCGGCAGCGCTAGCCCGAACGGCACAGGGACAACCCCGTTCGGTTTTGGACCCGGCTTTAACGCCGGAAACACGGCGGGAGCCGCTGGGGGAGGCGGGGTTTCTGGGTTGGGAGCCTGTGGCGGCGTGATCAGCAAGGCAAGGCTCCGTGCAGCCAATCTCTTGCTGGTGCTCGATCTCTCAGCCAGCATGGAAACAACGTTTGGCACCAGCAATGTGTCCCGCTGGAGCGCCGTCAGTACGTCCCTCGGAAACGCCCTCACGGCGGTGCAAGACCGCGCGGCTTTCGGCCTCGATCTCTATCCCGTCGCCGTCGACGGCGGCGATGGATGTTCGCTTCCCACGAACGCCGAGCTGGCAGTCGCCGTTGCGCCAGGAAAGGACTCGGTGGGCCCGATCAAAGCCGCATTGGCTCTCGCCACACCCGCCGGCGGCACCCCAACTGCTGCTGCACTGACCCGCGCGCTCCAATACTTCACAACGGGCGCGGGCAAGGCCTTAGCCGGTGATAAGTTCGTGGTGTTAGCTACCGATGGCGGACCCAATTGCAATAAGCAAGCGCCACAATGTCAAATTGACCAATGCACCTACACGCACGACTTGCCCCAGAACTGTGCAACCGTCAACTGCTGTCAGGGCGTGGTCGACGCCTGCCTCGATGAATCAGGAACGCTCGCGGCGGTTTCCGCGTTGGCGGCCAGCAGCATCAAAACGGTGGTCGTTGGGTTACCTGGAGTGGCCCCCTACGCCGCGTCGCTCAATGCTTTTGCAGTGGCTGGCGGGCTGCCACAAGCTGGCACGGTGAAGTACTTTGCGATTGATGAAATGCTCGGCGTGTCCGGGCTCACCGACGCGTTCCAAAGCATCACCACCGAACTCATCAAAAGCTGCCGTCTTGAGTTGGAGATGGCGCCACCTGATCCCGCCAAGGTCAATGTGATCATCGACGGGACTACGATCGCTCAAAGTGGCGCAGACGGCTGGGATTTTGATAACACCACGACCCCGCCTGGAATCGTCGTGAAGGGCGCTACCTGCAAGGCTTTGGAACAGATGGGCGCCGAAAAAGTTACGGTTCAGTACGGTTGTCCCACGATGGTGATCCGATAGGCAAAAGCTATCGGCAGGCAAATCGCGGCGGCTAGTTGTCATCCCCTTTTAGACTAGATCCACCAGCACTCGGTGCTAAGCTCGCTCGGTGGCCCTCCCTAACGCTGCGCGCGAAGTGAACGACGTCGCTCATTGGGGAGCAGGGCGCCTTTCGCCGGCGGCCGAGGCACGCTTCGTAGCGGGCACGGATTATTGTGGGAGATTCTTCATGGGCCAAGCTGACGCTCAGCTCGCGCTTTACAAGCTCGCGGAGCTACTCGAGTCCGACGGGCTTCCCTACGCCATTATCGGTGCCATGGCCTTGAATGAGTACGGCCATCGTCGAGTGACAGTCGACGTGGATTTGGTGATGCGTGAGGAACATCTCCAAGAGTTTAAGCGCAGGCATCTCGGTCGCGGTTACCGAGAGCGGGTGCCCGGCACGGGCAAGCTGTTCGACACCGAACACAACGTGAACATCGACGTGTTGAGCACGGGTCGCTTTCCGGGCGACGACAAGCCTAAGCCCATCGCGTTTCCTGACCCCGCTACGACGGCTCTCCGTGGAGAACGCTTCGCGCTTCTCCCGCTTTCGCTGTACATGGAGCTGAAGCTAGCGTCTGGCATGGTGGCTCCGCACCGAGGCAAGGATCTGGTGGACGTGCAGGAACTCATTCGGAGTGCGCACCTCCCGGAAACCTTTGCAGACGAACTGCATCCATGGGTGCGTCCGAAGTTCCTTGAGTTGTGGGACCTGGCGCAGGTCCCCGACCCATTTTGAGCGGCCGAGCGTCTGCCAAGCGGCGGTGGATTTACGCCACGCTCGAGGCGTCCGTTCACCTTCAGTTCGGTTTTGCGGCGGCTTCCAGGCGTCGGCAGTAGGTGACGAGATGGGCCGAAATTTGCGGTAACAACGCCGGGTCGCCTTCTTCGAGCATGGCGCACACTCCGTAGAGAGCGGCGTCGGCTAGAGTCGGCGCGGCGCCGAACAGAAACGGTTGCTTGCCGAGCGTGCTCAGGCTGGGGGCGAGCAAGTGGCGGGCCTTTTCGATCAGTGCAGGGCGCTCGCGCAGCCACGCATCGACGCAGCCCGCGCCGAATTTACGCTCCTTGATCAAGACGAAAAGCGCGCGCTCACCCGGGGTCGGCCAGGTGTCACGTACGGCGGGCGTGCCGATGCGAAACATGACGTCTTCGAGCGGGCCATCGACGAAGTCGTGGTAGGCCCAGATCGGTCCTTCGAAGGGTGAAGGGACGAGTTCGCTGGCGGCGGGGCCTTGCAGCAGCTCCTCGCAGATCACCCGCGACTCGCAGATCACCTTACCCGAGTCGCCGAGCAACACCGGCACGCGGATGTAGCCGCCCGTAAGCATCGAAAGATCGTTGCGGTCGTTGTAAGAGACCTCGATCAGCTCATACGTTTTACGCAGCAGATCGAGCAGCATCTGCACCTTGCGCGCGTAGGGGCTGTAGCTGAATCGATAAAGTTTCATGGCTCACGAGCTATGGCAGCCGAAGGTGAGTGTCAACTAGTTGCCGGGCCGATTTACAACTCCGGATTCACTCAGTTGCTCAATGAGTTTCATTGCGTTGCTCTCTGACGCCCGCGCAGTTGATGGCCTCCGCCGTCGAGGTCTGGACGTCGCGACCGTTTACCGTACTTGCGAAGGGGTCGTTTTGGGGCGGGGCCGGGGAGCTACTGCTATCAAATCGCGATCGAAATGATCTGATTCAATGTCTCACAGGACAAATCGAAGACGTCCTTTGCCACCTGCTTCCAGGGATGCGGCTTCGCGTTTCGTGCTCGCCAGTCGAATGATTTTGGCTGGTGCCCGAGGATGTAGCTGACGTCACCCTTTGGCCCAACGAATCGAATCGCGAATGGATTGGTCTCGTTGAAGCCGGCTGTTGTCATTGGCAAGCCAATGACAAGCCCGGTGCGCTCGTTGAACGATCGCGGAGAGAGCACCATCAACGGGTGAACATCCTTCATTTCGCGACCAGCGTGCGGGTTGCAGTCGATCCAGATCATGTCCCGGCGATCCGGACACCAGCGCGCACGTGTCGGCATCAGACTTCGTTCCCGAGCCGTGTGGTGATCATGGCTTCCCCGCCATGGCGTGCGGGATCAAAGGCTGCAAGCTTCTGCGTAAGGCTCAGCTTGGGCTTTCCAATGGCCTTCACCAAGACGCCTGCCTGTCCAACGGACAACTCGACGGGCTGCCCCAGAGTGAACCGCGCCGCTCGCGCTACAGAAACGGGAATGCGCACCGCCAGGCTATTCCCCCATTGTTGGACTTTCAAGGATGCTGTTTTTGCCATCAACCAGGACTCTAGAACCTAATGCTAGCGCAAACGCGGCATGTGTCAACGCGTATCTACTTCATGTTTTCTACGCCGCACCCAACGCAGCCTAAGGCTTGCACCCGCGGCAGATGAAATCGCATTCGAGAACGGGCTGCATGATGCTGCAGTCTCCTGGTGCCGGGGCAAAGGGTAGCGAGCCCCGCCCTTGTAGGGTGGTGCCTCTCGGCTAACTGCTGAGGCGGCAGAGGCACACGCGTTCGAAGCCCGGGTGGAGCGAGTTACCCGACTCCGGGCGTTTACCGAGGAGTTGATCTCAGAGCGAGAGCAGCGGGCATTCACGGAGGCAGCGGACCGTTACACGCGCGCCACCGAGCTCACCAAGAAGCTAGCGTTGGCGCGGGAGCAACAGGTCCAGCAAGAATTCGATAGGGCGATGGCGTTGTACCTGCGGAAACTCGAATTCACTCGCGAGTTGTCGCGCCGGGCTAAGGAAGTCCACCTCGTCAAGTAGCGGGCTTGGGCCCCAAGTGATTGGCACGTGCCGGCCCAACGACTATTGGGGTTTGTCGGCTGAGTGATCCGCGGGTTGAGCTGCGGGTTTGTCGGCTGGCTTTTCGGCAGCTTTGGCGTCGTCTTCTCCGAGTAATGCGGCAAGCTTCTTTTCGCGCTCTTCGTCGCTGCCACCCACGCGGCTGACATCGAAGGTGAGGAGCGGGGTTTTGTCGCCGCCTTGCATCATCGGGAGCCGTCCGTTCCAGCGTTCAATCGCGCGGTATTGCAGCACCGTGCCGGTCGTGGAAAGGCGGATGATCTCGTTGGCTCTGGCGTCGGCGCGGGCGCGAATCAAGACCGCATCGGCTTCACCTTGCGCGCGCTGACGTGCAGCTTCTGCGCCACCGTGTGCCTCAGCCACCGCCTGGTCGGCTTCGGCTTTGACTTGCCGCACGCGATTTTCCGCTTGAATCGCTTGCTGCGTCGCCTCCATCGCCCGGTTAATCGCCGTCGCGACATTCTCGGGCAAGCGTAGCGCGCCGTTGATCGTGAGCTGATCGATCAAGAAGCCGTCCTTGCCGAGAACGTTCCCGAGTGCTTTGGCCACATTTGCAACGAGACGTCCTTTGCCGGCGCCATAGATTTCTTGCACTTTCATGCGCGAAGCTTCGTCGTTGAAAGCCTCACGCACGGAGTTTCGAACGTAACCATTAGCCAGCAGCAGCAAGTCAACTTGACGAAAGCGCAGGTACAAATGGGGCGCCTTGGATGGATCGATGTGAAACGAAAGACCCAGATCGGCGTTCACGTTCACGCCTTCTTCCGAGGAGAACGTGATCGACTCATCGGTAGATGGCCCTTCGGTGGGGCTCTTGGTCCACACAATATTCTGGACGCTGGTCGGGAAGGAGATCACCTGCTCGGTCAATGGATTGAAGAACACCCAACCGCTGACGATCGGAATGTCTTGCACGCCGCGCGAGTTCCCCGCGAGGTTCACGCGTATGCCCACGTGTGCCGCGTCGATGCGCATCAGCGTCGCGTCACCTAAGAGGATCGCGCCGATCACGATCGCAATGCCGATCCCCACGCGCCGAATTGAAAGGAACGCACTGTTGAGCTCGTCGGTTTGCTTTGCCACGTCGCTTGCTTAGCTGTCGGCGGCCTCGGGGTCGAGGCTGGCGTCGTATCCGCGAATCCAGCGCACGATTGGCAGGGTTCGGTTCGAAATCGGCTAGATGGCCTGCCCTTCCTGCCCTTCCTGCCCTTGCGCGCGCTTTTTTTGATTGAACTCGTGAAGCCTCTCTTCAAGGGCGCACTTGAAATGCCGGCACCGCGTAACGCCGAAATTGCGTGGGTGTCTGCCTGAACGCTTTGCGAAAGGCAACCTGCAGTTGCAAGATGTCGCCAAAGCCGCTCCGTTCGGCAACTTCCTCCACAGCCAGGTCGGTTTTCACCAGCAAACGCCGGGCTTCTTCGAGCCTAAAACGCACGCACACTTGCAGGGGTGACAGTCCGGTGGATTCACGAAATTTCCTCTCAAACGTACGGCGTGAACAGGGAAGCGACGTGATAATCTGGCGCAGGCAATCCGGATCTGAGGGGTGCCTGAGCAGGTGCCCCAGTATGCGAGCGACGATTGGATCCTTTGCCGCGATGGCATCCGTGGAACGCCGATCCACAACACGGATGGGGTGAACAAGAATGGCTCGTGCGTTCTTGTTTTGTGTCATCAGTTCATTGAGCAGCTCTGCTGCCACATAGCCCATTCGTTCCCCGGCGATTTGGACACTGCTCAATGGAGGGTCAGCCAGACTACACACCGCGACGTCATCGTCCACTCCGAGGATGGCCACCTCATCGGGCACGACAATGCTAAGCTCTCGGCAGTGTTCGGCGATGGAGAGAGCCGCGTTGTCGGATCTGCAGAAGATCGCTATGGGCTTGGGTAACCCGCGCAGCCACGCTCGCAGTGCCTCGCTGGCGTTGCGCACCGAGGGTTCGTTCGAACGCGCGTGGGCAGGGTGTCCGGGGTCTGCGTCGGCCACAAGACACAAGCGCCCCTGCTCGCGTAAGGCGGCCTCGAAGCCTTCCATGCGGTGATCGATGCTATCTCTGGGCCGCGCGTAGTAGGCAAAGTGCTGGTGACCTCGGTTCACGAGATGGTCGGCTGCCATTTGCCCGATCGCCTGTTCATCGTTGTCCACACTCGCGACACGCGGGCTGTTCAGCTTGGAGGTCATGTGCACAGCCGGTATCTCTGAACGCTCGATAAGAGCGATACCTTGGGCGTCGAGGTGCTTCGCCAAAATCCCGTCTACTCCGAGCTCTAGCAAGCGTTCCACACCGGCCGCGGTGGGCTGTTCCCACTTAAGGACCCACTCCGAAGAGGGGCGCGCATAAGTGGCAATCCCAGTGAGGAGCATTTCGCTTGGACTGCCGCGCCGATCTATGGCCAAGCCGATCCGCATGGGGAGAGAACATAGCATAGATGTCGTGAATGTCCGCATTCGCGCTGGGCGCTTAATTTGGAACTGTACGATAAAAACAAGATTTCTGGTGTCTGCCTGTCGCTATTCCATATGTCACCGTCGCTACCTGTGCTTGTCGACACCGGACTCCAACCGTAAATTCCACAGTGTCCACCACAGCACTCGCTTCGAGCGAGAAGTGGTGTGTTTCTCATTTGCATCTACTCAACAGAAGGCTACCCCATGCGGATATCAAGGCGTGCTTGGATTAAGTGCGGGCTCGGCAGCTCATGCCAGCTCCCACTCATGTTGTCGCTGCTCGGTGTCGGTGTGGGTTGCTCCGCGAGCGCCGGCGGTGGGCGAGCGGGTCATTCCGGTGGCTCTTCTTTAACTCCAACTTCGATGCCAGGCGGCCCGAGCGCCGCACCAGGCGGCCTAAGCTCGACGCCCGCCGGCGCTGGCACATTGGGATCGCCCAGCACAGTTCCTACCGGACCGGTCGTGATTCCCGTCGGCGCCGTGGTGGGTCCCACGATGTTACGGCGTCTTACCAACCTTGAATATCGAAACACCGTTCAGAGCCTGTTAGGTTCGACGGACGCGCCCACCGAGGAGTTACTCAGTGATTCATTGACGGACGGTTTCGACAACTTCAGTGCGTCGCTCACCGTTCCGCCGGCAGCTGGCACCGCCTACGCCGCTCTTTCCGCAACTGAAGCGCTGAAATCCTTGAGTGTGCCGGCCTGCGCAGCCCCGATGACGGAAACGGAGTGCGCGCAAAGCTTCATCGTAAGTTTTGGCAAGCGAGCTTTCCGCCGCCCGTTAACGCCCGAAGAGGTAGCGGCCTACACTGCGCTTTATGCTGACCAGCGCACTCGCGCCGACCACGCAGCTGGCTTGCGCCAAGTGGTGCAAACCATGTTGCAATCGCCGTACTTGCTGTACCGATTTGAGCTGGGCAACGCTGCTTCCGGCCCACAACGCGCACTCACACCTTACGAAGTCGCCACCGAGCTTGCGTTCTTGTTGACAGCGTCGACGCCTGACGATGCGTTGATCGCTGCTGCCGACGGCAATCTACTCACCACGCCTGTCGAGCTCGAACAGCAGGCCAGGCGCCTCCTGAGCCTACCTTCGGCGAGGGTGGCCATCCAGCGATTTGTACAGAGCTTTGCTGACATTCAAGGGCTCGACCTGTTGACCAAAGATGCCGCGGTTTACCCGGCGTACACACCACAATTACGGTCGGCGATGCAGCTCGAAACGGGTCGTTTCATCGAGTCCGTGCTGTGGGAAGGTGATGGCGCTTACAGTTCGCTATTAACGGCGCCGTTCTCGTTTATGAACGCGGACCTCGCACCATTCTATGGGCTGCCTGACCCTGGGCGGGGGGCAGAGCTTGTGAAGACGACGCTCAATCCCACTGAGCGTCAGGGCATTTTGACACAAGCATCGCTTCTGGCAGCTCATTCGAAGCCAGGCGAGTCCTCGCCCGTGAAGCGGGGCAAGTTCATCCGCGTCGGCCTGCTTTGCCAAACGCTTCCGTCGCCCCCTCCGAATGTGCCCAAAATCCAGCCACCCCAACCCAATCTCACGACACGCGAACGGTTCGCTCAGCACTCGTCGGATCCGGCTTGTTCCGGCTGCCATTCGCTGATTGATCCGTTGGGATTTGGGCTTGAAAACTACGACGGCATCGGTCAGTTTCGGGCCACCGAAAGTGGCAAACCTGTGGACGCCTCAGGCGCGATCACGGGCACGCTCGATATCGACGGCAAGTTTACGGGCGGGATTGAGCTCGCAAGCAAACTCGCGACGAGCCTGGAGGCCAAACAATGCCTGAGTCTGAAGGCTTATCGCTGGGCTTTTGGGCGGACGGAAATCGACGGGGAACGTCCCATTGTGAACAGCATGACCGAACCGTTGGCACCGGCCGGGCTCGATATTCGAGAGCTCATGATAGCCATCGCCAAGTCCAACAACATCCTCTTTCGCACCTTCCACTGAACGCACAGTTTACCCAAGAAAAGGAAGTCTCGTATGTCGCAAGGCCTCATGAAGCGTCGTTCGTTGATGAAACAGCTCGGCGCCGCGGCATTTCTCGGAGTGCCGGTGTTCCGCTCCGCCTTCGCCGAAGCGCAAGCGAGCGCACCTCTCCGGCTCGTGGTGTTCCATTTCCCCAGCGGAGTCAGTATGCAGAGTCTGGGCGCCGATAACGCCATCGACGGCTCAACCTGGAACTACAACGGGATCCTAGCGCCGCTCAAAGAGCTCGAGTCCGACGTGCTGTTGTTCAACAAGGTCACCATGCCTACCGCCGACTTGGTCACGACGATCAATGAGCTTGAGGGGCACGGTGCCGGCATGCGCACGATGCTCACCGGCAACACCAATCAGTCCGAAAACAGCTACGGAGATGCCACCTCCATCGATCAAATGCTGGCCAATGCGTTTGGTACTCGGACTCAGTTCGGATCCCTTCAGCTCGGCGTGATCACCAACACCAACGGCACGCGTTTCGGTCGCCGAATTTGCTACAATAACGGCACGTTCATCGAACCCGTTGAAGACGCGCAGGCCACATTCTCTCGGTTATTCCCGAACGCCATGGCGCCGGCCTTGCCAACCGGGAGCATGACCGCCGACCCGCAGGCTACCGCTCTGCTCCTCGCTGAGCACGCTGCCGGGAAGAGTCGCCTCGATCAGCTCCGAGCCGAAGTCACGGCGATCAAGAGCATCGCCGGCGCGGACGAGCAGTCTAAGCTCGACCTGCACCTGACCGCACTCCGTGAGCTTGAAAACTCGCTTCCGAAAGTAGATGGTGGCGGCGGAGCTACGTACCAAGGAGTTAGCTGTCAGCCGCCAAACGTCGCGAATGCACCGGGCGCAAAGGGGGTGCTACCCTTGGAAGCATCTGCGGATTACATGGCAGATCTTGGCCCGGTGATGCAAGATCTCTTGTACCAGTCGATCAACTGCGACCTCACGCGCATCGCCACCTTCCAATGGATGTCCACGGGAGACAACGCGATCTATCCCTTCCTCGGCATTGACCAAACACACCATACGCTTGAGCACGGCTGGGGTGAAAGCGCGGCCATGAAGGGAATGTACGACAAGATCCAAAGCTATCTTTTGAACCAGATGGCAAATTTCATCAAGCGGCTGAAGGCCACTCCTGAAGGCACGGGCAGCATGCTCGACAACACCGCGGTCCTTATCTGCTCCGAAATGTGGGGCAACCACGGTCACGAAGAGCTCATCGCGCTCGTCGCCGGCAAAGCTGGTGGAGCGATCCGCACGGGCCGTACATTGGATGGCGGCGGTCGTCCGCACAGCGATCTCTTGCTCGGTTTGGTGAACGCGATGGGTCTGAACGTGACAACGCTCGGTGATCCGAAGTTCCTGACAGGTCCGCTCAACTTGGCGTGAGTCGGCGTTGATCTGGCTCTGGCGCAGCTACCCCATCGAGTGAGGCCGGGGCCGTGCTAGCCTCGCCGGCAGGCTAGGCTTGGCACAGATACGGATTGGCCTCGGTATGGATCGGCGCAATGGCCAGAGCGAGCTCTTGTTGCGTGGGATTGCTACTTATGCGCGCCCGGATCGGCCTTGGGTCTTTAGTTGGGAGAGCCCGACTGCTGATGGGATCCAACGTTTACTCGAACTTGATCTGGTTGGAATTCTCGCCAAGGACCTGGACGATCGTGGCGTTGAATTGATCGAGAATTCACAGCTCCCGGCAGTGCACATGGGTCGCAGATTGAAAGCCGCCGCCCTCGGCTGTGTGGACACGGATGGCCGTGCTGTCGGAGACATGGCGGCCACGTACTTTACCCACCGGGGTTACAAGCACTTTGGATACTATGCGCCCATGGGAACCCACTCGGACGCGTGCCTCGCGTCTTTCCAGAAGCGAGTGACGAGCGGAGGGCACAGTTGTCACCTAGCGGACCCCGATCGCGTTCAAGAGTGGCTTTCAGCGTTGCCGAAGCCCGTCGCGATCCTTTGTTCTTCAGATGACGGGGCGTTGTCAATTGCGGAACACTGCCGAGAGCTTGGCATTGTCGTGCCAGACGAGGTTGCCGTGCTGGGGGTGGACAACGATATTCCGGTTTGCGCCCTCGCCTCCCCACCGATCAGCAGTGTCCAGACGGCATTTGAGCGCATGGGTTTTGCCGCCGCGGAAATGCTCAACGAAATGATGACCGAAGGCAAGCCGCCACGTGTCCTCGCGGTGCCACCGATTCGCGTTGTCAGTCGACGTTCCACGGATGCGGCTGCTGCGAGCGATCCTTTGGTGGCGCGTGCCCTGGCGTACATGCAAGCTAACTTCTCAGAAGATGACTGTCTGGGCGATTTCTTCGCAACTATTAGGTGTTCGAGGCGCACGCTGGAAAGGAAATTTCGGGAAACCACGGGCCTCTCTCCGACCCAAGCCTGGCTACGGTTTCGCGTTGAGGAGGCCGAGCGCTTGCTCGCCGATACTGAGCTCAGCGTGGAGACCGTGGCAGATCGTAGCGGCTTCGGTGAAGTCCGTCAGCTCCAGCTCGCTTTTCGGAAAGTGCTGAAACAAACGCCGAGCGAGTTTCGTCGTCACGCAATACCATCGTTCCGGGCCACTCGTTGAGAGGCACGCTTCTCCTCAACGGCGCACTTGAAACGCCGGCACCGCGTAGCGCCGAAACTGCGTTGGGGTCTGCCTGAACACCTTGCGGAAGGCAACCTGAAGTTGCAATATGTCGCCAAAGCCGCTCTGTTCGGCAACTTCTTCTGCCGCAAGGTCAGTATTCACCAACAAGCGCTGAGCTTCTTCGAGCCTAAACCGCACGCACGATTGAAGGGGTGATAATCCTGTTGATTGATAAAATCTTCTCTCAAAGGTGCTGCGTGAGCAGGGAAGGGAAGTCGCAAGCTGGCGCAGGCACGTTTTGTCTGAGTGGTGCGTGAGCAAGTGGGTCACTGCGCGATGGATGAGTGGATCCTTGGCACCCACTGCAGCTGTGGAAAGTCGGCCAACGACACGGATTGGCTGCACGAGAATGGCGCGTTCTGGCTCTCTTTTGTTTTGGGTCAACATCTCGTTCAGAAGCTCCGCGGCCGCGTACCCCATCCGTTCCCCTCCGATTTGGATACTGCTCAGGGGCGGGTCCGCCAGGCTACACACGGCGGCGTCATCATTCACGCCTAGGATCGCGACCTCCTCGGGTACGACAATGCCAAGCTCTCGGCAGTGCTCGGCGAGGAGCTCAGTTCCAGCAAAGGGAGAAGCACCCCCAAGGGCAACAAGAGCCCGGCGTCAGAACCTCAGCAGAACCTGTTGTTCGTGCCATTGGGACTGAACACAGTGATGAGGCGGCTGGTTGGCGCTTGCTCCTTTGCAGCTCGCGGAGCAAACGCTATAGGAACGGTAGGCCGACGGCAATTCCGCCGCTGGCCATAACAAACCTGCGTCGATTGGGCCCAAGGTTTGCCATCTAACTCTCCACAACAACTTGATGGCGACCATTGGAACGCCCGTCATTCACCAGTTTGTCTGGGAAATTCGCCTTTTCAGCTCGTACCATCCAGAACTGCTCTCGCAGAACGCCTGTATTCGCGGCCATACTCTCCACTCCGCTGGTTTGCCCCCGCGTTCCGACCCCAATGCCGCGTCCCGACCCCCAGCCAGCAACCCCCATGCAGGCCATCGACGGCCCCTATTGTCCGTTTGTCCATCTCGCCGACAATCAAAAGCGGAGCAGCTGGAGCCTTAACCAACGAACACTTCCCTATTATCTGCTCGTGGTCAGTTACGACGGCGCCGAAGAAGTGGTCATGGGCCAAGAGAAGTGGCTAATCGCTCAAAACGAAGGCTATCTAATCCAACCTGGCGTGCTGATTGACCGCATCGGGTCCGAAAAAGGAAGTCGCCCGTGTTGGGTCCATTTTGACGTGATCTACAACGCGCATCGCGCCGAGCAGCGGGACACCTACCCGTTCGATTATGCCCTGGAGGGCCGCGCTCACCTTCTTCAGCCCAACAGCCAAGCAGTTTGGGGCATCGATCTACCACTGAAGATCCCAAAGGCACTGCAAGCCCTCTTCGCACGTCGCCTCGATCCGATGGTAAACCTGTGGCGCAGCCAGGACGCACACGATCAGTTTCAGGCTAACAACGAGCTCGCCAGCCTGCTTGCGATCTGGGTCCGTCACCATACGCTCGGCGCCACCACTGATCCGAGTCAAAGGCCGCACCTGGCCCCAGAAACCCGTATTCGTCGCGCCGAAGCCATCGCCCACACGAGGCTAGCGCACGGATTCTCAGTCGACGAATTCGCTACCGCCGCAGGCTTACACCGAGCACAGTTCACCCGCGTGTATCAAAAGCTGCGTGGGAGGAGCCCGGGAGAGGCCCTCCGAGACATGCGCTTGAGCGAAGCGGAGCGGCTGCTCAGCAATACGAGTCTCAGCGTTTTTGAGATCGCCAAGCTCGTGGGTTATCCGAGTACGAGCGTTTTTGGGCGCTTTTTCGCTAGCCGGCACGGGGTGAGCCCGTCGAAGTGGCGAAGGGGCTGAATTTGCCGCAGGGCCGCACAGCGTAGGATTGAGTGTACCGTCCTTGACGCGGCTCTTGCCAGCTGGAGCAAGCTTAGGTTGAAGCTCAAGCCGTGAGAACTCCGGCCAAGCCGCCGCCGGAATACACGTGATTTCCGAAGGTTGTGATGGGCACTCCCATGGCCTGGGCCAAGCTGACAAGCAGCTTGTTGTGCGGCTCCCCGGCAAACTGCAGGTGCTGACCGGTAATGGTCTTGCCGCCGGCCGTGCCAAATAGGAAGGCACGCATGCTCTTGTACGAGTGATCGAATCCGGTTGCCACTTCACTCCCCCAAAACAAAAGCGAATTGTCGAGCAGCGTCGCGGCGCCTTCGTTCACCGAATCTAACCGGCCGAGCAAGTATGCGAGCTGCTGAGAATACCAACGATTGATGAGTGCGAGCGTGGCATCGTGGGGCGGAGAGCCTCCCTCGTGGGTCATGGTGTGATGGTCCTCAGCGACCGTGGGTAAACATACACCGCAACCTGCTGTGCTGATCCAGTTGTGGAATTCTTGCGACCTTGCGTAGGAGTACTGGAGCGATGTCACGCGCGTCAGCCCGCAGGCGAGCCCCAGGGTGAGCAGATCGGCTTGTTGCTGACATACCATTGGAAAGTTCGCATGGAGCAGTGGATCGGCGACGGGGCTGAATGCGTTTTGAGCGCAAGAAGCGGTGTTGATCGGGGTGGCGACAGTTAAGCTGCGTTCTAGCTCGCGTAGGGCCGTAGCGTGTTGGTCGAGTCGCATTTGATCGGCCTGAGGCACGGCCCCCTGCACCGCTGTGAACTCACCCAAAACGAAATCCAAGACGCTCTTACGCCGCTGTAGGTTCGCATCCACCATTGCCGCTCCTGTGCCGCTGGCCGGGGTGCCGCCGAACATCCGCGCGTACGCGGCAAGTGGGCTGTCTTCAGGAGAAACCGGCATTTGCGAGCCTGCGTAGACCATGCGCGTGAAGGGATGGTTGCCGAAGCGAACGCTCGTTTGTACGCCAAATTCCAGCGATTTGAAACGAGTTGCGGTGCCTATTTGACTGGCAATGTGCTGATCGATCGAGAGGCTCTGCGCGTAGCCGACGGGCACGGTGGAGTCGATCATTTGGAGCTTCGGATCGAGGAGCAGACCCGAGCCGGTGAGTAGAGCGGCCATTCCGCCAGCGTGAAGATCGCTATCGCCGCCATCCTCGGCGCTATCCATGTTCACGCCTGAAATAGCTAAAAGCTTACTCTTGAATGGTATGAGCGGATCGGACTCTTCACCCAACGTAAAATTCGCACCCGTTCCCTGGGGCATGAATTTGGCAAGGTTATTCGTACCATTCGGGCTGAAGGCGATGATCAAACGGCTTTGTACCGCCTGTGCCTTTGCAGTTCGCGGCGCGAAAGCTTCCAAGAAGGGTAAACCCACGGCGACTCCAGCGCCGGCCATCAGGAATTTTCGGCGATTCGTGTCAACATTACTCATTTTTATGCTCCACAAAGGGTGCCTAATTCATTGGCAATCATGGCTACCTGGTCGGTGATTGTCACTCACCAGTTTGTATCGTGGATTGGCTTTTTGGCGCGAAGACAGCCCGCGAGGAGCTTCGGCTTCGACGATGGAGCCCGCGAGTCACGCGCACAATCCAAAAAGCGGAATCACACGACAAACTGCTTAGTGACGTTTGCGGCTTGCTCTGTCAGTGTTCGCCGTGTGGTGAAACAGACTTGTTTAACATTGGCGCTGGTTATGGCTGCCGGGTGTGGTAGCGATCCAGGTTCTCAACGTTCACACACGGGCGGCTCGGCCAGCACCGCAACGGGCGCGGGGGGTGCGGCGCCGGGCAGCATGGCCGTTGGTGGCTCTGGGCAGCTCGGTGGAGCTCTGGGCTCGGGCGGAAGTTCCCGAGCGCTGGGTGGCCGTCCGAGTGGTAGCGCGGAGAGTGGTGGCGCGCCATCGGCTGCTTCGGGTGGTGCGTTACCGAGCGGAGGCATGCCCGCTGCGGGCGGGGCTAACGCAACCGGTGGGAGCAACACAACTAGCGCTGGTGGCAGTGTAGCGAGCGGCGATCTCGCCATCGCCGCGGGCCTCAACACTCGGATCGATGTTCCGTGCGCCGCGCACGACGCTGCTTCCGAGCTTTGCGGATCGGTGATGACGCTTCCGGCCAAAATGATCACGCTGGGTGGCGACTCTGCCCGAACGTACAAGATCACCCTGCACGTTCGCGGGCTCACGGAAGCGCACACCTTCACTCCCGTGGACGGGGGTGCTCCGATCATCGCAAATCCTGCGGCGCCCTACCTTGTCGACAGCACGCAAGCCACACCCAACCAAGATGCCCATGCGGCCTTCTGGGTCGACGTCGCTTCGCCGCAGAAAAACTACTATTTCAACGCATTTTCCTCCGATACGATCGACTTTGATCACTACCTGTTCGCGCTCGATTACTCAGCAGAAATCGTCGCGAAAGGCGGAACGACCATCCAGTTCCATTTCGCGGACAGCAACGACGAACAGTCTGCCAACTTCATGCACGTGGTGGTCCCCAACGTTCCACCCGCGCCCGGGATGTTCGACGGGCAATTTGTGCAGTTGGACGTGATCAGCGTGGCGCAATAAGTCACCTCGAATACACCCGCGGACTGCAAAGGTTGGATGCCGCCCTTGCGCCCGGCATTGGCCAGGAAAAGGGCATGATCCAAAAAGTAGATCAGTGAGGCAACGTGTTGGCTGACAATCCTTCTTATGGCTGTCATTCTTGAGCAACTGGAACAGTGCGCAGGATTGCCGCGCACAAAAGGACATATCTCATGGCCCGAGTACTTGAATTCGTACTAGTGCGCAGTTGTTTTGTGGCATTTTCGCTGGGTCTTGCTGGCTGCAATGGCTCGGCGGGTGCACCTCCTCGAAAAGATCCCAACGCGAGTAGTTTGGGCCCCAATGGCGAGTTTTTAGGCGCTACTGGAGGCGCCAATGGAACGGGTCCAGTGGGTTCTGGCTCTGGAACAGGGGGCTCCGGTACTGTGCTCGGAACTGGCGGCAGCGGTCCAGGCCTGGTCGGTGCGTGTACCACTCCCGGCGTCACGTCGCCGGGAGCCTCTCCGTTACGTCGGCTGACGCACACAGAATATGACAAGACCGTTGAAAGCCTGCTGGGCGTTACGACGAAGCCAGCCCGAGCGTTCCCGCTTGAAGAGCGGGCCTACAATTTCGACAATAACGCGACTGTTCGTAGCGTGAGCCAGATCCTCGCGGAGCAGTATGAAGCTGCCGCCACGACGATGAGTACCGCTCAGGTCACTAACCTGACGGCTCTTTTGGGCTGTGACCCTGTTGCTGCCGGTGAAGATACGTGCGCGGCGCAGTTCATGGATGCTTTCGGGTTGCGCGCGTACCGGCGTCCGTTAAATGTCGCTGAAAAAGCACGATTGACGGCCTTTTATCAAGCTTCGAAGACGGCTAACGGATTCGCCAATGCCATCCAAATGGTCGTGTCTGCCGTTTTGCAGGCGCCGCAATTCTTGTATCGAATGGAGACGGCGGACACAGCGGGTGCACCCGTCGCGGCGAGTCCGGGTTTGCTCGAAGCGGGGCCGTATGAGCGTGCCAGCCGCTTATCTTATCTCCTGACTCAGAGCATGCCGGATCCCGAGCTCCTGGCTGCTGCGGGGCGCGGTGAGCTGGCAACGAAAGAGCAAGTCGCGGCGCAAGCTCAGCGTCTTCTCGGAACCGCGAAAGCTAGAAGCAACGTGGTGAGTTTTCACTCCCAATGGCTGGATTTTGGCTCGATGGGGCAACTCACCAAGGATACGGCTCTATTCCCGAACTTCACGCCAATGATCGCGGCTGCCATGCGTGATGAAGCCAACGCCTTCGTTGAGCACACGGTGTTTGACGGCGCGGGAGACATGGCCGCACTCCTCAAGTCACCCCAATCTTACATGAACGACGCGTTAGCAGGCTTTTATGGCGCTACTGCACCGGGCTCAGCCACGACGCCCGCCGCCGTATTGCTCCCGGCCGCACAACGTTCCGGATTGCTCACGGTGGCGGGGCTGTTGGCGGGACACTCCAATCCCACGCAGGGCTCACCTGTGGTGCGAGGTTTCTTCATTCGCGATAGCCTGCTCTGCCAAAAGCCGCCACCGCCTCCGCAGAACGCGAACATCATGGTGCCTGCATTCGATCCAGCGCTGACCACCCGCGAGCGATTCGCGGCACATAGCGCCAACCCCACCTGTAAGACGTGCCACCAGTTGATGGATCCGATTGGCCTCGGATTTGAGCACTACGATGCCGTTGGGATGTGGCGGGCTGACGAAGCTGGTAAACCTGTGGATGCCAAGGGCGAGCTCACCATGACAGACGTAGATGGTCCGTTTGATGGCGCCGTTGAGTTGGGGCAGAAACTTGGAGCGAGCAAAGTTGTTACCGATTGCACCACGAGCCAGTGGTTTCGTTTCGCGTACGGGCGCCTCGAATCTGGGGAGGACTCCTGCACGCTGGACCAGCTGAAAACAGCTTTCACAGGCTCGAACGGGAGCGTGAAAGATTTGCTCGTGCAACTCACGCAGACAGACGCGTTCCTTTACCGAAAAGCCCCTTGAGTTTGGAGTAGTAGATGGCGCATGTTTGTTGGTATGCCGTTGGCCTCCTCAACGGCGCAGTTGAAAAGCCGGCACGGCGTAGCGCCGAAACTGCGTTGGGGTCTGCTTGAATAGCTTGCGGAAGGCAACCTGTAGTTGCAAAATATCGCCAAAGCCACTCTGTTCGGCGATCTCTTCTACGGCAAGGTCGGTTTTCACCAGTAAACGCCGGGCTTCTTCGAGCCTAAACCGCACGCAGGCTTGGAGGGGTGATAAGCCCGTTGATTGATGAAATCTTCGCTCAAAGGTGCTGCGTGAGCAGGGAAGCGAAGTCACGATTTGGCGCATACACGCTTTATCTGCGTGGCGCGTGATCAAGTGCAAAAGTGCGCGGTGGATAAGTGGATCCTTGACCCCCACTGCAGCTGTGGAAAGTCGGCCGACGACACGGATTGGTTGCACGAGAATGGCGGGTTTTGGCTCTCTTTTGTTTTGGGTCAACATCTCGTTCAGAAGCTCCGCGGCAGCGTAACCCATCCTTTCCCCACCGATTTGGATAGTGCTGAGGGGTGGGTCCGCCAGGGTACACACGGCGGCGTCATCATCCACTCCTAGGATCGCAATTTCCTCGGGCACGACAACGCGTCGGAAGTAGCTGCACCGCTGGTGTCTTTGAACGCTGGATGAGTTCAATACCTTGGGCATCCAGGTGTTTCGCTAGGATGCCATCTACCCTGAGTTGCAGGAGCCGTTGCACGCCAGCGGCGCACCGGCTGCCGCCGCCGAAGCCGCGTACCTGCGCGCGCGTCGGCAACCCTTCGCCGAGCGACGACCTACCGGGCACCGCCGCCGCAATGAACGAGCTCCTTTACCAGGCGATCAACTGCGACATCACCAGAATTGCGACGATGCAGTTCATGTCGACGGGAGACGACACCATTCTTTTCCCATGGGTTGGCGTGAATCATGGTCATCATGGAATGGAGCACGGCTGGCGTGAGAGCGACCAAGCCAAGGCGGACTACGACGGCGTTCAAACCTGGCTCATGTCGCAGATCGCCGTCTTCATCAAACGCCTCAAGAACACTCCCGAAGGCAACGGCAGCATGCTCGACAACTCGCTCGTGTTCGTCAATTCAGAAATGTGGGTGAACACAACGCCAACCCCGTGATCGCCTTCATCGCCGGGAAAGCGGGCGGCCTCATCCGAAGCGGCGGAAATCTGGACGCCAATGACGCCGCCCATAGCAATCTGCTGCTCAGCATTCTGAACACGATGGGCTTGCCCAACACCAGCGTCGGCGATCCGAAGTTCTGCTCGGGGCCACTGAGCTTGGCGTAAGATCGAGCACCCGAGCGGGATAGCTGAGCGGCCCCCAATCGGTGCTGGTTTTGCATCGTGTGTGAAGTACGCTTGGCCTTGTGAAAGTCCATCCTCAGGCCGCGGTTCTGCTCGCTTCGCTCGATCTTGCCCTCTTGGCGTGTGGCAGCCAAAAGTCCACTACACCTGGAGCGATGGGCTCTGGGGGAAGTGAACCGAGTGGCGGCACTGGCGCACTCGTAGCTAGCGGGGGGAACGTGAGTTCAATGGCAGGGGGCCAAAGCTCGGGCGGCGCGGCGGGGGAGATATCGGCGGCAGGCGCTCCGAACGGAGCATGCTTCAAACCCCACGTCGGGGGGCGCCAGGACGTCACGCTGACGGTCGGCCAGTTTCAGCGCAATTTCTTGGTTTACGTTCCGAGCAGTTACCAGGGTTCCGTGCGCGTCCCGCTCGTGTTCAATCTGCACGGAACCGGTGGTGATCCAGCAGGTCAGGAGGACGACACTCAGATGGAGGCCGCGGCTGATCAACATGGTTTTGTGGTGGTGGCGTTAGCAGGCTACCAAAGTCGCTGGAACGTGAGCCTCGCACTAACCGAACCGGACGACATCGCGCTCACCGAACAGGCCATTTCCTGGGCAAAGAGCAACCTATGTATCGACTCCCAACGGCTCTACGCAACGGGCTTCTCAGGAGGCGCGCGTCTGTCGTCGCGGCTCGCTTGCGCGCTCCCTGGTACGTTCGCTGCCATCGCTCCGATCGCCGGCGTGCGGAACGATCCGCCGTGTGCGACGGTTCCAACGCCGCTCATGACCGTGCATGGCACGGCTGATATGACCAACTTCTACCTTGGATGCCCCGAAGCTGACACTGGCTGCAGCCGGAATGGTGAGTGGGTGGAAAGCGTGGAGGCAGCACTCGGCGATTGGGTAACGCTCAACGGTTGTTCCGCGACGCCCGTGATCACTCCGTCTGGCGCAGCCGACCTGCTCACCTACCAAAACTGTACGGCGGATGCCGAGGTCCTCATGTATCGCGTTCCCGGCGGCGCGCACGATTGGAACATGCTGCCGAATACGACCGATCTCGTCTGGAAATTCTTTTCGCGCCACTCGCTACCAGCGCGTCCGTAGCCTGGCGTGAGCCACTCAGGGCGATTGCGCGATCGGCGATTTTTCTTGTCCAAGGCGCCTGCGGGGCTGCCGCCAGGAGAGAGCAGGCCTTACACGAGCGGGCCACCAACTTTGTAAAAAGGAAACCATAATGAAAACTCTATTCTTAGCAGGCGCACTTTCACTCGTCTCCTCACTCGCACTGGCTCAGCCCGTGGATTGGGCCATCGATAGCGCTCATTCCCGAGTCGCGTTCAGCGTCCCTCACATGGTTGTCTCAGAAGTTGAGGGGAATTTTCGTGAAGTGAAGAGCAGCGTTTTGAAGCTGGATGAGGCGGACCTCACCAAGAGCAGCGTGGAGATCAAGATCCCAGTGGCCTCCATCAACACGGACAATGCCGATCGCGACAAGCATCTGAAGAGCCCAGACTTCTTCGACGTGGCCAAATTCCCCGAGATCACCTTCACCTCGACCAAGATCAAAAAAGCGGGCAAAGGTTTCAAAATCACGGGCGACCTCACGATTCATGGCGTGAAGAAGGAAGTGACGCTCGACGGCACGATTTCCAAGGCGGTTGCGAATCCCTGGGGCAAGCAGGTGCGTGCGGTCAGGATCTCCGGCAAGGTCAAGCGCCAGGATTTTGGCCTGACGTGGAACAAGAGCCTCGACAAGGGCGGATTCCTAGTTGGCGACGATGTGACACTCGACGTCAAGCTCGAGCTCAACAGGTAACTCGAGGCGCCACGGCAGTTGCTCACAAGCGCAGCCTCTCCGCGCTCGTTCCACACCCTGGGGCGCATTGGGGGGAGGTCGGCCGACGCGCTCGCACGCCCTTAAGGGGGGGCCCACGAGGGCCGTTCTGCCCCGAGTGGAGTCGGCATCTCAATGCTAGGGCGTCTGTCCGTTCGCCTGAAGCTTATCTTACTCGCGGGCGTTCCGGTTGCGGGAGCGTTGTTCCTGGCCGCCTTTATCGCTAGGGGCGCTGCGCGCGAGGCGGAAAGTGCCGCCGCCTTGGGGTCTATCGAAAATCTAGCACTGCTTTCAGTGAGGGTTGCCAAGCTGCTCGATGAACTCCAGCTTGAGCGCAATGAGTTAGCGCTCCGCCTGGGTCGGGCCACAACGCTTGCGTGCCATGGAGGGCAAAGAACCGATCCATGCGGTGCTCAACGCTTACCGCGAGACGGATCTTGCGCTCATCAGCGTGGTCGCGGGGCTCAACAACTTGAGCGCCGATACGGAGGTCATGCGGGCGCTGTCAGCACTGGTTTCAGTGCTGGAGAGCCAGGGATCGTGCGCCTGCGCCGCGTGGCCAGTCAAGTCCGAGGTCTCGCGGCACGCTTGCACGGTACTCTTCAGATTCCCTGCGGAACCGGGCGTCCCTGTAGCTAGGGTGCAGTCATCTTCTTGATGGTCGCAACGTCGAAACGAACGTCCGTGAGATTGACCTGGCGTCTGTGGCCTAGCTTGGACGCAGGGTTGGCGCGATTGACGACCACCAACAGGTCTACGCCTTTCTCTACCTCGTCCAGCAACGACGACAGCTGGGTTTTTGGCCTCCCGCTCGACGTCGGGCGCCACTCAAATGGTTGGATGCCCACCCCAGCGAACGGATTTAGATATAACGCGCATGTATTACTCCTACTGGTATTACTAGCGTAGCTCACCGGCGTACGCCAAAAAGCAGGCCTCTGCGAAGGCTCGGCGCGAGCACGAACAGGCGAGCTACGTTGTCTCGTTCGAAGCTGAGACCCCGGCGTTTTTGCGCTTCTCCTCGCTTTTTACGGACCTCGGGCGAAAGATAGCACGCCTGGTTACCGAACACGCCACTCCGGTCGGCAGTGATGAAGATCGCACGCGTGGCCGGGCGGCGTCGAGAAGTACGCCGAGAGCTTGCGACAATATCCCGGGCCGTGCTCGACCTACATCGTCGCGACGTGGTTCAGGCAGCCAGTGCCTGCCCCTTGTGCAGTGCCTTGGGCTCAAAAAGGGCGTTAGCCGACAACCTGTATTCGTGCCTCTCCCAGAGCCGATCGCGTGCGCGCCATTCGGGAGCTAGCACGATGCGAGGAGTGTTGGCCGCGCTTTTCGGAAAGTTTGCAGGGGAGGCACGAAGGTTGGGCGGGTGAGGTGAGGTAACCAAGTCGCTAAAAAATTGTTCCGGCGTGCAGCTGCTGCAAAAACTGCCCTAGCGGCCACACTTCAAAGCCTTCGTAGCTCAGTCTCTCCTTCCCCAAGTACACGCCAATGCTCTTGGCTACCTTGAGCGCCTTCTTCTCGGCGAATGAGCGAATGGGTTTGCACCAACGCGGGTCCCACTTCGATGCCGACTTTGCTTCGATGCAGACGACTTCGGCAGCCTTCTGCAGCGTCTTCTTCCTCAGTTCGACGATGAAGTCTACTTCGAGCCCGCCTTCCGAATGATAGTAATAGATGCCTCGCCCCCTGCTTGCGTAATGGTTGTAGGCGCGTAGGTCCGAAAGCAGAATGGTTTCCAGCGCGAAGCCGCGGGCAACGCTGTCGAAAGGCTCGGCAAGAAGATTGGCAGCGCCACGCGCAACACCCACGTCGAAGAAATAGAACTTGGGGTGGCTAATCTCCTTAACGAGGGCGCCAGGTCGATAGGGAGTCAGGCGGATGCCGAGCAAAGTGTCTTCTAAAATCTCGAAATATTGATCCACAGTGGCACGCGCCACATGAGATTCGCGCGCCACGTTTTGCATGTTCAGCACCTGCCCATTCATAGCGCCCGCAACAGCCAGAAAGCGCGCAAAGGGTTCAAGCTTGCGGACCAAACCCTCCGCCATGATCTCTTGTCGCAGATACGTTTCGACGTAAGAAGATAGGAAATCCACAGCATATTGGGGTTCCGCAACGAGACCGGGCAGTGAGCCCCATTTTAAGCGTGATTCAATGTCAAAGGCAGGCGGCAATTCAGGATGAACCAAGGCGAACATGTCGCGCACCAGTGCGCGTCCCGCCAGCATATCTGCGCCACCGCGTCTTAACTTTCGAGCACTCGACCCCGTCAGAGCGAATTGTAATTTCCGTTTTTCGTACAGCGCGTGAACCTCACTTAAAAGCTCCGGAACGCGTTGCACTTCGTCAATCACCACCCAACTACCCGTTGGAAGGTGCGCCGTGAGGACGTTGAGATCGTCAGGCTTACTTAGCAGACGCAAGTAAGTGGTCGAATTGAGCAAATCGATAGTAACCGGAGCCTCACCAAAATGCTGGCCAAGCCAAGTTGATTTACCTGTGCCACGTGGACCGAACAGGAAGAACGTCTTCTTGGGTGGAGTAAGAATCCGGGGGAACATTAGCAGATTCTAGCATGTTGTAAAAAATGAGGTATATTTTACAATATGATTTGTGTGCGAAACCGCCTCGTTGGGAAGACACCTCACCCCTCCATTTAGCTGTCGCTGGATCGAGTCCGCCTACGGAGGGTAGCTCTTGCCCCTCCTGTGCCGGTCTGGCGGAACCTTGACACAATGGGAAGGCCGTGAGGTCAAACCGCTTCCGCGGACGTCTACGCCTTTGGGAAGGTCGTCACCTGGCTCCTTACCGGTTTAGCCGATATTGATTACTTGTTTAGCGATCTGCCTCTCCTTCGAGCTAATACGGTTGCGTTCGGGTAGCCGACCCTTTTGCCAATCTCTTGAACGCTGAGCACGGTGGTGCGAAGCAGCCATTCGGCGTGGCCGATGCGGATATCACGCAAAGCCTGGCCCGGGCTGATGCCGCGCACTTGCCTGTAAACGCGCGTGAACTGAGCTCGACCAAGGCCCGCCGCGGCCGCAAATTCCTC
Organism: Polyangiales bacterium; assembly: GCA_038246305.1. Taxonomy (GTDB): domain Bacteria; phylum Myxococcota_A; class Polyangia; order Polyangiales; family Polyangiaceae; genus JBBRRP01. Next base: position 34,238 of record JBBRRP010000020.1, on the reverse strand, counting down.
CACCCCGAAGAGGCGCCCTAGGCTTACACGCGCCGTGTTCTCAGCGCGCCTAACTCTTGTCTCCGGACTGAGCCACAGGTTAGCGGCTGAGTCACGCGGGGTCTCGTATTGCACCCATGTATGCAAAAGACCCTGGAGCTCGTGGTTTGCAATTAACTGGTCATGAGGGTGTGTGGTGCTGAAGCACGCGGGAAAAAAGTTGATTCCAGCGGCTTGGGGACGCGCACCGGCAAATCAACGCCCCAAACGGCCTTTGCTCCAGGCTCTAGGAGGTGTTCGCGCGCTTTGAAATCATCAAACGACGTTGCGTCTTTTTGCTCCGAACGGTGCCTTGCCTGCATCCACGCCGCCTTCTGGTGGGCGCGATGCCGAACTCGACAATCTAATTCTCTGACACCATGCTGCGGCAGCAAAAGCGAAACAAGGAGCGTCAGGGGCAATACGAGCCAGCAGTACCCCACGGTGACAACGCTGGGTCACCGCGGGGGCTTTGTCGGCAAAGAGCCGGTTTACTTCTTGGAGTCGTCAGCAGCCTTTTCCGCCTTATCGGCGCTGGTGTCTGACGCTGCGGCACTGTCCTCAGCCTTGTCGGCCGCCTTTTCCGCGCGGTCAGTGTTGGCATCGGTGGCCTCTGTTGCTTTTTCGGCTCGCTCTGTGGCGACGGCGGCTTCGGGCTCTTTCGGCTCCGGGGTATTTCCACCACATGCGGCGAGCAGAGAGGTCAGAGCGAAGATCGAAGCTAGGCTAGTTTTTTTGATCATTAATGGACTCAACTTTCTGTTCACGTGTTCTCCTGAACACGAGGGACGCTCTCAAAGAACGTCCGCCACCGTAGGTAACACGACAGGCGCGAAAACACCCGCGTTCATTCACAAGCAAGTAAAAGCGCCTTAGAATGAGCAACACCCTGACGGTGAGGTTCTTGACGCGGGCGTACTCCCGCAATCCGTGGGGCAGAATGGATCAGTGAGGCAATTCGCCACACTGCGGTCCGGGCCGATAGCGACACCACGGGTTTCAACCCGAAACACCCGGCGGCTATGGCGTGACGCTGAGCACGCCCTTCATCATGAGGTAGTGGCCCGGAAACGTGCAGATGTAAGGATAGCTCCCGGGTGCGGGTGCGCTGAACGTCACGTCTGATTGTTTGCCTGGTTCGGCAAGCGGTGTGTAAGCGAGCACATCAACGCCAGGGTCAACATAGTTGCCTTCAAGCCCTTTCGGAATACCGGCTGCTGCGACGGACGCCTCGCGACCTGGCTTCACGAGCACCCAGTTGTGCGGCAGCATTCCAGGCTCTGCATTCTTTACGATCACATGGACCGTGGAGCCAGTTGGAACGGTGAGCGTTGTCTTGTCGAAAGCCATCGTATTGCCTACCGTTCCAATGGTGAACTCCACCTTCTGAGCGGCGGCAGACACCGCCGACGGAGCGGGTGCCAGCACAGGCGCTGGTGCGGCCTTTGGTACCGGTGGCAGAGACCTTTCGGTGGCAGTTGTGATGTCCGGAGCATCTTGTTGCTTTGCCTTGCTGCAAGAGGCCAGAGGAATCACAAGGCAAAAAACAACTAGCGGAGACAATGATGACATGATGATCCCTTCAACGATGAAGTACAAAGTCTGAGGTGACGTCGGTGCCTGCGACAACGATCGCTTGGGTGAGTCGCTGTTGGCGGGGTGCCCAGGCAGTGATCTTGTAAGCCCCACTCGGAACGTCTGCAATCTTGAATTCACCCTTCTTATTCGTTCGCGCAAAGTAGCTCGACGGGCTGACGATCACGTACCCCAGCATATTCGGGTGTAAGTTGCAGAGAAGTGAGTACTCACCGGCTGATTTGAAAACGTGAGTGGCTGTCCCGTGCGCAGCGATGTTCCCGAGGTTGAACTTCTCATTATCCGGGGAAAAGACGTTGTGCGGAAAGGGATCTGCATTGCTGAATGACACTTTTCCACCCATTGTTACGACCTGCACAAAAGGAATGAAGGCCATCTGTCGGTTATCGACGTTCGCGTGGTCGCCGCGTCCGGGAACTAGCGGGGCTCCTTCGAGAAACACGACTCCAAACTCAGCGGCTTGTGCTGGCGTGGTCGTAAGGCGTCCGGAGATGCCACCAACGGTGGCGACAGTGGCGGTCGCCGGAATGGCAGCGGCTGGCTTGAGTGGTGGGCTCACTGCGGGCGTGGGGGGAGCTTGGGACGCTGCGGTGTTGGTGGGCGTCGCCACAGTAGCCGTTGCTGGTTCTTTGCTCCCCGCCGACGTCTCCATTGACATTGGCACTTTGGGCGGTTGGCCCTCACAAGCGAGGAGCGTAAGGAGCGTCAGCGAAGCACAAAACAGATGAGGTAGATGAGGTATTGGAAGAGTGCGCATGGCCTGTTATCCCTTCAATCAGAAAGAGACCGCAGCCGTCGCAAGGATTTGCTCAGCTTCAAACTTGCTGCCACTTTCGGGAGCGATCAACCCGCCTGCGTTGGACCAGTCACCGGCTGGTGGTAGCTCACTGGCGCGCTCAAGGTCGCCCGTAATCACGAATTTTACGTTGGGGCGCGCGAGCATCGCGACGCCCGGCAAAATTCGCAAAAGGGAGCCTGAACTGGCGGTTTGCTTGAAGTCGGTATGTGTGAACTCTGTTCGCAGTGCAGGCACGAACCAAGGGAACACGACGTAGTCGAGTTCGTTGTATTGAACAACGGACGTCGCGTTCGTCCCGTCGCGCACGCCAGGAATCATGTCGGTTCCAGCCGAGCCTGGGTAGGGGTGCGCGTGAAACTCGAGCTGGATCCCCGAGTTCAAGCTCAGTGAATCCCATTGCGCCCTGATGGAGCCACCCACCGCGTTGAAGGTGTCGCGTTGAGCGACAGGGAGCGCTACGCCTCCTTGCAAGATACCGGTCCCACTATCGATCAGCGACAGGCCGTGATACACAAAGGCGTCTAGCGTAATCGCTCGCTCCGCCCACGGCTGAGTCGGGTCAGGCGCGTTCGGTCCGTAGAGGCCTTCGCCGTCGAGCGCAACACCGCCCGACTTGACTCCAACGTGAACGTACGCGTCTTCGGCATTCGGCAAGCCAAAACCAGACGCGACGCTGGATGCCAGCCAGCCAACGCTAAAGTTCACTCGGTGGTTCACGATACCGTTCACCTCGACGCCGTCGGCGTGACCCTGACCCAGGGCGAACGATCCTGATGGATTGTACAGTCCCGAAACACTCACCGCAGGGAGAAACGCATCCCCAATGTACGAGCTATGTAATCCGAAGCTGTTAATCTGTGGAGCCATCAAGCGCCCGGCCCAGATGTTGACCAGGTGCCGAGGACCGACCACATCGTTCCAAAGTAAGTAAGCGGTTTCAATCTCAATGGTTCCATCGTCGGGAATCGTGAGTTGTGCGAAGTACGTCAGCCTGTCGTCGAACGCACCGGCACCAAAGAGATGAAATTCACCGGATAGGCCTTGCCAAGTGAACGTGTTGCCGGCGGCCGTCTTCGCGTCCGAGCCCGGTAGATTGACCGCGACTTGCCCGTTCATCAGCACAGACAACGGAACATCCTTTGCGATCTTGCCTGGCCATACCGCATCGGGGAACGCCTTCTTATATTCCTCTTGCCCCATGGAAACTTGTTCGGCTTTGGTCACGTCGCTGTCCGTGCTCCCGCCCTGACTTGGAAAGCGGTAACCGTCGCGGCGAAACGCTTCGCCAAAGGAATTGAGCACCGGGAAGATCGTGTGACACGTCGTACAGCTGGTGCCGTACTTTCGTGCGAAGGAAGGCACCGCATGAGCGGCTCGAACTTGTGCGAAGCTGGCAATTAGGGCGAATAAAACGGACAGAATGGCGCTTCGCGCGAAAAACCTCATGAGTGAACCTTTCAGAAGGAAAACGTGTCATCCCCGCTCAGTGCGCTCCTAAGCAACATGCGTGCCGCTCGCATTATCGGTTCTGGAGCGGCGCCGTTCGCTCTCGGCAAACACCAGTAATTGGCGCAAAGCGTTGGGTCGTGGGGCTAAACATTGTTACTCAGGCGGGCATGAAGCTTTTGCGTTGCCATGCGCACTTTGCGCATGAATTGCGTTGAGTGTGGACGCGCCAGTGGCGTCACAGGACGTGAACTCGTAGCTAGCAGTCACATGAGTTCAATGGCTGACGGCCGATGGGGTTGGAACCGGTGGTGTTGAAACCAGTGGTGGCGTGGGCAACAGTGGTGGCGGAACCGTTGGGGTAGCAACCGATCGCCAGAACTCGGATGCAACGTTACCCCACAGGGATCGACGCGAAGGAGCGTGGGGACGGCGGGAGCAAGCCAACCGCAAAAACAGGCTGGAAATTAACCGCGCGTTTTGCGCCAAGTTCGGCTAAGGTTGCGCCGCAATGCGCTTCGCTCTTCCGCTCCTCACCGTGACGGCACTCACCTTTTCGCTCCCGGGCTGTGCGGGCGATTCTCGCGCAGATGCTACATTCGGACCGGCAACGAGCGCCGGCGGCGAACCGACTGCGAGCCCAGCAGCGGGAGGCGTCTCTTCGGTTTCGTCCGCTGGTGGCCTCGGGTCAGCCTTCGGAACCGGTGCAAGTGGCGGAAGCATATCGAGTGGCGGGGCAACGAGTGGTGGAAGCACGTCGAACGGTGGTTCGGCTCAAGCCTCTGGGGGCAGCGGAGGAACGGTTGGCAGCGGAGGAACAGTTGGCAGCGGAGGAACAGTTGGCAGCGGAGGCCTCGCGATGGCGGGCGGTGCAGGAGTGCCAACGAGTGGCGAAGCCACGATCACTCACTCAGGCCAAGTGGGGAAGGTATTGCTGCGTGGCACTGTGGTAACCCCCGATCAAGCCTTTGCCGGCGAGGTGCTGATTGTGGGGGATACGCTCGCTTGCGTCGCAGCATCCTGTTCTTCTGCGCCCGAAGCCGCGAACGCTTCGATCGTTGAGACCCACGGCATTATACTTCCGGGCCTGATCGACGTGCACAATCACGTCCTCTTTGATATCTTCGACGAGCGGCATTGGACGCCATCACAGGTTTATACTAATCACAATCAGTGGGTGAATGAGCCCAAATACGGCGCGATGCTCGACGCCAAGCAATATCTGAATTCAGAGGGCAGCTCGCCCGTCGAGCTGAGCTGCGAGCTGGACAAATTTGGCGAACTAAAGGGCCTGGTCGCCGGCTCCACGTCGATTGTTGGTCACGAAGGCCTGAATCGAAACTGCTTTGGCACACTCGCTCGCAGCATTGAGCAGACGTCGAACGGCCTGAGCAGCGACGCCATTCAGGTATCGGCGCTGTTTCCGCCGAGCGCATCCTCTGCGGATGGTGTGTGCAGGAATTTTGCGTCAGGAAAAACCAACGCATACGTTATTCACTGTGGCGAAGGGGTCGACTCCACAGCCCTTGCCGAGTTTGCGAAGCTTTCGACCGTCACCGCCAGCGTTGGCTGCCTCTACGCCCCGCAAACCACGCTCGTTCACGCAACGGCATTCGGAGATGCCGAGCTCACGATCATGGCTCAGCATAATATGAGCATTGGGTGGTCTCCTCGGGTTAACGTCTTTCTCTACGGTGGTGGTACGGATCTCACGAAAGGTCCAAACATCCGGCTCGCGCTCGAGAAGGGGATCAACATTGCGCTCGGCCCAGACTGGTCAATCGGTGGCAGCCAGAATTTGCTCGATGAAATGCGCTTCGCCGATTACCTGGACAACACTGTTTACGGTGACGTGATCACCCCCAAGATGTTGCTCCAAATGGCCACCAAAAACGGCGCGAAAGCACTTGGCTTGAGCAGCGTGATAGGCTCGCTCGAAGTCGGAAAGAAGGCTGATCTTTTCGTGATCGGTGGGGATGCCGCCGACCCGTACTCGGCCGTCCTTGCGGCAACACCCAGCGATGTGCGCCTGGTGATGGTGGGCGGGCAAACCCTGTATGGGGATCCTGCGCTCACGCCGCTCGGTCCAGCGTCGCCTGGGTGCGAAGCCATCGACATCTGCACGCGCCCGAAGTTCCTCTGCGTCGCCGCACCAAGTATCTCGCCCACCGACAAGTTTGGACAAACCTACGCGCAGATCCGTGGCGCGCTAGAGCAGGGGCTCGCAGCGTACGACGCCCTGAATCTGTCCCAGTGGAAGTGGTCGCCGATGACGCCTCTCGTGCGTTGTCCTTGATTGGCAAACACCACGCAACCGCCGAGCGTTTACGCCCAGGCCTGCTGAATTATGAAGTCATTCCGGGCGGTATCCAGTGCCGCGAAGTTGAAGCGCCCCTGCGTGCACGAACCGCTGTTCAAGAACACCACGTCTTCGTGCTGAGCTCGGAGCGGAAGGTGGGTGTGGCCTGTCACGATCACATCGGCCTCGTGCTGCCGAGCAGCTGTGACTGCCCATTTCTGAAAGGTACAGACAGCGGAGCTCACAGAGGCCCCGCTTCGTGCCATATCGAGTTGGTCGAAGAAAGAAAACACATTGGACAGACCCAACCGCAGGATCCAACCCCCGAGCCAGACGCCAAAATCTGCGAGCCACGGCATGTGCTTCACGAGCATGTCGTGTTCATGACCGTGGGCAAAGAGTAGGCGTAGGCCGCTCGCGTCGAGCGTGATCCGGCCTGGCGCGTTTTCGAGCCTCGCAGCCGCGAGATCGTGATTGCCATGCACGTACTGATAACATTTCCGCTCAAAGCGGCGGCTGAGGGGCAGATGTGACTCGCGGCAGAGCCTCAACCCCTCTCGGTCACTGATTCGCAGCTTCGCCGTATGGGGATCCCAAATGTCTCCGAGCAGCACAATCGTCTCGAAATTGTCCTCTAAGTAGCTGAGGAACTTCAAGAACCTCCCGTGCTCGTGTCCAAAACGGTCGGACGCGTCTCCGACGCCCAAGTGGAGGTCCGATATGACAGCTATTTTCATAGGAAGCCCTCGCATCGTCCGGCGAGACCAGCTCGCCGGACGCCCTTCGGTTCGTACATCCCCAAGTTATCTACAGCCCGTTACAGTGGCGTGAGGGCTATGAAACAACTGTGCAAACTTCCAGGGCAGGCCCGAGCCCTAAGCCTGGGCAACGGGGCCGACCCAGTTCAGGGCTCGCAAGCTCTTGATCAGGAACTCACAGAATAACGTCACACGTGCGGGGCGGTGGCGAATCGCGGGCGTCACGACGAAGAGAGAACCACTCATGGCAGCGTAGTCGGGGAGGAGCCGGACCAGGGCTTGTGCGGAGGACTTCGTACCGATGAGGCCTGCCATCGGCACCAGGCCAATGCCCATCCCGGCTTCGACGGCTTGAATCACGAACAGCAGCTCATCGACATTCAGAGGGCCCTTGACCGCGACGGACTCTTCACCTTTCGGTCCCTTCAGGTTCCACGTCGTTTCACCGTTTCGAGCATGAAAAAGGATGCACGAGTGCTGGGCGAGTTCCCTTGGGCTACGCGGAATTCCGCGGCGTTCCAAGTATTCGCGAGATGCAAAGACTCCAAAATCCGTTGAGCCTACCTTGGTCGCGATGAGCGAAGAATCCGTGAGACGGCTGGCGGCGCGGAGCGCAACATCAAAGCCCTCGGCGATCAGATCCACACGCCGACCCGTGAGGGAGAGATCAATGTGGATGCGTGGGTACTTCGCTGAGAAACGCGCCAGCGTATCTGCCATCGCAAATGTGCCAAGGTCCATGGGGGCTGTCACCCGTACCACCCCTCGCGGTTCTTTGCCCAGCCGCGAGACTGCGTTGGCCGCTTCATTCACCGCTGCAAGACCACGACCCGCCTGCGCGAAATATTCGCGGCCAGCCTCCGTGAGCGTGAGGGCGCGTGTGGTGCGTTGCAGCAGCTGCACACCCAGGCTCTCTTCGAGTGCGGCCACCCTGCGACTCACCGAAGACTTGGGGAGACCCAATTCGACGCTGGCTTTGGTGAAGCTGCCAGCCTGCACGACTTGAACGAACGCGGCGATGTTGTTGAGATCCATTGTTGTTAGAATAGCAACAATGTGTTGTCTGAGACACGTCTAGTTTGCGGAGTGGCAACAATTAGACTGTCTGGGTCCCCACAGCGAAAGGTGCCTATCAACATGACCACTCATTCCAGCAAACCCGTCACCGCCGCCCGTCTGACCCTCGGCCTGGCCTTCTTCGTCTTCGGCCTCAACGGTTTCTTTCACTTTCTGCCACAGCCTCCGATGAGCGGATCGGCGGGTGCGTTCGCCGGGGCTCTCGTGGCGACCGGCTACATGTTTCCATTCATCAAAGGCACTGAAGTCATTGCGGGCGCTCTGCTGTTAGCTGGCCGCTATGTCCCGCTGGCAGTGACAGTGCTAGGGCCGGTCCTGCTTAACATTCTGGCATTTCATCTATTCCTCGCTCCGGCCGGTCTTGGGCTTCCCATCGTTCTGCTGGCCCTCGAACTTTACGTGGCGTACAGCCACCGCGCGGTCTTCGCGCCCATGTTGCAAGCACAGCTCGACTCGAAGCCTGAGGTTGCGAGCTTCGTGCGTGCGCATGGCCACTGAACTGAGCCTCCGATTGGAGCCACTCGCTCGAACGTCTTGAATCATCGAAACCGAACCATTATGAAGCGACGATGACATTCCGTATTCTGGTTGCCGGAAGTTTCACCTTGATTGCGGGCTGTTCCACATCAGCGCAGAATGGCCTTCCCAATGGGAGTGCTGGCGCAATGCCGCTGATGCCAGCGTCGGGGGGCGGTGCGGGGGGTAGTACGGCGAACGCCGTGGCCGGCAAGACGGCATCCGGTGGCAACGGCAATTCACAGGGCGGCACGAGTTCAACGTCGGGGGGACGAACTCAATGTCGGGGGGAACTGCAGGTATCGCCGCCGGAGGAGGTCGAGTTCCAACGGTGGAAGTAGCGGAACAACCGCGTCTTCGGTGATGGGCCGAAATCTGTTCGGGGAGCTCGGCAAGTCGCCTTCCGAGATTGACGAGAAGCTGAACACCGCATGGGCCAAGCTCTTTTTGGGCGATGCCAACAACGAGCGAGTGTTCTACGAGGCCGATACGGACGGCGGCTACATCTTGGAAGGCCACACGCGATGCAGCCTTTTGGACCGAAGCCGCAACGGCGAGCCGTGCGTTCTTTCCGACAATGGTTAACGCCCAAACAGGTCTCGCGCCTGACTATGCTGAATTCAACGGAGCTCCGAGCGGCTCAGGCCACCAGGAATTTCGGTTTGACGCTTGGCGTGTTATCAGCAACATCGCGGTCGACTTCCAGTGGTGGAAAGCCAATGGTTGGGCGGTCGAGGAGAGCCGACGGCTGCTCACCTTCTTCAGAGCTCAGGGCATCGCGAACTACGGTAATCAGTTCAATTTGACCGGAAGTTCATTGTCGGGAGATCATTCGCCCGGCCTCGTCTCGATGAATGCACTGGCCGCGCTCGCTCTACCTGCACCCGAAGGTCAGGACTTCGTCCAAGAATTGTGGAACCTGACGCCGCCATCCGGTCGATACCGCTACTACGACGGAATGCTGTATTTTTTGGCGCTGCTCCACGCGAGTGGGCGGTTTGTGCCCTATGGGATCTAAGCCGAACCGGGGTTTAGAACATTATTGCGTGACCGGCACAGCGGTGGAACTGAGCGCCGAGCAACCCGCTTGCTCAAATGTCTTGAACTTCAATACGAGATCTAGCGCATAGTCGGAAGCCCCACTGATGCTCGTGCCGTCATCCGCAACCGTGCCCCGATACATCACCGGCTCACGTTGGCCACCGTAGGTACCGGTCAATGAAAATGAAACATGAGCTCCGTCAATGCAATACCGACCTCGCACCACAGCATAGACGGGCTCATTTTTCGGGCGCGGGATCCCGCGAGCAAAACACTCGCACGCCAGGGGTTCACCAACGTAGTCCGTCCCCAGAAAACCCCAAATTTCGCCGTCTTCATAGAAGCGGAATACCTTCGGATCCCGAGCCTCGTTTCTACCCTGAGCCAGGTAGAACCCATCAGTTCGTAGCTTGATCGGGTTCCTATCGGGAGAAACGCAGGTTTCGTAGCGTTGAAATTCCGCGTCATTCATACGCTGACGAGTCTGTTCCCGTGGCACTTCGGTGATTGAGTAGCAAGGACACGTACAGCCAGCGCAAAACGCGGACACCGACACGGTGCGCCCGAAATGGTGCCCAAAAATGCGCCGCACGGCCAGCGCTTTCAATTGAACTCCGCCAATGCCGCCAAACCGCTATTGATCAGGAACTCTCCGGGCGGCCACATCCGATACAAGCTGACACGGATCTGCGGTTCGCCCTGACGATACTCCACGTGCCCGTACACCCGCAGCAGCACTCCTGGCACCACCTTCGCCTTCTCCTGAAAAGCAAGCTGTCCCAGCAAAACACGAATGAACGGGAAGCGCCGCTCAGACACCGTAACGCGACAGACGGATTCGGGAGGAACGTAGACCTCGGTCGGATCATGATCACTAGGACAACGGTTCTGATCCAGCGTCTTTCGTTGCTGGAGCACAAGCACCCGTTCCTCCGCGACATCTTCGTACGCCATCACGATACCTGTAGCGCTAACGGCGAGACGGTTCCAATAATCCTTCTCGACTCTGGCTCCCGCGAGCCGAAACTCCGTCCGCTGAGACGCTGCAGGTTCACTCTTTAGTGGGACATACCGTGCGGCATGACTGAAGCGACCGGCGTCGTTGCAACAGGCGAGACACACGAAGAGGGGGAGTGCGGCGGCCAGAGCGACGATCATCTTCCCCATTGATTTCATTAAAGCCGAACTCCCAGTTTGGCCAAGATACTCCAACTCTCCGCCTTCCTCAATGGCGCCGATTTCCTGCTCCGGCACAACTTAAGGGCAAGTCGGATCAGAGCGTAGCGTCCAATTGTCAAAAATAGTCCTTGCTGAGGTATTTCGAAAATATTAGAAGCATTGCCGACACATGGGTCTTCAACTCTCAGTCAACATCGCAAGCATCGGCGGCCTACAAGTCAAAAAAAGCGTGCAAAATGGCACATGATGTTTGCTTGGCGAGACGAAGTGCGTCTGAGTTTCTGAGCACCGCGCTCTTGCTGGCGACGGTGGTGGGTTCCGGCATCATGGGCGAACGCTTGGCGGGCGGAAATGTTGGCATCGCGCTCTTGGCGAACACGCTCGCGACGGGTGCCGTGTTGGTGGCTTTGATTCTAACGTTCGGTCCTATCTCCGGGGCTCACATGAATCCGGCGGTCACGGTGGTTGAGGTCGGCCGCGGTTTGCTTCCGAGGCGAGAGCTACCATTTTATCTTGTGGCCCAACTGTTGGGCGCGTTCGCGGGTGTTGCAGTGGCCCACGCGATGTTCGGCGAGCCTCTCTTGATGGCCTCCACGCATGTTCGCGCCGGAGCTTCACAGGTTTTTAGCGAATTTGTGGCAACATTTGGGCTACTATCGGTGATCTTGGGTTGCGCTCGGCATCGGCCGTCGGCGGTTCCATTCGCGGTGGGCGCGTACATTACAGCTGCTTATTGGTTCACGGCTTCGACCTCTTTCGCGAATCCCGCGGTCACGCTAGCGCGTTCCGTCACAAATACTTTTTCAGGTATTCGCCCGAGCGACGCCCCCGGTTTCATCGTCGCGCAGCTCTTGGGAGCGGCTGCAGCTAGTGCGTGCTTCAGCTGGCTCCTTCCGTCACGCGCTCAGACCCCAACGGAAAGAGGACGGACCACGTCGGAGCAAGAGGCTTAGCGCCCTCAACATTCGGCTCTTTGAGCTCGGCCGACCCCACGCCGGGAGCTGTTCGGTGCTGTTAGTTACGAAGCGAGTGGGGCTTCTGCAAATCGGTACCCCACGCCTCTGACCGTTTCTACGTAGTCCCGGGCGGCACCCAGCTTCTGACGAAGCCGCTTCACGTGGGCGTCCACAGTGCGAGTGGTGACTTTGGTATCCATTCCCCACACGTGATCGAGCAGAGCCGCTCGCGACTGTACCCGATTCTGGCGTTCATGCAGGGTGGTGAGCAGTTTGAATTCGATGGCGGTGAGGTCCACTTCCTCGGTGTTAACCCAGACGCGATGCGCCCCGAGATCGATCCGGAGTTCTCCAAAATTGAGAAATTGACCGGACTCTGTCTTGGGGGCTTGCCGGCGCAAGACGGCTTTAATCCGCAAAAGGAGTTCCCGAATACTAAACGGCTTAGTCACATAATCTTCAACACCCAGCTCAAAGCCCACCACGCGATCGATTTCTTCGCCCCGCGCGGAGACCATGATGACCGGCATCGAACGTGTCCCCGGGTCATCCTTCAATGCTCGGCAAACTTCTGTTCCTGAGATGTCCGGTAGCATCAAGTCAAGAAGCACGAGATCGGGCTTGCGACTCCGGGCCAACTTGAGGCCATCGTTGCCGCACGCGGCTGCAATGACTTCATAGCCGGCCCTGGTCAAGTTGTATTCGAGGACCTCCGCGATATCGCGTTCGTCCTCGACAACGAGGATCTGCGTCATTTGCGGATAGCGGCATACCGTCCAAGTGTGACCATACGGTGACGGACGCGTAGCACCTCTGGGCAGATGCAGACGGATTTCTGATTGGGCGAGGAGAACGTGTGTCACAGAAACTTCACACAATCGCAGACTCAAAGTCATGACCGGTTCCTACGGTGACCAGACCTCGAGCATTGACCGAGCACTATTTAAGGAAGCGAGACATGAAATGATGAAGATGCATACTCTTATACATAGGCACACAATGGCCTGGGCACTGGGTGCTCTGGTCGGGGTGGTAGCGTCGCAGGCTCACGCCGCGGCACTTTGTTCCGGATTGGGTCATCCGGTTGTGGTGAGCGGTTCCAGTGCCGTTCAGCCCTTCCTTCCGGCGCTCGGAGCGCGGCTTTTTGCCGATCACCAGATCCACCTTATTTATAATAATGTGGGCTCTTGCGCTGGGGTTAGCGCGGTGACGGCGGGGTCTCCTGGAACCGTGACAGGTACTGCGAACTATTATGAGACCGCTACCCCTGTTGCTTGCGACTTTGATATTGCCGGAAATGCCGTAAATATCGCAGTCTCCGATGTCTTCGCCACGAGTTGCCCGGGCGTGAGCACTCTCGCCGATGGAGTCGTCGACAAGTTTGGCCCAATCCAGGCCATCACCTTTGCGGTTCCAGCTAACTCAAGCGCCCTGTCGATCAGTGCCGAGGCGGCCTACCTCGTCTACGGATTTGGTGCAGCCTCGAACGTCGTTGAGCCGTGGTCAGATCCGACCCAAATCATCTTTCGCGATGCTTCCTCGGGCACCCAAGCGATGCTCGCGGTGGCGATCAATGTACCCGGCGCCAAGTGGAAGGGAGTCTCTCTCTCCACCGGAAGTACTGGCGTGATCTCCGCGCTCAAAGCCGCTGCGCTAGCGAACAAGCAGAATAATGCAATCGGAATCCTTTCTGCTAGCAACGTCGAAGCGACTCCGGAATTGCGCGCGTTAGCCTATCAGCACTACGGCCAGACCTGCGGCTACTTGCCCGATTCAACGAGTGCTTTTCGAGATAAGGCCAACGTTCGGGATGGCCACTACCAAGCTTGGGGACCGCTCCACTTGTTGGTGCGACCCAGTCTGGATTCGGCTGTCAACGCTGATGTCCAGCTCTTGGTCGACGAACTCCAAACTCCCAGCCCCATTGCTGATCCCACTAACATTATCGCCATCGCAGCAAGCAAGGCCTTGATCCCTGACTGTGCGATGAACGTGACCCGGACCACGGAGATTGGCCCGCTCATGAGCTACCAGCCCGCCAAGTCTTGTGGTTGCTATTACACGAGCGTCGCAGCGCCGCTCGCCACTCCGGCCGCTGAGTGCACGACGTGCACCCTAAATACTGATTGTCCGTCAGCTCGCCCCGCCTGCAATTACGGCTTTTGTGAGGTTCAATAATCATGGCTTACCAAATCAAAATGAATAGAACTTCGCTTTCCCTGGCTGTGTTAGCGGCCGCCGTGGGCACCGCGTTTGCTGGATGTTCAAGCAAAGACAGCGGGACGCCGACTCCGATCATCGGCACCGGTGGCGCCAAGGGAAGTGGTGGCGCTGGCCAAACCGGTGGCGCGGGTAAAACTGGTGGTGCTGGAACTGGTGGCGCTGGAGCTGGCGGTGCCGGAGCTGGTGGTGCTGCAACTGGCGGTGCCGGAACTGGCGGTGCCAGTGTTGGAGCCGGTGGTGTCGCGACTGGCGGTGCTGGAACTGGTGGTGCCGGAACCGGTGGCGCAGCAGGTCAGGGAACTGGTGGCGGTGCAACCTGCACCGTCGGCTTGCCGAACTGTTTCTGTGGAACCCCGGCGCAACCGACTGACTTCTTCAATCGGTGCACGGCCAACAGTTGCGTGGCGTTTGACAACGCAGCCCACGCCGTTCCGGCTCAAGCAGCTCTCCCCGTAATTCCATAATGCTTCCACTGCGCTGGCGAGCTGCTCAATGCAGCTTGCCAGCTGCATTGGTGTGTGCTGCGTAAACGTATGAATCCTCAATTTTCCTCCGTCCTTTTAAGGCGCGGCGCAGGGCCGGCCTCGCTCGTCTTGACCTTGCTCATCGCGCAGTCGGCGCTCGCGCAAGAAGCGACCCCCGCTGCTCCCCCCGCCACCCAAACTGATCCGCCAGCGGCGGGCGACGTTGCCGACGCGGAGGTTACGGTGGACGCCGAAGCATCAGCGGAGAGCGTCCCTTCTGCGGCGCCGGCCGCTACAAAGCCGGCCCCCACAGCAGTGAATCCTGCTCCTGAGATGCCTGCAGTGCCGACGCCCTCCTCAGCAAGTGCACTCGCGACTGGCACGCCTGATGCCCCAAAAGACTCCGTAGTCGCGGAAGGAGCGTCGATCCTCGCGAGCAGCGGTTATCCGCTGACGCCGGGCGTTTCGTCTTTGCCGTTGAAACCGGGGTTTGTGTTCTCCGGTTACCTTCAAGCTCAGTATGAGGCTCATCAGGACTCGGTTGATCAGCTTCAGCAGGGAGGCTCACTCCTCAACCAAAATCGCTTCCTCATTCGGCGGGGCCGTTTTCGTATCACGCAGGACTCGGAGTGGACAGAGCTGCTACTCGAGCTGGATGGCAGCACAACGCGGGGCCCTTCGATGCGCTTGCAAAAGGCGGAAGCGTCCGTCATCTATCGGCGCTCGGCCGATCGGGATCAGCCGCCGATGTTACAGCTCACACTCGGCCAATTTGACCAGCCTTTTGGCTTTGAAGTCCCGTATTCGTCGAAGCAGCGCTGGTTCATGGAACGCACGCAGGGGTCGCGCGCGCTCTGGCCAAGCGAACCGGACCTTGGCGCCAAGCTCTCAGGCGGGCTCGGTTTTTCGCGCTATTCGCTGGCAGTTACGAACGGCGAACCACTGGATGTCAAAACCGGTTTTCCTCTTCAGGATCCCAACATCAACAAGGATGTGACCGCGCGCTTTGGTGCGGAAGCGAAGGCAAGTCCGAAACTGGTAGTGGTCGGCGGAGTGTCGATGAATCGAGGTAAGGGTCTCTCGCCCGGCGTGAGTGCCACTAAGAACTCCGTGCAGTGGTCGGACGCAAATGGCAACAGCAACGTGGATCCCGGCGCCAACGAGCTCGTTGGGCAGCCTGCGGAGGCCGCTTCACTCTCGAAGAACTTTGAGCGCTGGGCGGTCGGCGCGGACGCGGAAATTCTTTACCGAACCTCCCTCGGTTGGTCGATGCTTTATGCTGAGGCGATCGGTGCCAGCAATCTCGATCGCGGATTGTACCTGGCCGATCCTGTCCAAACTGGAACTGATGTGCGTGAGTTCAGTTACTACGTCGCGTTCACTCAAGAGGTGACGGAGCACGGGGTTCTGGGGGTTCGCTTTGACTCCTATGATCCCAACGCAGATCTGATCGATCAACGGCGCGGTAAGATCGTTCCCGTGGCGCAGGATATCCAGACTCTTTCGCTGCTCGGAGGGCTGGTTCTGCCCGGTAGCGGAAGAATCCTCCTTCAATACGACATCATTCGCGATCGGCTAGCGCGCAACGCGCTCGGCGTCCCAGCGGATCTCGAGAACAATCAATGGACGCTGCGCTTTCAGGTGAACCCATGATTCGCGCGTCCGTGGTACGCCTCGCTCCTCTCTTGATTGCCTGCGCGAGTTGTTCAGGAGCACAACCCGAACAGAGCGGTGCCGGGGAACTGTTTCGCCTGGCTTCTCCCGCC
Organism: Polyangiales bacterium; assembly: GCA_038246305.1. GTDB lineage: Bacteria > Myxococcota_A > Polyangia > Polyangiales > Polyangiaceae > JBBRRP01. Next base: position 18,100 of record JBBRRP010000020.1, on the reverse strand, counting down.
CAGTTTCAGCGGGGTGCGCTGCCGGGCATGCCGCCGCCTCCTTTGGTTGTTCCACCCACTACACCGGCAGGGGGTGCCCCAGCTGTGGCAGAGGCAGGTCTCCCTGAGGTGTCAGATTTTCTCACCGCGACGCGGACGCCGGCCCAAGGTCAGAGTCGATTCCGCATTCGAGGTGGCACGAGTCCAAACGCTTATTCCGTGGGGTTCGCCTTGGATGGGATTTCTAACGGGTATTGGATTTTGCCCGTGGGAGCCCCGGACCCAAACACGGGAAACTTAGAGTGGAGCGCGGAGGGCAGCTTCGACTCTGGGATCCCCTCCAAGCTGTACAACTTAAGAGCGGTAGCTTTCGATGTTAACGGCAACCCTGGCATTCAGACCGAGAAGCAAATCTGCGTTGCCAGCCGGGTCCCCGATAACCTGAGTGGCTGTATCGACGCCGAACCCCCTCAAGCTGTTATATCGTTAACATGGGACCGAAATGTCGATCTGGATCTTCAGGTCCAGACCTCGGACGGTGCGTTCGTCAATTCCAAGACTCCGCGGACCGCCGTCCCGGCTGGCGCCACGGCGCCGGACGCTCAGTTGGATAGGGACTCGAATGCCGGCTGCGTTCTGGACTCTATACGAGCAGAAAATTTGGTTTGGCAAAAGGTGAAGCCGCAGGGACGCTTCGGCATTTACGTCAATCTCTTCGATGCCTGCAAGCAACCCGCTGTCTCCTTCACGGTTAATGTTTACACCGCGGCACCTAAAGCCGGCGGAGGGTCGGAGCTCGCGCTTTCGTACTCCAAGAGTGGTGTCTTGCTTGACTCTCAAGCAAACGGAGGGGCCGCTCGCGGCCTCTTTCTGACCGAAGTGGTCTTCAACTGAGAAAAGGAACAAGAACGTGCTGGTTGAAAAACTTTTAAATGTTGCACTGCTCGGCTCAAGCTGGGTCATGTACCTCTTGCTCGGTCTCTCCGTGTTCTCATTCGGGGCGATGATCGAGCGCGTCCTCTACTTCCGAAAGCGAGGCGATGACATCGATGAGCTCGGGGAAAGTCTCATTCTGCTGCTTGAGGACGGAGACACCGTGGGAGCAGCGGCGCTCCTGAAAAAGAGCCCCTCGATTGAAGCGAGCGTGCTCACTGCCGCCCTGCGTTACCTGAATGGCGGTGCGGAGGCGGTTGCTGACTCAGTGGAAGGCGCCATGATTCGAGCCCGGGTCGACATGGAGCGTGGCTCTACTCTGCTTGGGACACTCGGCAACAATGCCCCGTTCATTGGCCTTTTTGGCACAGTGATCGGTGTGATTATCGCGTTTCATCAGCTCGGCGCAGGGCAGTCGTCTCAGTCGATGAACGCTGTGATGGGTGGCATTGCGGAGTCCCTGGTCGCGACCGGCGTGGGCTTGTTCGTCGCTATCCCAGCAGTGGTAGCCTACAACCTGATCCAAAAGAGGATCAGCGATATCGAGAGCAATGTGAGCGCAATCCTCAAGGATGTTACGGCATACTTAAAGGCGGATCCCGACGCACGGGCGCCCTTGTCTGATGCTCCGGGAGCACCAGAAGTCGAGAGCAACATCAGCCACAGTCAGAAGCTGAAGCTGGCCACGCTCCAGGCTTCCGAGACCAACTGAAAGGAGCGCTGACCGATGGCTGCTGCAGGACTTGGATCTCGTGGGGGAAGAAAAGCGCCGATTACCGGCATTAACGTGACACCGATGGTGGACGTGGTGCTTGTGTTGCTCGTCATCATGATGGTTTCGGCAATCTACATCGTCTCCCAGAGCCTCAAAGTAGAGTTACCCAAGACGGCGTCCTCGGATGGAGCGGCTAATACGCCGCTCTTGGTGACCATTACCAAGGCGGGAGCCTATCGTTTCAACGATCAACCGATCGAGGAGTCGGCGTTGCGAGGTGCTTTTAAAAAGGCAAAAAGAGCCAATAAAGATGCGAATTTGGTGCTCACTGCGGATCGCCAGGCCTTTCACGGTGACGTGGTGCATGTGATCGACCTGGCAAAGGTCGAGGGGATCACGAAGTTTGCGATTACGGTGGATCGATCGGAATAAGGATTCTCGCGATGGCCCGCGCTAACAAGAAGAAACGTTCTAAGGTTTATATTATTAGCGTGGCCGCACACCTGGCGGTCGGCATCGCGCTCGCATCGATCCCAAAGGATAAGTTGCGTGAAGTTATCGCAATCGCGTTGAACGAAGCGAAGGAAGAGAAGAAGCCCGAACCGCCGAAGCCTCAGGCGCATGCAGCAGCCCCGGCGTCGAGATCTGCCGGCCATCGGGATCGCCCAGTGACCTCCGCTGCGCCCGCCGCCGAAGCGGTAGGTGGGCCCGCAGGGTTTGCAGATATCGGACTGGCGCTCGATTCTTCTTCCAGCGACGGGATTGCCGTGAATATGGCGCCGCCACCCACCGTAGCTCCGCCCCCCGAACCGGTGCGTCCCAAGGTTCTGGTGGCCCGCAAGGTCGAAGTGGAGTGTATGGAAGACATCGTTAAGGCGCGTCCGCTGTCAGTGATTCGCCCCGTGTATACCGAGAGTGCGCGGCAAGCGCGCATTGAGGGGCGTGTGGTGATCGAAATCAGCATCGATGATCACGGCGAAGTGACGAATGTCCGCGTCGTGAAGGGGCTTGGTTTTGGCCTCGATGAAGCGGCACTCGAAGCTGCCAAGCGTTTGCACTTTGCACCCGCGACACGTTGCAAACGCGCTGTCGCCGGTCCTTTTCTGCTCGGTATGCGATTTGCGCTTCCCCAATGAATCCACGCACTAGAATCTTTGCCCTCCTCACGTTGTCGATATTGGCTTCTGGAGCGACGCGAATAGCCCAGGCCGCCCCCACGTCGGAGTCCGCTGAGGGTGGGGCGAAGCCTCTGGGCAAGCTCACGAAGCCGCCACGCCTCATCAAGTTTTTTCAGGCTCCCTACCCCGAGTCCGAGCGAGTCAAAGGCAGTAAGGCTTCGGTCGCGCTCGCGATTGCGATAGGGGCTGACGGCAAAGTCGCAGATGTTAGCGTCGTCGCTTCGGGAGGGATTGCCTTTGACGAAGCCGCGGTTGCGGCCACGAAGCTGTTTGAGTTCTCTCCGGCGGAAATCGACGGAATAGCAGCGCCTGTCCGAATCCAGTATCGCTACGATTTTGAGCTCAAGGCAGCGGTGCCGGTCGCTGTGCCAAAGACCTCCGATTTCGGGGGCGTTGTTCGCGATCGGAAAACCAAGGGCCCCCTGGCTGGGGTCACTGTCTTGTTTGACTCTGAAACTGCCACGACGGATCCGAACGGCCGTTTTCATTTCGCAGGAGTGAGCCCAGGGGTGCATTCGATCACTCTTTCAGGTTCTCTGATGACATCGGTAGGAACTGAGGAAACGCTGGTTGCGGGTCACAAATACGACGCCACTTATGAGGTCGATGTCGCGACAGCGGAAACACCCCCGGAGGAGCGGATTGACTTTGAGGTGATCGTCGTCGACACCCAGCTGGAAAAATCCGTCGGTTCTACGAGCGTGAACGCCGAGCAAGGGCGCCAAGTTGCCGGCACCGGCGGCGATGTGATCAAAGTAGTCGAGAATCTTCCTGGCGTCGCGCGCTCTACCGTCGGCTCTGGAGCGTTGGTGGTATGGGGAGCTGGCGCCGCTGATACCCGCGTTTATGTTTCAGATGTGCACGTTCCGGTATTGTATCACGAAGGCGGATTTCGCTCGGTGGTCCATTCGGATTTGGTCAAGTCGGTGGAGCTTGAGCCGGGCGGGTATGGTTCACCGCATGGCCGAGGCCTGGGAGGCCTTGTCACCGTCGGATTAAAGCCGTTAGCAGCCAGTGAAGGCTACCATGGGAGCGTCACCGTCGATGCTATCGATGCGGCGGCCAGTGCGAGCGGGCAAGCTGGCAAGGTCCTTCACTTCGATGGTGCCGTGCGACGAAGTCATCTCGACTGGGTGCTTTCTCAAGCCACTTCACGCGATGTGGGGGCGTTTGTTCCGATCCCGAAATATTGGGACAGCCAGCTGCGTCTGGCATGGGCACCGCGTGTTGGAGAGAGTGCTGAAGTGGGAACACTCCTGTCCTCCGATCGCATCAGCCGTTCACTGCTCGAGGCGGACCCAGCGAATGCCAAGACTGAAAGCAAGGCGATCGGATTTGAGCGCGTCTACTTTCGCTACCAGCGACAGCTGGACGACGGCGGAACGGTCGCGGTGACGCCTTACTTCGGCTTTGATCACTCCAGGGTTTCCAGTCAATTTGGCTCGGTGCCTGCGGTGCTGGATAATCAGTCGAAGGTCTACGGTTGCCGTGCGGCCTGGAATGGGCAACCCGCCGATTTTCTGTCGCTCTCCGCAGGAATCGACACCGAAGCCGCCCTGAACAAGCTCAGCCGTCAGGGGTCGATCACTTCTCCCCCCCGTGAAGGCGACGTCCGCGTCTTTGGGCAAGTTCCGAGCGATCAAGTGAATGCCGATAAGTGGGATACGGTCAACGCGTCGTTGGCGCCCTATGTCGAGGGCGATTTCTCGCTCGCGAAAGGTCGCATCCATATTATCCCAGGGTTGCGCCTGGAACCTGCCGTCGTGAGTGCTAGTCGCGTAGCGCCGGGTCGGCCGGATCAGGCAGCAATCGGAACCAGTCGAGAGAGCACCGAACTTGAGCCGAGGCTAGCCGCACGCTGGTCGCTCACCAAGAGACTCAAAGCGCGCGCTGCGTTTGGTATTTACCACCAACAGCCTCTTCCGGAGGATCTGAGCGCCACCTTCGGCAACCCCGCCTTGGGTCCGGGTCGAGCGGTCCACTACCTCGCAGGTGCCAGTTATCAGCTCAGCAAGCCCCTATCCTTCGAGCTCACGAGCTTCTATTCGCGGCAAACGGATCTGGTCACACGGAGTCCCCTGCCAACTCCAGCCTTAGCGCAGGCATTGGTTCAGGGCGGGCTCGGTAGAGCTTACGGTACGCAGGTTCTCTTGCGTCATGATCTGAGCGATCACTTCTTTGGTTGGCTGAGTTACAGCTTGCTGCGAAGTGAACGCACAGACGGTGGGAGCCGAACCTATCGCCCCTTCGATCTGGATCAGACACATGTCTTTACCGCGCTCGGTTCGTACGAGCTTGGGGCGGGCTTTGAAGCGGGTGCTCGGTTTCGCTATTCGACGGGCTATCCGAGAACGCCCATCGTACGGGCAGTGTTCGACTCGCGCACGGGTTTTCCCCAACCCATTTTCGGTGCCCATAACTCAATTCGTATTCCAGACTTCTATCAAGTCGATGCTCGCATCGCGAAACGAATCGACACCGGTGGCGGCACACACCTTGAGCTCTATCTGGACGTCCAAAACGTGACCAACTACGGGAACCCTGAGGAGATCGTTTACAATGACGACTACTCAAAGAAATCCTACATTACCGGGCTTCCAATCTTGCCGGTGTTGGGAGCCAAGCTCACATGGTAACTAGAAATGTTTGGCAGCTATTGGCCTCTCTTGGGATCACCCTTCTGGCATGCGCACCCGATCCGAAAGGCGGTTCCTCGCTCGTCACGGGCCCCAGACTGTTAGCGGTGAAATCCGCACCCGCTGAAGTGAAGCCAGGCGAAACGGTGGCCTATGATGCTTTGTACGTGGGCCCTTCAGGATCTCCGGATGGTTTAGGATTGAGCTGGGGATTTTGCATGGCGGAGAAGCCTTTAGTGTTCAGCGGTCCAGTCGCTGCAGGGTGCCTGATGCCAGGAAGCGCAGATGTTTTGCCAATTGGAGCCGGATTAACGATTCAAGATCCGAGCCTCAAGATTCCGGACAAGGCATGCGCCACGTTTGGACCCATCCAGTCGGAGCCGAAGCCTGGAGCGCCCCCATCGCGTCCAGCCGACCCTGACACCACTGGTGGCTTCTATCAGCCCGTCGTGGTGAGGGAGCCAACCAGCGCTGAGCCGGACTACGTGGTGGGCACCACCCGGCTCAATTGCGGCCTCAGCAATGCCACGCCTGAACAGAGCGCCGAGTTTGCCAAGACATTCCGCCCCAACGAAAATCCAGTCATCGATGCTCTCGTCGTCAAGACTGCCGGGCGCGCCGAACAGACTTATGCTGGCACTGCGTCACTCAGCCCAATTCCTCTTCGCGCAGGCCAGTCGGTTTCTTTTACTGTTGGTTGGGCTGCCTGTCCCACCACTCCAGTGTGCGGGGACGGACTTTGCACCGCAGGTGAGGATAAGGCTCGCTGCGCCGACGATTGCGACTGCACGAAATCTAGTAAGGGGTGTACGGGCGCCGAGCCCGCGGGGTGCACGGGTGCTGAGCCGTACACAGTATTGGATCAAGCCGTGCACGAGCTCGTCAGCCATCGGGAGACAATTCGAGTGTCTTGGTTTGCGACATCCGGCACGTTTACGCATGACAGCACCGGGCGCTCCGAGGCTCAGGCCAACGAACCCTCCACGGAGAATGAGTGGCAAGCACCAAGCCAATCAGGTCCGGTTCACCTGTGGGTGGTTATTCGAGATGATCGAGGGGGCACTGGTTGGGGCTCATTTGAGCTCGACGTCCAGCCCTGACCTTAGAGACCAGGCTCACGTCAAAAAAACGCGTGTCAGCCAAGTGGCATCGGCTCGGCTCGGAGCGCACCCGCACCACGTGAAAAGCAAGCTCGGTTTAGGCAAGTACAGGTTCTTGGCTCAGCTCCGGTGGCGTTGGTGCCACGCTTGGTGCGCTGTCCGAAGGGTGTTCGGGCGCGGGCAGGTCCTTGGATTCTTTGCTGTGATCTTTTGCGAGCAACACGTAAATGCTCGGGACCACGAACAAGGTGAACAGCGTGCCGATCGTCATGCCGCCCACTAACACGATACCGATGGAATTTCTTGCGACGGCGCCGGCTCCTGTCACCAAAGTAAGTGGGAAATGGCCGCAAACCGTGGCCACCGAGGTCATTAGAATCGGACGCAGGCGAGTCTGCGCTGCGACCTGAACGGCCTCCAGCTTGCTCAAGCCGATCAGCTGTTGGGAATTGGCAAACTCAACGATCAGAATCGCATTCTTGGACACCAGACCTACGAGTGTTACCAATCCCACTTGCGAGTAGATGTTCAGCGTCGTGGTCCAGCCCGAAGTGAGCTTGAAATCGAGCCCCGGCGGCCCGGAAAACTTCAAGAACGTGAAGATCAGCGCGCCAAACATCGCAAGGGGTACCGAACCCAAGAGCACCACCAGTGGGTCTCGAAACGAGTTGAATTGTGCGGCCAGCACCAAAAAGATCAACAAAAGTGCGAGGCCCATGGCAGGCAGAAATTTTCCGCCTTCTTGTCGCAACTGCCGCGACTCGCCCGTGTAATCAACGTGATAACCTGGCGGCAAAATGCTGGCGGCCTTGTCCTCGAGCAGCTTCAAGCCGCCGTCCAGCCCACGCGGTGCGAGGCCCGAGATTTTCACGGCGTTGAGCTGTTGGAAGCGATTCAAGGTGCGCGGCTCCACGCCGGATTTGAACGTTGCCACCGAGCCGAGCGGGATCAGCTGACCCCCGCGGCCTTGAATATTGATATTGCGCAGCTGATCGACACTCAAGCGACTGGCGCGCTCGATCTGAGGGATGACCTTGTAGCTGCGGCCCTCAATGTTGAAGCGATTGACAAAGTTGCCGCTCAGCATCGCTGACAGATCGCCGCCTACTTGCTGCATCGAAAGGCCCATGGAGGCGAGCTTGTCGCGATCGAGCACGACCTCGGATTTTGCCTGATCGATGCGCACATCGAGGATTGGCGGAAACGCAAACAGGCCACTCTTCATGGCTTCGCCCGCCAGCTGTTCTGCGTATTTCACGATTTCTTCGTGGTTGGCCGTGGAGGCAATCACAAACTCTACCGGAAATTGGCCTGGGCTCGGCAGTGGAGCGGGCAAGAATGCGGGGGCGCGCAGGCCTGCGACCATCGAGAGCTTGCCAAAAATCTCGCCTTGGATTTGGAAGATGTTGCGCTTCCGTTCTTCCCAAGGTTTCACGATCATTCCGCCAAAACCACCGGAAGGAAAGGTGATCTGAAAGCTGCGATCGAATTCTGGTGTGGAGGCGAAGGTTTTCTGAATTTGCTCGGTGTAGGGCAGCAGCTGTTCGAGGCTCGCATTCGGGGGTACATCGATCGCGCCAAACACCACCCCTTGATCTTCGTTGGGCGCAAGCTCTTGCGCCGAGAACATGTAGAGCGGAAAAACTAGCAGTGAAAGGAAGATCCATCCCCCATACACCACACGCCGCGTCCGTAGCGTGGCCGCCAGCCAGCGCCCATAAATGCTACGAATACGCTCGAATCCGGTATCGATCGCGTGTGAAAGCCAGCCGCCTTGGCCGTGCGGGCGAAGCAGCTTGGAGGACATCATGGGCGAGAGCGTGAGCGCCACCACTCCGGAAATCAGCACCGCGCCGGCCAGCGTGAAAGCAAACTCTCGAAAGAGCGCGCCCGTGAGGCCGCCCTGAAAGCCAATCGGTGTGTACACGGCAGCTAACGTCAGCGTCATGGCAATGATGGGACCGACCAGCTCGCGCGCACCGAGCAGCGAAGCCTCCAACGCGGACTTTCCGTCCCGCATGTGGCGCTCAACGTTCTCCACCACCACGATAGCATCATCGACGACCAGACCCACGGCCAGCACGACCGCCAGCAGCGTCAGCAGGTTCACGGTGAACCCGAACAGCTGCATCAAGAGCACTGCTCCAATGAGCGACACGGGGATTGCAACCAGCGGCACCAACACGGTTCGAAGCGACCCCAAAAACAAGAAGATCACCACGATGACGATGAGCACGGTTTCGAGCAGCGTGCGCACCACGTCGTCGATCGCACTATTGATGTACTTCGTGGAATCAAACGCGACCGAGGCCTCCATGCCCGAGGGCAACTCTTTCTGAATGCTTTCAATTTCGTGGCGCACCCGGCCGATCACATCCAGCGAGTTCGCGTTGGGCAGTACCCAAATCCCCATAAAAACGGCTTTTTTTCCCGAAAATCGCACCTCTTGGTCGTAGTTGTCAGCGCCGAGCGCCACCTCGGCGACATCCTCCAAGCGCACCAACGCTCCGCCCTGTTCACGAATCACGAGCCGTTTGAAATCTGCAAGCGTCGTGAGATCGGTGGTCGCCGTGAGATTCAGCTGAGTGAGCGCACCTTTCGTCTGCCCGAGAGCTGAAAGATAGTTGTTGGCGGCCAGCGCTTGGCGCACTTGGCTGGGGCTCACGTTCAGCGCCGCCATGCGCTCAGGCTTGAGCCACGCGCGAATGGCGAACGCGCGCCCGCCGAGGATGTCTGCTTTTTGAACGCCTTCGATCGCGGTGAGGCGCGGCTGCACCACGCGGATCAAATAATCGGTGACCTGATTTTCCGCTAGGATCTTAGAGCCGAAGCTGAGATACATCGCGGCCAGGCGCGAATCCGAAGGCTCAATATTGATGGCTGGAATTTCGGCTTCAGGAGGCAAATCAGCCCGCACTTGATTCACGCGCGCACTGATATCTGCGAGGGCGGAGGCGGCATTGAAGTTGAGCTTCAGCCGCACATTGATCGTGGATATCCCTTGAGCGCTGGAGGACTCGATATAATCAATGCCATCTGAGGCTGCGATGGCACGCTCAAGGGGTGTCGTGATGAAACCTCGAACCAAATCGGCATTGGCGCCGATGTACGCGGTGCGAACGGTGACAGTGGCGCTCTCCAGCTTCGGGTACTGCCGAACGTTGAGGCTACGGATCGCTTGCAGCCCGCCGATCAAGATCAGAAGATTGACGACGATCGCGAGAACCGGCCGACGAACGAAGATGTCAGTGAATTTCATGGCGCTCTTCAATGGTTGACGGGCGTTGGGGTGAGCTCAGGCTTCTGCCCCACCGTGTTATTAATCACGATGCGGGCGCCGTTTCTGAGCTTAAAAGCTCCAGCGGTCACCACCGTCTCGGTGCCCGAGAGGCCATCCAGAATCGACACGAAATCGCCGCGCGTCTCGCCCGTCTTCACGAATTGCTGGCGCGCCACCTTGCCGGGCTTACCTGTGGCGTCCGGCTTATCTTCAACCACGAACAGCGAGTTGCCATAAGGTGCGAACACCAGCGCGGTAACAGGAACGGTGACGAGCACCTGGCCCCCTTCAAGCAGCACCTGCACGTTCACAAACATGCCCGGCCGCAGCTTATCGTCTTTGTCAATGACCGTGGCACGCAGCTTGACGGAACGTGTACTCGGATCAACCGAAGGATCGATGGCAGCCACGACCCCGCCCAGCGTGATGTCACTGGCTCCCGACACACTCAGCTTGACCGGCAAACCGAGCTTCAACTCGGGCAAGCGCTGTTGGGGCACAGCAAAATCAACGTACTCCTCGTTGCTAGACTGCAGGGTGGTGAGTGCGGTGCCAGGGCTCAGGTACTGCCCGAGATTCACGGTGCGGATCCCCAGCTTGCCGGCAAACGGAGCGCGCACCACTTTTCGCGCTATTTGTGCCTGAAGCGCGGCGACCGCGGCCGCAGACGTTTTCACCGAGGATTCAGCCGTGTCGAGTTGTGAACTGGCGAGGGCGCTCGCAGAAACGAGGGCTCGCGTGCGATCGAGAGTTGTCCCAGACAGATCCTTTTGGGCAAGCGCCGACGCCAATTGCGCGCGCTCGACACTGGTATCCAGCTCCACGAGGATGTCGCCCGCTTTCACCTTCGCGCCCGAGTCAAAATGGAGCGCTGTGACAACTCCTGGGCTCTCAACGGAGATCGTCACTCCTTTTCCAGCTTCGATGTTGCCCACCGCATCGATGCTATCGGCCCAGTTGCCTTTGCTTGACGGGGTGGCTCCCACCACTTCCGGCGGTGGGCCTGCCTTCTGCGCCGTTTCGCCGAAGTGGATCAGCATCCCGATCTGACGGGCTTTGATGAAGACAAGGCCCCCAACGAGGGCGAGGATAGCGAGGATGGGGATCAGATAGCGCATGAGGACCTTGAGGCCTCTTTGGAGGCGACGTTGACGGACGCTGTCATCGGGCTCCTCCGGCAGACTGTCAAGCTCGCGAAACGCCAAGAAAACAGCTCATTCATCGCTCCCTGGGGCGACGGGGTGCTCTCGAACTTGTCCGGGACTGCCATCTCAATCTTCCAACGACGAAAAGGGCAGCCGAGCGCTCCCGCCACGCCGCGAGGGCGAGGCTCGGGACCAGCGCCGCAGGCGGCAGCATTCAATGCGACCGTGAATCAGATTGACAAGGAGAAGGCTCGGCCGATTTCGAGTCCGCTTTGAGCGTTCCCCCGGCATCGTCGGACAGAATCCGTACGGCGGGCGTTTGAGTGTCGTCAAATTGGCCACGGCGGGCGGCCCAAATGAACGCCACCGTCGCTGAGCCCGACAACAAGAGTCCTAACGGTAGAAGCAAGAAAAGCACACTCATGCGGGCATTCCTTTCAAAACGTGCGGCTTCGATAGGCGTTGAGAACAACGGTGATGGAACTGAGCGGCATCAGGATCGCAGCCAAGAGTGGGCTCAGTCTGCCGCTCATGGCCATTGAAATTGAAACGACGTTGTAGAGGAGCGAAAAAACCATCCCTCGACGAATGACGGCGAGCGTGCGGCGGGCACCGGTAAAAAGTGTCACGAGCGGCGCTAGGCCTTCTTGGGTGATGAAGACGTCTGCCACTTTTAAGCTGGCCTCAGCCCCACCGTGCACAGCCACACCGACACTCGCCGCGACCAAGGCTCCGGCGTCGTTCACGCCATCACCGACCATGACCGCGTGTTCAGCTTTTCCGCGGAGCGAGAGGGCGTCCCGTTTTTCTTCAGGGGAGGCTTCGCCCCGTGACTCAATAAATGGGTTCCCCAAGGACTCTGACACAGCGTCGACTGCCGATTGCTGATCACCGGACAAGAGCGATAACCTGAGACCCAGCCGCTTGAGTTCGCGGATGGCGACCGCGCTGTCCGCACGAACCGGATCCGCCAATGACAGCAGAGCCCGAACCTCACCGTTCACGGAAACCGCCAAGAGACTCCGACCCAAACGACGCTGTTCTTCCACGAACACTCGCGAGTTTTCCGGCACGTCCCTTGAGCCCAGCACAAATCTGGGCTTTCCAACGCGGATTTTCTGCCCATTCACCTCGCCCTCGACGCCTGAACCGAGCGTTGTTTGAAGGTGCTCGATGCGGAGGCGAGCGTCCGAAGGCAACCCGGCCGAAAGTGCGCGACCCACAGGGTGAGTGGCTTCGCGCTCGAGCGCTTGAACCACAGGTTTCAGTTCAACGTCGCCCCACCAGGCCGCAAGCTCCAAGCGGCCTTCTGTGAGCGTTCCCGTTTTATCGAAGACCACGTGTTGCGCTTGGGCGAGTCGTTCTACGGCCTCGCCGCTTTTAATAAGAATGCCCGCCCGTGCCGCTCGTCCGAGTGCGCTGCTGATCGCGAGCGGGGTTGCCATCGCTAAAGCGCAAGGGCAACTCACGACCAAGAGGGCGATGGCGTTTTCCATCGCTTTTTCCGGACTCGTCGGCCACCACAGCACGAGTGTGAGGAGTGCTAGAAGTGTGACCAACACGACAAAATAGGCGGCCACCTGATCCGCCAGCAGGGCCACTTTGGGGCGCAAGAGTGCTGACTGTTCCAGACTTCGCACCAATTGGCCGACCCGGGTGGACTGGCCCGAAGCGGTCGCTTGGATCCGCAACTCGCGCTCCAAATTCAGGGTCCCCGCGTAGACTTGATCTCCAGGGCAAACTTCAGCGGGCAAGGACTCGCCCGTCAGAAGCGCTAAATTCAGCGAGGATACCCCGGATAGCACCGTGCCATCGACCGGCAGCACATCACCAGCTTGCACGATCACCACCGCGCCGACGGGAACCCGAGCGATCGGCACCTCTTTCACTCCATCAGCGGTCAGCATGCGCGCACTCGACGGCGCCAACGACTGGAGCAACGAGGCCTCATCCAGGCTCCTCCGCTGACTCTTCTGTTGAATGTAGCGTCCTACTAGCAATAAGAATGTGAGCACACCCAACGTGTCAAAGTAGATCTCTCCGGCACCGCGCACCGTATTGATCGCCCCCCAGATGAACCCAGAACCAATCGCTAGACTGATCGGAATATCCATGTGAACGCTGCGAGCCCGCACGGCCGCGATCGCCCTCTGAAAAAACGGCAGTGCTGACCAAAAAACTGCAGGGATCGTGACTGCTAAGCTGCCCCAGCGAAACAACGACCAGAGCTCCCGGTCTAGCCCGGAAGCCAACCCGGAATAGAGCGCAAATGCCATGAGCATCGCATTGCCTGCCGCCGCCGCGGCGACGCCCATCCGAACCAGAAGCTTGCGATCCTCGTCGCGAACCTCGGACCCGGCGTGATCGCTCACATTGGCGTGACATGGATAACCAAAGCTATCTAGCCGGCGCGCCAGAGCACTGAGCTTCAATTCATGCGGATCGAAGGCGACAGTTAGCCTGCGGCGCCCTAAATCGACGCGAGCTTCGCGCACGCCAGGAACGCGCTGACAGACTTTCTCAACGAGCCACACGCAAGCTCCGCAATGCAGGCCTTCCAGGTGGAGATCGACTCGATTCAGGCTCGAAGACAGACGCTCGACTAGCAGAGCTTGTAGCGCCTCGTCGTCGAAATCTTCGTAGGTGCGTTTCGTCACCAATGCGCGTTCGGTACGGCCGCCGAGCTTCTCGCGAACGTCGTAGTATGCCGTCAGCTCCGCCCCGCGCAGCAAGCCATAGACTGAGGCGCAGCCTTCACAGCAAAACTGAAGCTCAGCGCCAAGCTGCACGCGCGCCGCGGGAACCGGCAGTTCGCAATGGCTGCAACTGATGTTGGCAACCGGAGGGGGCACCCAGCGTGGCGCAGCGGAACCTCCGGCGCTCACGGTCAAGGATCCCTCCTGTGCATCGGGCAGTCAGCAGGCATCTCTGGGACCACGGGCGAAGGGGGTCGCGTGGTGTTAGGCGACGTTGTGGTGCCAGGCGACGTCGTGCTGGGCGTCGTGGTGCTGGGCGCAATCGAGACACGCTGAATGCTCGATGCAAGGCTCGTGCGCGTGAATACTCCCACCACCCCCAACGCCACCAGCGCTAGCGCGCTCACGGAGGGCACCCAGCGTCGCACACCTGCCGTGAGCCGACCGAAGCCCCACGCAAAGAGCACGAGGGCCGGGACCGTGCCCGACCAGAACGTCCCCATCGTGAGTGCGCCCAGCGCCGGGCTTCCCGTGCCCGCGGCCGTAACAACGAACGCGTACAACCAGCCGCAGGGCAGTAACCCCGAGGCGGCGCCTAAAAGTGCACCACGGATTAACGGCGGGCGACGCTGAGCGCGACTCGCCAAGCGGTAGACCCACAACACAGTCTGGCTTGCACTGGATTCCGACCCATGGCGACGAAAGAGCTGAAATCCAGCCGATTGGCTGAGAAGCAGTGCGCCCCAGACCACCATCACCGCCGACGCCACCATGGCACCAGTACGCCCGAGGCCGACCCAATCAAGCGCACCGTTGGCAACCTGTCCGACGCCACCGGCGATGGCCCCGAGCACCGTATAGGTCGCGAAGCGACCCAGATGATAGGCCACATGGACGCCCCGGCGATGCTGATCCGAAGCTCCCGCGTAAAAGGCGATCAATGGACCGCACATGCCGGCACAATGCAAGCTACCGATCACACTCGCCACGAAGACAGAAGCGAGCAGCGCCGTCATGGAGAAGGCGCTCCGACATCGCGACGGAACACTTCGAGATAACGCTCCTGTCCGGCCCCTCCGCGGCTGATTTCCAAACGAAATTCCCAGAGCCCGGAGCGAACCCGCGGTAGCTCGATCGAGTAAACTCCGGGAGCAGTCTCGTTGAGAACCTTGTGGACGGTGGTTCCGGCACGTGCATTGGGAAATGCGTCCAGGCTCAGGTGAGCCCCCGAAAGTGGAGCCCCCGTGCGGTCGGCGGCAGCCACGTTGACGGTGAAGGTATGCCTATCCGGGGAGACGTGGGTGGTCAGCGTGACGCGATAGCCCAGTTGGCGACTTCGCAGCGCTTGGGCCTGATGTTGATCCCAGTTAACGGCTTTGCGGTAGTAATCATCCTCCAAAGAGACGCTGGGATCGTTGACGAAGAGCACCACAATGGCGGTCAGCCCGAGCACCGAGCTGCCCAGTAAAATCACGGGAAAAAGCGCCCAAAAACGCCCACCTGAAGCGGGTTCCGACCCACGGGACACCGCCGCTCGGTCCACTAAGGCGATCGTCATGGCAACGGCCTCCTTCCTGTTTCGAACTTGGGTCCGAGAAGGCGATAGGCCGTCTCTTCGTGAAATCGTTGGCCGGCGGAAACAACGAACCGCACCTCACGGGCTCCGTTCTGGAAAGAGGTGGCCGGTGCAATGACGAAAACGCTGGTGCTCTGGTGTTCTCCGGCGGGCACGCGCAGCGGATTCTCAGGCGCCACCAGGCTCATCCCTGGCGCTCCCAGTAGCTCGATGCGGTAGGATTCGGGCACCTCACTTCGGTTCCTCACCTTGATGCGGATCTGATTGGTGACGCCATTCGCAGCGACCACAAAAGGAGCACCCAACCCACGCAAGACCGTGACTTCTGCCGCGCGCGTGTCTTTCCCCAGAAAGAACAATGCGGCAAGCAAACCGCTCAAAGCCAGCGGATACATCACCAGCCGTGGACGCCCGGTCCAGGAGGACTTGGGAGCCGTTAGCAAATCCTGCTGGGCCACATAGCGCACCAGGCCCTCAGGTTTCCCGATCTTTCGCATGATGCTGTCGCAAGCATCCACGCACTGAGCGCAGGCGACGCACTCAAGCTGCAGGCCGTCCCGGATATCAATTCCAGTTGGGCAGGTTCTGACGCAGGCGCCACAATCGATGCAATCGCCCAAACCATCACGATTCTTCCCGCTCCCGCGCACTTCACCCCGCCTCTGATCGTAGCCAATAATCAGCGAACGCGTGTCGAGCAAGACGGATTGGAGCTTGGCGTACGGACAGATCACCGTGCACATCTGCTCGCGAAAGTAAGCAAAATCAAAATACACGAGGGCAGTGGTGGCGAACATAACCAGGAACGGCCCGGGGTGTTCATAGGGAGATTGAGTCACCCAGCGCCGGAGTGCCTCGATTCCAACGAAGTACGACAAGAACAGGTTTCCAAGCGCCGCCGAAAGCGCGATAAAAACCCCAAATTTGAGAGGGCGTCGCCAGCTGCCGCCCACGCGATCCAGCCGCATCTGCCCGCTCCGTCCGCCTTCGATCCAACGTTCGATGGGTCGAAAGATGAACTCCAGGTACACTGTTTGCGGGCATCCCCAACCACACCAGGCGCGACCTAGCAACGCCGTCATCCAAAATATGGCCACGAAAATTGCCAAGATCAAAATCATCAACAGGACTGAATCGGTGGGTAAAAACGTTCTGCCAAAAAGGTGAAACTCGCGCCTCGGCAAATCGAGGAGCATCACCGGGTGCCCGTTGAGCTTCATGAACGGCAGTGCGACAAACAGCAATACCAAGCCGAGCCCCACCCAGCGTCGCCGTGCCAGCCAGCGCCCATCGCTCGGCTCGGGACGGATTTGGTGCCGCGTTCCGTCCGCGTTCAGCGTTGGTAAGACTCGCCGTACTGGACGCAAGGGCGCGTTCACGCGCTCACCTGTTTCCTACTGAAATGCAGCTCAGGGTGTGGCAATCGGTGTTCCTTCTGCTGCTTTTCCAGGGAGATTCTTGCCTCGAATGCTGCCAACGAACGCGACCACCTTTTGGAGTTCGATGGGCGTTAAGAGCTTCTCCCAAGCGGGCATGCCTTTGACTTGAACTCCCGCGGAAACCACGCCGTAGATGTCCATGAGCGAGCCTTTGCCATGAATCCAACTACCATCGGTGAGGTTCGGCCCAATCAACCCCTCGCCGTGCTCAGCATGGCAGGGCTTGCACCTCGCGGTAAAAATCGTGGAGGCGTCGGTGAGCATCTGAGGATTCTTCATCAGGCGCGTGAGGCCCTCTTCGGTCACCTCGCTGCCCACTAGCTTCTTCGCAGTCTCCTCGCGAAACTCCCGCATGTCCTGTTCGTACGAGTCAGCCACGCTCATTCCCTGGTGGCTCAAGTGGTAGTGAAAGAAGTATCCCACTGCGAATACAAAACTGCCCCAAAAGATGTTCTTCCACCAGCGGGGCAACGGGTTGTCGTATTCCTGAATCCCGTCATATTCGTGACCGGTCAGCGAGTCTTCTTGCGATTCATGACCCGTGGGGTTTTGGCTGGCGCTTTTCTCTGAGTGATCGGCCATTTTTACTTATTTCCAGCTGGGTGGGTTCCGCTGATAGCTGCGTCCGATAGAGGGATTTGTTTGTCGGCTTGCCAACGAGAACGGCTCGAACGACGAACTGTTTGATAGGCAATTGCGATAAACACGATGAAAAAAATGATCAGCGCCACCTCGGCATAGCCTGCGAGGTGCATGTGGCTCATGATGTCACTCAGCCTCATGGCTTTGCCTCCGAGCTCGGGGCCATCCGAGCGACGACGGCGGGAGCTGCTGCAGGTAGCTTAATGTCAGTACCCAGGCGCTGCAGATAAGCAATCAGTGCGACGATGGACTTATTCTCAAGGCCGGCGGGTCCACCCTGCGCCACGATTTCTTTAGAAATTTCGACAGCCTGCTTTCTTGCCATCGCTTCGGCGTGGTTCACCGCGTCGCCATACGGCACTCCCAACATCGCCATGGCGTCCACTTTCTTTTGAATCGAGTCAAACTCGGTGTCATTGTGAAAGAGCCAAGTGTACGCAGGCATGATCGAGCCCGGCGTGGTCGATCTCGGATCTTCCATGTGCCGCAGGTGCCAGAGGTGCGGATATTTGCCGCCGACACGGTGTAAGTCTGGCCCAATTCGCCGCGATCCCCACTGGAAAGGGTGATCGTAGACGAACTCGCCGGGCTTGCTGTACTCACCGTAACGCTCCGTTTCTGAACGGATCGGGCGCACCATTTGCGAGTGGCAATTGTAACAACCCTCCGCCACATAAATGTCCCTGCCCGCCAGTTCGAGCGGCGTGTAAGGCTTCACACTGGCGATGCTGGGCACATTGGAACGGATGAGAAACGTTGGCAGCATCTCAAAGGCGCTGGC
>JBBRRP010000019.1:0-61265 GCA_038246305.1 Polyangiales bacterium | reverse complement strand
TACAAATGGCTTGGGCGCGTTATCGCGTGGGAGCTCAGCTCCACACCCCAGGCAAAACTTGTAGTGATCCTGGTTCTCCTTGCCGCACTTGGGACACGTGATCACTTAAGGCCTCCTCGACGCGCCCTAAATGGAGCGCAGAAATCCACTGAAATCATGAACGTAAACGGGGCTGTGGCCGCTGACAATCCCTGCCGCGTCGTTTGTTTTGCTGGCGGAGAGATCTCGGTTGATGGTTCGCGACACACGGAGCGGCATCCTACAGGGCTCCCTGGCGAACAGGTAGAGGAGAATGGGCGCCGGCGTGCGCGCGGAAGCACCTGCTCGGCTTTCGGTAGTAAGCATGCGTACTACCTCACAAGGAACAAAAAGGGCGCTCAACAGGCACGCCTGCGGTCCGGCCCTGCAACCGTACGCCGCTCGTGCCCCTCACGCAGCAACCCGGCAACGACGGGGCGATGCCGGGGAGGGGCGGCTGACGCGCTGAGCGGCAGCGGGGTGGGCATCAACCAGCCAAGGCTTGGAGCGCCTCGCGAAGTAACTCAGCGATCTCCACTTTGCCCACACGATCCCCAAGTGCTTTGACCGCCCGTTCAGCTTCTACCGGCCGATATCCCATGTTAACCAGCGCCTTCAGCAACAAGTGAGCATCAGAAGACGGGCTCGCCGATCCCGGCGGCCGGGCGACTTCTTGGCCGATTCCTGAGAGTTTTTCCTGGAGTTCGAGGACCAAACGCTCGGCCGTTTTCTTGCCGATGCCTGGAACTTTCGACAAACCCGAAACATCGGAGGCCTGCACGGCGCGAGCTAGCTCAGGCGGTGGAAGCGCACTCAGCACCCCAAGCGCTGTCTTTGGGCCCACGTTCGGCACCGCAAGCAGCATTTTGAACACGACGCGTTCAAGCGGAGATGCAAACCCAAACAACTGCAACGTGTCTTCACGCACGTGGGTGTGGATATAGAGCCTGATCCCCGCAGCTACTTGCTCAGCCTTCCCGACAGTGCCCACTGGCGCATGCACTTCGTACCCGACTCCCCCAACATCAATCAGGAGAGGCCCGGAGGGTTCATCTGCCACCACTTTGCCGCTCAGAAGTCCGATCATGCTTCGTTACCTAGAATCTGCCCCGGAGCTTTGCGTTCCAACGGCAGGGCACACCGTGCTAGCTAATCGCGCATGCGCCCCCACGCGTCCAGCCGTGTCCTGTGCCTTGTCGGAGTCACCAGCCTATTTAGCTCATTCCTCGCCGCCTGTGGTGGGTCATCGAGCGAGACGCCGCCGCCACGCCGACCGGATTTTGAGGTGCTCGCTGCCACGACGGAGGAGACGCCGCCGCCAGCAAAGCCCAACGCGAAGCCGGCTGGATCAGCACTGACTCGCGACGACCCAGAGAAACCCGTTGAGAAGAGCTCAGGCACCTGGGGCACTGAACCCGCCGCACCCTCAGCGCCCCCCGCGCCGGATGATGTCAAAATCGAGCTGAAAGAGTAGCCCCAGCAAAACCGGGAAACACGAGCGGCACGAAGGACGCTCCCGCAACATTGGCGTCGGGTGGCGGAGCAAGAAAATACCAAGCTGTGCCGCCAGCGGCGACAGCTAAACCAACGACCGCTGTGACTCCACCCACGGTCTGGCGGCCGCGCGCCGCATTCCCATCCGAGGCATTCTGCGCGGAGCAATTTTGTCGACTGGGACACTTCTTTTCAACAGCTTTGACGTCGGCCCCTGCACGACTCCAAACAGTGATACCCACCACCGCCACTGCGCCACCTGCGCCAGCGACGATCAACGGCCAGATCGGGCGTTTTGGGCCTGAATCTGCAACGGGCACAGCCGACGTGGTGCTGGAAGCCTGCGCGGCCTCGGGCGCGGGTGCAGGCGCCGGCGGCGCGGCTTTGGGCTGCGGTTGTGCCGGACGCTGGCTCTCTTCCAGCTGGCGCTTGAGCACTTCAATGCGACGCGTGATCTGATCAGCATCGGGAGCATCGGAACGTCGCACCAAATAGGTTTGTAACGCTGCGATCGCCTGAGCCTTGTTTCCGCTCAATTCGTAGGCCGTTGCAAGGTTCAGCAGCAGAGGATGCGCCGTGCAATCGCGCCGATAGGCGTCTTCCCAGTACAAGATAGAGCGTGAGTAATCGGCTTCTTTGAATGCAGCTTGCCCGGCTTGAAACGCCCCCTTGGCAGCTTGCACATCTCCCTCTGTGGGAGCCCGCGTGCACTCGGGATAGGGCTTCGAATCCGCCTGTTGGGCCAAGGCGGGACTCGCCAGGAGCCCGAGACTCAGGCAGGACAAAACAAGCAACAGCGCGCGATTGAATCCGACCATTTGAAGTCTCAGCGTATCCAAGAGGCGACCTCAGCATAAGGGGGAGCTGGGCCATTCAACAGATTCGGCCACCGGTTCGGGCCCAAAACGGCTTATCGAAAGCCGCGGCGAGGATTGCTGGCTTTCCGCTCTGAACTGCCGCAGAAACCTGAGCCATGCTGAGTGAACGGAAGCAGATCCTGGTGGTCGACGACGAGCCCAACCTGCGCCGGGTCTTGAGTGCCCAGCTCAGCCGCGACGGTTACGAGGTCCACACCGCCGACGACGGAGAACAAGCCGAGGAGATGCTGCTCGAGCACCACATCGACCTGGTGATCACGGATCTGCGGATGCCCAAGATGGACGGGATGCAGCTGCTTCGGCGCGCGCTCGAGATCGATAACAATCTGCCCGTCATTCTACTCACCGCCCACGGCACCGTCGACAACGCCGTCGAAGCCCTCAAAACTGGAGCTTTTGATTACATTACGAAACCGTTCGATCAGGAAGAAGTTCGCAGCATCGTGCGGAAGGCTCTGCGCACGCGGGACCTCTCCGCGCAGGAGGCTTCTGTTAGTCTGCCTTCAGCACCCTCGGACGCGCCGTACGGCATCATCGGCAAGAGCGAAGCTATCTCGGAACTCTATGCCATCTTGCGCCGAGCTGCAGACTCCCCAAGCAGCGTGTTGGTCACCGGTGAAAGCGGGACTGGCAAGGAGTTAGTCGCGCGTGCCCTGCACGAGCACTCGTCGCGCGCCACGCAACCATTTATCAAGATCAACTGCGCAGCCATCCCGAAAGAGTTGATGGAAAGTGAACTCTTTGGCCATGAGCGGGGCGCGTTCACGGGCGCTGTGGCATCCAAGCCGGGGCGCTTCGAGCTGGCGGACAAAGGAACGCTTTTTCTCGATGAAATCGGCGCGATACCCGTCGATCTGCAGGTGAAGCTGCTGCGCGCGCTGCAAGATAGCGAGTTTGAGCGGGCGGGTGGCATCAAGACCATTCGGGTCGACGTGCGGGTGATTGCTGCCACCAAGAGCGATCTCAAAAAAGAGATCGCTAACGGCACGTTCCGGGAGGATCTCTTCTATCGTTTGAATGTGGTTCCGATTCGCCTACCGCCGCTCCGTGAACGCGTGGAAGACATTCCACTTCTGATTCAGCACTTCCTTTTGAAGTTCAATACACGCCTCAACAAGCAGATTCATTCAGCTTCCGCTGAGGTCGAGGCGAGGCTCATGGGCTATCATTGGCCCGGCAATATCCGGGAGCTTGAGAATATGGTCGAGCGCGCCGTGTTGTTTTGCGATGGTGGCAGGCTTGAAGTCTCCGACTTGCCGAGCGAGGTGCGTGCCAGCGTGGCCCCGGTTGAGCACGAACCCCCTCCCGATGCGGCAGTCTCCGGTGACGGCTTGAAGGAGCAAGTCAAAGCGGCCACGGCTCGCCTCGAACGCGAGCTTATTTTGCAGGCGCTAAAGCAAACCCATGCTAACGTCACTCATGCCGCGCGGCTGCTCAAAATTTCGCGCAAAGGCCTACAACTCAAGATGAAAGAGCTGGGCCTCCGTGAACGCGAGGAGCGCGTCGAAACGTGAAACCAACGCGGGCATTGGCGCTTGGCGCGGTGGTCGCGGCGGTCGTGGGGGGGTCGCATCTGGGCTGCGGAAAACAACGCTCCACACCCAAGGAAAGTCAGGATGCCGGTGTCGGGCTCGGGCTGGCGATCGCTCCGCCGAAGGCGGCTCCTGTGCCGCGAAAGGGCATGATTTGGATCGAACCGGGAGCACTCGTCGCCGGGACCCCGCCCGAACGCCTGCCCAGGCTCGTGGATGAAGAGTTGCCGGGGGAGCAATTGATTCTCAAGGCCTTCTACATCGACGGCCTCCCCTACCCCAACGAAGACGGCGCCATCCCGCTCACCAACGTGAGCTTCAGCCAAGCCGGCAGCTTATGCGCGGCGGAAGGCAAACGCCTCTGCACGGAGCTCGAATGGGAGAGAGCTTGTAAGGGCCCGAACAACTACGTGTATGAATACGGAGACCAATATCGCGCCGATCGTTGTAATACTGGCCTCGTGCCCGGCATGCGCCCAAGCGGATTGCTGGTCGGTTGCAAGAGTGATTTCGGAGTGAGAGATCTTCACGGCGGCGCCTGGGAATGGACTTCTAGCCTTTGGAATCGAGGTGGTCGAACGGGGCTCATCACCACCCGGGGTGGCAATGCCGTCGATGGCGAGCTGGTAGGGCGCTGCGCCAATTCAACGGCCCGCTCCCCCGAAACGGTCGCCGGCAACGTGGGCTTTCGCTGCTGTGCAGGCGATAAAAATGCGATCGAGGTTTCGCTCGAGGTGAAACGGGCGCCGCGCCTGTTTCCGGAACGCAAGATCGACCGCGAACTCCTGGGGCATTTTTTAAGAACGATGCCTGATAAAGAGCGCTCCGTATTTCCAGAAATCGCAAAGTTGGAACCTATTAACCTGTGGCGGTGGCATCCGACGGGGAACGATGAATTGACGTTATTAGGTGGCTGCACTACCACGAAGGCGCCGAAGTGCGGCCTATTGATCGGGCGCGAGGCGCGTTCAGAATTCTTAGGCTGGGCGGGTTCCGGTTATCACCTCGCCACGCTGCACACCGCCAAGAGTGCGACGGACATCTGGTTGCTCGGTGGCGACGAAAAAGGCCCTTTCAGCCGCCGCATTTCGTATCACGCGGGGGCCGTTTCCATCTTTGATCGGGAGCTGCCCGGGCACGCCACGAAGCACCAGCGTTAGCTCAGTGCGCGACGCAGCGGGCTTGTAGCTTAGCAACCTGCTGAGCTTCTATGGCTGTCGTGAGCTTAAGAGCATCGCTCAATCGCTGCAGAGCGGCGCTGTCCCCACGCGGCAGGGCGCGCGCGAACTCCTTGCTCAATGAAGCGGCCTGAGAAAAAGTTTGCGCGTAAACCTTGGCATCGTCCGTGGTGCGCTTGTCTGAAAAAGTGGTAGTGCTGAGGGCTTTGGCCAAGCCTTCGTAGTGAGTCGAGAGCTTGTCGTAAACTGCTGGGTTCGTGCTCTTTGGTTGCTCTTTCCGCACGCGGGCGATTTCGGCAACCGCCGGATTGACAACTTGAGCCAAGCGATTGCAGTCACGCACCAGCTGAAATCGTTCGCAACCGAGCAGCAGCACGCTCAAGCCAAGAAATACGCCGCACCCAAGCCTGGTCCACATGCGAGGGTTCGTAGCTTGCCCTGCGCGCCCCTCCAACTGAAAAGCTTGAAGCGTGGCTCCGGGCACTCCATCATCCCCAGCCGTGAGGATACTAGGCAGCCGGCTGGCTGCGCTTTTTCTGGGCTTCGCTGGGATAGCGGCGAATTCATGCGATGAATCCGCTCCGGAGCATCCTTCGCCCCCGGAGCCCCCGGGCGCTGTCGCGCCGCCACCCGCGCGTCCTCTGCACAGATCGCAGTTGGTGCAAGAGCATGCCGGCGGTGCGCCCTCCAAGCTGGAGAAGCTGGAAGAAGGCGAGGCTCTCCTCGCAGCTTGGAGGGTGGCTAATCTGGAGCTGGCTGCGCGCGGCGCTCCAGGAGGAAAGCTCGCATTGGGGAGAAGTTGGGTTGCCCGCTTAACGGCGACGGAGCTACAGGTTTTCGACACGAAGACTTTCCGCGCACAAGTGAGCGTACCGATCTCTGGTTCCTCACAGGTTATCACTGCGTCCGATGGTGGCCTGATTGCCATCGATGGCGAACATCTCTTCAGGCTCGAACCGCGCGCTAGCAATTTCCAACACTACGCCCGCCCGACATTCTTCCCAGATTCTCAACTGATCCCCGATCCGTTGGATTACGAAGCGTTGTACGTGTTCCACCGCCCTTCCCCCACCCTCTACAAATACGGCCTAGAAAAGGCCGATCCGCTCCACTTGCCGATCCTGCAGACGATCCCGCTCGACAGCCCCAACGCCAACCCCAGCACCGATCCGAATACTGCGCCGAGCCACAGCTCAACATTCTCAACTCTCAGGGATGGAGCATTCGTTGTCGGCACTGAGAATCGCATCGTGCTCAGCACGGCGGGCGGCAGCTCGCGTGCCTATTCCCTTCGCAGCCGCGAGCACCGAATCCTGCGCCTCGTGGCTGGCACGGCGATTCGCCAAGCCTGGGTGCTTTGGGACGATGCGGAGCTTCAGCTGGTGCAGTTTGGCCAAACGCGCACCACGGTGCTTGAAGATATCCATACCGAGGGCGCCCCGCTCGATCTCGAAGCGGATAAAAAGCAGCTTCTCACGCTCGAACTCACAGCCCCCGGAACGTCGCCGCGGCGCTTCGATGTGGTGGGCCGGGAGCTATCTGGAAAAATTCGCTTCCGTGTCGACGCGGGACTTTTACTCGACGGCGCGGGTGCGGATTGGGTCGGTAGGGCGCTCCGCGATAAGCAGCTGGCGCTTTCACGTTTCGAACCGCTCTTCGCCTTAGGCGGAGAAAACGCGCTTCGAGTATTTTCGACCCAGACGGGCGCGCTCGTCTTTGATGCAACATCGTTAAGTAACTAAGAATCACCCCCAAGAACTTGGCCATATTCGCTCGTTCGGGGCAGATCGACGTCCATGTCGCTGGGGCGTATCGAACCCGAACTTGCCACCCTGCGTAAGCTGGCTCAGCAATTGGCCAAAGAACGCGTCGAACCGGTCACGAGCGTGCATTGGCTCGCCGCCATCAGCCTGCACCCCGGAGCGGGCCGCGACTTACTCGCTGAGCGTCAAATTGATTCAGCCCGAATATTTGCGGCGATTTCCGGTCGCGATGAAGACACACATCTCATCCGCACCGCCACAGAGAGTGCCCGGCACACGGCCATCAGCATGGACGCGCCCCACACCGGCGGGCTGCATCTCCTGATCAGTTTCTTGGGTGAAACAAGTTCCTGCGCGCGCCGGACACTCACTGCCCTCAAAGTCGATCCCCTCAAGCTGCGCACGAGCGCCCTCCAATTGGGCATGGGTTTACGACAACGCCCCACGTCGCGCACCGCTGAACCTGCGTCACGCGCAGCTGAGCCCAGGTCGCGTGCAGCTGAGCCCGTTCCGCTCCTTCAACAGCGTTCAAACGCCGAGGAGCCTAAGCGCACCGAAGGTCCGACGCGAACAGCGCCCGCGAGAACAACGCCCCCGAGACTCGCCAGTTCCAGGTCAACGGCCGTCGCTGTACCCCTCGTTCCAAAGCCGCTCGCGGCTCGCCAAAACTCCAAAGTTCCTGCAGAGATTGTCTCCCTGGTGCCCAGCCGCAGCAGGGTAGCTAAAGGGGAAAAGGCGGAGATCCCTGCGGAAACGCAGGCGTCTCAGCTAGACGACAAGCAGGCCCCATTGCCTGCCGCCAGCGTTCCTGTCGATCTTGAACGATTCACGCTCAAGAAATCGGAATTCCCTGCCCTCAATAGTTACGGGAAGAATCTCACGTTGCTCGCAGCGCAAGGCCAGCTCGAACCCTTCGTGGGCCGTGAGGCAGAAATCGACCAGCTGCTCGATATTCTCGCAAAACGCAATGGCCGCAGCCCATGCTTGGTCGGCAGCGCAGGTATCGGAAAGTCTGCTCTGGTCCGCGGCCTCGCCCAGAGCACCGCGCAGAGTTCCGCTTCCCATCCGCATGATGCACGGCTGATTGTGGAAGTGTCATTCGCTGAGCTGCTCCAAGGCTGCCAACAACGCGGGATGCTAGCTGGGCGCTTGGGTGCGCTCCGCGCGGAAGTCGAAAAATCTGGGCGCCGCGTCGTGCTCTTTTTCGACGAACTCACCCGGCTTTTTAATGGCGAATCAGCAGACGAAGCCTACGCCGAGCTGAAGCTGCTCCTGGCTCAAGGAATGCCCTGCATCGGAACTTCAACGCTCGAAGATTTTCGTCGCTTCGTCGAGACAGATCGCGCCCTCAGCCGCCATTTCTCGTTGGTGGAGGTCGAAGAGCCGTGCCGAGAAGATGCCTTTTTGATCTTACGTTCAGTGGCTTCAAGCCTCGCCGAGCATCACCACGTGAGCTATTCGGACGAAGCGTTAGCCTTGAGCGTTGCGTGGTCGGTGCGTTACCTGCCGGGGCGCGCCTTGCCAGAAAAGGCGATCGCCATCCTCGATCTTGCTGGCGCTCGCACCAAGCGCCGTTCGCTCAGCGAAGTCCTGCCTGAGCAAGTTGCCGAAGTCGTCTCCGAACAGAGCGAGGTGCCGATCGAGCGCTTGCTGCAGAGCGACCACGAAAGAATGTTGAATCTCGAGCAATTGCTCGCCGAGCGCGTCGTCGGGCACACTCACGAACTCAACCGCATTTCCCGTCTTTTGCGCCGCAACGCGGCAGGCTTAAGTTCACGCCGCCCGATCGGAACTTTTCTACTCTTGGGTCCCACGGGTGTCGGCAAGACGGAAACTGCCAAGGCTGTCGCTGAGGTGCTGTTTCAGTCTGACAACGCGATGACTCGCATCGATCTCTCCGAGTATGGCGAAGCCCACAGTGTGGCTCGCTTGATCGGCTCGCCTCCCGGCTACATCGGCCACGATGCTGGCGGTCAACTGACAGAAGCCGTGCGCAAACGCCCGTACCAAGTCGTCTTGCTGGATGAAATCGAGAAAGCGCACCCCGATGTCCTCACGACTTTCCTAGGTGTTTTCGATGAAGGTCGGCTCACCGATGGCCGCGGCCGCACCGTTGATTTCACCAATGTCGTGCTGATGCTCACGAGCAATATAGGTTCACGCGAAACGGCTCAAGGGCCACGCCGTGTTGGATTCGGGACCGGAGACGCCGATCCGAGCGACGGCTACGAAGGGCGCATGCTTCAAGCAGCTCGTGATGTGCTGCTCCCCGAACTCTACAATCGCATCGACGAAGTCTTGGCCTTCCGCCCGTTGAGCCGCGAACGAGTGAGTGAAATCGCAACACGCTTGCTCAACAAGCTCGCTCTCGATCTTCGAATGCGTCACCAGATCACGCTCGAATTTGGCGCCGATGTCGTGCAAAAACTGCTCGATCTGGGCGGCTACGATCCGCTGCTCGGAGCGCGCCCGCTCAAGCGTGCGATTGCGCGTCACATCGAAGCACCGCTTGCCGAGGAACTCCTCAAGCAAGCGTTGGCACCTGGCGATGCGATCCTGCTCCAGGCAGAAGAGAGCGGCATTGGCTTTGACACCGTCGCCGCTTCTGCCGCCGAATAAAGCGTCGCTTCAACCAGAAACACCGGGGCTCTGCAGAAGCGGCATGCGGGAGGCATGGGGGCTTCCTTACTTGTTGGGCTGTGGTGTCATC
Source organism: Polyangiales bacterium (assembly GCA_038246305.1). Lineage (GTDB taxonomy): Bacteria > Myxococcota_A > Polyangia > Polyangiales > Polyangiaceae > JBBRRP01. The sequence continues at coordinate 51,692 of JBBRRP010000019.1, read as the reverse complement.
CTGAGATAGGGGCGAAGGGCCTTGTGTCCCTTGGGGAAGCGCTGCGCAATTTCCGCCGCATCCTGGAGCGCCGGCACAATCACCACATCATCCCCATCTTTCCAATCCACGGGCGTCGCTACCTTGTGGCTGTCAGTGAGCTGGAGGGAGTCGATCACGCGCAAGATTTCGGTAAAATTGCGACCTGTGCTTGCGGGGTAGGTGATGATCGCGCGGATCTTCTTATTCGCATCGATGATGAACACGGAGCGCACCGTTAAGGTATCGTTCGCCTCGGGGTGAATCATGTCGTAGAGCGTCGCCACCTTGCGATCCGCATCCGCGAGGATAGGGAAATTCATGGTCGCGTTCTGCGTTTCCTCGATATCCGGGATCCAACGCTGATGGGATGCCGCGTCATCGACGCTGACCGCAATCATCTTAATATTCCGCTTGTCGAACTCCGGCTTCAGGTTAGCGGCACGGCCGAGCTCCGTGGTGCAGACCGGCGTAAAATCCTTAGGATGCGAAAACAGAATACCCCAGCTGCTGCCCAGCCATTCGTGAAATTTGATTTTGCCAGTGCTCGAATCCTGCTCAAAATCCGGTGCAATGCTGCCAATATGAAGACCCATGATGATCGCTCCTTGTGGTTGGAGGGGAAAGGTAAGGCCGGTAGAAGGAACGAGCAAGGGTGGTGCATCTAAGTTGAGCATCCCCAAGTGCTCCCTAACTTGTCGGTGACCTCTATCTGAAAGTCGAACACCAGGTAGTAAGCATGCTTACTATCTTCCAAGGAACAAAAGGGCAGGTCAGCTGGCATGCCGCGGCGCAGCCCGCACGGCTCTAAACCCGGCGCCGACGCAGCAAAGCAAACATACCGAACGCAGCCAGGATCGACATCCACGACGCCCCAGATCTCGTCGGCTGGATAGTGCAGCCGGAAGATCCGCTTGAGCCCACAACGCTGCCACCACCTCCTTGCGGGGCAGAACCTCCCCCCGCGCCCTTCGCACCACCCGTGCCATTCAACATGCCACCAGAGCCAACCGCCGCAGCAGCCCCGCCAGAATTCGCTGAAGCTCCACCGCTTGCAGTTGAACCGCCCGCGCTGGCTGCGCCACCTGCTCCCGAGCCGCCCGTGTTGCCCGAGCCGCCCGTGTTGTTAGCCGGCTGACCACTGATCTGAATGTCGGCACAATGGTGGTAGAAACCGTTGGCAAGCGTACGCCCGCTCTCAGCCATCAACTGAATCAATTGGAGAGTGCAGTGATCGCAAGTTTGGTTGGGCATGGTCACGTCGATGCTCCAGACGCACGCTGGCGAGCCATTGACCTGCTCCATCATGTTACTCGGGCATACGTCGGAGTCGTGCAGGCCAAAGTAGTTGCGCAGCACCAGCATGTTGCCCTCTGTGACGGGTGTAACGACCTCTGCTGGCAACTGGTTAGCCTGGAGCTGATTCTGGAAGTATTTCTTGTAATCGTCGAACGCTTGAGCCGAGACGATGGGCGTGAAATCGTTATCGCCGTCCATATCCATGGCCACTCGGAAAACGCCTGGATGCGAGATAGTTTCGTAAAATTTAAGGGTTACCGTCTGCCCAGGCGCCACCGTTGTGGAACCGTTGGCTCCCCAGACTGCGCCACCACAGGGCGCCATCTTGAGCCCGCTAGCATCTGGGACCCGTGGTGTGGGCGCGACAAGCTGGATGTGAGCAGCAGCGCTTGTTGTTGCTGCCAGAATCGCCAACGTACCGACAAGCAATCCGTGTCGCATGCTGGGTTGATAGCGCCATTTCTCCGAGAACGGAAGCTGCGACTGAACCACGGCGTTCAGGTCGCGGTTGAACATCGCCAAGTGCTCCCGAAGTTGCGAGTGATAGGCAGCTCAATGTTGAACAGGAGATAGTAAGCATGCTTACTATCTCCCAAGAAACAAGAGCGGCCCTTCATCTAGCGCCTCTTGCTGCCCTGAGCCCTGCGCATATCGTTAATCTGAATCTACACTGTAACAACGGCCCAACACCGAAAGACGGCAACCCTATTTGCTTCAGTCGGCATGAGCCCGCTCATGCCCCCGGCGCACCTCGCGCATCGGCCCGACGGCGGCAGGGCTGTCAAGCCGTGTACCCGCATGCGCCAATTCCTGGAGTTTTCCCCCAAAAATAACCACGTGATCGACCAAGTTTCACGGATTGAAGCGGACCCCGGCGGGTGCGTTCTTGAATGGGGTATCTTGGGATTGACTTTGTCGCTATAAGAGGCACTTTCCTGGTCACCGTTCGCCGAAGTGGTCGGTGATTTTACATAAGCTTTGATTTTTTAAGGAGCAAAAATGATATCTTCAGCACGATCTTTCCGTACTTCCCTGCCCAAACTTGTTCTCGGCCTGATCGCCATCGCGGCCGTGGGCTGCTCATCCAGCAAATCAACGGACAACACCGGCAACGCTGGCGGCGCCGGCCCCGGCCCCTCTACAGGCCTCCTGCTCTGGCTCAAGCTCGACGAAGCGAGCACCAACGGAACGATCGCCGATTCGTCGGGAAACATGAATATGGCCACGTACGGGACTGTTAAGCCCGTCGTGGTCAGCACCGTGCCGGCAGCCCTTAAGAGTTCCGCCGCCGCACTGAAGTTTGACGGAACCGCCACGGTTGATATCGCACCGACTGCTTCGTTGAAGTGGGTGGACAATACCAGCAACTACTCGATTAGCCTTTGGGCCAATCCGACGGCGCTACCCGTCGCCCCGAACTGGGATTCGGCCATCTCAAACAATCCTGGCGGCACTAACCCGGGTTACTGCGGCATCGCGATCGCTCCGGACGGTATGTGGTCCTTTGAAGCGAACGGCCAAGACGTCGCCTCCGGGGGGATTTCGGTGCGCGGAGCCGCAGCCAAGGTGGGGGTTTGGCAACACATCGTGATCGTGCAAAATGGAACCGCAACGATGGGCGCCAACACCATCTACGTGGACGGCGTGGCGGGCCCCACCAATGCGCGCGGGCCATCACCCTGCAACAGCGACGTCGGATTCTCTCTAGGCTTTAAGGATGGCGATGGCTTCGTCGGCATGATCGACGACGTTCGCATCTATGGCCAAGCACTGACGGAAGCCCAGGTGAAGGACCTGGCCGCAGGTAAAGAACCCACCCTCTGAGTCTCCCCAGTAGTTCCACCTCGAAGCTAGGTAGCGCGCCTGCAGGAGGCAGCGTTACCTAGCTCGGCTTCTTATTGAGTGGGGATAGCCTGAAGCTGTGTTCGTGGAGCCCTGGGCTCCTAGCTCAGGCTGAGCGCGCCACCGTTGAACTCAGCATCGCCCATCGTGGTCGCGCCGAGACCCATGGTGTTGGCGACAGTGAGCAGTACGTCGTTGATGTTCCGGCCCCCGGCGTCCACACGGCGACCCGTCTTGAATGCGCCGCCGGCCTTGCCGAAGATGGTGGAGAGCGCAGGGGAGAGAACATGCGTTCCATTGCCCATCTCGGACGCGAGGTAGACAATCGAGTTGTCAAGCATGCTGCCGTTCCCCTCGGGTGTTGCTTTGAGCTTGTTCACGAAAGCCGCCATCTGTCCAAAGATCCACGTCTGAGCCTTGATGTACTCGCCGCCGTTGGCGCTGTGCTCCATGCCGTGATGGTCGCCATTGCAACCTAAGAATTGGAAGCGTGGGAATTGATCACCGGATGAGAGCCATTGCAGCGCCACAATGCGTGTGAGGTCGCAATTCAGGGACTGGTAGGCGATGTCATTAAAGGCGCTGCTGTAGCTTTGAATGTCGTAGTTGACGTAGTCCACCGGACCCGACCCTTGCTGCGACGTGGCCGTTGTCGGAGCCGCGGCCATCGGCATGGCGGGCAGGGCGCACCCGGAACCAGGCATTGCACCGGGGCCGCCCATGGTGCCAGGACCACCCATGGCACCCACCATCGGCAGACGCCCTTCAAGCTCGCGCAGGCCCGTGAGGTGTAAGTCAAGCTTAGTCTGCTCATCAGCACCTGCTATCGCTTTGACTTCTGCAATCTCCGCGTAAAGCAGATCTAAGCGACTCTTGCCGCGTTGGTAGAGATTCATCAGTGCCGGGTCTGGTGTGGTGGGCAAAGTTGCTGTGCTCGTGGGCGCGGGGGTGCCACCGCCCGTGGGCAAGCCATTGCCGAAAATACGCGTGAACGCCGCCAATGGGTCGGACATCGGGCGAACCGCTTGGCCGTTATTGTAAAAACATTCGGCGTGGTCCCCACCCTGTCCCTTGTCCCAGAGGCTACCAAAGTGCAGGGAGGTAAAAGGCGTTCGCCCCCCAATCACGCCCGCCAGTTGTTGGTCGATCGTGGTTGCGGTGCCGTAGCCTAGGACCTTGGCGTTGTAAGCCGCTTCATTGTTGGGATCGATCCCGGCATCACAAGCTGCGGCGCCCCCACAACCTTGGTTCTTCACGGCCCCGCCGAACATTGAACGGCAGCCACCTCCGTGGCCTTCAAGCTCAAAATACGTGGCAACCATGTCACCTGCGTGGTTGTTGATGTTGTCGAACACGATCGCGTCCGACTCAAGCGCCGCAAACGGCTTATAGATGCCGTCGAAATAGGTATCGAGCTGATTTCCGTCCGCCGTACCACCCTTGTACGGGATCCCACCCGGCAAATTGAGGAGAATCAATCGGAGCGGGAAGGTCGTTTGCGCCTCGGAGATGACCGAGCGAAACACGGGCGTGGCAAGGAAGGCGGCAGCACCGAGCTGTTGGAGGAGGCTTCTGCGCTTAAAAATGGCTTTGGACATGATAGGAATCCCTTTCGTCGGACGTGTAGCGGTTCCGCTCACTTGAAAGTTCTGAATACAAAGTTGTCGGATTTGGCGATGGCCACCGTGACGTCCTTGATATTGAGGCCGCCGGCGGCAAGCTCTTGAGCAATGGTGTTCACCACACCGCGTTCAGCGCTGGATTCATCACGGCCGAACGCCCAGCGGTACGCCTGTAGCGTTAAGCACTGCTTGCCTTCTAGGCTGCCTGCGATCTTGGTCGCGAGCGCGGGGCCACCTTGGAATGGGCCGTCAATATCGAGGGTGCTCGTGAAGTTGCCACTGGCATCCACAGGTTTCCCGTTTTCCGTTGTGCGGTATTTCCCAATGCCGTCGTAGTTTTCCATGCCAAAACCGACCGGATCGATCAGGGTGTGGCAGCCACTGCAGGCTGGATTCGCAGAATGCGCGGAGAACCGCTCGCGTGTGGTGAGGCTGGGATCGGGAGCCACCGGCATCACCGCAAGATTCTTCGGCGGTGACGGCAAGGGTTGGCAGAGCAAGCCAATCCGAACGAACTTGCCGCGGGCGATCGGAAACGATTCAAACGCCTTTGAGTGCTGCGCCAGCACACTCCCTTGCGTCAGAATACCTAGGCGTTGGCCATCCGAATTGAGCGGTGTTTTGACGAGAGTGCTTCCTTGACCCGGATCCGGCAAGCCGTAGAGCGCCGCGAGCGAACTGTTGGCAAACGTATAGTTGGCCGTGAGCAAGGTGTTGAAGGTGGCATCACCTTCCCAGAGCACACTGTCGATGAACTTCTGGGTTTCAAGCTTCATCGAGGCATTCAACTCGGGGGTATATTCCGGATAGATATCGGCTGCTTTTGGCAGGTCTTCGAGGCGGCTGGTGGCCACGAACATTTCCAAGAAATGCCGCAACGTGGGCTTGGCATCTTCCGAAGTGAGCAGGCGTCGCGCCTGTGTCTCGCGCTCGGCAGCTGTAACGAGCCCGCCACCTTCGGCTGCAGCAAACAGGGCGGCATCGGGCAGTGAATCTGTGAGTAAATATGAAAGCTCGCTGGCCACTTCGTAGGCACTGAGCGACCGTTTGGCGCCTTGTGAGGCATCACCTAATTCAAACCGATACAAGAAATTCGGCGACTGCAGCATCGTCTCGATGATCTGTGTCACGGCACCCGTGTAACCGGTGCGGGCAAGTTCGCCTGCAAAGAGCGCCTGATAGCGCTGGGACTCCGACGCGCTCAGCGGCCGGCGATACGCTCGCTTGCCGAACGATTGGATGAAGGTATCCCCGCAAGCCGTTTCAGATGCTCCCACGCAAGGCTCGACCTGGTAGGCTTTCACGACCTTGTCGGCGATGCCTGCGTATTGACTCGCCAAAATCGACGAAACCGTGAGCGCCGCGCTGTTATTGTCTTGGTAACGTGTGGTTTGGCTGAGCGGCTCTTGTTCCAACGCGTCCGTTGGTGCGGGGGTGGGAAGCAGCTGGCTAATGCTCTTACGGTATTGCGCGTTCGTGAGCCTCCGTAGCGCGCTCGGCCCGAACACCGCTCCTGCGGGTGCCGGCGGGAGGACTGTGGTGCTGCCAGGTGTTCCGGGCATCGCGGGCGTTGTGCCTGGCACTCCTGAGCTGCCGGGCTCCGCGCCGGGCATGCCAGGAATACCAGAGCCGGGCGCGGCTTTTCTTGGGGCACCTGTGACCTCCGCTGAACATCCGACGGCACCGAACAGCGCCAAACACAAAATGCTTTCACCAACGAGTCGCTTCATGGCTCACCTCGATTTCGTAAATAGTGTAGCAATCTCCACTAGCACTATGGATCCAATCGCGACTCCCGAGAAATAGCAGAATTCAGCCACTCCCAATAAGCATTGAGACTTGATGTTTCCAATCTGAGAACATCCAACTTTGCGATTTCGAACAATGATCTCGACGCTCCAAGCCAACTCCGCGGGCGCGGCCCGAGCAAATTTGCGGAAACTGGCGAAGCTTCTTCGGTGGTACGCGAGCGTATCGCTAACTTTTCATGTTCAATCGATCACTGGCTCGACTGATGGATCCGGATCGCACCCCGCAGCACAAAACGTGCAGTCCGACGGAATTCTGCGTGAACCTCGGCACCTGGCCCTGCACGGTGTCAGGGCTCTATTTCGGCGAAGCATCCAAGGCGCGCCGATACCGCTCGCGGCGAACGGTATCACTCAGAATCTCATGCGCTTCTTCCAGAACCTCGACGACGAGATCGACCTGCTGTCGGAGATCCAAGGTCTTAGGCGTGAGCACGCGCGCTGGCTCAAATTGTTTACGCAACTCAAGGTATGCTTTCTGAATATCATACGTGGTTGCGTTGCGACCCACCCCGAGCACGGAGAAGTAATCGCCCTGTTCTACAAGCGCCAGGCGCGAGAGAATTCGGGTGCGTAGGACTTCAGCATCTAAGGTGTCTTCGTGGTTGGGGCTGACACTCGGAGCCTTCTTGAAGGCTCTCTCAGCCTTGAATGAACTGCGCGCATCACCCGCTGACACGATGCCAAGCGCCGAGAGCGCGTAAAGCGTGGAAGCAAGATCGACCCCAACACGCGCCATGAACTCTCCTAGGCGTTCTCCCGCAACCAGACGAATATCTCGAAGCAGCGGCTCCTCCAGGGCGCATTCGCTCAGCAAATGCCACGCTCCACCCTGCGCGAGCAGCGCGCTCGGACCGCCCAGCTTGGAGACGGCAACCTTCGGGTCAACCGAACGACGCACTAACTCCACGAGCACTTCGGCGCCGGTGGCCCCTCCAAATACCGCGGGCTCCTCACGCAACCGTTCCGCGACCGTAGCTTCGAGTGTCATCGTTCCCCGATCCGATCCAATCAGTTCGATCAAGAGCCACTCTGCATGAGAACGCAGCACGGTCCAAAGTTCATCCTGTCGAAGGTGGCCATGCGCGATCAACGCCGCCCCCGCGTGGCGCCCGAAGTGAGGAAGGCGGTGACCAATTTGGAGCGCTGCCTCTGCCGACAGCGAGCCACGCTGAACAAGAAAAGCGACCAAGGATTCTGCGGGCGCCGATGAAGACACCATCACGAAATCTCCATCGCGAAGCACAATCCGGCGCAGGCCCGACCCTGGATCGAGCGCCAAAGCACCCGTGTAACGCTTCCTGATCAGCCTCCCCAAGGTGCCAATCAAATCACCCTGAATGAGTTCAGCATCCGGAGTTTCGGGAAGAGCACGGCTGGCGAGCGGACGATTCTCGCTCGTACGAGCTTGCCTCGGCGTATCGGGCATGTCCGTTGCCCGAGCAGGCGCGGACTCCACTGGCCACTTCGATGGCATGCCAGCCGCCGTCACGCTCTGCCGACGCGGAGGAGTCGTGGAGGTTGGCTCCTGCGCTTTCTCCGAATTTCCAACAGGCGGTTGGTTAACGGTTTCCCAGCCACCCGTCGAACTTTGCGGGATACCGGCATGTTCAATCGCGGTGCGTCCCTCACTCCGTGGGATCTCTGATGCCGATTTCAGACTTTCAAGTAGAGCGGCTTCCGAGACGCGCTGCGGCGGAGGCGTCGTCACGGCACGGCGAGGATCTGGTAGCGGTTCGCTGAGCCGGGGTGCTTCGGGCGGGATCGCCTTCTCCACCGCCGAACTCGCGTCCGATCCTTCAGCATCGGACGCTGACCCATGCGATCCGGCATCTGAGGGCAGTTCACTCCTAGCTTCTAGAGATTGGCGAGGGGGAGCCGCAGTGATCGGATTGGGAAATCCGGCGTCGTCTTCAAAATCCAGGCTTTCATCGAGACCAGAGAGGATTTCCATTGGCAAAACGGCTTCAACTTCTGCTTCCGGCTGCAAGCGACGCGTTCGTGTCACGACCGCCGGAGGCAATCCGCCCAGGCGAGCCTCGGCCTCGGCGAGCAGCTCAATCAGTTGCGTGCTCATTTCGGACTCGGGAATGAAGGAGCGCGGATCTTCTGGATCTCGCCCGACGTTGGCTGACGGCACGCCTTCCAGAGTTGGCTTCGCTGCTGTGGAAATCGGGGAGCTGCTCGGGTCAGAAAAATCCGCACCTCCCTCGAAGCGATAGGGCTTTCGAGTCGATGCCAAAAGAACCGGGGAACGTGATTGGGATGGATTTGAAGAAGCCACCGCGCGGACCGCGGGCGGCCCAACGAGCGCCTCAACCTTACGCAGCAGCGCCAGAACATCCACTGGACGAATAAAGGCCCCGCTGGCTTCATGAAATAACGCATCCGCCTGATCGCTCAGCACGCGCCCCGACTCACCAAAGAAGATCACTTCGACACTCTCGCCACCCCGCACCTCACGGAGCCGAGCGATGGTCTCGAGCGCTCCGGCGGCGTCCGCATCGCAAAGGATGAGAGCTGGCCGTTGCGCCGCCAACCGCCCCAACAAAAGGCCAAGCGGTACGTCGACGACCAAATAACCCCGCTGCCTCAACGCCTCGGTCAAGCGCTCCGCCTCAGCCGACGCATCGCTCACGAAGATCGGAGCGTCACCGCCAATCCTGCTGCTCAAGTCTGATGCTGAGGCTTCGGACATCTCATTTCCGGCCAAAGTATCGCCCGAACGCCGCTCCCGCACGAAGCCAAAGCGGCACGGAAAAAACCGCAAACAGCATGAAGCCAATCACCACTAGCTCTCCCGCAGTAAAGTGCAGCATGCTCTCGCAACGGAGCTTAGCAAAAGCCCCGGCCTTACCCTATGCTCTCCCGCGATTTCGTACTCGGACTCGGCGCCAATCTGGGAAACCGGCAGGAAAATCTAAAGCTGGCTGTGGCGCGCTTAGCAGCCTTTGGTGACGTGCTTGGACTCTCGAGCTTGTTCGAAACCGAAGCTGTGGGCCCACCTCAGCCTGATTTCCTCAACGCGGCAGTCAGATTGAGGTCCGAGCTGCCACCCCTTCAGCTCCTTCACGGCATGTTAGACGTCGAGCGAGCACTCGGGCGCGTGCGTAACGAGCGTTGGGGCCCCCGTCTTATTGACCTCGATTTGCTCTGGTCGCCGGGCCTTGTCGTCTCAGAACCAGCCCTGACCTTACCGCACCCTGCTCTTGCTGGGCGTGCGTTTGCACTTCATCCGCTCTTGGAGGTCGCCCCTGAGGCAGAGGACCCAGCCAGCGGACGATCGTATCGCGGTATTCTGGCCGACTTGGCCACCCAGCCCCTTTCCCCCTTGGCTGGAACCGAATTCGGGGCGTGGATCCGCTAGACCAGCAAAAGCCAGGGTGGTAGGAGGCGCTCCGCTGCGCCTTGCCTTCCCCGGTGGCGAATGAGACGGCAAAAGAAGAATCAAGAAAATGCACCTGATGAACATTGATCTAAGCAGCTTGGGAGTTGGCTCCGTGGGGCACGTGATTGGGGCTGGCGGGGTCACAGTGGATTTCGACCGGACGGTGATCATCGTCATGGTGTTGTTCACCTTTTTGATTGTGGTGTTGGAGCCGCTACTGTTTCGGCCAGCGCTCAAGGTCTTTGCGCTTCGCGAAGAAAAGACTGAAGGAGCACGCGCTCAGGCCCGACACCTGCAGGAGCGAGCGGGCGAGTTGCTGCGACGCTACGAATCGGAGCTCGTGCGCGTGAATCAGGTGGCTACCGAAGAGCGGGAACGGCTCCGCACCGAAACCGGCAAGCTGGAGGCTCAAATCCTGGAAGAGGCCCGCGCGAGCACGGCTAAGCTCATTGAGGACGGCCGCGCCCAGGTGCGCAAAGAGGTGGACCGGATCACGTTCGATCTCGGGCGGCAAACAGAACAGATCAGTCGGCAAGCCGCGACTCAGGTTCTCGGGCGGGAGATCGGCTGATGCGACTCCAGCGCTTCCTCCTGCTCACCGGCGTTGTCGGTGCGCTCTTCTTATTCCAAATCGTTCCAGCCCACGCCGAAACACCAGAATCTTCGGCTGAATCGGCTTCCGCCGAGCATGCCGAACACGGTTCGCGCGAGCACCACGACGCCACGTTCGAGGACGTTAACTGGTTCTACGGTTTCCTTGGAGAGAAGCCTGATGTTGAGCCAGGCCTCTTGTGGCGAAAGCCTGGCATGCCGGTCCCCTTCGGCGCCCAGCTCCTCAATACGGCAGTTTTGTTTTTCTTGGTATACCGCTTCGGGAAGGGTGCGGTTCAGAATGGCCTGAAGGAGCGTCGAGCCCGCATCGTGAAAGGCATTGAGGATGCCACCAAGATGAAAGCGGAGGCTGAGGCCGCGCTTTTAGGCTACGAAAACAAACTCCAACAGATTGAGGAACAGATCGAGCGCGTGCGCCGCGAGATGCGTGAAATGGGTGAAGCCGAACGCGAGCGGATCCTCGAAGAAGCCCGTGAACGCCGGGTTCGCATGGAACGCGAAGCTCGGTTGCTCATTGAGCAGGAAATCAAGGCCGCTCGGGAGCGTCTGCACAACGAAGTGGTGAGCGCCGCCTTCAAAACCGCCCTGGCCACGTTGGAAGCGCAAATCACGCCCGCTGACCACCAACGCCTCGGCCAAGCTTATTTGGGCCTTCTCACGACCGGGCCTCGTGTCTTCTCGAAAGGAGGCGACGCATGAGTCTTTCTGCCATTGCCGAACGTTACGCACAGGCCATCTTCGAGTTAGGCAACGAAAACGGCGATTTGTCGAGAATCAGCCGTGATTTTCGCAGTTTCTCCGATGCTCATCTGGCCAGCGAAGAGCTGCGCGCGGTCCTCAAAAATCCGCTAATTTCCATTGAGCAGCGCGAGGCTGTGCTTCGCGATCTAGCGAGCCGGCTAGGCCTCACGGACCTAGCGCTCAACTCTGTTCGCGTCGTGGTGGCTCGCCATCGCCTGGATGCACTGAGCGACATCGCTACAAGGCTTGAGGAGCTGGTTGACAGGCAAGCAGGAGTCGTGCGCGCTTCTGTCACGAGCGCCGCGGCTCTCACACCAGATTTTCTTGCGCAACTCACCCGAACTCTCGAAACAGCGACCGGCAAGAAAGTCATTGTCGAACAATCCGTGGATGCAAGCCTGATCGCCGGGCTGGTGACACGCATTGGCGACAACACGTTGGATGGCAGTCTGAAAGGCCGCCTCGCTGATCTTCAGCAAAAACTCCTTCAGGCGTCCTAACTCACGCCTCTAACCACCTGGAATATTCACATGCAGCTCAGCGCCGACGAAATCTCATCGATCATCAAAAAACAAATCCAGAACTTCGACCAAGCCTCGCTGGTCACCGAGACTGGTACAGTTCTCACGAGCGGCGATGGTATCGCGCGCGTGCACGGCCTGAGCGCAGCGATGGCCGGAGAGCTGGTCGAGTTTGCAGGCGGCATCTACGGCCTGGTGCTGAATCTCGAGCAAGACAACGTGGGTGTGGCCGTGCTCGGCGAGTCACGCGAGATCCGCGAGGGTGATCCAGTTAAGCGAACTGGGCGCATTGCGGACATCCCGATCGGTGACGCGATCCTCGGACGCGTCGTGAACGCGCTCGGTCAGCCGATCGACGGAAAGGGCCCGATTGAGACCAAAGAACGCCGCCGCATCGAGGTGAAAGCACCTGGCATTATTGCGCGTCAATCCGTCAAAGAGCCGATGCAAACGGGCATCAAAGCTATCGACGCCATGATTCCGATTGGGCGTGGGCAACGCGAGCTCATCATTGGTGACCGCCAGACGGGCAAGACGGCCATCGCCATCGACACCATTCTCAATCAAAAAGGTAAGGGTGTTTATTGCGTCTACGTAGCCATCGGACAGAAAGCTTCCACGGTAGCGCAGCTGGTCGATAAGCTGCGCGCAGCCGGCGCGTTGGAGTACACAACCATCGTCGTGGCCACCGCGACTGAAACGGCGCCTTTGCAGTTTTTGGCGCCGTACACGGGCGTCACGATCGGTGAGCACTTCCGAGACACTGGCCGCCACGCGTTGTGCATCTACGACGATCTCTCGAAGCAAGCCGTGGCGTACCGCCAATTGTCGTTGCTTCTGCGTCGCCCCCCGGGTCGTGAAGCCTATCCAGGTGACGTGTTTTACATCCACTCGCGCCTGCTTGAGCGCGCCGCCAAAATGGCGGAGCGTTGGTTCATCATTCCAAAGGGCACCAGCGTCAGGCCTGGCGATCCAGATTTCATCGGCGCTGATGGCCAAGCTCACGTGGGCGGCGAAGGCAAAGAAGCGGCCGAAAAAGCCCTTAAAGCCCGGCCCGACGCTGAGAAATTCGAAGTGGCGATGGATCCCCATTCGGGCGGTTCGCTCACAGCGTTGCCGATCGTTGAAACGCAGGCCGGCGACGTCTCGGCCTACATTCCCACCAACGTGATCTCGATCACGGATGGCCAGATCTTTTTGGAAAGCGATCTCTTCTACTCGGGCGTGCGGCCCGCCATCAACGTGGGCATTTCGGTGAGTCGCGTGGGCGGTAACGCACAGATCAAAGCCATGAAGAAGATCTCGGGAACGCTGCGTTTGGATCTGGCGCAATATCGTGAGAAGGCGGCGTTTGCGCAGTTCGCGAGTGACCTCGATGCGGCCACCCGCGCGCAGCTGGAGCGTGGCCAGCGCCTCACTGAATTGCTGAAGCAAGGCCAATATCAGCCGCTGGCCATCGAAAAACAGGTGGTGCTGGTCTACGCCGGAACTCAAGGCTTCACGGACAAGCTGCCGATTGATTCGCTGAAAGCCTTCGAAGAAGAGATGTATCTTTATCTTGAGGAGAAGCACCCAAGCGTGCTCCCCGGAATCGCGGAGAAGCGCGAGATCACGGAGTCCATCAAGAAAGAGCTCGACGCTGCGTTGAAGACCTTCACCGAAAACTTCGTCGCCAGCCGGAACAAGTAAGCGTGGCAAATCTCAAGGACATCCGCCGGCGCATCGCCAGCGTCAAATCGACGCAGAAGATCACGCGCGCCATGAAGATGGTCGCGGGTGCCCGTTTGAATCGGGCCCAGCTGCGCATTTCAGCCCTGCGGCCCTATGCCGTCGCCACAGGTAATATTTTGGCAGAGGTGACGACCGACGAGGAAGGCAGTGAAGTCGAAGGCACGGAAGCGGCTCATCCGCTGCTGGCGCGCCGTCCGGAGAAGAGCCTGTTGCTCGTCGTCATCACGAGCGACCGCGGCCTATGTGGAGGGTTCAACTCAAGCATCTTGCGCCACGCCGAACGCCTGTGGCGCGAGGAGGAGGCCAAGGGCACCCGCGTGCAGTTCGCAGTGGTCGGACGCAAAGGTCGCGAGTACCTCACTCGCCGGGGCGCGCCCATTTTGCACGCTTTCGAAAAGATTTGGGATAATTTGAGCCTTGAGCAAGCGCGGCTCATTGCACGCACGGTGCTGCCCCCTTTCCTGACCGGCGACGTCGATGCAGTGTACCTGGTGTACAACGAATTCAAGAGCGCGATGACCCAACGCGTTTCAACCGAGGCATTGTTCCCACTGCCACGCCCGGCGGCTGCTGAAAGTGCAACCGAGCAAGCAGGCGACGCAACGCTCAATTTTCTATTCGAGCCCGATAGGGATGCGCTCTTGGAGCGGCTCGTTCCCATGTACGTGGAGGTTAGCCTCTATCGCGCCCTACTTGAGTCCATGGCCTCGGAGCTCGGCGCTCGCATGACGGCGATGGATTCAGCCACCAAGAACGCCGCGGACATGATCGCGCGCCTCACACTCAAATACAATCGAGCTCGCCAAGCAGCCATCACGACCGAACTCATGGAAATCATCGGCGGGTCGGAAGCGCTGAATTCTTGAGGGATCGAGCGTTTCTTCGCCACATCAGGTTTATTTCGTAAACTCGGATGTCGATGAAGGGCACTATGTTTTCGCCATCGATACCCGCACCATCAAGATAGACGGTGGAGCAACGCTCCAGTTAGCAACTGCGTTTCCATTGCGAACGTCGATGGAGTGGTAACACCCGCGGGTAATGTGACGCCTGCGGGGGAGCGCTTCCAAGTATTCGCGTCGAGCCGTATTTAGGGTTTTCTTCAATCGGTACGAGCGGCAGCGGTGGCCGGGAGCGCCTTCGACAGATTGCGGCTCTGATCGCTCGGAGCATTAAGGATGGGCAAGTGGGAGTGAACAACAAAGTGTTGGTCCTCAATATCGGCCGTGGCAGGATTCTGGGATGTCTGCACCTTACGACTTGTCAGCAAAGTATTACGACCGAATCTACGCGGCGAAGGATTATGGGCGCGAAGCAAGCGCACTCTGTGACGTGATCAGTCGTCATGGGGTAAAACCGCGGGCGCTGCTGGAAGTGGGATGCGGCACGGGGGGGCATCTGGCAGCCCTGCAGGAGTGGTTTGAAGTTGAGGGTGTAGACCTATCTCAGGCAATGCTTGAGGTCGCTCGAAAGAAGGTTCCAAACGTTCGATTTCATCACGGCGACATGCGCTCGTTCAAGCTCGATAGGGGGTTTGATGTGGTGTCAAGTTTGTTCAGCAGCATCGGGTACGTACGGTCCATTGAAGAGTTGGACCGGACTGTCGCGAACCTTGCAAATCACCTGAATGCCGGTGGATTGTTGATTGTGGAGCCATGGTTCACACCCGAACAGTGGCAAACTCCTGGGCGGCTTCAGGGTGGGATGCTTGTGGACGAACCAGAATTCAAGCTTGCGCGGTTCCACGTTGGAGGGACAGAAGGGCGCTTTGCTGTGATGCCAATGCATCACCTGCTCGGAGAGGCAAACGGGGTGACACACTTCGTGGAGCACCACGAGCTCCTGCTAGCTACGACAGCCGAGTATGAGCAGGCATTTGTTAACGCTGGCCTCCAGGGGGTCGTCTTCGAACCAGATGCGCTTCCGCGGGGCGCGTGGATTGGCCGCGCCGCGTAGGACACCCGCCCCTGCGGAGGGAGCCCCACCCACCCTGGCCGCGCGGCAATTTTCTGATTACGCTGCCGTTCTTCGATGGCAGAGTATGCACATGAAACGTACAAATCTTGTGCTTCAGGAGGATGTGCTCGAAGAGGCCACCCGCCTTTCTGGGGAAAAGACGTACTCAAAGACCGTGGACCGGGCGCTTGCAGAGTTTGTGCAGCGCTATAAGGCTCGCGAGATCCTGAAGCTGGCCGGTTCTGGCCTCTGGAGCGGGGACCTGAGCGAAATGCGCGCGGATAAACTGAAGCGGCGCGGAGGGAGCCGGTGATCCTCGTTGACACGTCCATCTGGATTGACGTCTTTCGTAGCCGGAGGCCTTTGGATCTCGTCTCGCTCGTGGCCTTCGACGACGTGGTCACGTGTTTGCCCGTGGTTCAAGAAGTTCTCCAGGGGTTTAGGGAGGAGAACGCGTTTCGGCTTGCGCGCGATGCGAAGTAGCTCCCTTCCCGTGCTCGGAGGTGAGCTCATCTGCATAACAGATAATTTTCTTTTATGTGTCCAGAGAATATATTGCATTTATCTGCATAACAGATAATCTTTCATCAGTGCTATGCAGCAACTCATCACGACTCCTACGCAACTAGGCGAAATCTTGCGTTCTCGGCGCAGGGCTCGTCAAATCCCCCAACAGGAGCTGGCGGACAAGCTCGGCATCAGTCAGAGCCGCCTCTCGACCCTTGAGGGGGAGCCTTCCAGCCTCACCTTGGATCGTCTCCTTGCGCTCACCAATTTGCTCGGTCTCGAGCTCGTTCTAAAGGAGAGGTCCCAGGTAGGCTCCCAAGAGCGCGAGTGGTAACCCGTGGGTCGCCGGTCACATAGCCGCGCGCTCGGGGTCTGGACCAATGGGCTGCTTGTCGGGCGCTGGCTCTTGCCCGCGCGAGGGCCCATGAGTTTCACCTATGATCCAAGCTGGGTCGCGTTACCTGAAGCACGCCCCCTGTCGCTCTCCTTGCCGATAACTCTCGACGGCCGTCCACTCACCGGGGAGAAGATTGGATTTTTCTTTGACAACCTTCTCCCGGATAGCACCATCGTGCGACAACGAATTCGCACTCGGTTTCATACACAGAGTGGGAATGCCTTTGATCTCTTGGCTGCCATCGGTCGTGATTGCGTCGGCGCGGTACAACTCCTGCCCGAAGGTGTTGTTCCACAGGGAGCATTCGAGACCAACGTGACGCCGCTCACTCCATCCAAAATTGAACGCCTACTCCTCGGGGTTGTTGCCGAGCCCCCGTCCTCTCCAATGGAGGCCATGGAAGATGACGATTTTCGCATTTCTATCGCAGGGGCACAGGAGAAAACTGCTCTCACCTGGCACGCGGGTCGCTGGTGCAAACCGCAAGGCGCCACCCCAACGACACACATCTTTAAGCTCGCGTTAGGCCTTGTGGGGGGCCAGCAGCTCGACATGCGTGACTCCCTGGAGAACGAGTGGCTCTCTGCCCAGATCCTGAAAGCATACGGCCTCGAGGTTGCTCCGTCGGAGGTAAAGGAATTCGGCTCCACCAAAGCCCTCGTGGTTACGCGCTTCGATCGCCAACTTCATTCCTCGGGCAACTATTGGCTTCGTTTACCCCAGGAGGACTTTTGCCAAGCGACCGGAGTGCCGAGCTCCCTGAAATACGAGTCGGATGGCGGACCCGGGCTCACCGATATAGCGCGTGTACTCCAGGGCTCAGAGTCGCGCGATCAAGACCTCACCACACTTTTGCGAGCACAGCTCCTCTTCTGGATGTTGGCAGCGACCGACGGCCACGCCAAGAACTTCAGCATCCGCCTCCTTCCGGAGGGCCGCTATCGACTAACACCTCTTTACGACGTCCTTTCCGCTTGGCCTGTCGCTGGAACCCGCACGAGCCAAGTGCATCCGAAGAAGCTCAAGCTCGCACTCGCCGTCCGCGGAACCAACAAGCACTATAGAATTGCAGACATCGAGCGGCGACACTTCAATGCGACGGCCACGCTTTGCGGGCTTGGCGCGGACATGGAACCGATCATCCATGACGTCCTTTCACGCACCCCTTCGGTGATCGAGAAGGTTGGGTCCGGATTGCCCAAAAATTTCCCTGAAAAGCTTTTTCATCTGGTGACAGAAGGTTTGAAGAAATCTGCTACCCAGCTGGAGCGAATGGCGGCGACGTAGGGGAGCGGCACGGCTGGAAGGCCCCGCGAACCCTTCGACCCTTCGATCTCGTGGGCAATTCGGCCCGTTCAGCCCTCTCCGCCGCGCACAGCGCGCCCTCCGTACAGCACCGCAAGTTTCCGGCGCGCGAAGCCCGGCGAAGAGGGGCTCGGCCGCGCGGAGCCCAAGCGAGCACGGCCGGCCGTGCTTCCCGCCCTTTTCGAGGAGCATCAAAATACGGCACTTACAAAGATGAACCCCTGGCAATGGTGACGTCGGCTGGAACGCAGTATTGTAACACCACGGGGTTGCCAAGATGAGTGAGTCAGATGATCGAGCACTCCGGCTTCTCAATGCTCGAGACGCTATTGACAAGTTCGATGTGCTGGGTGCGGAAGCCGTCCTTCTCAAGGTTCGCGTCGAACTGCAAGTTCTCGTCGAAGAGGGAGACATGGAGGCCTGCGAAGTGTTGGGCACCTACCTGTCGTTGCTTGGCGCCGATCACGTTGAAGAGGCCATCCGATTGCTTTCGTTGGCAGCCGACTCTGGGCGAGGGGCAGCAGCGCACAATCTCGGATCGCTCTATTTCGCCATTGATAAGAAATTGAGCAAGAAGGCGTACAAGCGTGCCTATGAATTGGGCGCCGAGGAGGAGGTCAGCTCCGATCCTCTTTGGTGGAAGCGTATCAATAGCGACGATTAGGGGCAGCAAAATTGATGCGGCCGCTCGGCGGCGCGGCCTGGCGCTTTTTCGTGCAGATGTAGGAGCGGGAGCTTCGTGGCCGCCAGACGGCCTGTGCGGAAAGTGCTGATGATTCCGTTAAATTTACTGGAAATATAACGGAACTGGTGGCAGTACGGGGCGGTGTTTAGCCGTCTCCTGGCGTCGCCTGCAAAGGGCGGCGATAGACGAATCGGGGTCGAGATCCTGCCATTTGCTGACGCGCTCGACGCTATTCGCAGCGGCGAGATCGGTAGCAAGCACGCGAGTGCGTACCGCGGGTTCAGCAATCCAGTTCGGCTGCCCCACGTTAGCTACTGGGCTTGATTTTTCTCGGCGCCGGGCATGAAGGACCTCATCCTTTCGGGAGGCGGTGCTCGCGCGCGGAGGCAACCGCCTCGTCGGCGGTCGTCGCGACGCCGTCGAGAAAGAAATCGAGCCAGCCTGTCCCAGCTATTCGGCCAATTGAAAGTATGATTTTTATATAGCCGAGATGCGTGTTAAGATTTTGAAATGATTAAAAGAAACCTCGAGACCGTCGTGGCGAAGAAGGCCAAGCAGTTTCCGGTTGTGCTGGTCACCGGACCTCGTCAAGCAGGCAAGACTACCTTGTGTCGCAGCCTGTTCCCAGGCCACCGGTACGTAACATTGGAGTCGCCCGACATCCGTCGAGACGTTCGCAACGACCCCCGCGGGTTTCTGCGAGAGGTGGCGGCGGGCGCCGTTATCGATGAAGTGCAAAACGTTCCCGAACTCCTCTCCTACCTCCAAGCCGAGGTTGACGAGCGGCCCACAGCAGGTCGATTCGTGCTCACAGGTTCACAGCACTTCGCGATTGCAGCGAACGTGTCTCAGTCCTTGGCAGGACGGGTTGGGCTGGCGGAATTGATGCCGCTTTCGGTATCTGAGCTTGCTCAAGCAGGCTCCTTGAGTGATGTGTGGACCACCGTTTGGAAGGGCGGCTACCCTGCGCTCTTTGACAGAAACTTGTCGCCCGATGATTGGTTTTCTGGCTATGTGGCTACCTATGTCGAACGCGACGTTCGGCAGATCTTGAACGTTAGCAACCTGGTCGCGTTTGAAACCTTTTTGTCGTTGGCGGCTGCACGGACAGCCTCGCTCTTGGATCACAGTCAAATCGCGTCGGACGTGGGAGTATCCCAGCCCACTGCGCGCCAATGGTTTACGGCTCTTGAGGCAAGCTATGTGGCATTTCGTTTGCCACCATTTTTCCGCAATGTCGGAAAACGCCTCGTCAAAACGCCAAAGTTGCATTTTGTCGATTCTGGCTTGCTCTGTTACTTGTTGCGCATTCGTTCACCCGAACAGCTTCGGCTGCACCCCCTGCGTGGCGCGATATTTGAATCCTGGGTGGTTTCAGAGGTGGCCAAGGCCTATCGAAACGCGGGCGAACGCTCCGATCTAACCTTCTTCCGTGATCGTCACGGCCTGGAGGTTGACCTCGTTTGCGACTTTGGTTTGCAGCGAACCGCGCTCGAAGTGAAATCATCCGAGACGGTCCCCTCCGATGGTTACAAGAGTCTGCTCGCCTTCGCGGACCTTTGCAGCCGCGCTGACGACAGCGTAAAAACTGACACCTGCTTGGTCTACACGGGCAGAGAAACTCGCAAGCAGGGGTCGGTCAGCATCGTGCCGTGGCAAACCGTCGGGGATTTCCCCTGGCCGGGCCTGGCGGATCGTGCCGCAAGTTGAAGGACGAAGCGCCATATGCAGGTATCACCCACGAAGATCCAGCAACGCTGCATCCGCCGCGTTCCCACGCTGCCCCAGCGCCGCCCCAAGCAAAAACTTCTGCCCCCGAAGCTTGCGTGCCGCGAGCGCGGTCGGCACCATGGCCGCTTCATGCGTAAGCGTCCGCACGTACTCGGGATTGTTCTGGCTGGAGGAGAAGGCAAGCGGCTCTGGCCGCTCACGCGGGATCGCGCCAAGCCTGGTGTGCCTTTCGGTGCGAACTATCGCTTGATCGATTTTGCACTGAGCAACCTCGCCAACGCAGGTTTCTTACGAATTGCCGTGCTCACCCAGTACAAGAGCCACAGCCTGGATCGGCACATCGCTCAGATGTGGCGCATGTCGCCACTATTTAACAACTACGTGATGACCGTGCCGGCTCAGATGCGGCACGGCAAGCGTTGGTTCGAAGGCTCGGCCGATGCCATCTTCCAGAACTTGAATCTGATTCACGACGAATCCCCGGATTACATTTGCGTGTTCTCAGCCGATCACATTTACCGCATGGACGCGTCGCAATTGGTGGATGCGCACATTCAGTCGGGCGCAGGAGTGACCGTCGCAGGTATCCGTGTGCCGCGCGATGAGGCGTCTCGCTTTGGCGTGATTGAGCCGGGGGCCAACAACCGCATCGCTCGCTTTCGTGAAAAGCCTCAAGAGGCCGCCGGCCTGCTCGACAACCCGAACCAGGTTTTCGCCTCCATGGGCAACTACGTATTTTCAACCAAGGTGCTTTTGGAGGCGCTGGAATCAGACTCCAAAGATGAAAATAGCCCGCATGATATGGGCGGCAACATCATCACCTCGCTCGTGGAGCAGAATAACGCAGCGGTCTACGATTTCGCGGAAAATCGCGTGCCAGGCGCCACCGAACGCGACAGGGGCTATTGGCGCGATGTCGGCACGCTCGATAGCTATTACGACGCCCACATGGATCTGATCAGCGTGCATCCGGTCTTCAATCTGTACAACGCGGATTGGCCAATTCATTCATCGCTCAACGCCGTGCCGCCGGCAAAATTTGTGTTTGATGATGAAGGGCGCCGGGGCTCTGCTGTCGATTCATTGGTGAGTGCCGGCGTCATTGTGTCCGGTGGCGCCGTCAAGCGCAGCGTGCTCTCCCCAGGGGTCTACGTGCATTCGCACTCGCGCGTGGAAGGGTCCGTGCTCTTGAGCGGTGTGGATGTGGGGCGCGGCGCCGTTATCCGGAATGCCATCATCGACAAGAACGTTCAGATCCCCGCAGGCGCGCAGATCGGCGTGGATGCGGCTCAAGATCGTGCGCGGGGTTTCACCATTTCCGACAATGGAGTGGTGGTGGTTGGCAAAGGCGAATTGATCGCGTCCTAGGCGCGAATACGAGCAAATTATGTGTGGAATCGTTGGCTATGTTGGGTCTTTAGAGTGCGCGCCGATTCTGCTCGATGGCCTGAGAAAGCTTGAATATCGCGGTTACGATTCTGCCGGCCTTGCCGTGCACGATGGCTCGCAAATCCACATCGTGCGCGCGGTGGGCAAGCTCAACAATCTTGATCGCGCGCTCGCCAATCATCCACTCAAAGGCCACACCGGGATCGGGCACACCCGCTGGGCCACCCATGGCAAGCCGAGCGAGCCCAACGCGCACCCGCATCAGGCTGGCAATGTGGCGGTGGTTCACAATGGCATCATTGAGAATCACCTGGAGCTCAAGCGCGCCTTGGAAGCTGACGGTGTTCGCTTTCAGAGTGACACGGATACTGAGATTGTCGCACATCTCATTGATCGCGCCCTTTCGCACACTTCGGATTTGATGAACGCCGTGCGCGTCGCACTCAAGCAATTGCGCGGCGCGTATGCGCTCGCAGTCGTTTCGAACCATGAGCCCAACCGGATCATCGTGGCCAAGCATGCCTCGCCGCTGGTGATTGGCCTCGGCCAGGGCGAAACACTGTGTGGCAGCGACATTCCTGCGCTTTTGAATCACACGCGCAAGATGCTGTTTCTTGAAGATGGCGAAATTGCGGAGCTGTTGGCCGATGGCGCACGCATCGAAACGCTGTCCGGTGAGCGCGTTGAGCGGGCTTCTCGCACCGTGGATTGGAGCCCAGTACAAGCCGAAAAAGGCGGCTACAAGCACTTCATGCTCAAGGAGATCTTTGAGCAACCGCGCTCCGTGGAAGATACCCTGCGCGGCAGGATCGACCTCGCTCGCGGTGATCTGGTGGCCGAAGAATTGGGCCTGACAGACGAGATCGCCACGGGTATCGAACGCGTGTATTTCGTAGCCTGCGGCACCAGCTTTCACGCGGCCCTCGTCGGGCGCTACTGGGTAGAGCAGTTAGCTCGTGTGCCTGCGTGTGCCGAGTTAGCGAGCGAGGTGCGCTACCGGGAGCCGATTTTTACCTCTAAAGATCTGGTGGTAGCTGTCAGCCAATCGGGAGAAACGGCTGACACACTAGCGGCTCTCCATGCGGCAAAAGAGGCCGGCGCGCGAATTTTGGGCGTTGTGAATGTGGTGGATAGCGCCATCGCCCGAGCTGCGGATGGAGCGCTGTACACGCACGCTGGGCCTGAGATTGGCGTCGCTTCCACGAAGTGCTTCACCACGCAATTGGCCGCACTGCTGATGCTCTCGATTTTTCTCGGCCGCCGTCGCGGCAGCTTGAGCCAAGAGCGCGCCCAAAGCTTGCTTCAAGATCTTGTGCAAGTGCCCAACGAAATGCGCCGTGCGTTGGAGAAGAAGGACCAAGCCATGGCCGTAGCTCGAGCTTGGCAACACACCGAACACATGCTTTTTTTGGGGCGCGGGCTGGGCTTCCCGATTGCCCTTGAAGGTGCTCTGAAGCTGAAGGAGATCAGCTATGCGCATGCCGAAGGCTATGCGGCAGGCGAGATGAAGCATGGGCCGATCGCGTTGATCGACTCCAACATGCCGGTGGTCGTCGTGATGCCTCAGGACAGGCACTACGAAAAGACGCTTTCCAGTCTCCAGGAAGTGAAAGCGCGCGACGCTCAGGTGATCGCCGTGGTGACCGAGGGCGACGAAAACGCCGCCAAGCTCGCGGAGCATCTGTTGGAAATCCCACGTGCTTCCGAGGCCGTGCTCCCACTCCTCACGGTGCTCCCTCTGCAGCTGGTGGCATATTATTTCGCTGACCTTAAAGGTACGGATGTCGATCAGCCAAGAAATCTCGCGAAGACGGTCACCGTTGAGTAACGGGCATTGACGAAACCTGAACGCTCACGTTTGGTGGCGCTCATGAAACTTCAGCTAAAAGGCCTTGTTCTGCTCGTTGTGGGGATCAGCGGTTGCGGTGGGTCGGGAGCCCTGCCCGCGGCGAAGGATGCTGAAAGCAGTGGCGGGCCAGCCTCTAGTTCGAAACAGGCAGATGCCTCTGATGACTCCGTCAAACGTTCGGACGCAAGTACGAGCGAAGCAACCAGTGACAAAGTACCGACCACCTGCGCGAAGGGTAGCGACCCCTGCACACCGCCGGGCGCTTTCGTGAACAAGCTCTGCGCCGGTAGCTTTCCTGGCGTGGCCCTCTATCTGTTCGCTAAAAATACTCCGTACGTTCGCCAGTATCTGACCCGAAAGACTGAAGCATGGAATGCTTCGGGTGGAGTCTCGGATGGCGGCTTCGTCGACTTTGATGAAGAGGTGTTGGTGCTCCGCTCAAGAAAGGCGGATCTGGGTGGCATGCAGGTCAGCGGCGCAGGTGGCGGCTACGATGCTCTGCGCTGGAGCGGGACGTGCGTGACGCTGGATGCGAACGAACTCACGAAGAACACCCCTCCTGCCGCCAAAAACGCCAAGGTAGAATTCCGCTTTCTGGACGAGCCGATCAAGGACGCTCTGCGCAAAGATGACACTGTAAATAAGGCCTATTTGGCCAGGCGCAAAGAATGCAAAGGGGCCACGAGCGGAGATGTGAGCTTGAGTTGTGTGAAGGCCGATGAAGGTCTGAGTCACGCCATAGTCAGTTACGTCCGTGAAGGCGGAGCCGTCCCCATGCCGGAGAAGCTCCCCTAAGTTTTTTCCTTCAACCAAACATCGCCAAGCTCGAACTTGGCCAAGTTAACAAAACGCGCATCGCACGCGCCGCTCACCGAGAGCTCACCCACGACTCCAAAGGGCAGCGTGCGAGCCACTTCCGCTGCGGACAAGAGTGACGACTTCGGAGGGTGGGCCGCGAGCTTCAGATCTTGAGCCGCTAACAAGGCCAACCCGGTGGCTTCCGGCGCGGTACTGAGGCGCCGAACAAAGTCTAGGATCATGACGGCATCGCCCGCCTTCGCTGCACGCGCCAACTCCGCGCGCGGGACTCGCTTGACCCTCCATTCATGCCCAGGCTCACTCAGCATCGAAGCGAGAATCTGTGAGGCCTCCACAAAATGCGGACACGCCTGATCGACCAAGAGCGGAACGTTGGGTCCGCCCCAGCGCTCTCGCGGACTACGTGCAGGAAGCCCATTTACCCCTAAATGAGCCAGTTTTGAGAGATCGAGCGCGTCGAGCAGGCTCTGAACAACCCCCGCGGCGCCCCAGCGACCCAGCCCACGTTCGGCGCGCAGAATAAGCCAGCCGAGAGCCCCACCCGCTAACGGCAACGCCTTGGGTCGAGGCCGATACAAGCCTGCACCAAACCACCCGACCGCTGATTCGCCTGCCTCGAACTGGGCCAACCCGTCGCGCAGGGATTCCGCTCGCTCAATAACGACGCTGTCAAGAAAGGCTGGGCCTCGCGCGGCGGAGGCGTTGCGAGAGAGGAGCAGTCGGCCACCGGATACTTCTCCGGTGAACGCACCCAGCCCACGCAGGCGAACCGTGCTGAACTCAGAGCCCATCATCGCACACCCTGAACTCGACAGAATCCGCGCGACCTCGTCGGGGTGGCGGCACCGTACGTGAAAAGCTCTAGGATCGGCCTCGTCAACGCTCAGAGCATCCCATTCTGCAAACAGACCCACCGCGCTGCCATTCCGGGCTCTCTCCAGGCAACGGACCGCGTGGGCTGCGAGAAACGGCGCGCCATCGGCTGTTCGGAGATCGGTTCGCAATCGCACGCGCGCGCTGTGTGCCGCCAACGTCGGCAGCGCTTCCGTGAGCACCGGAAACAGCGTAGCTCCCTGCTGTGCGAAGAGTGTTTCGGTCACAAACGGCGACAAAAGCGCCGAAAGTGGATCATCCGGCGCATACGGATCCAACCTCTCAATCGCCCAAGGCACCCGCAGCCGAAGCGTGCCGCCATAGGGCATTCGGTCGAGTGCCAAGCTCGGTGACTCTCGGCCCAACACCGACCCCACCGCGAACGCTGCCAAGTTGCGTCGTGATACGACGTTCACTTCACCACCCAAAGCTTCGAGCGAGACGCCACAAGAATTGGATTATTCCCCTCGCCCATCCAGGGACACACAGCTAGAGCGACGATCCCGTCAGCAACTGGCAAACGCGTCTTTGGCACGCTCAGGTTATCCAGCGCTCGCACTTCAAGTGCGTCCGCTTCTGGTTCGAACGTGGGGCGTGAGCTGAGAATTTCTGGCAACCCGTCGCCGTCGAGATCGCCGAGCGCGAGGCTGGCACCGACGTCGGGCACATTCCGCACCGGCAGCCCCATCTGAAACAGACTGGCCTGCGCGCGGAGTGGCTCACGCAGCGCGCCATACACCACCCGAACTCCCTCCGCCGTCACAACTTCTGTTCCAGCCACTGCATCGAACACTCCAATCGGTTGAAAGCTCGGCACTCCCGGCTCTAAGCCGCACGCTGCTTGGCTCGCTAGACCCACCCCCGAGCGCCTGAGGCAGCCCAACCCGGGCCAGGGCAAAACATCTGGAAAACGGCCGACAACAAGGCTCGCCGCTGAAATGCGCAGCATGAAACGCCGGTCGCTCGACCCGACATCCAAGCTGCCATCTTGGCGGAACGCCGCGGAAACCAGCGGTTCACGCAAAGGAACAGGAGCGACCTCGGAGTAACTCTTCCACGGCCAGCGCTGCTTCTGAGTGAGCTTCCCGTGGGCCAAGCGCGCAATTGAAATGGTGGATCGGCCCACCATCGCCACCCGCAGCCCTTCACCGCCCTCTTCAGCCATACAGGCTAACGCCAATGGGACTTCTGAATCGTACGCGAAGATTTCTCGAGTAGTTAACGTCAATGGCGATTTGGGGAGGAGCCCGCGTACGCTGGCATCCGCTCGAACGGAGAGTGAAACACGGCGCTCTGCGGCTGTTTCACCCCGCACTCGATCCCAAAACCCTGGACTTCTCGCCGCGTGGAAAACGGTGTCCGTCATAAGAAAACCTGCGTGCCGCGAAACCTGCAGAAACAGGCGTAATCCGCTCGCTACCGCTGTTTTCTCGAACTCAGCTCGGGTCTGAGGTTGAGGTTCCGAGGCGAATTCAAAAGAAGCTTCCGGTGCGCGCCCAGCACCCAAAGGCCACCAACTGGCCTTCGACGCACGCGCGCGGTGACGCAGCTCCTCCGCAAGCAGGGCCTGGAGCTTCGCCCCCACTGGCGCGAGTGCTGAGTCCGCGGTCAATGTGCCATAGCTCAGAGAAACTCGACGCTCCTGCCCAATTTGCAACGCGAGCTCACAAGCAAGCTGCCTCAGAGCCGTGCCCGTCGCGCAGGCTAAGGAAGGAGCACTCGGCGTTTTCTCATCGGGCCTGGTGCCCAATCCACTCGAAAGGCTTGCGCTCAGGCCCACGAAAGCCGCGCCGCACCAGCCCCAGATTTGCCTGCTTCGCACACCTACTACCTACCGCCAAAACCTCTCACGCAGAAGCACGAGGATCTGGCACGCAGACCCACTTTCGGATTGCCCCTGGAAGCCTCGTCAAATATGCTCCGCGCGAATGAAAACCCTCGTTTTAGTGCGTCACGGTCAAAGCCAATGGAATCTCGATAATCGCTTCACGGGCTGGGTGGACGTGCCGCTGAGTGACGTGGGCATCGAGGAAGCGCGCGCCGCTGGGCAGCTTCTGAAGCGCGAAGGCTTTCAGTTTGACGTGGCCTTCACTTCCGTTCTGAAGCGAGCCATCAAGACGCTCTGGCTGACGCTTGAAGAGACGGACCAAATGTGGATCCCGGTGCATCGCAGCTGGCGCATCAACGAACGCATGTACGGCGCATTGCAGGGCATGGACAAGGGCGAGACGGCCCGCATTCACGGCGAAGAGCAAGTGAAGATCTGGCGCCGCAGCTACGACATCCCGCCGCCCGCGATGCCGGTCGACCACGAGTTTTATCCCGGCAACGATCGCCGTTACGCGAGCCTGGCCAAGGCCGAGCTTCCGCTCGGGGAATCGTTGAAAGACACCGTGGCGCGCTTTCTTCCATTTTGGGAGGGCTCGATTGCGCCCGCGCTCAGGGAGGGCCAGCGGGTCGTGATCGCAGCCCACGGCAACAGCCTGCGCGCGCTGGTGAAGCACCTGGATAACGTGAGCGAAAAAGAGATTTTGGAGCTTAATATCCCCACCGCCGAGCCTCTCCTCTACGAGCTCGACGACAACCTGAAGCCGATCACGCGCGGTGGGCGTTATCTCAACGAGGCAGCGGCCAAAGAAAAAGCCGAGGCCGTCGCCAATCAAGCGTCTCTCAAGAAGTCCTAAAAAGTACCCACCCAGGCCAGACCTCGAGCGCCCGGCGCGAAGGCGAGCCCTTGCACTTTGCCTTTGGAACTTTCGAACGCCCAGAGCACCAGGCCAGCGCCCACGCACGCCGTCGCTGAACCCGCGAGCAAGAGCGTGCGCGTATCGGATGGGTGTGAGTCGAGAGTGCTCAGCAGCGTGGCCGAAGCGAGGGCCGTACCGAGGCCCAGTGTGACGAATAGTAGAGTCTTTGAAGACCTTTGGTCGCGGGAGTGTCCGTCCACTTCAAGCGGCGCATCCATCAGCATCAATTCGCGTTTTTCTCCCGCGCGGACCTGAATTTGACGCACCACCGGGGCCCGACCGGGCACTTCAATGCTCACCCTTAACTTGCCCGGGGCTGCATAAAATACGCCGCTCCGCGCTGGCGCTTGACCGTTCACTTTCAACTCTGCGTTTTCAACGAGCAGCGCATCCAGCCTGAGTTCAGCGGATTGCCGACGCGCTACCCCGAGCTGCTCCCGGGTGCGTCGCAGGAACTCGGCCGTGCTCTCCTGATCGGTGAGCACGGCCCTCAAATGCGCGATTCCTGCATCATAATCGCCCAACCCCAGTTCAGACAGCGCCAGATTAAAAATAATGGTGGGATGCGAGCGAAGTTTCAAGGAAACGCGAAACAGCCCGCGCGCTTCCTTCAGATGTCCCTTCTCAAAAGCCGCGACACCCGCTTCAAAGGCAATCCGGCCACAGAGCGTTGGGTCATCCGTGCAGGTGGTGCTCTCAGCCAACAGCGGCCGGGCCAGCAGTGCAAGCGCGAGGCTCAATGTAAGAACGCTAGCGCGCATGAATTTCCCGTCTAGAATGGGTAGCTTTTAATCAGCGGCGAGCGTTTCGGCAAGTGAGCCTTCTCTTCATGGCCGGAAGCGCCCGCAAACCCAGCTTGGCTTCGTAGCTCGCCCAGGGGGTTAGCTAACCGCATGCCTGCGCTCGGCGTTGGTTCCACACCGGGGGAAGCACCGCTAAAACCTGGTGCCGCTGCACGAGGAATGTCCCCCGAGTGAGCGGCCCCTGTGTCGGCTAAGATACGCTGAAGTACAATAAAGCCGCCCAACAAAAGCAGCGCCGCGCCCAGCCCGAACGCAAGATAATTCGGTGATTTCTTAGGCAAGAAGCCCGTGTTCGACGCGAGCCCAAAGTGCGCGTCCGTTTCTACCTTGAACGTACCTGGCTCGCCGGCTTTCAAGGCCTGAATCGCGGCCAATTGTTGTTCACGCTCGGCGCCAAATTGCTCGACCATCAGCGCCGCCAAACGTTCGGCAACAGGCTCCTCTTCCGTTTGTTCGACGAACGCATCGAGCGCCTCTTGCATCTCCTTGGCGGACTGAAAACGCCGCTCCGGATCACCCTCGATCGCGCGCAGAATGATCCGGCGAAGCACTTCAGGAAAACCCGACACGCGCGTGCCAGGATCGGGGATCTCTCCCATCACGATTTTGTGCAACGCCTCCACCCGATCAAGATCGGGGAACAGCCGTGCACCCACGGCCGCCTCATACAATGTCACCCCGAGAGAAAAAATGTCTGCGCGATGATCATATTGCTGCGAGAGCGCTTGCTCCGGCGCCATATACGCAAATTTCCCCTTCACCTGCCCAAGGTCCGTCTGTTGCAGCCGGCCCTCCGCGCGCGCAATACCGAAATCAATGATCTTTGCGTGGCCTGAATACGTGATAAAAATATTTTGAGGGCTCACATCGCGATGCACCACCTGTGCACTCTGGCCGCGTTCATCCAACAGCTGGTGCGCATGATGTAGCCCTTCGAGTGCGCGCGCTGCGATCCAGGCCACCACAGCATAGGGCAGGTTTTCCTCTCGCTGCCGCACTCGCGCCACCAGGCGTGAAAGCGGTTGGCCTGCCAAATATTCCATGGTCAAGACCAGGCGCCCCTCCTCTTGCAAGAGATCGTAGACGTGCACCACATTGGGGTGGTTGAGGCGCACCGCAAGGTTGGCTTCGTCGAGGAACATATCCACGAAGGCCTTCTCACCGAGCAGGTGTTCGTGGATCACTTTGAGCGCCACCACGCGCCCAAAGTTGTGGGGGCCGTCGCTCACTGCCAAATACACGGAGGCTGTTCCCCCGGCTCCCAGCCTGCCGCCCAATCGATAGCGGCCGAGGCGAAGCCCCGTGAGCGGGCCGTTGCTTTCATTCGTTGCTCGGATCTCGCCCATTGATCTGTCCAAGCTATCACGCATAAAGAAGACTTTAGATGCCTCTTCTGAGCGCAAGCCCTTTCTGCCTCATCCGTCCCCACGCCCGTCGATTCGAAGGCAAATTTTGACCCGGAACACCCGCTCAGTTGTCTTGCCGCTGGGGCTTGAGCGTTTGCTCGCGGAGGGCCACCGCTGGATCTACCGCGAGCATGTTCCGCCCGGGTTTCAGGCAGAGGCCGGCAGCTGGGTAGAGGTAACCTGTGGTGCCTTTCGGGGCTATGCACTCTGGGAGCCCAGCTCCGCCATCGCGCTCAGAATATACTCAGAGAGCGGAGTGCCTGATGCACGCTGGTTTCAAGCCGCGACGCAACGCGCCTGGGAATTGCGGAAAGCTGTGCGGTCCGCCGAAACAGACGCCTTTCGCTTGCTCAACGGCGAAGGCGACGGCGTGCCTGGGATTGTGGCGGACGTGTACGGTCCGTATTGCGTGCTTCTGGCTTACTCCCCTGCGAGCGAAACACTCTTGCCGGAGATGGCTCGAGCTATCAGTCAGCTTCAGCGCTTCAAGGGTATCGTGGGGCGAGGCTCGGAAGAGCCGGGGCTCCGCGCGCTCATCGGCGATTTGCCGCCCGAATCTTTCCCTATCCGTGAACATGGAATCAAACACCGAGTGGAGCTGCACGTCGGCCAAAAGACGGGACTGTTCCTCGACCACCGTGAGAATCGGGTGTGGCTGGGCGCGCGCTGCCACGGCCAAACGCTGCTGAATCTGTTTTCGTACACCGGAGCGTTCAGTCTGCACGCGCTCAAAGGGGGGGCCTCGAGCGTGACGAGCGT
Organism: Polyangiales bacterium; assembly: GCA_038246305.1. Classification (GTDB taxonomy): domain Bacteria; phylum Myxococcota_A; class Polyangia; order Polyangiales; family Polyangiaceae; genus JBBRRP01. The sequence goes on along the minus strand of JBBRRP010000019.1, from coordinate 20,884 downwards.
GGATCTTGCAGCGCCCGCCTGCGAAGCCGCTCGCGAGAACTTTCGCTTGAACGGCTTTGACCCAGAAACGCATCCCATCATCGCCGAAGACGTCAACAAGTTCTTGGCTGCCTCTGAAAAGAGCTTTGATATCGTGGTGAGCGATCCACCGAGCTTTGCCAAAGAAAAGAAGCATCGTGAAGGCGCACTTCGTGCCTACACCCGCTTGCACACGCTCGCGTTGCGGCGCGTGAAGCCAGGCGGCCTATTTTGTGCTGCGAGCTGCACTGCGCAAATCGGAGAGGATGGTTTCTTAGAGACACTCGCACGTGCGGGAAGAGAAGCTGGCGTCAGCCTGCAGGTGATCCATCGGGGTGGGCAAGCCACCGATCATCCTTGGCAAGTTGGCCATCTTGAAAGCCGTTATCTGAAATTTTACGGCCTCCGCGTGTCGCGTCGGGCCTAAGCGCTCAGTGCTCAGTGCTTGGCGCGACCGAGTCGGGCGAGGCGCCCTGGATCCACGAGGTAATCAGCGTACGTCATCCCGAGATCGTAGTATTCGGTCGGGCCAATTTCGATCACACGCGTGGCCAAGCTTTCCATGAACTGCACATCGTGCGAGGTGAAGAGCATCGTGCTCTCGAACTTCAGAAGGCCATTATTGAGCGCCGTGATCGATTCGAGATCGAGGTGGTTGGTCGGTCCGTCAAACATCAGAAGATTAGGGTCTTGCAACATCATGCGCGACAGCATGCAACGCACTTTCTCGCCTCCAGAAAGCACCCGCGTATTCTTCTTAACGTCATCGCCACTGAACAGCATGCGCCCCAAAAACCCACGCACAAAGCTCTCTTCTTGCTCTTTGGTGTACTGCTTCAGCCAATCGATGAGCGACAGCTCAGTATCGAAAAAGGCGGCGTTGTCCTTCGGGAAGTAGCCCGCGTTCACCGTGCGGCCCCAGGTGACCTCGCCCGTATCTGGCGTCATTTGCCCGCCCAGGATCTCGAAGAGAGCCGTGACGGCGCGATCTTCACCCACAATCGCCACGCGATCACCCTTCCCCACGCTGAAGCGCAAATTCTTGAACAGACAGACTCCATCCAGCGTTTTCCCTAAACCATTCACAGCGAGCACTTCTCGCCCAAGCTCTTTCGTAGGCTTGAATTCGATGTAGGGATATTTGCGCGAAGACGGACGAATATCATCCAGCGTGATTTTTTCGAGTTGGGCCCGCCGCGAGGTCGCCTGGCTCGATTTTGAAGCGTTAGCACTGAAGCGTTGGATGAAGGCTTTGAGCTCCTTCATCTTGTCTTCTTTCTTACGGTTAGATTCTTGGCGCTGCGAGAGCGCTAGCTGGCTGCTTTGATACCAAAATGTGTAATTCCCCGTATAAACTTGGATTTTTTGAAAATCCACGTCGGCCACGTGCGAGCAAACACGGTCCAAGAAGTGACGATCATGCGAGACCACAATCACAGTATTCTTGAAATTCGCGAGGAATTCTTCAAGCCAAAGAATCGAATCCACATCGAGATGATTGGTGGGCTCATCGAGCAATAGAATATCCGGTGTCCCGAACAGCGCTTGCGCTAGCAGCACGCGCACCTTCTCGTCGTCGGCCAGCTCCTTAACGAGCTTTTGCTGGCGATCCGGACCCAACCCGAGTGCACCGAGCAGCTGGGCCGCGTTAGCCTCCGCGTTCCAGCCATCGAGATCCGAGAAATCACTCTCGAGCACGGCAGCGCGAAGCCCATCTTCGTCGTTGAAGTCTGGCTTGGCGTAGATCGCGTCCTTTTCCTGCATGATCTGGTACAGGCGCTGATGCCCCCGGATCACCGTTTCGAGGGCGGGCACCTCATCGAAGGCGAAGTGGTTTTGCCGCAACGTACTTAACCGTAGGCCTGGAGGCACGATGACCGAGCCCGAGGTAGGCTCTTGCTCTCCCGATAGGCAGCGGAGAAAGGTCGATTTCCCCGCGCCATTCGCGCCGATCAAACCGTAGCAATTCCCGGGGATGAACCGGATATCGACGTTCTCAAACAGGGTTTTGGCGCCGAAACTCAGCGACAGTTGTTCGGTTGAAATCATAGGAAGCGGGGCCTATAGCTCGGGGTTCGGCGGGGCTCCTGTAGCCGCTCTTCGGGCCTCCCGCAAGCTTGGCGCTGGCGCGCTTAGGCACCTCTAAAGCGCAGAGTCGGAGATTCGATACAAAACACGGCCACCCTTTCGGAGGGCGTTGCACGAACTCCCTGCTGCCAGCTGCTGCAGCAACCGATGCGCCGTGCGTCGCGGGATCCCGAGCGCCAGCGATGCCTGTTGAGCACTCGCACCGCCGAACGTCCCAAGCACACGGAGCAATCGATCTTGCATCTCGATTGAAGTGCGCCCATCCGGAATCACGAACGGCTCCTGAGCGGCCAGCACCAGGTGCGAACCTTCCGAACGGCGAATCTCCGCTCGATCCGAGAGCCGAACGCGCATGCGATGCACCAGCACATCCAGCATGCCCTGGTGCCGTTTGGGAACGAACGCGATTCCGTAGATTGTCCGCACAAAATCTGTGTATGCGACACCCTGTTCGCCAGCGAGCGCGAGCACGGCAATCGCGGAATCGGTGCGCGTGCCACCGGTGCCAGCTTCGTCGGGACCCGACCCATGACACACGCCAGCCTGCAGCCCCAACCCAGCGGAAACCAAGCGCGTCGCCGGGCGCCCTGGAGCACAGAGCACCCAGGCCCGAGCCTCGGCTCCTTCGGCCGCAGCCGAGGTTGTCGGCAGATTCAAGCCAAAGGGCACCAGCGCGCGTGTTCCAGCTCTCCAAGCTAACACCTCAGTATCTGCTGTTGGCTGATCGGGGCAAAGGAGCGCACCGAACGCGTCCACCTCTTGCCGAAGACCAGGCCAGCTCGGGCAGGCCCCTTTGAGGACGCGAAGCGAATGCTCAAACAGCCCACGATCTGCGCACTTTATCGCTTCAAGCGCAGCAGAAGCCGCACTCAGCATGCAACTGAAAGGCAACTCGACCACAGCAGGCTCTCCAAGAGCGGAGGGCGCGCCGCCCGCCATCAACATTTCCCAGCCGATCCAAGAGCGCCAATCGGGAGCGACCGAAGCCGCGAGCCCATGCAAAGTATTCAGCGCGAGGTGTGGACGCCCCTCCAAACGCTGTAAACGTGCTCTGCAAATGGACAACAGCGTTCGCAGGGACTCGGGCACTTCCCCATTGGTTGAATTCAGCGCCTCCGCCAATTCTCGCAGGAGACCTGTCGCTGCTTCGCCGCTCGTGCACTCCGTCGCACTCACGGCCAGAGCCTGAAGGCGGACCTCAGCTGGGGAGGACGCTTGGGCAATAGCTGGCAACCCGCCAGCTGCTAGAAGCTCAGCCAGCATCGAGGTTCGCAGTGGTGAAGGACGGGCGCCAAAGCCGAGAACCGTCACCGGTGGGAGACGCCTTGAAATCACCTGACATTTGCGATTCCATCGTTGCCAACACTGTGTAGGAACGGCCTGGGCCGGACCTTACTAAATTGGCCTAGCGGCGGATTCGTGGGGGCAGGTCACCCAAGGTGGGCGGGTGCAAGACTCGTTTCTCACGAACAAAACGGGGTACGCTGCCCCGAGCCCTCCCTCATGACGCCCCCCGCCGCGCTGCGCGGCTTCCGAATCCAGAAGATCAGCGCGGGCCACGCTGTGGAACTGAACGATCAGTTAGCTGTGGAGGCGCCGTTGGAGCTCCGGATCGCCTCCCAAGCTGCTCCTAAAAATATTTCAATCACCCTGCGGACGCCGGGGCACGATCCGGACTGGGCGTATGGCTTTCTCTTCGGCGAGGGAATTATCCACAGCGCGGAAGACGTGAGCCGAATTGATTCCGATGGCACTCAGATTGACGTCACGCTTGCGGAGGGTCTCACGCCGAATTTCACTCCGCTCGAACGCAACTCGTACACTTCATCCAGCTGCGGTGCTTGCGGCAAGAGTTCGCTGGCTGGCCTAAGGGTCGAGCTCCCGAACGAAAAAGTCTCGCTGTTGGCAGGCGTGCCAGCGTCGCTCATCCCAGAGCTTCCCGCGCGTTTGCGTGAACGGCAGGCTGGCTTCGAACAAACGGGTGGCATGCATGCTTCCGCTCTGTTTGATCTGGAAGGAAAGCTGTTGCTGCTCCGTGAAGATGTGGGGCGCCATAATGCGCTTGACAAAGTGATCGGAGCAGCCCTTCGTGCGGCTCTCCTGCCCTTAAACCGACATATTTTGCTGCTAAGCGGCAGAATCAGTTTCACGGCGTGACGTTGATCGGCTTTTTGCGGGGGGAAACCTTCAACATTTATTGCGGTGAAGAGCGCATCCTCGAGATCTGAAAGCATGGCGCGTCGAGATGAAGAGCCCGCCAACGCGGAAAATCCTGAAGAACTGTTGGAGTTTCGACAGATTAGGGCTCCTCGCGCAGCTGCGGGGTTGAATGCCGTCGTTTTAAGCGCGGCACATGTGTTGTCGCGTATGAGCCTGGTGCGAGGCGTGAAGGCTTTGCGCAGTGTGAATCAGAAGGGCGGTTTTGATTGTCCGGGATGTGCGTGGCCCGATCCCGATGGCAAGCGTTCTTCGCTCGGTGAATTCTGCGAGAATGGGGCTAAGGCGATCGCTGAAGAAGCCACCCGACAACGCGTGGGCAGGGAGTTTTTCCGCGAGCACTCCGTGCACGCCCTCGCAGCCCAGAGCGACTACGAAATGGGCAAACACGGCCGACTCACCGAACCCATGCTGCTGCCCGCAGGCGCCACATTATCAACCCATCAGTTGGGAAGCCGCGTTTGAAACAATCGCGTCGCAGCTGAATGGGCTTGCCACGCCCGATGAAGCTGTCTTCTACACGTCGGGTCGCACCAGCAACGAGGCCGCCTTCCTGTACCAGCTCTTCGTGAGAGAATTCGGGACGAACAACCTGCCAGATTGTTCCAATATGTGCCACGAATCGAGCGGCGTGGCGCTGAGCGAGAGCTTGGGAAGCGGTAAAGGTAGCGTCACCCTCGCAGATTTTGAAGAGGCCGAAGTGATCTTGATCTTGGGCCAAAACCCCGGCACCAATCATCCGCGCATGCTAACGGCTCTGGAGAGCGCTAAAGCGCGTGGCGCCATCATTATCTCAGTGAATCCTCTCCGGGAAACTGGCCTGATTGGCTTCAAGAATCCGCAAACCGTCAAAGGCCTTTTAGGCTTCTGCACTGAGCTCACGGATATTTTTCTCCAAGTAAAGATCAACGGGGATCTACCGCTCTTGATGGCACTCGAAGTCCTGCTCTTCGAGGCAGACGCCCAACCAGAAAGTGGAGTCCTCGATCACGAGTTCATTTTGCAGCACACGCAAGGTTTTCAAGAATTTTCTCAACATATCCGAGCGCAACGGCTAGATGAGCTGATCCGCGCTTCGGGCGTGCCGCGCGAACTCGTTCTCGAAGCTGCTACCGTTTTAGCCAAGAAGCAGAAGATCATCGCGTGTTGGGCGATGGGGCTCACCCAACACAAGAATGCCGTTCTCACCATTCAAGAAGTGGTGAATCTATTGCTGATGAAGGGCAGCGTAGGCAAAGCGGGAGCGGGCGTCTGCCCCGTGCGCGGCCACAGCAATGTCCAAGGCGATCGAACCATGGGCATCCACGAGGCTCCATCCATGGCCTTTCTGGACAAGATCGAGGCTGTTTTTGGCTTCAAAGCTCCACGTGAGCCCGGGCTCGACGTCGTGAATAGCATTTTAGCCATGCACGCAGGGCGCGCCAAAGTGTTCTTTGCCATGGGTGGTAATTTTCTCTCAGCCACTCCCGATACCCTCTTCACCGCCGAAGCACTCAGGCGCTGCCAGCTCACCGTGCATGTGTCCACCAAGCTCAATCGAAGCCATCTGATCCACGGGAAGGAAGCCTTGATCTTACCTTGCTTGGCCCGCAGTGATCGCGATCTGCAAGGGGGCAAGGCTCAATTTCTCACCACCGAGAATTCAATGGGCGTGGTGCAGATGACGGAAGGGAACCTCTCTCCGGTTTCGGAGCAACTGAAGAGCGAACCTAACATTGTGTGTGAATTGGCGAAAGCGATGCTCGGAGCTCGCACGCGCGTTACCTGGGAGCTCTATGCACAAAGCTACGATGCCATTCGGGACGCCATCGCTGCCACGATTTCAGGTTTTGAACACTATAATGAGAGGGTGCGCGAGCCTGGCGGATTCTATTTGTCAAATGGCGTGAAGGAGCGGCGCTTCGAAACTGCCAGCGGTAAAGCCCAATTCTCGCGAGCCGAGCTCAGCCAGCAGCCGCTCAAAGCGGGGGAGCTGATGATGATGACGATCCGCAGCCACGATCAATTCAACACTACGATTTATGGCCTCAATGACCGCTATCGCGGCATTCAAAACGAACGGCGCGTTATTTTCATGCACGCGGAAGACATCCGTGAAGCGGGGCTCAATGCTGGCGATTGGGTGGATCTGCACAACGAGCACGGTGGGCGAGCACGCGTTGCCAGGAAATTTGTGGTGGTGCCTTTTGATATTCCAAAGTGCTGCGCGGCCACGTATTTCCCTGAAACGAATGTCCTCGTGCCCATCGATAGCACGGCTGATAGGAGCAACACCCCGACTTCGAAAACAGTGCTAATCCGACTCACCCGGCACGAAACGCCAGGCGGGGCCGCGTAGTGCGGCGCGGCCCCGCAACCGAGTCCTTTTTAGCGCGCCGGATAGAGCCGAGCGTTGGGAATGATTTCCTTGGGCAAAAACGGACTCGACCACACAACATTGACGCTCGCATAGCCCGCTTGGCTCACTAGCCGCACCTCAATCGAATGCCGCCCCTTGGTTAACACTATCGAGCTCGAAACAGCATTGTCAGTATTCTCAATCAGCACCACACCGTCAAAAACCAATGTGCACGCATCATCGCAGCCCACTTCTAGCGTGTACGTATCATCGAAGGGCGCTTCCACTTGTCCCGTCCAGCGCGCGGAGAATGCCTCCGGAAGTCCGAGCACGGGCATTCCGAATTCCCAGGCCAAGTTAAGCAAGGGATCGATTCGGACTGCGACAGGAGTGCCTGTCCAATCCAAGGATTTGAAGTACTCACCTTTTAAGCCGTGGAGCGGTGGCGGTATGGCCACCCCGCTGGCGGAGGCTTCCGGTGGAGCCTCACCAATCGACGCATGCTGCATGCACTGGAGCGCGGCCAAGGAAAAGCACATCGTGAGCTGATTGGAAAATCTAAGCATGGCGTTCTAGCGCAGGGTTGCAGTTAACCCCAATCCCACGTTGATCCCAAAACCTGGGAAAATTCGGCTCGTGGCAACCTTGCCGCTTGGAGCCGTCACGTCCAGCACAGGCCGCGTCAGCGCTACGCACCCACCCACTCCCGAATGCAGTGCCAAATACGAAGTCACGGGCAACTCTAGCACTCCACGCGCTTCCACCGCTGACCAAAGAAAGGCGACACTCTTGGCCCGCACCAGATCCAGACCAGCAACTTCTGCCGAGCCCGCCAAGAGTCCGAGGCCGAGCCCAGCCTGAAGCGGACCGAGCTGCCACAACTTCTGAACATCCGCGCGCGCGGCCACGAGCGACGCGCTGGCTCCGGCACTCCCCACGGAAAGCGTATTCGGACTGGTGGCCATCAAGCCCAGCCCCGGCGCGAGGCCATTTCTCAGCCAGATCCGAGCCATGACCTCTGCGCCCAACGAGCGCTCGGGCAACATACCGGAAGCGCCCAACAGAGCGGCCGTGAACGAGCCTTTCGGATGTGGAACCGCGTCAGCTTGGTTGCGGTCCGTGGAAACGTTAGCTGGCTTGGTTTGGGAAACGGCGCGCAACACGCTTGTTGGTTTTTTTGGCTCAGACGCCGGGCTGCTCTTTTCCTTCACCGCGGGTTTCTGGCTAGTCGTTTCCGGTACAGCGAGCGCCGTCTCGGGTTCAGCCTCGCCTGCTGCGGCACGCTCGGTCACACTGGCATCGATCGAAACGGCGATAGAAAAGCCGAGCACATCCAGCACCGAATTGCACTCGCCCGCCAGAGCTCCGAAGCGGCGCACAGCTACCATCTCGCCGTCCGAGAAAACCACGAAGGATAGCGCTCGACCCTCGGCGGCATCTCCGCCTTCCACCACGATGGAAAGCCGCCGATCCACGAGATCTTTACGCAGCCAGCGCCGCACGCGCGCGGCAACTTTGGACGCTTCAACGCAGCCACCTTCGTAACGGATAGTAAGCGCGCTCGCGACCGATTTGGTCTCAAGTTTGGCATCACTCGGTCTCTTCGTCGGAGAGACCACCGGAACTTCAGCGCCGGCAGATAAGCTGCGAAGTAGCACCAGCGTGCCCAGGCCTTTACTCAACGGCTTCATGCGGCCAAATCTGGCGCATGAGAAAACAACTTACCGAGACGGCTCCGCGACATGCTCAAGAATGCCACGTACCTTAGCGCTAAAGGGCCCCAGGGGATACTTCGCAAGGAAGCGCGCACTGCGCGTTCGGAACTCGCCGTGATGCCCCAGGCGATCCAGGGCGAACAGTGCCAACGCTTCCCGCTCTTCGGCCAAAGCCCCAGCCGGATATTTGGCTCGGTTCGCCTCGGCAAGTTGCAGCGCACGCCCTGGATTGTGTTCGAGTTCTCGCCGCACCTCGGCCAATGATTTCAACTCATCTCGCAGGCCATCGGGCGCGGGCGCCTTCCGATCTGCCTTCTTCTCGTTGACTGAAAGGGTGCTCCCTTCAGGGGCGGCTTCTTCCGGTGCCGTTGCCGTTGACGGAAGCCTGGGCGCCGGCTCAGAAACAGTTGCTTCTGCTGGCTGCTGCAGCGATTTTTGGCCCTCACAGCTGACGGCCAGCTCCTCCCCGGACTTCAGCTTGCGCTCCCCAATGCAGCGCCCCGAAACCGTGACACTCCCTTCATGCAGCCGAACGGACATCTTGGCCGCAACTTCGTCCCAAGCAACGCTGAAGCGAGTACCAGTAACCACAACTTTGAATGGGCCAGCGCTCACAGTCCAGGCCGTGTGCTCACGGTGTTGAATCGCGGCTTCGATGGAACCGTGTTGAATATCCACCCTTGCCCCGTTCGGCGTCACATCGACCACCGAGCAGCGCGTTCCCGGCTCCGCTATCACTTTGCTGCCATCGGAAAAAGCTAGCTCCGCAGCATGCCCCGTTTGAGCTTGCATTCGGGGATCCGACCAAGACTTACCATTCACGGTGTACGTCAGTGGCCCTGAGAACCCGAAGGACATGGCGAAAAACAAAGCGAAGCCTGCGAGCGCGAGACCCAGCCCAGCTGGCACGAAGAACCAGCCTCGGGAACGGAGGGGTGCAGCTTCGCGCTTGAAGCCCTGGCGCATGAGGCGCGCACCCGCTCGCGAAACCTGGCTCTGCGAAGCCGCCCAATTTCCGAGCTCACTCTGGAATTCTCGGCCAATTTGCTCGAAAACAGCCTCGGATGGAAACTTGGCGTCGTTCATACGCCCTCCTTGAGCCAATCGCCGAGGAGCGTTTCGCGTTTGGCGTATTTGAAAAAGCGCTGCTGGGCGCGGGTGACCCGATGCTTCACCGTGGCCACTGGAGCACCACAAGCTTCAGCGACCTCCTTCACCGACAGGCCCTCGATATACCGAAGCGAGAATGCAATCCGTTCATCGGTTGGCAAGCGCTCAAGGACTCTGAATGCAGCGTGCAACGCCGCGCTCACCTGCGGCGAAGGCTCGCGTGCGGGCACTGGCACATCCTCGGGACTAAAAAATCCAAGCAGCGTGCGGCGGCGGCGGCGCTTGATGAAACCGCGAGCACTGAACACCGCAATGCTCGTGAGCCAGCCCTTCAAGGCTGCTGGATTCTTAAGCCCCGAGATCCCTTCAATCGCCGCAACGAACACATCGTGCAGCAAATCCGCGACTTCGCGTTCAGCTCCCAGCGTGTGCAACAAGATCCGATGCACGTGCGTGCCATAGCGCTCGTACAGCTCGCCGGCCGCGCGGAGCTCGCCAGCTTGCAAACGCGCCACCAGGCTTTCATCTCCAGACACGACGGCCTGCACGCCTGACGCCTCATGCGCGCCATCCTCCGCGCCCTCTACTACACGTACACGCTCGCCAGCAGATTCTTCTGCTTTCAGACCTGCATGGGCTGAGGGAAACACGGACGACATCGGGATCTGCCAAAGGGCCCGCCGGCTACGGGGACGGGGTGAGGATAGCACGCGAGCCCCAGACACGGCCTCGTGAGCACTGCCGTGCGACGCGAGAGCGCTGATTCCAGCGAGGAAGCGAGCCGGGCCGGGAAGCGATGAGACGGGAAGCGCGAACGATGGCGTCAAGGTGAGGGTGAGTCTACCCGCGGAGCGATCCGGCCCTTTCCACGTTGACCTGACGCGAGAAGCGCTCAATCTCCCATGAAATCGCGCTGCGTTGCCAAGGCGACCAGGGGGATCCCAGCCGCCCGGATGTTCTCCGCGCCGCCTTCCAATCGATCCACTAGGGCTACAATTCCCACCACCTCGATTCCGGCCGCCTTCAACGTCTCCACAGCTTTCAGACTGGAACCGCCGGTGGTGACCACGTCTTCTAACAGGGCCACGCGCATACCTGGGCGAGCGGATTTATCACCCTCCACGAGCTTGGCCGTGCCGTGATCTTTCTGCTGCTTTCGCACGTAGAACGCATTCAATGGTTTGCCCTTTTGAAAGCTCACCAAAGAGACAGCGCTGGCGAGCGGGCAACCCCCAAGCTCAACTCCCGCCACCGCATCGCACGGCGGCAACTCGCTGAGCAGGCCATACATGAGCTCGCCCACCAGCGCATGCCCTTCAGCGGTCAGAATCGTTTGCTTGCAATCAATGAAGAAGTCGCTCTCGCGCCCTGAAGCGAGCTTCACCCGGCGACGCTCGAAGCTGAGCTCCCTTAACAATTGAATCAGACGATCTCGCTGAAGCATTATTTCTTCCCTTTCTTTTTGGCTTTGACGCGCTTTCCAAGCGCTGGCAGGTGGGGCGGTGGGGGGCGTGGGGGGCGCTGACGGCCTGCACTCGGGAGCGGTGTTTCCGACACCTCATCGTGATCGCGATAGGCTGCTGGAGCGATGGGCGTGGGACGCCGCGGCGTGACCACCTCTTGATCGAGCAGATCCACCGGCGGGCGAACTGACTTCGAGCGTAATTCAGAAACCATCGGCACTGCTGTCGCAACCGCAGATTCACCGCTTCCAGCTCGGGCTTTGGGGCTAACTCCACGCCGCGAGGTGAGCGAGGTTTCTCCGGCGGTGCGCACTTCTCCACGAACCCAAGCACCCACGGCCACGCTCACGCTAGGAGCGATCAGATCTCCCACCACGCGACCGCGGGCTTCGACCGCTACCAACTCTGAACCCTTCAGATTTCCCTCAACCGCCCCGGAAACCACCACCCGGCTGCCGCTCACCGAGCCTAATACCGAGCCAGCTTCGGCGATCGCAATTTCTCCCTCGGAGCTCACATTGCCCTCAACGCGCCCGACAATTTCGAGTGCCTGCGACGACTGAATATCGCCACGTACGAGCGTGTCCGCTCCGATCACCGTCAACGAAGATACCGCCACCGTTAGACTCCCATATCCACAGCGCCCTTGAACGTTGCACCGTCTGCGATGGTGAGGCGTGCCGATTTGACATCGCCAATCAACTTGCCGCCAGCCTGGAGGTCGACGCGCTCCGTGGCCGTGATGTCGCCGGTGAGCTGGCCCGCAATATTGAATTCTGTGCCGACGACATCCGCCTCCACGAGGCCCGTGGCAGCAATCGAAACCACCTCCGTGGCCCTCAGCTTGCCGCGGATTGTTCCGTGCACGAGCAGCTCCTCTTCCGTGATCATTTCCCCCTCAATCAACAAACCATCGCCTACGACTGTGCCTGCCATGATCCATCCCTAACGGGCTAAAGGAGCGCCCTTTTCAACTTCACGGGCCGTGTCGAGCTTCACCGCTACACGCGCGCCGGCTTCGATGCTGATTTCTCCACCCTTCAGCTCACCGCGCACGGTAGCCGAAGCTCGCACCAGAATCGCGCCCTCGGTGATGGCATCCCCTTGCAGCGTCCCCTCGATATCCAAGGATTCCGCGCGCACGTTGCCCTCCACACTGGCACCTTTGCCGATAAACAGCGGGCCCGTCACCACCACGTCGCCGCGCAGCAGGCCCTCGATGCTTAAGCCTCCACGACCACTCACGCGCCCGGTCACTCGGGTTGCGTGTCCTAAAACGCTGATGTTGGAGCCGTGGCGAGCCATAAGTCGCGGTCACGCTAATACAGCCACTCGCCGCTGTCACTCTCGGGCCGGCAGCCCACGATTCGGCCTGAGCACAGCGCGTAAACGCTCAACATCCGCGCCGTCGACCACCATCCACGCGATCCAGTGGGACCCACTCACCTCTTCCGCTCCAGCACTACCGATCTCCACCTGCTCCCGCCGCGCAAACTCTGCCAGATGCCGAATCTGGTGCTCTGCTGTGCCTTGGGCGTTGCGACCCCGGAAATCCCAAATCAGTTGGATCTTGTCTGCCATGCTGAGCTAGCTCTTTGAGTTCTGGGTGGTTTTGGTCGGAGGCCGCTCGTAACGCAAGTGGCCGCTTTTCCGCCGCTTCCCATGGCGGACGTTGGGAGCTAAGCCCCGCCCGTGCCTCGCAGCGAATCCTTCTCTCACGACCGACCCTTCAATCAGCATGGAGGGCTGACGCTCGTGCCCATGCCAGGCTTCGAGTCGCTCGCCGAGCGCGTGCGGGATGAGTTTGAGCGCTCCGGGTTTCAGTTCGGAACGAGCGTAGATATTGCGACGCCCGAATTTGGATCACGGTCGAGTGGTGAACCGTTCGTGCGCCTCGGAAAAGAGCATATTGCAGGCCATGATTGCGTCGTTCTGACGAGCGGCCCTGGCACACCGGAAATGTTGATTCAGTTGATGCTGGTGTTGCGCTATTTGAGTGGGCGCCGCGCCAGCCGCACCGCGGTGGTCACCGGTTATTTTCCACTCGGACGCTCCGACAAAGACGAAGGAGCTAAGGAATTCGCGTTGCCCCCGCTGCTCATCGATCTGATGATGGCGTCGACATTTCGCGACCTCGATCGCGTGATCGCCGTCGATCTGCACGCGCCGCAGGTGGTGATGTCGGGCAGAACAGGCTTCATCACAGAAGTGAGCTTGGTGCGCCGGGTCTTAATGAGCGCGGTGAGTGAGGCTTTGGCTTTGGGCGAGCCGCTCTGCCTGTCCTTCCCCGACGATACGTCCGCAAAACGCATGGAGAGTGCCGTCGATTTGATTTGTCGCGAGCTGAACGTCCAGATCCCCGCCGTGTACGGCGCAAAACGCCGGCAATCGAGCCACCATTCGAAGCTGCGCGCCCTGTACGGAGATCTCGATGCCTTGGCGAGCGCCACCGTACTCAACCTGGATGATGAGATTGCAACAGGTGGCACGAACATCAACAGCGCCCGCATCCTAAAGGAGCAATATCAGGCCAAGCGCGTGTGGGCCGTCGTCACCCACGGCGTGTTGTGCGGCAACGCCCCCGCCGAGTTTGCAAAGCCAGATTGCCCCGTTGATCGCCTCTTCATCACGGACACGATCCCGGTGGAGCCCCGCCGTGAGCTCGATGAGCTGCTCAAGACGGGCCGCTTGAGAGTTACCGAGTGGAGCCCTGATTTAGGCTGGATCCTCTATCACCACCATTGGAATCTCTCGATCCGCGAGTTACGATGATCGGCTTCGTCCGTCCCACGCTTGTCGCAGTGTTCGATTGTAGTATCATGCCGAAGCTACCGAGCCACGTTGCCCCATGCCCCCTGTACCCGCCGTTGCCCAAAGCTACTACGATCGACTGAGGGAGCGTTTCGGGGCTCGCCTCGAATCAGTCCGAGTCTTTGGATCTTACGCGCGCCGTGAAGCCACATCCGAAAGCGATCTGGACATGGCCGTGCTCGTCCGCGACTTGACCAAGGCCGAAAAGATTTTGGCGATGGGTGATGCAGCAGAGTTGGGTTGGCCACTCGGGCTGAAGATTTCCCCGCTACTGATGACTCCCCATGAGTTCGAGAATCTGCACCAGTTGGAGGCAAGGCTGGCTTTAGATATCGTGGCCGAAGGCATTGCACTGTGACGCTTGAGCACCAGCGCCGTCATATCGAAGCAGAGCTCGAACGCGCCAAGAATGCGCTGCGTGCCGCGCAGGAGCTGCACAAGCTCGGCCTCTACAGCGATGCGGTGAGTCGTGCTTACTACGCGGCTCTGCACTACGCGGTGGCGCTCCTTCTCACGGAGGGGGTCGAACCCAAGACGCATGGCGGAGTGAGCACCATGCTCGGTTTCGTTTTTACCGAGGACGGCGCCCGCGATGAAATCAGTGTCGCGGAGGGCTTCTGCAAAGTTGCGGCTGGCATTTTGAGCTCGGGCGGTTGGTAAATTTCCCTGAGCCCACATCGCAGCAGCCGCTCAGCCGCGCGCACGCGATGCGATCAAGACTTCTTGGGCCCGGGCAACAGAACGAAAGAGCCCGCGCGCGTACAACACGTCTCTCGACTCTTCATCGTAATCGCCCATTCGGCCGTGGCTGGCCGCAGCGAGCAGAATGGCTGCCGAGACGCTCATGTTGAGGCTTTCCACGAATCCGCGCATCGGAATGCGCACGGAGTTCTCGGAAGCTGCAACCAGCTCTTCGGAAATCCCGCAATGTTCGTTGCCGAGCACCAGCGCCAAGCGCGGTATTTTTGCGAGATCTTCGGGCTCCAGCTGGCCCTCCGGGTGCGTCGCGATGAGCGTGCGCCCTTCCGCTTTCAACCGCGCGATAGCTCCGGCCGATTCATTGTAGAGGTGCACATCCACCCAGCGTTCGCTGCCGCGCGACGCGCGACGCGCCACCATAAACGGATCCACGCGCTGCACCACGTGCACACACTGCACACCGAAAGCATCGCAGGTTCTCACCACCGCGCCACCGTTGTGCGGATCATGCGGAGCATCCATCACCACCGTGACACTCTCCAGGCGCCCCTCCACGACTGCCCGTATCTTGGTGCGCCGCGTTTCGCTCACCCAGGGCTCTAGCGCCTGAACAACCTGGGCTGCGGCCCAGCCTGCGCTCCAAGGCACATCAAGTTCAGGGGCCGGCTCGTAAGCCTCCGGGCTAGTGCGTCGCATCTAGCGAGAGGACTAGCGTATTTCGGTGCGCTGGGGCGAGGGTGCCAGAAGCCAAGTCCCAGCTCAAAGCCAGGATACCGCGCTTTTTAGGAGCAGGCGTCGCGGAATACGAGCTTGATCTGGCCATTTTCGACGTGAAAGACGTCAAAGCTGTTGGTGCGAATGACTTTCCCATCCGGCCCCACGGTGAGCGTACCCGTGACACCTTGGTAGTCGATGTCTTTTCCTTCACGCAGCATTTGGAGCGCGGTTGGCATTTGGTCCCAGGTTACCCTCGTTCCGGGTGCGGAAGCAACATCCCGGGCAAACTGCGAAACGTCCGCTCGTGTTCCCACGCCGATGTTTTGCTGGGCCGCGGCGATGGACAAGACGCCCAACACAGCTGCATCAAAATAGTAGTAGGCGCTCACGAAGGGCTCATCCCCGAAACGCGCCCGGTAGGCGTCCGCAAAGCTCTTCGAGTTGGCGTTGTCAGGAACACCGGCGGCCACGGCAGTGGCGCCCTCAAGCGCACCCGGCGGCACGTTTCGGATCAAATCAGGCGTTAAGAGGCCTGAACCGAGGTACCAATTCACCGGCATGCCGAGCACGCTCCAATCTTGCACTACCTGCGCGGCGTCTTTGGTGCCCAACGAGAGAACGATTGAATCAGGCGCGTAAGCACGCAGCGAAGCGACGACTGAGCCCAGCCCATCCGAGATCGAGATCAGCTGAACCTCCGCCTTGGAAGTCGAGAAATAGCGAACGAGTGTCGCCTCGATTTCCTTGGCCATCGCGCCGCTCACGGCGTAGGTGTCGTACACGACAGCAACCCGCCGGCTGCCGGCGTCATAGGCATTTTGGGCCAAAACGCAGCCCATTTCGTCAGCTGAGGGTCCAAGCCAGACGGCTCGGCCCGAGCTCGCATCCTCAAGCTTCTTCACCGCCGTTCCGGGCAGGAGCAAGACGGCTCCTGGATCCGTGCGCTGATCCAACTCAGCGCCCATTCCGGGGTCGAACGGCCCAATCACACCCCAGACGCTTGGGTCGCGCAACAATTCCGACGTGAGCCGCAAGGTACGTGGCGTGTCATTCGCCGTATCCCTCCGTTGGATGCCAAAGCTTCCACTGGGTAACCCCCCCCCTTGGGCTACGAGATCTTCAACCATCGTGGCAGAGCGTTCCACATTAACTCCCGTTGCACCCTGTTCTCCTGTGTACGGCGCGAGAAGGGCAAGCTTGGTGTTGGCTGGCTTGTCGGTGCTACTGCAACCCGTCGCGCCCGCGAAAGCCAAAACAAGTCCCAAGATTTCCCTTCTCATGCTTGCTCTCCTTTTATTGATCAGAACTGTGCGTCAGTTAGACGCAACACCCAAACAACCTGTCTGATACGAAAGGTACGAATCGATGTTGGTGCTGGTGACCACATCCATGCCCGTATTCAGCAGATCGCCCTTGGGACCCGATAGCGAGCTGCCCAGCAGGGTCGCGACTTTTTCTTTGCCGAGCGTCGCGATCGCGTAGTTCAGATAGACGGGGAGGTAACCATGGAAATACGCGCGCTGAGCGAGCGCCGCTTGAATCGTGCCATCTCGCAACAGGGGTTGCGTTTCCACCTTGAGATCCCATCCGATCAGCTTGATCGTGCCCGCCATGCTCTTGGTCTTCAGATAGGCACCCGCGATGGGAGCCCACGTGCCATTCAAGGTGATAAATCCCTTGAGATCTGCGTGAGCAGCAAAGGCTGCGTCCATGTTCATGGTGAGGTTGACGTCGGTATTACCAGTCACAGTCTCGACAGTGAGCCCTGCTGCGGTCAGCTGTGTCGTCGCGCCTGCGGCACGGTCTGCGAGATTGGTTTCGGTGGTGGCACCTGACAGAATCACGACCGAGCCGCTCGGGCTAGCACCCAAGGCCTTGAGCATTTCGTTTCCGGCAACAACTCCCGCGGGCTGGTTCAGGGGGCCCACGTAGAAGAAGCGGTTGCTATCCACAGAATCGGCGTCGAACGTGACGACCGGAATGCCGGCTGCTACCGCTGCATTGATCGGCGCGACCATGTCGGCTGCAGATTTCGCCGAGAGCGCAATCCCCTGTGCTGGCATCGCCGTAAACTCCATCATGTGCATCTGCTGGGATGCGATGATATCTGCGAGCGGCATGGCTTTGTCCGGAGGGAAAACCCAGTCGCCCAGGTTGCCAAGCTCCTGCTTGGCAAGCTCAAAACCGAGCTTTGGTGTGTCCCAAAATGCCGAACGGTGATTGGGCATCGAGAACAGATTGATCTTACTCGGATCGCCTTGACCGGCGGTGGCGTTGAGCAGCTTCTGCACAATCGCCAGCACTTCTGCAGGACGCGCCGGATTGTCTTTTTGACACGCAGAAAGGCCCGTCTCTGCCTTCATGGCAGGTGTCGTGTCAGCGGGTTTGTCGCTTCCACTGCAAGCCATGAGGCTACCCGTGGCGGCAACGAAGAGGGTGTTAAGCAATCGATTCTTGATATTTCGCATCGTACTTTCTCCATGTGTTAAATGCAGAGGCCTTCCCTCTGGGTGATAGCGGCTCGCTAAAGTTCCTGGATAAGGGTCGCGGCGAGCGATCTGGGCAAGAGCGGGTAATCGGCGCCGGCAACACCGGAATCAGCCGCATTGCTATCGAGCAAGTTGCGGATTTTGATCGAAAACGTCGTTTCCCGGTTTTTCAGGAACTTCAGGTCAACGGTCGATAGCCCGACGTCGGCAAGCACGTACGGGGCCAGCTCATAAGGTGCCCCGTTGAGCAGAGTGTGATTGGCACTCGCACGACGGCTCCCTGCCCAATAGCCTTCAACGGTGGCTCGAAGCGGCAAGGATGGCACCCTTCCCCACACGCCTGCGCGCACGATGTGGTGCGGATACACCACCTGCTCCTCCCCCACTAACTGCGCTTGGTAGCCAGCTGTTCCCGAATTTCTTCGGCCAAATACCATCTCGTAGCTGGTGGTGAGGCCCAAGTGTTCGGTGTAGGAGAGCTTGGCCTCAGATTCCCAAGAAATCATATCCAAAGACGCCAGATTGCGCGCCGTCTGATTAACACCTTGTTGCACGAATTCTGCGACATCAAGGATCTTGCTGTACGTCGCCCCCGTGCTCAGGCCGAGAAAATCCAGTGGGAAATAGGTGCTTTGGAACTCCAGCGAGTGGACGCGCTGTGGCTTCAAGTTGGGATTGCCCACAATGTCACCAACGTTCAATGGCACCGCGAACAATAAGAGCGGCGAAGGTGCCTTGAAGGCATTGCCGTAGAGGAGCTTAAGCGTCAGCGCATCGAGCGGTTTAGAAACCGCAGCTAGCCGGCCACTCGGAACTGCGCCAAAGATGCTGTGATAATCCAGGCGTGCGCCTCCGGTGAGTGTGACCAGGGGAGCCAATGCGCTCCAGCGCAACTGGGCAAGCGCGCCGACATTCGAGAGTTGCTTCTCGCCCACGCCTTCGCGATTCAGCTCGGACCCAGGCTGAAACCCATCGACGCTGACCTTGAGGATCGGAATGGGGCTAGGCACCCGCACGCGATCCAGCGTGCCATCCACGGACGCCACGAGATCAAGGTGCTGCGCAACCGTGAAGTTTCCGTCGACGGCGGCATCAATGCTTTTAGAGCCAAAATCGCGGCGGATGCCGAAAATGCCGCTGCCCACATCCACATGATCCGCCGATTGAGGCTCGCCCGTGCTGTAATATGCTTTCGCACTGACGGAGCTCGTGTCGCTGAGGCTCAGATCGAAAACGAGCCCAAGCTTTGATTGCTGCTCGGCGATGCGCGTTTCGTGCGGTCGCCCCTCCTCATCTAGGCCGTAGGGGAACTGCAGCCAAGGTCCGTATTCCCAGCCGCGGGTGAATTGTGATTGATAGCCGATCAGAGAGAGCGAAGCCGCGTCGTTGAAACGATAGCGCATGGAGCCGTACAGCGACGCCATCTCACCGGTGGCATGGTGGGATTCCAGCTTCTCGCGGTAAGAAGGAAACAGCGGCTGCGGGGAAGAGGCCGGCAATGCCAACCGCGAACGATCCTCACTGTGTGCACGGCCAGAAAGCAGCACCTCAAGCTTTCCACTCTCTCCGCCAACGGCGATATCGAGATCGCGCCAGGCCTGCTGGTGATCAAAGGTGCGCATTCCAGCGCTGATTTGGCCCCCATCCAGCTTCCTGCCGGGGCGGGTAATAATGTTGATCACACCAAGAAAAGCATCGGCTCCGTACAGCGCAGAGGAGGGGCCGCGCACAATCTCGATGCGCTCCACCGCCGAAAGCGGGATGAGCTCGGGCCCGAGCCAATTCGCAGCGTCCGTCTTAAACGAAATCGACTGGCCATTGATCATGACCTTGATCAAGCCACTTTGACTGAACAGACCACCGGACACGCCGCGCACGGCTGCATCCGCCACCATGTGATCATCCACGACGTAAAAACCGATCGTGTGCCGGAGCACCTCTTCTACGCTCTCATATCCCCAGAGCCGAATGTCCTCCTTAGTAACAACGCTGATAATGGCCGGAGCTTCATCCAGCGAAACCGCCGATTTGGTGGCAGTGACCACATCGATCTGCATGAGATCAGCCAGGCTCATTCCAGCAAAGCTGTCAGCCTTGGGATCGTTCAAATCGCCGCCAATCGTTGATGGATCGCCAAACAGCGCTGAATCTGGTGAAGGGGAAGCCGCTCCGCCATCCGCTCCTTCATCATCCCCGGCGTCTGCCGGAGCGTCAGGCTTAGCGACGTCATCAGCCTCGGAGTCTGGCGTTGCTGGTGCCTCGGATTCCGTGGTGTTAGCGGACGGAGCTGGAGTCTTCTCTGCGGGCGCGGGCGCCGCTGTTTCGCCGCTGGTTTCAGCTGCAGCCGCTTGCGCCAAGGACCTGCTGGTAACCGAACCCAGGAGCGCGACCACGGCTCCACCCAGGCGTACGAAACGGTGCATCCTCATCGCTTCTCACTGACGGACTGCCAGCTACGGGGATAAGGGCAAATTGCCACAATTGCCCCCTCGGGTACTTTTTTGCCGAACGGCAGCACACTAGGTCACCAACACCTACCTTCGATAACTAGCAGCGCTGACCAGGTGCGCTGCGAACTTGCACAACTGTGAACTGCACAAGTTGTGCAAAGGGTACAAGCCTCGTTCCGTGCGAAACAGCGTTCCCTCGGAGCTAACCGCACAAGCGAGGCGATAATCGCGCTGATTCCGCGTGGCACGCCGCGTGCTCTAGGCAGGGCACCGACAAGACTTTGGCGCCTCGCGCGACCAGATTCGAACTAACCCCAAAAGGAGAAACAACACAATGAGAACAGTACTTGGTGGAATCGCAGCAGCAGCGCTCTTAGCGCCTTTGGGGTGTACCTCAGGTGGCCTTGGCGACATGCCGGAGAATGTGGGGGAAATCGGACAAGCTCTTACGTACCAGCCCTATTATCTGAAGAATCAGGGCATGTTCTGCCGCGTGACGCCGGCAAGTGGCACCGCAGGAAATCCCACTTCCCGAGCCGGCTTGATCATTTGTGACAAGGCCAGTGTCGATTCCACTGTCCATAGCTTCATGAAGATCCCCTCGGGTGGCAACGTCATGTTTCAGGTAGCAACCGGACCGAACTCTGTCGGCATGTACGTGGCCCGGACTGGCGCCCCGACGCGCCTGAATGGAACGATGTACTCTGGGCTCCCGTTCACGGAGACCAACTGTGGCAACGGCAACTTTGCGTACTTCGATACAACGCAG
>JBBRRP010000018.1:0-61984 GCA_038246305.1 Polyangiales bacterium | reverse complement strand
GGATGGGTGTGCCGCACGCACCTGGAATTGTCGTGGAGGTGAGCCAGGCCCTTCGTGCCAGCGTCGAAAAAATCTGGAGCGTGCTCGGTAAGTCAGTGGTGATCAAGCCGGCGTCGGGTGGGTCCTCGATCGGCGTGAGTCGCCTTTCAGAAGCCGACGAGGCTCCGGCGTTAGAGGCGGCTTTAATGGCCGCGTTTCTGATCGAGTCGCGGGTGCTCGCTGAGCGGCGTGAGTTCGGGCTTGAGGTGACGTGCGCTGTTCTAGAAGATGAGGCCGGTGAGCCACAGCCGTTGCCCCCAACCCAAATCCTCTCCAAAGCCGCTGATTGGTACAACTTTTTAGCGCGCTACGGGAAGGGAGCGAGTGAGCATCTCTGCCCGGCGCCGTTCAGCGCAGCGCTGCTGAAAGAAATTCAACGTTGCGCGGTGTTGGCGCATCAGGCGGTGGGTGCGCGCGACTTGAGCCGCGTGGATGTTATCGTTGATCCTGAGCTTGAGAAAGTAATGGTCTTGGAGGTCAACACGCTGCCAGGCATGACACCCACCAGTCTTTTCCCGGAGGCCTGTGCGGTCAGTGGCCTCAGTTTCGAAGCGCTGTGCGATCGTTTGGTGCGGCGGGCTTATGCGCGGCCCCGAGTCTTGCAGCCTGCTGAAGTCCCGATGCCAGCCCCGCCAGACCAGCCTGAGTAGCGGCTTTGGTCTTGGTGTGCCGGCCCAAGCGCGGTAAAGGGCGTCCGGTCAGCTATGGCAAACGAGAAGATTTTGGTCGTGGGAGGTGGAGCTCGTGAGCATGCATTGGCATGGCGGCTGCTTCTGTCACCCAGCGTGAAGGAAGTGGTCGTGTCTCCGGGGAACGCTGGCACTCGTTCGGCGCCTGCGTCGCTCAACGGCAAGAAACTATCGAATCAGGTGGGCGATATTGTCGCCATTGCTAAAACGCTCGCTCCGGATTTGGTGGTGGTGGGCCCTGAGGTTCCGTTGTGCGCAGGCTTGGTCGATCACCTGTCGGCCGCAGGTTTTCTCGCTTACGGCCCAACTGCAAAAGCTGCCGAGCTGGAGGGTTCGAAAGCCTTCATGAAGGAGTTTTGCAGCCGCCACGCGATCAAGACGGCGCGTTATGTCGTGGTGCGGAGCCCCGAGCAGCTGCCGAGTGCACTCGCCACCTTTTCATCGCCGCCGGTGGTCAAGGCTGATGGTCCGTGTGCTGGCAAAGGAGTTGTTGTGGCGGAGAGCCACGAAGAAGCACGCGTCGCGGCACTTCAGATGTTGAGCGGTCAGGCGTTTGGCGATGCTGGGCGCGTCGTGGTGCTGGAAGAACGGCTCGCAGGTGTTGAGGCGAGTATCCATGCGATCAGCGACGGCTCTCGCTTTCTGGTGTTGCCGACCGCTCAGGATCATAAGCGCATTGGTGAACAGGATACTGGCCCGAACACGGGTGGAATGGGCGCTTACGCGCCGACAGCACTGCTTTCAAAGTCGCTGGAAGCTCGCGTGAAGGGCGAGATCCTGGAACGTATTGTGGCGGGAATGGCAGCGGAGGGAAGCCCGTTTCGTGGGACGATTTTTGCTGGGCTCATGATCACGCCGGAAGGCGAGCCCTACTTGTTAGAAGTTAATGTGCGATTCGGTGACCCAGAGACGCAAGTTTTGGTTAACTTGATCGACGGTGATTTTGCCGAGCTGCTCGCCAGCGCGGCTCGAGGGCAGCTTCGGCCGGAAAGTGTTGAAGTGAGCGCCCGCCATGCGATGTGTGTGGTTTTAGCTGCGGCGAATTATCCGAATGCACCCAGAACGGGTGATCGAATCACAGGCCTTGCCAAGGCCGCCGAGCTACCTGGCGTCCAGATCTACCACGCGGGGACCCGGCAAGAGGGCGAGGCTGTGGTCACGCACGGGGGCCGAGTTCTCGGAGTGACGGGCGTTGGTGAAACACTCGACGCGGCCCGAGCGGCGGCTTATGCAGCCTGTGATGCTATCCAATTTGAAGGAAAGCAGTTGCGGCGAGATATCGGATACCAAGCACTAAAAGAGGCCTAAAAGACAGCATGGCGCGCACCATCAACTTCAACCCAGGACCCGCAACACTCCCCTTGCCAGCGTTAGAAAGGGCTCAACGTGAGCTCTTAGACATCGAAGGCAGCGGCATGAGCATCATCGAGCACAGCCACCGTGGGAAAGTCTTCGAAGCTATCCACAATGAAGCGCTTGAGCTGACCCGCGAATTGCTCGAAGTCCCGAAGGGCTATTCTGTTCTGCTCTTGCAAGGGGGCGCGAGTCAGCAGTTTGCCGTGGTGCCGATGAATCTTCTGAAGCCAGGTCAGAGTGCTGATTATCTGGTGACGGGCGTGTGGGCGAAGCTGGCGATCAAGGAAGGGAAGATCCTGGGCAACGCTCGTGCGGCCGCCAATACCGAAGTCGACGGCAGGTTTGTGCGGGTGCCAACGCAGAGCGAGCTCGAGCTCGACCCGAAAGCCGCGTACGTGCACATCACGACCAATAACACCATTTTTGGTACCCAATGGCACACGCTGCCGGACGTCGGCCAAGTGCCACTCGTCGCCGACATGTCGAGCGACATCATGTGGCGCCCGCTGGATGTTGCAAAATTTGGCCTGATTTACGCGGGTGCCCAGAAAAACCTGGGGCCGAGTGGTCTCGTGGTGGTGATCGTGAAGGACGAGTTGGTCGACGCGGGACGCAGCGATATTCCAACCATCTTCCAGTACCGCACGCACCGCGACACCCATTCGCTCTATCACACCCCACCCACGTTCTCGATTTACCTCTATCGAAACGTGCTGCTCGAAATGAAGCGTGCGGGAGGGCTTGGAGCGGTCGAAAAGCTCAATCGAGCCAAGGCCGACCTTCTCTACCAAGCCATCGATGCGCGCCCGGATCTTTATCGAGCACCCGTCGAAAAGGCTTCACGTTCGACGATGAATGTAGTCTTCAATCTCCCTACCGAGGAGCTGGAGAAAGAGTTTCTGAAATCAGCCGAGCACGCGGGAATGGTGGGGCTGAAGGGGCATCGATTGGTTGGTGGCATTCGCGTTTCAATTTACAACGCAGCGCCCATAGCCTGGGTCGAGTCGCTCGTGGCATTCATGGCCGAGTTCAAACGCACTACGTGATCGAGGCTCGTTCGGTGAGCGTCGTTGACTGCGATCCGAGTCTCACGGAGTTCCCGTTGGCGCTCCGTTTCGCCGCGTCGGTGCGGGCGGCGGCTGAAGATCCCAACCGGCGGACGGCCCTGGCCAGGTTAAAGGGTAGCGTCGTCGTCATCGTCGACGACGTCTGGGCTCAGTTCACGCTTCGTTTCGACTATGGTCGGCTCAGCATCCACTCCGGCGTCGTCGGAGTTCCGGACATGACACTGCGAGGTCCACAGGCGGAATTGGAGTCGCTTCTCGTCCTACCTTTCCGTACCGAGTGGCCGGTGCTTCTACCCTTGCGTCTAGCTGAATTACTGGTGGTCCGGCGTGTTGTTGCAGTCTGGGCCAAGCGCTCGTTGAAGGTGTACGGAGCGTTCAGCCATCCGAGGTTGCTGCTCGGTGTGCTGCGGGTGCTCGCTTCGCCGTGAATCGCATACCTATCGGGCAGATTCGTGGCGGGGCCGGAGCTCACCGCGCTGGTTTCCGCCTTTGACGAGGGTGGGGGGACCCTGTACGTTTGTGCGTTGATGGCCGCTTGTTGGCCAAAGGTGTGCGATTGATCCGGTTTCGTCTGCGCTTTCAGCTCCAAGAACTCGACCTCCCCATAGGGGAGACGCTGATAGGCAGAAGTACATCTTGCCAACTCACCTTTGAGGATCCACTCGTTTCGCGCCAGCACGCTCGAATTCAGGTGGATGACGAACGCGCCACCATCGAAGACCTGAGTTCAAGAAACGGCCTGTTGCTCAATGGTCGCCGGGTTCGAGGCGTCGCCCAGCTCGAAGACGGAGATCGACTCCGAATTGGAGTGCAAGAGCTGCTCATCTCAAAGATCCACAAGGTTGCCCGAGCCCGTGCGGACTCCAAGCAGCGCATCACGGGCTTTCTCTGTCACTGTGCGGCCTGTGGCGTTCCGTATCCAACCGATCTTGTGGAGTGCCCGCACTGCGGTTCGACCGAACGCGCAGACGACGACACGCTGAGCGATGCTAAGTCCGACCGAAATTGGTCGTTAGAATTGTTGGTCGAAGTGGTCAAGAAGGCTAAAGGCTTGGGTCGCTGGGATGATGTGGATCGGATCCTATTGCAAGCTCGCGCCAACGTTGAACGCCATGTGGCGGGCGGGCACCCACTTGAAAGCCGCCTGCTCGACGAGATAGCTGTGGCTGCGAGCGGATTATCACTCGTCAGTTCAGATCCAGAATGGGCGCGTTGGGTGCTCACATTGTATGAAGAGTTGGCGCGAGTGCCGCCCTCAAGCGCGCTCGATCAAATGGCCAGTTTGCCAGCTCAGCACCGCGCAATCTTGCTAGAGCCCGCCAATCGGGTGCTCGCTAAGGTGAGGGCGGGCTCGGGTGACGGAGCCGACCGCGCGGATGAGTTGGTTCGGGCTGTCGGGCCCGCATTGCTTGCGGTGCGCGAGGCCTGACGGATGAGGTTCCGATTGCGCTACCAGTCCCAGGAGCTTGAACTCAACGACGGGTTTTTCTTCATTGGGCGCAGCGATGAATGCCAGCTAACGCTGAATGATCCGCTGGTGTCCCGGGTCCACGCGCGCCTCGTGGTGGCGGTGGACGCGTTGTCGGTCGAGGATTTGGGCAGTCGGAACGGCGTCACCGTAAACGGCGAGCCGGTGCCTACCCCGCACGTGTTAAGTCACGGGGATCGCATTCATATTGGGGAGCAGGAGCTGGTGGTGCTCCGTAAGGCCGATGCCCAGGCCAACACGATTCAGCAGCGCTCCGTGAGCATGGAGGAGTCTTTCTCGGTACTCTCGAGTGTCGCTGAAAAAGCGCTCGCTCTGGGGCGTGGCGAAGACGCTGAAAGGCTCCTTGAGAATTACCTTTCAGGGATACTTTCTCGAGCAGAGTCCGGCCAGCCACCCGAGCCTGAGACGGTGACGCGCGCAGTTAATTATGCCGTCCAATTGGCATCACTGACCGGCAAGGCAAAATGGGTGCATTTCATCTTCCGCTTGCATGTCTCGCTCGCCCGGACGTGTTCTTCTGAAATCGTGGATAAGCTGTATGAGATCAGTCGCCGGATCAGCAATATTGATCGGGAAATCCTGCGGGGTTACCTGAGCGTGCTGGAGCGCGAGCAGCCAAGAATGTCGAAGGCAGACCGTTTCGTGTTCAAACGTTTACAGGGGCTTGAGCAGCTGGTGTCGCTCAAGTAGAGAACTTGTGGAAGAACGGCGATGGAGTTCTGGCTAGAGTACGGTGCGCAACGGTTGGAGCTGCGCCATGGCTTCACGCTCATCGGGCGCAGTGGCTCGTGCCAAGTCATCCTGAATGACGGCCTCGTCTCGCGGCAGCACGCGCGTATCTCAACGAACGAAGCGCAAGTGTCGAGTGAAGATCTCGGGAGCGTGAACGGCGTGTTCGTCAACGAAGAACGGCTCTCCGGCTCGCGAACGCTGCAAACGGGCGATCGTCTCGTGGTTGGTGCTCAAGTGATGATCCTTCGCACGGCGCCGCTGCCCGGGCGGCCCGACGCTCGCACCCAGAGCCATTTGCGGTCACCGCTGTTGGACGGTATTGACCCACCCCGCACGCCATCGGGCAGTTTCTCAGATGGGCGCGTTCCGAACGCTGAAGATTCGGAAACAGCTACCTTTACAGCAGATTTAGTCGAAATCTTAGGGTCCTTGGCGGATAAAAATTTCGCCCTCGGGAGAGCCGTTGAAGCGGAGCGAATTCTTCAGGGTCACCTGGAAGCCGTGTTGCGAGGTGCCGCCACTGGGGAATTTCGTGAAAGCTCGCTGGAGCGAGCCGCGAGTTACGCCGTAAAACTTGCAGCCGGTACAGGCAAGGCCAGCTGGCTCGAATACAGCTTCAAGTTATACACGCTTTATCGCAGGCCTCTGCCACGCCTATTGGCGGACGATCTATACGCCGCGATACACAAAGCGCCGGGAGTGAACCTCACGATTCTTCGCGATTACCTGAGCGTGCTGCACGCCGTTCAGAATGAGCTGAATCCTGCCGAGCGCTTTGTGGTTCAACGCCTCGAGGGGCTCGAGCGCTCGCTGGCGGCAAAGTAGCCGCGCGGCTTAGGCTATAGCCGGCAGCTTCAGCAATCACGGCTCGCAGCTTAGGATCTTCAACCAATTCGAGTTTCAGTTCGAGCTCTTGCGGAAGCTTTGCCGGTCGAAGCACGACGCGTGGCGGTTCGGGCTTGGCTTTCGGCCCCTGTGAGCCCGGTAGGAATCGCAACTGATTAAAAACATAGCCGTGCTTGCGCAGCTTCTCCAGGATGTCTCCGGAAAGAAATGAAAGCTCCGCTGCCCAGGAGCTCGACGCTGTTTCCACAAAGAGAATGCCCTCACGGGCGCGCCCCGGCCGCGTGCGTTCAGCAATCCGCGCACCGACCACCGCGAGCCAGGCCTGCGACGTGATGGCCGCCCCCGTAGCTTTCTGGGCCGCCTGATGAACGCTATCGAGCAACCCTCCGGCGCGCTCAAGCCCAAACTCCGAACGCCTCACCCGCCTGGCGCGAGCCGCGTCAGCAATCCAAGCCAGCACCCTGAACTCTTCGTCGTCGTCCGCAGGCACCATGACGCTGATGCGCTCCAACGTAGCCCGCGGCCGCACGCCTCGCAAACTGGCAGGTTTATAGCGCTTGATTGCTTGTGCCGAAGATCGGAGTCGAACCGATACGAGGGGTTACCTCGGCGGATTTTGAATCCGCTGCGTCTGCCAGTTCCGCCACTTCGGCTTACGAATGATTTCGCGGGGTTCCTATCGCGTTCCTGTCGGGTTCGTCAATGGCTTCTGGGCCAACCTGGGCGATACCTGGAAATCGGCCCCACGCCCGCGCAACGGTTGAGCATCCGCAAGTGCTCCCGAACTCATCCGTGACCGCTACCTCAAAAGTCAAAACAAGATAGTAAGCATGCTTACTATCTTTCAAGGAACGAAAAGGGGCTGATGCCTCGGTTCCTTCTGGATCACGGGAAACACCGAGCTGCGGGTTCACGTCGCCAAGGGCTCTGGGGGCCAGCCTGCTTAAGAAATCTTTTGTGTGGGCCGTAGCCGATCTGGAAGTTCGGGCGACTAACCGTAGAGAGCGGACTTCGTGTGTCGATTTCGAGGAATACAGCACTCGGTTCGCGGCCGACGACGTTTGCCGTGTTAGATGGATCGAGTATCGTATCTTTAAGTGTCTCGCTTCGATTTATGGTCAGGCGCCTGGGCGTTGCTCCAATGCTTAGGGCTTTTCGCCTGCACGCAGACCACCCACGCACTCGACGATGCCAAGCTGGTTGATCTCGCGGGTACGGCCTCAGCGCATCAAAGTTCGACGTTGGGGACATTTGCAGCTGCGTTGGCTGTCGATGGCGATCCTGCCACGTTCAGTCACACCGCTGGCGATGAAACCACTGCATTCTTGGAGATCGAGCTCAATTCCTCGCGAGTTATCCGGGCAGTTAGCCTGCACAGCCGACAAGATTGCTGCAAGTTTCGATCTCGAGATCTCAATGTTGTGGTCCTGGATCGACCCGGCGGGCAGGAGGTTTTCAACTATCGAAAGGCTACGGGTACGTTGTTGAATCCCGGGAACGAACTGTGCGGGCCCGATCAACTCGAGCTCGACCTCTGGCAGCTGTCCGATACCCTCGTTCAAGGTGGCAGTGTTCGAGTTGAGCGGTATCCCGCTGATCCTGGGCAAATACCGCCCGTCTGTCCGGGAATGGAGGCTGACACCGACGCGCGCGAAAACCCCGTGCTCAGCCTGTCGGAAGTTAGTGTGTGGGGCGTCTCACCGTGACGCAGCATCTTCTTCAGCGGTTCGTTGCTTGCTTGTTGGGTTTGATACTGTTTTTTGCCCGGGTTACAGCGGCCGCACCTAAGACTCCAACGGTCGCAGTGGTGATCACACCCGCCCTGCATGTCGAACGGTTTTCCAAACTTGCCGAAGCGATGCAGCTTTATCTGAGCGATTTCAATGCCAACGCGCACTTCGCAGCGAGCGACATTCAGGCTGATATTGCTGCCATTCGTGACGAACATTCGGCAGATTGGGCCCTCGTTCTGGGTCTCAATTCCGAAGGTGATGGCGTCACCATCACCGTCTTCGACTTGAGGGACCCGACGACACAGATCCACAGCAGCACCGCGGGGCTCCCAGCCGATCTGGACGACCCTTCGCGCTACTTGGCGCTCTTGGTTCGTGGGGAACTCGCTGCATTAGTGAACGAACAGCCAAAGGACACGCCGAAACCTGTGGCGAGGGTTCTACCCCGTTCGGCGGCTAACCCCCCGCAACCGGACGAGCCCGGAGTCGCCGTGGCCGTGAATGGAGCTGGGTTGGTTGGTTTTGACAAACGCACGGAATTGGGCATTTCTGCCACGGGAGGTTACGCCTGGGGCCGGCGCTTTGTGGGCGGCGTTGCGGAGTGGGGAGCTGTGTCTGCGATCTCATCGCAGCTGGGTGATTACGAGACTCGGGTCGCGCGCTTGGGATTCGATGCGAGAGTTGGCCGGCTGTCAGACGGTGGCGCATGGTCGCTCCTGTGGGGAGGCCAAGTCGGTGCGAGTTGGGCGCGCACTAGCGTGGCGTTGGCTGGAACACAACGGCAGGTCACGTTGGCGGATTCCTTTGCGCCGTTTGTTCGCGTCGGCCTGTGGAATTTGCATCAGGTTTCCAAAAGGTTTGCATTCAGTTGGGACGCCAGCCTAGAGGCATTGCCGCTCGCGTCGAAGGTCATGGTGGGCAGAGAAGTCGCCTTTGATTCCAGCCATTTTCGCCTGCGTCTCGCCCTGGGTGGCCTCCTTTACCTCTAGCGCGTGGAGTTGATATGCAAGTCACGCCTGAGATTGATAGCGAGACCGTCGTTCAGGCGGTCGCAGGTCAGTCGAAGGCACAAGAGCGCGTCTTATTGCACTACTACGGCTTCATTCGCGCAACCCTGGTGCAACTGACGTTTGGAAGAATCGACGATCTTCAAGAGCTTCAGCAGCAGGCCATGATTCGCATAGCCCGAGGTCTGCCCAAGTTTGCGAGTGAATCTCAGTTGAGTACCTGGATTCGTGGAGTTTGCGCCAACGTGGTGAAGGACTATCTGCGGGCTCGAACGCGAAGGGTCAACGCCGAGGCGCGACACCAAACGTTGAACCGCGAGCACGATTACTTGGAGCCTGCGGGGGCGTTAGAAGCCCGCGATTTACTGCAAATTGTACGCACAGCGCTCGATACTTTGTCTCCTGAACAACGGAACGTGTTTGTGTTGAGGGTGCTCTATGGCTATGCGGTCGATGAAGTGGCAACGATGACGCACGCCAGCAAGGCAGCAACACGAGCGCGACTCTACTTCGCTCGGCGCCGGGTCCTGGCTGAGCTTAAACACCAACTTGGCGAGCAAGCCGAGGGCGAGTTCGCCAAAGTGGTCGCGGAGGTAAGCAGCGATGAAACCTGAAAAGACAGCAGAAGAGATTCGTCGAGTGCGGTTTTTGGAACTTGGAGCGCACTCGCGAGACGGTGCGAATGGGGCTGGATTTAGCCAATTAAACGCTGTTTTGGACAGTGTGGCCCAAGCCGAGGCACCCCCGGTTTCAGAGGCGCTGAAGCTGGCACAGGTTCAAGGCGCCTTGGCTGCGGTTCGACCCAGCGGGATCCGTGTGCGGCAGCGTGAGTGGCGAGTTTCTTGGTGGGCAGGCGTTGCGGCATTGGGAGCAGCCGCCGCGGTGCTCGCGATTTTTCTGGCTCAACGTCCGAGTGTGACTCGGGTAGAGGCGCCTTTGAGTGTCGGTCAGGTGATCCGGGGTGAAGTCAAGATCGCAGGAATGCGGAATGTTCAAGCCATCCCCGCACATCAACTGTTGGAGGTTGTCGGGCAGAGGCCGGGCCAGCTTCGGCTGAGCGATGGCTCCGAGCTAACAGCGAGTGTTGGGACTCGACTCCGTGTGAGTTCCCGCGCCATCGATTTGAATCAAGGAGAGGTGTCGCTCGCCGTGAAGAAATTGCCCGCTCAGGTGGGGTTCAGCGTGGTCACGCCGGAGGCGAAGGTTCACGTTGTTGGCACGCATTTCAGCGTGCTGCGGGACAGTGACGTTTCTGGAACAGTGGTGCGAGTTACTGAGGGCGAAGTCGATGTCGAAGCGCTGTTCGGTGGGGAACATCGCCTGCTGGGTGCCGGTGAATCATGGTCGATTTCAGCGAGGAATGACCCACCACAACCCCAAAAAACCGCCGAGCCCCCAGTCTCAGCACCTCAGGTTGCAAACTCACCCGGTGCAATGCCAAGCCACACATTGGTCCCAGTAGTGCCCACACCACGCGTGCCGTCGACGAGTTCAGAGCTTCCACAGCCCAAGGGCGCGGCCGATAAGGCGAAGGCAACGGAGGCTTTACGTGCGGCAGAGGAGCTGGTTGCCCAGGGGCGCTTTGCGGAAGCGATTACCAGTTATGAACGGGTTGCCACAGCGTACCCGGGAACATCTCAAGCCGAGATGGCGCGTTTCGCGGCAGCAAGCCTTGCTGTGCAGCACGGCTCCCGCGCGAACGCACGGACGCTCTTAGATCGGTATCTACGCGACTATCCCAAGGGGGCGTTTGCGGCCCAGGCGAGGAAGCTCCAACAAAGCTTGCCGTAGCGCACCATGGAATCGCTTTGAGTCAACTCACGTCGCGTGCGTAGCGATAAGCCCAGCCATTTCACGCACGCCGATCGCTTCAACCAACGGGCCAATCGGGTAGCGGTCCTCGCCAGAATACACGACAAAGCGACGCTTTGGAGCAATGTCTTCACAGGCGACGTGGAAACCTTTCTCCAGTCGCGGTGCT
This sequence comes from Polyangiales bacterium, assembly GCA_038246305.1. Taxonomy (GTDB): domain Bacteria; phylum Myxococcota_A; class Polyangia; order Polyangiales; family Polyangiaceae; genus JBBRRP01. The sequence continues at coordinate 51,045 of JBBRRP010000018.1, read as the reverse complement.
AAGCTGTGCTTGATCTCGATTGCCCAGAGCCCTTGCTTTGGCAATTCGAGCACGAGATCGATCTCAGCCCCCGCTACGGTTCGATAAAAACTGGCCTGAGTGCGAGGTGGCGCCACTGAAAGTAGATTTTCAATCACGAAACCTTCCCAGCTGGTACCAACGACGGGGTGACCTGAGAGTTCGTTATGGTCCAGAATCCTGAGCAAAGCATGAAGCACACCGCTATCGCGCACATAAACCTTCGGTGATTTGACCAGGCGTTTGCCAAGATTTCCGTGCAGAGGTGAGAGGCGGCGTACCAGCAAGAGGTCTACGAGCAGATCGATGTAGCGAGTGACGGTGGGTGCGCTGATCGAAAGCCCGGATGCTAGGCGTGAAGCGTTGAGCAGTGCGCCTTGGTTGTGGGCCACCATCGTCCAAAGTCGCTCGAGTGTTTCGGCAGGGATCCGGGGACCGAATTGCGGCACGTCACGTTCAAGGTAGGTGCGGATGAAGTCTTCGCGAATGGCCAGGCTGACAGCGTCGCTCGGAGCCAGGTAGCTGTCGGGGAATCCACCGCGCACCCAAAGCGTCGAAAGCGCTGCGTAGGTTTCTGCCGCTTCAAGAGCGTCGAATGGCCCCATCTCGACGTAAGCAATGCGCCCCGCCAGGCTCTCTCCCGATTGGCGAAGGAGATCAATGGATGCGGAACCCAGAATTAGAAAACGCCCGTACCGGAGTCCACGCCGACGCCCCTGATCGATCAACCCTCGCAATACGGAGAAGAGATCAGGTGCGCGGTGGATCTCGTCGATAATGATGAGTCTGTCCTCATAGGCACGAAGAAATAGCGCAGGGTCATTCAGTTTTTCACGATCTTCGCGTGCCTCGAGGTCCAAGTAGAGCGCGTGACCTGAGCTTTTGGCGATCTCGTGCGCAAGCGTGGTCTTGCCGACTTGGCGCGGTCCGATAAGAGCTACCGCAGCTTGCCGGCTGAGTGCCTCTCGTACCTGGCTTAAAGCGCGGCGGGGGATCATCCTTGCAAATTAAACACATCGTATTCAATTTGCAAGGTTAAGGTGGGTCGCCAGTTTTTCACTTTCACCCGTAGCCGATTTTCAAGCGGCGACGACTAACCCTCTGAAGCCCAAGTTTTATGGGTTTTCTGGAGTTTATCGGCATGCCTCGAACTCATCTGCTTTCCCCTCTTCGACGAATCCCGGCGCCCATGAGCGTGGCGTTGTTCCTGCTCCTTCCAGCGTGCACCGGGTCGGTTGGCTCGCATTCCTCGGCTGGCGCTGGCTCCGCTCCTCGAAGCACCGCACCGAGCTCAGGGGGAGCTGCGCTGCCGGTTTCCCAAACCGCAACTGGGTCGGGCGGAGCCGCTCAGACACCTGGCGTTCCGATGCCCCAAGGTCCGACTTCGTTTCCGCCGACTGAGCAGGCCTTCCGGCGACTCACGGTTCGGCAGTTTGCGACGTCGCTTCAGTCGTTGCTCGGCAATCTGCAACTGCTGCCGATCCAAGCCGATGGGCGTGAAAATGGGCTGGCCGTCATCGGTGCCGCGACAGTGGTAACTTCTCAACGTGGAGTGGAACAATATCAAGAGGCGCTTGATTCCGCTCTCGATCAGGTGTTCTCGGATCCAACGCGTCGAAGCGCGCTGATGGGTTGTTCGCCGACACTCACTTCGGACGACGCGTGCAGTCGTGGGTATCTGGAGCGCTTTGGACGACTCGCCTGGCGTCGAACGCTCACGCCCGCTGAACTTGCGCGGTACCAAGCGCTTGCTTTCAGCTCCGCCCAAGCGCTGAGCGATCCCGTGGCGGGTTTGCGTTGGGCAAGCTCAGCACTGTTACAATCGCCCTATTTTCTCTATCGAACGGAGATCGGTGATGCAGTGCCCTCGCAACCAGGTTGGTTTGCGCTCACGGGCAGTGAGCTCGCGTCGCGCTTGGCGTACGCGCTTTGGGATGCACCGCCTGACGATGTTTTGCTGAAAGCTGCCGAGGCTGGAGTGTTGTCCACAACGGACGGACTCAACCGTGAAGCACAGCGCCTACTGAGCGTCCCGGCGGGTCGAGCTTCAGTTGGGGATTTTGCGCGAGATTACTTTGCCCTTGAGCAGATCAGCGGTATCGCCAAGGACGCGACCCTATTCCCAAGCTTTACGCCAACTTTAGCCGCGTCCATGGCGGAGGAAATCGCACACCTGTACGAAGCGTCAGCGTTCGAGGGCACAGGGAACATGCTGGATGTGTTCACGACACACACGCGCTACCTGAACCCCGAACTCGCGGCTCTCTATGGGGTGGCGTCTTCCGGGCTCGCTCCAGACTTCAGCAATAAGCTAGAATTGCCCGTAGCCGAAAGTCGGGCAGGCCTGATCGCCACTTCAGGTATTCTTTCGCTCTACGCGAATCAAACGAAGTCGTCCCCAACCAAACGGGGCAAGTTTATTCGAGAAAAGCTGCTCTGCCAGACGATTCCTCTGCCGCCACCGAACGTGCCAGCGCTGAAAGATCCACCTCCAGGCGTCATCATGACGCGTCGTGAGTCGCTGCTCCAGCACGCAACGGATCCTGTTTGCGCTTCCTGCCATTCGCTCATGGATCCACTCGGCTTCGGTCTCGAGAACTTCGACGCGATGGGAGCCTACCGCAATCTCGATCAGGGTAAGCCCATCGAGGCCACCGGTAACCTGAACGGGGCGCCCTTTGACGGGCCCGAGGGTCTCGCCAAGGTGCTGGTTTCAACGCCAGAAGTCTCGGCGTGTTTGACGAAAAGGTTTTACGAGTACGCAACGGCATCGAGTGCTTCACCGGAGGCCGCCGTTGCCATGCAGCAACTCGCCGACACCTTTGCTCAAGGCGGGCATCAAATGTTGCCGCTCATCACGTTCATTGTGAACGGCGATGGGTTCCGCTTTGTATCAACACCCAAGGCACAACCATGAAAAAGACAACTCTCCCTCGTCGTCAGCTGCTGCGTGGCATCCTGTCAGCCGGAGCAGCCATAGCAATTCCGCTGCCTTTGCTCGATGGCATGTTGAATGGTCATGGGACGGCATTGGCTCAAGGCGGCGCTGTTCCCACTCGCTACATGACGTGGTTCTTCGGAAACGGGGTGATCCCGGCGCTTTGGGTGCCAGCCGCCACGGGGGCAGCGTGGCAGCTAACGCCTCAGCTCGAACCCCTTGCTGCATTCAAGGATCAGCTCACGGTGATTTCCGGCCTAGGTCAATACGTCGACGCGGGAACCCATTGGGGCGGAGCCGCGGCAGCGACCACAGGAAGCATGACAGCGGATAACAAAGTCGGTGCTCCCTCGGTGGATCAGCTCATCGCGGATGTGATTGGCACCACGACGCCGTTCAGATCGCTCGAACTCGGAGTCACGGATGCCACGCCCAACGAAGATGGCGCGATCACCTTGCACGCCGTGTCACATCGCGGAACCGACGCACCCCTGCGGCCCGAATTCAATCCACAAGTTATCTTCAATCGACTCTTCTCCACCGCCACTCCCAACGGCGGCGGCAGTGCGCCAGCTCCGCTGGTTGGGGTCAAGAAGAGCGTGCTCGACGCGGTACTGCAGGATGGACAAGCCCTCCGCACACGGCTTGGGGCGCGTGATCAACTGCGTTTGGACAGCCACCTCGACGGCATCCGTGCGATGGAATTGCGACTTTCAGCCGTCGCACCGGTGTCGTGCGCCGCACCAAACCAACCGACAGTCGGTCAAGATGTGAATGAGGAAGCCACGCCCGCGGTGAACACAGCGATGACCGATCTCGCAGTCACTGCGCTTGCCTGCGGACTCACCAATGTTGCAAGTTACGTATTCTCGCTGCCCGCCGCTCACGTCTATTTCCGTGGGCTCGGCAGCGACATGAATGCCGATTTTCACGACACCATTTGCCATGAGGATCCTGGTGAGAACTCGGCGCAAGGTTACCAGACACGCGTGCACAAGGGGGTGCTCTTCACCATGACATGTTTTGCTGAAATACTGCAGAAAATGCAGGCAGTTCAGGAGGGCGCCGGCACGCTTCTCGACCATTCACTCGTTTACGTCAGCACGGACGTCGCTTGGGGCAAAGATCACGCCACCCAGGAGTACCCTGTCCTGTTCGCGGGCAAGGCGGGTGGTCGCTTGGAAGGTAATCTGCATGTGCGAGAAACGCAGGGTAACCTGAGTCAGGCGCTGTTTTCAGCCGCGCACTTGATGGGCTCCACGATCACGACCCTTGGCACCGGGGGTGGCCTGGTGAACAAGGGGGTGACGGGGATTTGACGTCGCGATCGTGCGCGAGCTTGGATCACTGGGCCAATTCACCCGTCGTCAATGAAAAGCGGGAGTTTCCCTCCCATTTGTTCCAGATACGCGGTTGGTCATGCTAGACTCTGGGTCATGACCCCAGAGGAAATCGCCGCCATTCGGACTGCGTTCAGCCAGAGCCTCGAACCGGTAACTCACGAACTCAGGGCCATTCACGCCGCGCTGGACGAGCACGGGAAGCTGCTTCAAAGCATCGACAATCGGCTTACGAACGTTGAGGGTAACCTCGACGGCGTCGAGATCCTGGTTCGCCGACGCGCGGGGTAGTCTGCCTATCTCATTGAAAAACGCGCACGCGTGCCTTGACCTCCTCGGCGCCGATGCAACAGCGGAGCTCGAACAGGAGCTTTCCAACGCGGCGAACTTCGGCATGGCGAAGTCTTTCTTCATGGCGGGCAAGGACGCCGGTTTCGACATGTCCTCCGAGGCCGAGATCCAGTTGTCGAAGGAATGGGCCGTGGCGAGAAGCGTTGCGGCGGACGCAACCCGCTTGTGATGGAGCCCCCTCTCGTCCGGGCTGCGCCGCGGCCGATCTCCCCCTGATGCGCGCGCTTCGCTCGCCGCATGGGGGAGTCGTAAAATACGACTGCTGCCCAGCTAACGCCCGCGGTACAGTAACAACCGCAAAAGCTACGCCAAAGGCACCCCGAGCGCTGTGCACACACGCCGCAGGTAACGATCCGACGGATAGAGCCTTGCACCGGCGGTGACCGCGGCAAGGAGGATTTCCACGTCCGCCCAACCAACGCCGGCGCCACTTACGGCGCTGCGATGCCGGGCGATAAACGCTCGTGTGTCCCTCGTTTCGTTTCGTTTCGTTTCTTTTGAGGGCTCACGTTGGCGCAAGCTGCAAGGACTTCACGCGCTCCCGAACTTATCTGTGCACTCTACCGCAACGTCAAAAAAGAATAGTACGCATGCTTACTATCTTCCAAGGAACGAAAAGAGGGGCGCTTCGCGCGTTGGATCAGCAGTTTGGCGGCCCCCCTGGCTCAGAACGCGGCGGGGGATCATCCTTGCAAGTTAAACATATCGTATTCGATTTGCAAGGATCCGGCTGATCGCTTCGTTCGCCGATCAGCCCTGTCCGATGGCGCGCAGCATTTCCTGAAACGAGGGGGTGTGCGTCTCGAAGTGCTTTCCACCTCGGATGCGGGTGAACTCAATGGACCGGAGGCGACCCGCTTGGTCCTCGTCGTGCCCAATTACGCCGCTCTCACCTCTCAGGCCCGCGTCCACAGCGAGGTCGGTGCAGCTCTTGATCAAGCGTAGATCTTCGGTGTTTGGCGCGGCGCTCCGCGCGAAGTAACCACTCTTCTGGACGAGGAGCTTCTCGGCGTTCAGGCGGGATTTGAGTTCTTCGCCGAACCACTTTCCAACCTGTACTTGGTCGAGCTTGGCATGGCCAAAGGCGTCGCGGGGGACGCTCTGCCCCTTCGCTTCCATGTCAGCGATGATCGTATCTGCCCCGGCTCCCTCGGCGATAAGGATGTTGACGCTGTTCTTCGCGTCCATGCGCGAGCGCAAACGGCGAGACTCTGATTCGAGATCGATAGGGAGCTCGGGGATGTAGACGGCATCGAGGTCGAGGTGTGCCTGGGTGAAATTGAGCTCAGGCACGAATTCGCGTCGCTTCAGGCGCGAACGGTAGTCGAGTGCGGTTCTTGCCGTAAGCCAGCCAGAATGCCGACCCATCACTTCGTGCACGATCAGCATCCTGGGATTGGAGCTTTGCTCGTTGACCACGTTCTCGAAAAATATCGCGCCTTGCTCGGCTGCAGTGTAGGCGCCCAGCGACTGAACGATCGGGTAAACATCGTTGTCGATCGTTTTGGGTAGCCCCACAACCGTTAAGTTGTAGCCGTTTTTCGCAAGGTAGGCAGCCAGATCGGCGGCCGTCGTATTCGTGTCGTCTCCACCAATCGTGTGCAGGATGGTGACGCCGTCTTTCCGGAGTTGCTCGGCTGCGACGTGCAACGGATCTTGACCGGCCGAAATCAGGCCACGTGCGAGGCAATCCTTCACGTTGGTGAGCTTCACGCGGCTGTTGCCAAGCGGGCTCCCACCGTGGCTGTGCAAACGCGGAGCCGTCTTTCTAAGTTCGGGCGTGACCGCGATGTACTTCCCGGTGAGCAACCCAGCGTAGCCGTCCAGGTAGCCGATCAGCGGTACCTCAGGCGCCAGCTCAGAATAGCGCTCGATCAGCCCACCGACAGCCGAGGCTAAACACGGGGCAAGTCCGCCGGCGGTGAGCAATGCAACTTTGTTCGCAGTCATGTTCGATCTCTTTTCCTTTGGCTCGTGTGGCCCACCAGATAGCGAAGTCAGGGGGGAAAGGCAACCTTCGGCACCCACGTGGGTGCGGGGGCCTGGCGTCAAGGTTTTGACGATGAACGGAGGTGAATCTGGCGTCAGGTTTTTGGCGAAAGTGCGTCATTTTGCGAAAGCAACGGACGCGCTTAAGGCTTTGCCTTGGAAGGGCGTTCTACGGGGGCAGAGTTCTTGCAGTGAGTGCGAGAACGAAAGAGAGAAGTGTCGATGTCGCCAGAGAATGTCATTCTTGAGATCGAATCCAAGCTAAACGCGATCGTTGAAGCCGTCCGTTTCATTGTCGAGAGCGGTGAGCGCACGAGTACGTTCATGTTCGAGGTGCAGGACTTTCCAGAGCTGGTCGGGCTCATCGCCTTTGATCCTCAGCAGGGCACGCTCACGAGTCAGATCGAAGATGGCCACTCGGTGCTGAAGTTCTTTCTGCGCTTTAGCGCGCCGAGCGTTTCGTATACCAACCTTACGAATCCAGCGTTTGAAGAGGTGGCGTGTTTGTTCCACGCCTCTGGCCGGGAGATTATTTCGCTCGACGCGGCGTTCAGAGTCATCGTTCATGCTGCGCGTGCGCTCCACAACATCACCGAGTTCCAAAGCCAGGCGGGTGGGGGGCGGCGGGCGGCGCCGCAAAGTGGGATAGAGGTCAGGCAAAAGTTTCAGGTCTTCGGGCTGCCGGGCAAACGCGTCGCCTGAGTTTTTCCGCGTCGGATCGTGGTGAAAGGCCCCCCGGTTACGTGGCCCGTTGACAGCGCCCCAAAGATAACGCCACGTAAGTTTCCCAATTGTTAGGAGACTATTGACCATGGATTTTGAAGTCGCACCGCTCCCGTACAGCAAAGACGCCCTGCAGCCCGTGATGTCCCAGGAGACACTCGAGTTTCACTACGAGAAACATCACAAGGGCTACATGACGAAGCTGAAGGCTGCCATCGAAGGCAAGCCCGAGGCGAGCAAGAGCCTGGTTGAGCTCATCCGATCCAGCTCGGGCGGTGTGTTTAACAACGCCGCACAGGTCTACAATCACACGTTCTTTTGGGATGGAATGAAAGCTGGTGGCGGCGGAGCGCCTCCTGCCGGCGCTTCGCTCGACTTGATCAATAAGCTTGGCGGCTGGACCAAGTTCAGGGAAGAGTGGGTCAACGTGGGCGCGAGCCGTTTTGGCTCAGGTTACGTTTGGCTTGTGCTTGAGGCGGGTGAGCCCAAGATCATCAGCACGGCCAATGCCGAGACTCCGCTTACCACAGCGGCCAAGCCTATTCTGACCGCGGATGTCTGGGAACACGCCTACTACATCGACCACAGAAACAATCGGAACGCCTTCTTGGAGGCTTACTGCGATAAGCTCATCAATTGGGATTTCGTTGCGAAAAACCTGCAGTCGTAATTCGAAACCTCAGTCCAAATGTGGCAAGGGCCCAGCTCAGCCTGGGCCCCGTGTCAGTCAGTAGTAGAATGGTGGAGGGTGCCGAGCTGCCTCAGGCATCCACTCGCCGCGCACCTGAGCCTGTACCTGCTGGTAGGATGGGTGCCCAAATCAGGCGGTCAAGCGTGCTGTCGTCGATGATCATCCCGCGGTCACTGAAGCGCAGAACGTTCTCGATGCCGTCATCTTGCCACTCGCCGACGAAGATGATGCCTTGGCCTTGTTCGTTGTAGCCAAGCTCGACAATCGCGTTCTTCAGCCACCGGCCGCCACCCTCGAATTCGAGAGTGTTCGGTAAGGTGTAGAAACCTTCAGAGGGCAGCTTCTTCAACGTTCGACTCCATGTGGGCGAGCGGAGCGGCGTGGTGGGATCGCCCCAAAACCAGCGATTGCGTCGGTTCTGCCCTGGGCGAACAACGAATTGCGCTCCGGTGCCTGCGGTTTGGCCGATGAAAACAAGCACTCCCGCGGGAAACGCCTCTGCATTGCCCGGCAGCGCCTCGGTGGTTCGGTAAAGTCCGGGTTCGGGTAAATCTAACATGTGTTGCTCCTTGGATGACGCTGCATTTTACTGATCGGCGCCACACTCACAAGGGCTTGGGCGCTGTTCGTGTCCGAAACTGGCTGGTAGTGTGACGCCCGCCCACGTTTCATCGAAGTGACAAGTCCCTGACAACCCAACGCACGGAGGACGCCATGGCCACGACGAAGAAGACCCCGCCAAAAACAGCACTTGGAACCAATGCCGGGAGCGGAGCTACGAAGTTAGTTAAGACCTCTGAGGTTTCCCTCAAAAAAACACCGACCACCGAGAAATCGGCACCAAAAACCAAACAGGCCGCTCCGAAAGCCGCGGAGCCGAAGCTCGACACGAACAGGCTGTCTGAAGGTGATCGCGTTCCCAGTTTCTCTGCGAAGAGCGCTGCTGGGGTCGTTTCGAGTGCGTCACTCAAAGGCCAAGCTTTCGTCCTCTACTTTTACCCGAAAGACGATACACCGGGCTGCACGCGTGAAGCCTGTGGCTTTCGCGATTCCCTAGCGTTGTTCAAATCCGCCAGCGTTCAGATCTTGGGTGTGAGCCCGGACTCCACTGAGAGCCATGGCCGTTTTGGTGAGAAGTACGGGCTTCCTTTCAAGTTGCTCTCCGACAGCGACAAGAGCGTTGCGTTGGCATTTGGGGTGTGGGTTAAGAAGAAGAACTATGGCCGAGAATACATGGGCATCGAACGCACCACCTTTCTTGTGGATGCTGCGGGCAAGGTGCGGCATGTTTGGCGAAACGTCAAAGTGGATGGCCACGTCGAAAAAGTGCTGGCTGCTGCGGCCGCGCTCTCGAAATGAAAGCGTCCGCTTACGGGCGGATGCTTTGCTTGAGGCGCTTCACCGATGAATAGGGTGGGGACCAGCTGACTTGGGGGGGCGTGGTGGCTGGCCGCGCAAACAAATAGCCTTGCCCATAGTGAATCCCCATATCGGTGAGTGCTGCGTACTCTTCCGGGGTTTCGATGCCTTCGGCGACAACCTTCGCTGCAAGATCATCGCACATGCGAACGACGTTTCGGACCAGCTTCTGCTGCCGAACGCTCCGTTCGATACCTTCGATCAAACTGCGATCCAGCTTCACCACGCTCGGCTCCAGATCGAGGATGCGCTTGAGGTTGGAATAGCCCGCTCCCAAATCATCCACCACCAAATGAATGCCCCCGCGGCCACGGATCTCGCGCAGCACCGTCATGCAGATGTCGAAGTGCGTCATCGGCACGGATTCGGTCACCTCCAAATACACGTCAAAATCATGCGAGAAGATCGGATCGTCGGGCCTGATTAACCAGGGATCTTGAAGCTCTGCCGGGTGCACGTTGACGAACACTGGCAGATCCCCGCAGTCAGCCAGCGCCAGCTCCCGGATGATGCGCCCCAGCCGCCCAGTACAGCCTGTGGAGACGGCATATTCGAACAGCTTGGGCGGAGATTGAAATTCCGGAACACGGCAGCGGACTAACGCTTCATGAGCGAATATCGTTGCGTCCTCTAAGTGCACAATGGGTTGAAATACGACGCGAATATCTTCCGGGCTGAGCATGCGCTCAAGCGCGAGCAAGGAATCGCGCTCTTCGTCCTCAAAGGCCGAGAGGGTCCCGACGGAGGCGTGCGCTCGTTGGCCCGGGCGTGCTGGGCCTTGGGTGAAAGAGGACAGTGCTTCTCTGGTTGCCATGGCTTTGCTGTGCTCGCGCTCCCTCGATCAACTCCCTTAAATATCCCCCGGCCCTTCATCCTCCGCCAGCCTCGCGCTATACGAAATAGTAATGAATTCATCAGCGCACGGGTTGTATGTAGTTGGCCTGCTTTTAACGGTTGTTGGGGTGAGTGGGTGTAAGGACCCTAGTGAGGTGAGCGAAGCCCAGGCCAAGCAACATGTAGTGGAGCTCGCCCGAACTGTGCGTGCGGATGTAGCTGAAGTGCGCAATGGCCTGCCTCTGGGGGCTGAGTGCATGGCGGCCTTCTTCAATCGCGAGTCTTTGGGGCCAGAGCAAGGCAACGATGCACGCGAAGCGCTTTCGAAATGTCAGAACAAGGTTCAGGACTTGCGGGTTGCAAAGAGCACATTTTTCGTCGCCGCATCGATGGATGGGCTCGTGATTCGAAATGATCGGGACCAAGATCTGATGGCCGGGAAGAATCTGTTTTCAGCCTATCCGGAGCTGCGCCAGGCACTTACCGGAAAGTATGTCGAGACCCAGGGTAGTATGCCTGAGGCAGCCGGCGTGAAAGGTAGGATGGATGGTCAGTGGGTGGCGGCGCAGCCGGTTCGTGTGGCGGGCGCTGTGCGTGGCCTTTACGCGACCGGTTGGTCGTGGGCGGCGTATGCGTATCGGTTGGAGTTCGCACTCCGTAGCTCGGTGCTTTCGTCGTTGCAGGAGCAGCAAAAGGCGCCGCTCGTCTATGTGTTCATCGTGGCGGGTAAATCGGCGTACGGCACGCCGATTTCTCCTTTGATTAACGCTCAAGAGGTTGAGCACCAAAATCCTCTAGCGGGGGCGACGGACACGGCGCCGTTTGCGGCGCGCCTTGAAATCACCGGGCGCCCCTTTGGATTGGCCGTGATCCGCACGCCGAGCCTGGGCAAGGATATCGGTATTGCTGTGTTGCGCAGCGAAACCTGAGGCGGAGCTTAGCTTGCCCCGGAACGCCCCAACTTATGGAGCGAGAAGGCAGCGACTAGTACCCCGATCACCGTGAGCCAACCTCCTAGGCCTTGCTCGGCGTCCAGCGAAAGGCCTACGCCGAAGACTGCCAGCGTTGCGCCGATCAGGATGCCTCGCTTGTGGGATTGGGCAGGGTCGCCTGCGCTGATCATCGGTTAGGGCCAGGCCTCAGCATGCGCCCTTACCAAGAAATCACGCACGTCCCGCTCCAGCTTGCGCTCTGCGGTGACCGTGCTGGCATTGTGCAAGCCGCCCAAATGATCATCGTACATGTAATCATAGTCGTACAACACAAGCACGCGCACGTCGGCGTGTTCTCCGGCACCGCTCACCAATTGTAGAGCGTCTGGCATTGCGGGATCCCGCGGCGGCAATGCATTCCCGAGAGCCGCGCGTTCACTCTGGGTCAGGTACGCGACCGCGAACTTGTGCTCCTTGGCCTGCACATCGATTTGTAAGACCTTATTTGTGTCGAGCTCAACGGATTTGCCTGCGATAGGAGGCTCACCCTCGGAGGCAAAAGCGGCGGCGATCACCTGGACGGCTCTGATTTCTTCGAGGGGCAGCGCGGGGAGCGCTGAACGCGGCGGGGGCCCAGCACAAGCAAGAAACGACGATGCACCCGCGAGCAGAATTGGAAAGAACAGCGCGCACCGTGTACGGAGCCATGGATTTCTTGGGCCCGAAGTGGTGGGTTTCGAGGCTGCGCTGAACGCTTGACCGCCGTTCATTCGCGCCCAAGGTAGCCAAGAGCCTTCCGTTTAGCTAGCTCTGTCGAGAAATGCGGGCGCCGCTCTGGTTTCTTCTGGCTTCCCTGATGCTCGGGTGCCACGCGAATGAGGTCGAGGATCCGCGGAGCGTCGCCCAGAATTTCGGTCGCGCCCTGGAACGTGGTGATGCGGAGGGCGTTGCGGCCCTGATGTCTCAGGGGGCGCTTGTCAGGTTTGGTAAGCGTGGGATCCGGCAACGGTTGCGTGACCAGGCACCGGAACTCAAGCGTCTGGCGTTGGAGCTTCGAGCCTCTCACGCTGAATTGCACGCCACGCCTGAAGCTCAGGTCCAATTCGCGAACGGCCGCCTTGCCAGATTGGTGTTGGAAGGGGACGCTTTCAGAATTGATTTCTCGGGGGGACTCCCGCCGCGCGCTAAAACGCCCACGGAGGCCTTGGAGGCGTTGCACGGCGCGTTGGTGCTGTTTCCCGGCAACGTTCTTTTTCAGACGCTGAGCCCGAAGCTTCGCGCCGGCCTTGAAATTGATCTGGTTGGCCTCCGCGAGAGCCTTGAAGCTCCCGAAGCTGCGCATATTGAAATAGCCGGGGATCATGCGACGGCAACACTGTTAGGCGGGTACATCGTGACGCTCGTTTCTGAAGAAGGGCTGTGGTTCGTTGAGGATTTTCGCTAAGTGAGGGAACCATGAGGTGCATCTCCCGGCAGTCCTTCTTGATTGGCGTTGCTGCGAGCGTCGCTGCACCGAGTGCTTTGGCGTTCGGCCAGGCGGGGGCGTTTCATCCACGCATATTGCTCACGGGATCCACAACTTGGGCGGGACCAAGACAGCGTGCCCCCGAGCGCTGGGGGTGGGAGTTAGTGCGAAGAACCAGCGCACCAGCACGTGCCGTCTGTCAAACGGTCCGCGCCTCGGATAGCCGGCTCTTGGCAGAACCTTTCTGTGTTTGGGCGGGTGAAGGCGAAATCGCGCCGCTCACTCGGCGTGAGCTCCACTTCTTGGGTCGTTTCATTCAGCTCGGCGGTGTGATGGTCGTGGATGATTTTGAGCCCCACGCGGGCATATTCGGCCGTGCTGCGCGTCGTGAGTTGGCCCGTGTGCTGCCGGAAACTCCGCCGGTTCGTCTGGATCCAAGCCACGTACTGTTCAAGACCTTTTACATGCTTGAACGCCCTGTGGGACGTGTGCTCGGCGTCGATCACGTGGATGCCATCGTGCGGGGCAATAACGCGCAAGTGCTCTTCCTTGCGCACGATCTGTTGGGTGCTCTGGCTCAATCGGAGAACGGTGAATGGGTATTCGAGACCGAATCTCCCGATCCCATGTTTCGAGAACAAGCTGCCCGCTTAGCGGTTAACATCGGAATGTACCTGCTCTGTTCCGATTACAAGGACGACCAAGTGCACGCCCCCTACTTGATGCGCCGGAGAGCGGCTCGCTAGCCAACGCAGGGAAACGATGGGTTTGGCGGATGTATCATGGGCCTTTTCGGAAGATCTCTCCGGGGCGTGGGTGTGGGGTGCCTTAGGCCTCGGTGCGCTTTCTATCTTGCTTTTGGCGCTTGAAACGGCCCGCACCGAACGTCGCCGCTTCTGGGTTCTCGCTTCAGGGGTTCTTGCTACCGTGTTGCTCCTTTCGGCGGTCCTGCGACCTGTAGCGGTGAGTTTGCGCGCCAACAGTGTGGGGCCGAAAGTGGTTGTGCTGCTCGATGGGTCCACGCGCCTGTTGATTCCAAGCGACGGCAAGACGCGGCGGGCACGAGCGATCGCAGCAGCCAAGGCCATTAGTTCGACGTTTAAGGATGCACGAGTCAGCGTCTTGGAGTTTGGCGTGGGTGCGCCGCACGCGCTACAAGGTGATGGTGAGGGCGGCAGCCTCAGCGTCGAGAGTGATCTGACGGCGGCTCTCTCCCAACTGAACTCATTAGCCCAGGAAAAGCCGCAGGCGTATGTCTTGCTGAGTGACGGGCGTTTGAGCCGGCCAACCTTCGACGATGACCTAACGCGGCTGAAGCAGTTGGCTCTCGGCGTTCCCGTCCATACGGTGAGCATTGCCGACGTCGATCCTCCAGACGCCGCCATTCGCGCCGTGCACGCCGCTGGTGCTGCGGTAGCGCATCAACCGCTCTCGCTCACCATCGAGCTCGGCTGTTCGGGCGGCCTCAGCTGCAACGAGATCCCCGTCGAGATTCATGAGCTGCGTTACGGTGTACCGAAGGCGCTCTTAGCCAGCGGAGTTGCCAAGCTCAACCAAGATTCGGGAAAAATTGAACTGCAGGTCACCCTCGATCGAGCGGGGACACGCGTGGTGGAGGTCTCGATAGCGGCTCCTCCTGGAGATTCTCTGCCCGAAAATAATTCTCGAGTGATCGCGTTCACCGTCACACGCGATCGGATCCGTTTGCTGCACGTCGCCGGGCGCCCAACCTACGACGTTCGATCACTCCGGATGTGGCTCAAGAGCGACGAGTCCGTCGATCTGGTCGCGTTCTTCATTCTCCGCAGTAACGAAGACGATACGCGCACCACCAGCAACTCTGAATTGGCGTTGATCCCTTTTCCCGTTGATGAGCTTTTTACAGAACATCTGCCGAGCTTTGATGCGGTTGTTCTGCAGGATCTGGATGCTGTCGCGTATCACCTCGCGCAGCATCTGCCCGCATTGGCGCGCTACGTCGAATCAGGTGGGGGGCTTATCATGGTGGGTGGGCCAACGTCTTTTGCCGGCGGGCGCTACGCGGGGACCGAGCTCGAGCGGGTCTTGCCAGTCAGGCTTTTATCGAGCGAAAAGCCGTTTGATCTCGAGCAATTTGTACCTAGCTACACCGATTCTGGGAGGGCGGCGCCTGTGCTCAGGGGTCTTCGTGATCTGTTCGGTGATGCGCTGCCTGAAATGCCGGGAGCCAACATTCTCGGTGCGCCGCGTGAGAATGCGTTGGTGCTTTGGGAGCATCCTCGGAAAAAGATTGGGGACACGCCTATGCCGGTTTTGGCGCTCGGAGAGGCAGGAGATGGACGTTCGATTGCTCTCGGTGTCGACGGAACTCACCTGCTCGCATTCAGTGAGTTTGCCGATGAAGGCTCCGGGCGCGGCTTTGGTGCCCTTTGGGATGGGCTGCTGGGCTGGCTGATGCGTGATCCGCGCTTCGAAGCGGCACGCACCGAATTGGTGGGTGAGTGCTCCGAAGGCCAGCCCACAACGCTCATGCTCACGCGTCTGCCGTCGATGCAGGGAGATGTGACCCTGACGCTGGAGCGATTGGGTGTTACGCAGGTGGAGCCCATTATTCAGCGCATCCCCAACCCACCCCCCGGTCCGATCAAAATTGTGCTCTCGGATCTCAAAGCCGGCGGCTACATTGCGAAGGCAAAGATCGGCTCAGCGCCACCCACGCGTTACGACTTTGCATGCGAACGGGGAGGTCAGGCGTGGAGCGACTCGCGCGTCGATCCGGCTCGGCTCGGCAGGATCGCGAACATCACTGGCGGGAAAGCTGTGACCGTGTCGGGGCTTTCAAGTCTACCCATCCCACGTCCTGCTGAGGTGGCTGCCGAAAGGCGGGTGAGTGCGCTTCTGCCCGCGTGGGTTTGGTCGTTGCTCGCGGCGGTCGCCCTGGGTGCCCATTGGCTGCTCCGGCGCGACAGTGGGCTCGTCTAGGTAGGTTTTGTGGCCCGCATAATTTGAGCGAATTAGAAGAATTCTTTCAAATTCGCTCAGGCGGCGCGCGTTACAGATTGATTTCGCCGACGCCTGTGGCAAGAAAGCACCAGGGAGCCGCCAGCGCAAAGGCAAGCTCTGGATCAACCCCGGAGACGCATCTTGTGAGCCCAGCATTACCCATCGATTCGAACGTGATCCAGGACCAGAACGCGCGACTCAGCGCCCATCTTGAGCGAGATTTTCAGAGTTTGGGCGAACGCTTGGCGCGCCGAGGCGTCGAGATTGAGAAGGTCACTGAAAAGGTTCAGCGCTTTGGTGTTGCGATTCCGTCCTGGGGCGTAGGCACGGGGGGCACTCGTTTTGCACGCTTTCCAGGCTTGGGCGAGCCTCGAAACGTGTATGAGAAGCTGGATGATTGCGCCGTGATTCAGCAGTTGGGGCGGGCCACGCCCACCGTTTCGCTGCATTTACCTTGGGATCGCGTGAGCGATTATCAGGAGCTGGTCGAAAGGGGTCGCTCACTGGGGCTCGGTTTTGACGCGGTCAATTCCAATACCTTTCAAGACCAGCCTGCGCAGAAACACTCCTACAAGTTCGGTAGCCTCACACACACCGATCCCGCGGTGCGTGCGCAAGCTGTGGAGCATAACATCGAATGTATCCAGGCGGGCGTTAAGCTTGGTTCGAAGGCACTCACGGTCTGGGTGGGGGATGGTACGAACTTCCCCGGGCAACAAAATTTCGCAAGCGCGCTTGAGCGCTATTTGGAGAGTGCCAAGCAGATTTACGCCGCCCTTCCAGCTGATTGGCGCCTATTTTTAGAGCACAAGCTCTACGAGCCCGCACTCTATTCGACGGTGATTCAGGACTGGGGCACGAGCTACTTGTGCGCCACTGAGCTCGGGGAGAAGGCGCGCTGTTTAGTTGATTTGGGGCACCATGCACCGAACGTTAACATTGAGATGATTGTCTCGCGTTTGATCCAGTTCAAACGCCTCGCCGGATTTCACTTCAACGATAGCAAGTACGGGGATGATGATCTGGACACGGGTGCGATCAATCCCTTTCAGATTTTTCTGGTCTTCAACGAGTTAGTGGACGCAGACCAGCGCGGCGCCACGGGCTTCGACCCGGCGTACATGTTGGATCAGTCGCACAACGTGACCGATCCGATTGAGAGCCTGATCACGAGCGCCGCGTCGGTGAAGCGTGCCTATGCTCAAGCGCTGCTGGTGGACAGGGTGGCTCTTGCTGCCCACCAGGAAAACAACGACGCCATGTCGGCAACTCAGACTTTGCATCGCGCGTTCCAGTGCGATGTGGAGCCTATCCTGCAGATGGCGCGTAGTCGGGCGGGCGGCGCCATCGATCCGGTTGGCACCTACCGCGCTTCCGGTTACAGGAATCAAAAGGCAGAGGAGCGTCCAGCGGCAGCAGGCTCACGCTCGGGGATCGTGTAGCCGTGCATGAGCTTGAGCGGCGGAAGGTGATCCTGAAGGCCCTCACGGATCACGGTTCGTCGAGTCTCCGGCATCTCACCGTGCTATTGGATGCTTCCGATGCCACCGTGCGTCGGGATCTCACGCGCCTTGAATCGGAGGGGTTGGTGCGTCGGGTCCACGGTGGTGTCGAGGCACTCGGTGCAACGCGCGCGAATTCGCTAAAAGGCCAAGACAGCTTCACGGCAAGCTTGACTCTGCATGAGGCGAGAAAAGCGGCGATCGCGCGCGAGGCTGCGCGGCTCGTTGAGCCAGGGGAATGCGTCATCATCGCCGGCGGCACGACCACCTTTGCGATGGTGCGGAGCCTGGGCGATCGGCAACTCTTGGTGCTCACCAATTCCTTCTACAGTGCTGAATATCTGCACAAACACACCACGAATCGCGTTATTTTGCCAGGCGGGGAGCTGTTTGAAGAGCAGGGGGTGATCCTGAGCCCCTTCGAGCAGGATGTTTTTCAGAACTATTACGCCTCAAAGCTGTTTATCGGGGCCCAAGCTGTGAGCTCGCAAGGGCTGATGCAGACCGATCCTACCCTGGCCCGCTCTGAACGCCGTTTGATCGATCAAGCCGATGAGGTCATTGCCATGGTGGATAGCTCTAAGTTCTCGGCTAAGGGCAGCTTGATTGCCTGCCCGCTTGAGCGAGTGAATCGGTTGATCACTGATTCTAACGTGAGCCGTTCGGCGCTCGAAATGTTGCGGCGAGCGAACGTGAACGTGACGATCGCGGAAACCGTCGGGCCGCGCGCCCTCGCACAAAAGACCGAACTTTCGGCATGAATTCCCCGCACCCCCAATGCGTCGCGGTGATTGACGTTGGGAAGACGAACATCAAGGTCATGATCGTCAATGCCGCGGGTGAAACCTTGGCACAGCGCAGCGTGCCGAACGAAGTGGAACGCAGGGGGCCCTATCCTCATTTTGACGTGCAGGCGATCTTCGAGTGGGTTCTGACTGGTCTGGCGAGCTTCGCGAAGGAATATCCGATTGACACCATCATACCGGTCACGCATGGCGCTACTGGCGTGGCGTGGGACGGTGAGGGGCTCGCGTTGCCGGTGTTGGACTACGAGTTTGAAGGGCCAAATGAGATTGATGCAGAGTATCGCCTGGCCGCGCGTGATTTTCAAAATACATGCTCGCCGGAGCTGCCGAATGGGCTCAATTTCGGCAAACAGCTGTTTTGGTTGAAACGCACGTTTCCCGCACAATTCGCGAGCTCCACGCAGATCTTGATGTACCCGCAGTATTTTGCACTCAAGCTGACGGGGCAGCTGCACTCGGAAGTAACGTCACTGGGCTGTCACACCGATCTTTGGGAGCCGGAGCGACAGTGTTTCTCAAAATTCTGCGTGAATGAAGGCTTCGCGAGCAGATTCCCAGCACTTCGCCGAGCTTATGCTTCAGCGGGTTCACTGCTCCCAGAGATGGTTCGTCGCACCGGGCTCGATCCCAACGTGCGCGTGCTCACTGGCATTCATGACAGCAACGCGTCCTATTTTGCCTACGCTGCACCACGCCAAGAGCAGGCCCAGTTTGCGGTGGTTTCCACGGGAACTTGGGTCGTTTGCATGGCGAAGGGCGTGGGCTTGGCAGGGCTACGCGAGGAATTGGATATGTTGGCCAACGTGGATGCCTTCGGAGCTCCCGTGGCCTCTGCGCGCTTCATGGGTGGACGTGAATATGAAGTGCTCGCTGGGAGTGAGGGGCTTTCGGCTCAGCCAACACTTTTAGATCTGGAGCACGTCCTTGAAACGGCGTTGCCGGTGCCCTGTTTCAGTTCACAGGGCGGACCTTTTCGAGCGTTTGAGGGAGAGATCCGCGGGCAGGTGCCGCAGACTCCAACTGGAAAAGCGGCGCTTGCGTCGCTTTATGCCGCACTCATGACTGATCATTGTTTGCGTTCATTGGGAGTTGCCGGCGACGTGATCGTCGATGGTCCCTTTTCGAAGAACCTTTTGTTTGGTGGCCTGTTGGCGGGTCTCCGTCCAACTCAGGGCGTCTTCTTTGCGGACGCAAACGCAGCGGGTACAGGGCGGGGCGCGGCACAGCTCGCAGCTTGGCCAACCTTGCTGAAAGCACGGCTCACGCCCGTTGAACGGGAACTCACCGATCAGTTGAAAGCTTATCGTGAACGCTGGCACGCCGCGCTTCCAGTTCGAGGGTGACGCCTGTTGAACAAAAAAAGCAACGGGTCTCGGCCTGGGCCTCCTCGCCCGAGTGCGGCGTTGCGTTCGCAGCCGCGCCAGCAAGCACCCTTTCGTTTATTCTTAGATAGTAAGCAGGCTTACTATCTAGTTTGGTTTGAGATAGGGGTCGGCGTGCTCAGTGTCTTCAGTTTGAGATAGGGGTCGGCGTACTCATTATCTTGTGTTTGCCTTTGAGAATAGGGGGTCACGCACAAACCCATGGCTTGCGTCGTTGTGTTTCTCTCCGAGTCACGGCTGCGAAGCAAGCCGCATCGGGATGCTGTCCGCTCGCAGCAAGTAGTCACCAGGTTGGAAATTGACGACGGCATGCTCGCCTTCGAAACGCGCCCCGTTGATTGGACTCCCATTGACCGTGAGCGAATGCGGATTGGCGCACGGCAGCCAGACTTCAGCGGAAGTGTTGGGAGGGACCCGCACGTGTAGCTCAACGCTTCCCCCTGTGAGCCGCCACTCGCTCACGATCAGGCCGTACAGACTTTTCCACTCGGCTTTGGCAAAAGTAAGCCCTCCACCGATGCTAGGGCGGACGCGAAATTGCTTGAATCCTGGTGCCGTGGCTTCGATGCCGGCCACATGCTCATACAGCCACTGTGCAACTGAACCGAACGCGTAGTGGGAGTAAGAATTCATGCCCGATTGATGGGGCCCCTCTTCCGTCCAACCATTCCAACGCTCCCAGATCGTGGTGGCTCCGTTCTTGATCGAGAAGCCCCAGGAAGGAAACGTCTCGTTCAAGACCAGTCGATAAGCGACATCGGCGCGACCGTGCCGGGAAAGTGTCGGCAACAGAAAGGGAATGCCAATAAAGCCTGTAGCCAAGTGCCAGTTGTTGGCTTCGATGAGCGAGATCAGGCGTTCGAACGCCGCTCCGCGCAGCTCTTCGGGCAAGAGATTGAAGTGAAGCGCCAGCACCTGCCCGGTCTGGGTTGCCGGCTCCTTCTGAAAGCCGCGGATCTCACCCTCCGGAGTGACGAAATTCTTGATAAAAACAGCGCGAAGGGTGGCGTGGAGTGCGCGCAGGCGCTGCGCATCTTCAGGCTTGTTCAACACTTCGGCGGTGCGAGCGGCGAGATCTGCACTGTGCGCAAAGAATGCCGTCATTAAGATCTCGTGCGGAGTTTCCGCGCCGAGCGAGACCCAATCTCCGTAGACTTTGTACTTTTTGGGATCCGGTGTGCGGAGGCCGTTCTCAGATTCTCGCCAAAGATAATCGAGCCAGCGCAGCATCATCGGGTAACAGCGACTGAGGAAGTCCGTGTCGCCGTAGTACCAATAGAGAGCCCAGGGTGCGACGGTGCCAACATCACCCCAGGCGGCATCTCCACCTTGCCCATGCACGTGATCGTGGGGCAGGGGCGGGGCGTAATTGGGGATGCAACCACGCGTGTCTTGCGAATCGATCAGATCTTGAATCCATTTGCAAAAAAACGCTGAAACATCGCGATTCCAGATCGCGGAACGGATGTAGACTTGCACGTCACCCGTCCAACCGAGGCGCTCATCGCGCTGCGGGCAATCCGTAGGTACATCCACGAAATTGGAACGCTGCGTCCAATCGATGTTGCGGATCAGCTGATTGATGAGCGGGCTCGAGCACTCAAATGTGCCGGCTTTGGGCGTGTCGCTGTGCACGACAATTCCCGTGAGAGTGCTCAACTCGGGATCTCCCGGAAAGCCGGTGAGCTCAGCATAGCGAAAGCCGTGGTATGTGAAGCGAGGCTCCCAAACTTCTTCGCCTTCGCCACTGCAAGTATAAGTGTCAATGCTAGTGGCAGTTCGCAGGTTATCAACGTAGAGTTCGTTCTCGGGCCAAAGCATTTCGCCGAAGCGGAGGCGCAGGATGGTGCCCGCTGGGGCTTGCACGCGTAAGCGCACACGGCCTGCGAAATTCTGCCC
Organism: Polyangiales bacterium; assembly: GCA_038246305.1. Classification (GTDB taxonomy): domain Bacteria; phylum Myxococcota_A; class Polyangia; order Polyangiales; family Polyangiaceae; genus JBBRRP01. Next base: position 29,774 of record JBBRRP010000018.1, on the reverse strand, counting down.
GAAATCGTAAATAGTGGAGCCCGTGCGAGCTTCAAAGGTGCGCACTGCAGTCAGCTCTTGGGTTGGCTTCACGGGCGGGCCAGGATGGGCGCACAGCTTTGGAATGGCTTCAAGCGCCGTGCATTGGACCTTGCCCCACGAGCTGTCATCCAAATCTGGGAGCCCGAGCTCGCTCAATTTGAACGTGGCGTCGTAGGTTTCTCCGCGCAAAAATGTAGATTCCAGGATCGGCCCTGCATGGACGCGCCAATGCTCATCCGTCCCAACCCATTCGACCCGACCATCCGCGTACTCAAGACGCAGCGCCATCAAGAGCGAAGGCCGTTTGTCGCTCGGCTCTTTGACGTACTGAAACGGGCGATGATGAAAGGCGAGCGGGCCGCTGTACCAGCCAGGATTGAGCAATGCTCCGAGCACGTTGGTGCCGTTTTTGACCTGTTTCGTCACGTCATAGCAACGGTAGAGAATTCGTTGATGGTAGTCGGTCCAACCCGGAGCGAAGCTCTCGTCGCTCACGGCGTTCCCGTTGAGCAACGGGTGGTAGATGCCTTTGGCGGTGGCATACAGTCGCGCGTCCCTGAGCGCTGAGCCTGTCTTGAAAAGCCGACGAAAATAATAGGAGTTGGGTGCGCGATAGGATTCAGGTGGTTGGATCCAGCTCGCGTGCCAATCGGCGTGCGATAAAAGGCCCACTGCGAAATGTGCTGGTTCGCTGAACCCCGATGGCTGATCGTTCCCATCCCAGATCCGAACGCGCCATTCAAAACGTTGACAGCTTTGAAGCGATGCGCCCGCGTACTCGATGTGCAGTGAACGCGCGGTGCTCACCTTGCCACTGTCCCAAATGCACGCACCCCCGGAGGAGAAACTGCCGAGTGTTGCCTGGATTTGATAGGCGGTTTGCCGCGCGGCGGCTTCACCGAGTTCGTAGCTGAAGCGGGGCGTAGGGCCTTGGACAGCTAGCGGATCGATCAGGTAGTCACAGCGAAGCGAGTGCGGCGAAGACATGCGCGCCTTCTAACACGGAGCCGCAGCATCCTGCAGCCTTTAACGCTTGTTTTCAGTCCAGTCAGCTCAGCCGATCACGTCAGCCGAGTCAGCCGACTCAGCTGAGCCCAGTCAGCGCGCCTTTTGAAACAGCTGGCGCCCCAAAGACGCTGAGCTGGCTGCCGAAAGACTTGAGAAGTGCCAGATAGAGATCGTTGTGCGAGGCGTTGTCGTACTTGAGGTAACGCCCTGGCCGAAGCACGGCGCCACCGGAGCCAGCCAAGATGTACGGGATCCGATTCGGTGAGTGAGGCTGAGCATCGCCCTGCTCGTTCACCCACATGACAATGCTGTTATCGAGCGCACTTTGGCCCATTTCATCAACGGCTCCGAGCTTGCCGAGCAGATAAGCGAATTGCTCAGAATACCAGGAGTGCATGTCGATCATCTGTTGGCGAGAGACCATGGAATCGTCGACGGCATGCGAAATCGTATGATGATCGCCTTGAATGCCAAGCCAAGAGAAGCGAGCGCTCGATTGTCCTGTCGACCACTGGAGGCTCACGACGCGGCTCAGGTCGCAGGCCACGGCAAGCGCCATGATGTCCATTTGCTGCGTGCCGATCATCGGATAATTGCCGTTAGGAGCCGGGTCGGTGTTGGGGCCGACTGCTGGAACCTGGCACGTGATGGGCGGGTTGCTGAGCGCGAGGCTCGTCTCTAGCTCGCGAATCGAATTCAGGTGCGCTTCCAGCTTTTGTCGATCGAATGCGCTCACTTTCGGCATGAGTGCGATGAGGTCTTGCTGTGTCTTGTCGAGCACACTCTTGCGCTTAACCTGCAGCGCATCGAGTTGCACCGGCATCATTTGCCCGGTGGGCGTGACGCCGGCGAAGAGTGTTTTGAAGGCCGCACGGGGATCATTCTCGGGAGGCACGGCTTCAAAGGCTTTTTTGTAGCTCATCCGGCTCGTGATCTGTCGGATCGGGTCCAAAATCGAGTGATTGCCGAGCTCGATCGAGCGAAAGCGCGTCGTATTGCCGATCAAATTGGCGATTTCTTGGTCGATGGAGATGCCGCCCGCTGAGCCGTCGCTCAAATGTCCAAACTCGCCAGAACCGCCGGGGCCTTCGAGAAGTGGCGTGGCGCTCATCATGTGGCCCATTCCAAGATCGTGCCCGTTGGTACCAGGACCTTTAAGACCCCGCGAATTTTGATTCACGCCGTCGAGAATAATTAACTTTTGCTTCAGGGCTTCAAGCGGTGTGAGCACATGTTTTGCGGTGGGATCAGCGGCGACCTTAAATTCAAATGCTGACTCTGTCCCGCTCGGCGTCCAGCGCTCAGGGATCATCCCATTCGGGCTGAAAAACACGATAAAGCGCTGAGGCCCAGTGCCTAGCCCCTGGCGTGTTTGCTGGGCGGCTCGTGGATCTCGGACCGAGGACGCAGTCTTTTCAGCACGCGAGCACGCCATGGCTTCCAGCATCGGCAATGCGATCAAGGCGCTGCCGGCCCCGTTGAGAAACGTACGGCGGTGGATTCTCGTCTTCATACTTATTGCGCTCCCGTCGTCGTGTTGCGGTAGAGAAATGCGTCGCTTTGGGTGAGCGCGACCATTAGCTCCGGGATCTTGTAGCTAGCGGCTTTGAAGGCCGTGTTGAGCTGCTTCAATGTGCAGCTGTCGGCGGCTGAATCTTGGCGTCCATAGCCGTAACGGAACCATTGGGTCACTGCGCAGGACGCCACGAGCTCGCTGGTAGCCGCTTTCCCGGCCAGTTCAGCGATGCCATTGAACGGGCCGTCAACATCCGTGCCGGTGAGTGCCCCGCTGGAATCCACGGCCACACCACTATCCTGATCCCGCCAACGCCCCACCGCGTCGTAGTGCTCAAACGCAAAACCCAAGGGGTCGAACTGAGAGTGGCAAGCGTTGCACACCGGATCCAAGCGGTGCTGCTCCAGGCGTGCTCGTGTTGAAAGCCCCATCTGGATCGGAGGCAGCGTCACATTCACGTTGGCGGGTGGAGGCGGCGGCACCTGACAGAAGAGCCCGCCCCGGATGAAAACCCCCCTTGCCACGATCGATGTTTGATTAGCTTTGGCGTGCGTGGCCAAGAAAGCGCCTTGGGTGAGGAGGCCAGCGCGCTTGCTGGGCTCATCCAGGGGCGCGAAATCGGTCCCAGCCGGCGGTGTCACGCCGTAGAACTTGGCAAGTGCAGGATTCACAAAGGTGCGCGTGGATGTGAGCAATGTGCCCAGCGTTCCATCGCCTTCGAAGATGGCGGAATCTATGAAGCGATTCGTTTCTTCAACATAAAGCGCACTCGTTGCCGGGGAAAAATCCGGATAAACTGCCGGATCCTTTTCAGCAGTTTCGACGTCTTTGTAGTTCCACCACTGCTCGTGGAAGCGATGTGTCATCGCCTTGGTGCGTGGGTCGCTCAGCATGCGGCGCGCTTGTGCGGCTACCAGATCAGATTGAGCCAGTTGCCCTTTCGACGCTGCATCCAGAAGTGAATCGTCGGGCATACTTCCCCAAAGAAGGTAGGAAAGCCTGGATGCGAGCTGATAATCAGTGACCTTGACAGCGGCGCCCAGTTCTCCCACCTCAACGCGATACAAGAAGTGTGGGGACTCCAAGAACGCCTCAAGCACCGCTTCGACAGACTGCGCGAGCGTGAGCGAACTGCGCACCGTGGCAAAGAGGCTCCCCATCTCTTTGCTTTCGTTGGCGAGAAGTGGGCGGCGCCAGGCGCGACTACCAAACGCTTGGATCCAGGTGTTCACGCACGCAGTTTCTCCGCTTGCAGGATCACAGCCTAGAAGGGCCGGCAGATTCTGGGATGCACGCGCCGAAATGACCTCAGCGGCCTCCATGTATTTCTGAGCAGTTAACCTCGATACGGCTCCCACTTCCGCGTTGTTGTCGTAGCCGGCTCCGCCTTCGCCGGGCAACCCAGCGCCGGGATATGCTGTGTCGCGCGTGAGGTCTCGCACCGTGTTGTCGTACTCAAACGGTGTCATGCGTCGGATGGGTGAGGCACCGGGCTGGGGACCGGCGTTGCAATCAACAGCCATTGCAGTGGGCACTGGCGACGCATTCGAGGTGCTCGGAGTGCCAGTCGTAGTAGTTGTCGCGGCAGCGTTAGCGGTGCTCGGCAACATCGAGTTTCGGCCATTGTCCGCGACGCCACCGGAGCAGCCCGCGAAGCAAACGGCTGCGACAAGAACCAGTGAGGAGCTGCGGTTGGCTTGCAGCCGGAGAGGCACTCTTGCTATCATGCCTGAAAGAATACCACTCCCCGCTAGCACAATGGCACCTAAACAGCTCGACCGTTAGCATAATCAGAGCAGTTATCAACGACGGCTTGGACCGCGGAGCACGGAATTTTCATCAAAAACTGGCCAGAAAATCTCTGAGGTTGGGGGAAAGCTTGTGGCCCACTACGATGGTGGGATGCTGGCGCCAGACCTTGTGTGTCCAGTTCCCCCACGCTGCCGCTGGCGGTGCGCCCCAGCGTTGGTCGGCGCGCAATGGGCGGTGGTGCTTGTGCTGTTAGTCGGACATCCACTGGTAGCGTCGTCCCAAGTCGTGTGGCCGAGTGACATCGAAGCTGTGCGGAGTGGGCTGCGGGATGCAGCTGCAGCCGTGCGCGTGCGAGCCAGTGAACGCTTGTCGCGCCTTCCGGGCGGAGTCTCCGCCGAGCTTGTATTAACGGCACTCCACGATCCTGAGCTAGAAGTAAGGATGAATGGCGCTGCCGCTGCCGCCGAAAGGCGGATCCCAGGCGCGGGGCTCCTCGTTGTGCCTTGGCTTGCCGAACCAAGCAGCGAAATTCGGTTGGCCGCGCTCGGCGTGCTCAAGACGGACCCTGTGCCGGAGAGTGCTTCAGCGCTGGCCCGCGCGCTGAGCGACACCGTGGTTGAGGTCAGATTCGCAGCCGTTATCGCGCTCGGCCGACAAAAGAGTCCAGAGGCCGCACGCATCTTGGTGGGTCACTTGGATGATCAGGACACGAAAGTGCGAGGGTTGGTTTTTCGGGTGCTCGCGGACTTGGGGGACATGGCCAGTGTCCTTCCGCTCGTGGCCAAGGCCGACGATCCCGATCCGAGTCTTCGGACTGAAGTGGTGCGCGCATTGGGCAGGCTTGGGGATCCGCGGGCGTTAACCGCCCTGATCACGGCGCTCAAGGATCGTGATGAAACGGTGCGCCTAGCCGCGCTCTGGGCCCTTGGCAGGGTGCGCGACCCTCGCGCGATCCCTCTGCTAGCGGCGTTGGTGCGGGCGTTCCCACGCGCCTTGGAGCAAGAAGCCGGCCTCCGTGCGCTGGCCACTATCGGGGGCAGTGAATCTGCAGCGGCAGTTATGGACGTATTTGTTTCGACCCAGCCAGATGCTGCGCTAGAGGCTGCAAAGCGTGCTTTGGTGAGAATCGGAGCGGTTGCAGTTCCTCTCCTTCGACAGTGCCTGCTGTCTTCAGCGGCCAGCGCTGTGGCTGACAGGTGCTTGGGGGTCTGGTCTGAGATTGATGCGGTGGGAGCCATGGTGGCAGCCGCTGATGGTGCAAAGTCTGGGGTGGCTTCGCGCCCCACTATCGTCGCCGCACTCGGAGCGGGTCGCAACGTTGCGGCTTTGCCAGCTGTACTGGCTGGCCTCGAGGACGAGGACCCCTCCGTGCGTGCTCAAGCGCGCAGTGCATGCGTTCTGATCTTGAGCTCAAATCCTGGGCAAACACGCGCCGTGGATCCGATTTGGGAGGCTCTCGAACAATATCGAACGGATGAGGCGAGCTTACTCCAGCACATCCACCTGTTGGGTCTGACAGGCGCGGAACGTGCGAGTCAACATCTGCTGCCATTCTTGACAGCAGGTAACCCAGTGTCGGTTCGTTTGGCGGCCATCCGAGCTCTAGGAAATTTTGAACCAGGAGCCTATGGCCGCGCATTGATGCGGCTTTTTGACGATGAAGACCCTCGAGTTGTCGGGGAAGTCGCGCTGGCACTCCGACGCGCGGGAGGGGCAGAGCTACTCCCATTCCTCTACGAAAGACTTCGTGTGGCGGCAGGTCCGCAAAAGCAGGCCTTGCTCCTGGCGCTCCTTGGACCCCTTCGACAAAGCACTGATCCTGCGCTTCGGGAACATGCGCTCGGTGAGATGTTAGCGTCGGAGGGTGCTGAGCGGGATAGCTGGCTGGAAGCGCTGGGAGGTCCGCGTTCACCGCTGTTGATCAAGCGCCTGGCCGAGCTTGTCGCCGCCGGCAGGTTCAACGCCGCGGATCGTCGCAAGCTAGTTGATACGCTGGCAGGCGTCGCGGCCGCGCTGCCTCTCATCCGGCGGCTGGCCTCTGACCCAGATAGCTCCGTGCGTGCGGCCGCGGTGTGGGTTTTGGGAGGCCTCGCCGAGTCCAAGGATTTGGCATTACTGGAGGCAGCCACGCGCGATAGAGATGTCATGGTGGTTGTGAATGCGGCCGCGGCCGTTTCTCGGCTGTCGCGTCGCACGGGGGATTCCGCGCAACAAGCGCTCTGTTTGCTGCTCGCTCACCCTCATCCTTACGTCCGGATGAACGCGCTTTTCGGGTTACGAAGCGGGGCCATGCCTTGCTCAGAATTGGTCCGCGCGGAGGAGTCGTTGTCGGATTGCGCCGACTCCGAGTCTGAGTCCGGCGTGCTTCAACCGTGTGGGTCACGCAGTAGGCCACGGCTGGAGTCCGGCCGTGAACCGCTCACGATACAGATCATTCCCGTGGGCAGCGCAAAGCCAGAACCAGAGGCGCCCTTCGCTGTGAATTTTTCAACTGGCCTCGTCCGCGCTGGGATCGCTGACCGGAAGGGCGCGGTATTTGAGGCTCAGGCAGTGGCAGGCGAGGTTAGCCTGTCAGTGCCAGCGCACTTAGCGTGGTGAGGGCATCATTTTGAAGCGCATTGCATGTTGCACATGAGATCGCCGGGGGCACAACCACAGGAACTCTTCTTCTTTGCGGGTGCCGCTGCTGCAGGGGCCGCTGAGGCTCCCTCAGGTTTGCTGCTTGCCGCAGCAGGCTTTGAAGCTTTCCTGCCGCCGCTAGAACCGTGACTCGCTTTAGCGCTTGGGGCTTTGGCTTCGGGCGCGGGGGTGGCCTCAGCCGTCCCCGTAGCTGGCGGCGCAGCTGCAGTTTCTGCGGGCGCTGTTGGTGCTTTTTCCTGTTTTGCGACGGGGGCTTCTGCAACTGGGGCCCGGGCGACAGTTGAAACGGCGGCACCTTCGGGAGTCGTGGCCGCACTGGGTTTGAGGATCAAGGCGAGGGCAACCACGACAATACCCACCACGGCTAGGCAGGCCAGAATGTAGAGCCCTGTTTTGCTCTTTTTGGCTTCCCCGTAGTCAGCGCCGCTGAATGGCGAAGGCGTTGCCATCGACATCGGTGCTACGGCGCCTAGCGGAGAACCCGCTCCGAGCGGGGAAAACCCGAGGGGAGGAGCAACGCCCAATCCGGGGACGTTAGCCGGTGACTTCTGTGCCGCCGTTGCCAACGCCTTCAAATCAATCAGGCCCGAATCCTCACTGGGAGACGAAGGGCCCGGCGCCGGGCGGGATGGCTTGGATGCAGCTGCCGCCGTGAGTGCCGAGAGCGAGAACAAAACAGAAGATTCGTTGCGAGCTCCGGTGGACGCGGTAACTGGCGCAGCTACGGGTGCTGGCGCTTCCTGCTGATGCGCGCTCGTGGTGAATTCCTCTTCGCTGCCAGCCGTTGCAAATCCACCAAATAGATCGGCCGCGCCACCAAGAGCCGCAGCCCCACGTGTTGCGATTTGCGTTCGCTCGTCGTCATCGACGTCGATGGTTGCTGGGCGCTTCTTATCCCAAGGGAGCGCAGCTCCACTAGCAGTTGGAGCTGATAAAGTAGGCGTGGGAGCCGTGGGCTTGGCAGCGGGAGTGTTGATAGCTTGCGTTAACTCCGAGACCTCACCTAAAGCCTTCCAGTCGGCAAAGCCTTCAGCCCAAATGTACGTTTCGCGAGTGACTTGGCCGTTCTTGAACGCTTGCACAAGATCGGCCAGCGACATGCTGCGCTGATCGTTCTCACCGAAATCGACGGTATATTCTCCGGTTGAGCCCGCGGCGGCGTCTTCGCCATCGCCCGAAGCTTGTGCGGTTGTAGCCGCGTCGGCGGCGTAGACATTCGGGGGATCGACTTTGCCGTCGATCACAATTGTGGTGCCGCACTTGCGACAGCGGATTTTGGCCAGGCGATCTTGGACCTTTTCGTCTGTAATTGAATACTTGGCGTCACAGACAGGGCAGGTGATCTTCACGATAAACCTTCGGGTAATTCTCTGGTGCAGGCGTTGGACCCTGCAGCAGAAGGGGGTGCTGAGTTTAGCTGGAAGCCCGATGGGCTCGGGTGATTGTTTTGTTGGGTATGGGGCATCAGCTTGAGCGGGGCTTTCTTACCATCACTTGCGCCGAAGCTACACCGGCGGTGAAAAGTGGCAAAACGTTCGACCCATTTGTCCTGAAACGCTTGGGGAGACCAGCATCCTACACACTCCCACCCTTCCTGCTCGGAGGCGCAACCAAGCCCAGCTCGATGAGCGCAGAATCGTACCAGCGCTCGACCTGGCTCCGAAAGGGCCACATCCAGCCGTAGTCCGGCCCAGTGAACCGGCTGACGATCCGTTCCCTCAGTGCCAGGCTTTTCGCTGCCTCGGGTCCAAGATAGAAGGCCGTTGCTCGTAGGGTTTCTCTGTAGGCCTCCCACTCGATACGTGCACGTCCCCAAGCGAGCCCAATGGGAAACAGAGGCAGCAGGTAGAGTAACGCCATTCCAATCAGCCCGAAGCGTTTCCGCTGCAGTAGATGTATCCGCTCATGGCAGAGCGTGATGATCCGATCGACATCCGAAGTCCGGTCCCAGGCGAGGGGAGTATAGAGGGTGAAGCCAATCACCGTGTGATAGTGCGAAACGTAGAAACGCTGTCGGCCCAGAGTGAGCACCCGAAGTGCGCCGTCGATCGCGTGTGAGAAATGGTCGTCACGCTTGCCGACTAAACGAAACGCCGGGAACTCTGATGCGAGTCCCCCAATAAATGCGTCTGACAATGGGAACTTAGAATCCATCTCTAAAGTAATAGCTTCGGTATGGCCGAACAGTTGCTCATTTAGGTTGGGTGGTTTGTTGTAAAGTATTAAAATTACAGAACTATTCTGACTTCATGCCCGTCGCTACTCCGCGCCCTTGAATCAAGTCCACCGGGCCCAAGGCCGCACGGCCTTCAAACTGACCGAGCCGAATCTCGACGGCTCCCCCATCCCCGCAGCCTATCAGCACCTGGTCTCGACCTCGAACAACCACGGCACCCGAAGCAAAAGGCTCCATGAGCGCGAGGGGCGAGCAGGCCAAGATCTTAAAACGCTTACCAGCGAGGAGCGTGAAGGCGCCGGGGCGGGGAGCGAGACCCCGGACGAGGTTGGTGACTTCGAGCGCGCTCTTCGTGAAGTCGAGGTGGCAAAGCTCTGAGGTGATCAACGGTGCGTGAGTGGCTCGGTTGTGCAATTGGGGAGTTGCCCTCAGCCTTCCCGAGACCACTTCGGGGATATAAGTGCGAGTCACCTGTGCGGCTAGCACCCCCAGCCGTTCGGTCAGCCCGCCGGCGTTCTCCCACGGATCGATAGTCAAATGCTCGTTAAGATATACGGGACCGGTGTCGCAGCCCTCATCCATCTGCATGAGCGAGATGCCAGTTTCCGAGTCACCTCGAATGAGCGCCCATTGAATCGGCGCCGCTCCGCGCAGTTGCGGAAGCAAGGACGCGTGCAGATTCAGGCATCCCAATCTTGGCGCGGCGAGCACCGCAGGGGGTAGAATTCGCCCGTACGCGATCACTAATCCAACGTCCGGCTGGCGCTCGGTGAGCCAACGCTTAAGCTCACCATCTTTTACTTTGAGGGGCTGGTAAACCTCTAGACCGAGTTCGAGCGCCCTTTGCTTTACCGGCGGCGCCTGGAGACGCAAGCCTCGGCCTTGTGGCCTATCTGGCTGACAGACCACTCCCACTACGTCAGCGATCTCACGCAGCGCCTCGAGCGATGGCACTGCGATTGCGGGTGTGCCGAAAAAGACAGCTCTCATTCGCCCTCCTTAACACTTTAGGCGCCGCTGCCGCACTGAGGTAGCTAGATTCTGTCGAGATGGTTAGGCTGGTTCTCTATGAGTGAAAAAAAGAAAGAAGCACCCCCCCCTCTTCCCCCCAGTGATGAAGAGATCCAGTTCGGCGATGAGCTGGCAGTTCTGCCCATCCGCAATGCGGTGCTTTTTCCTGGCGCGGTAGCGCCGTTTGATGTCGGCCGTGAAAAATCAGTAGCTTTGGTGGAGGACGTGCACGAGCTCACAGGCCCCGTGATTGCCATATTCGCGCAGCGCGACCCCTCAACGGATGATCCCGGTGCAAACGATCTGTATCCGGTGGGTTGTGCGGCGCGCGTGCTCAAAGCGTTGAAGCACTCTTCGGGTAACTATTCACTCATATTGCAAGGCCTAACGCGTATCCGCTTGGATGAAGTCACGCAAAGCGGCCCGTTCATGAAGGCTCGAGTGAGTCGTCTCGAAGCACCCGCCCTGGAAGATGTTGAGGCGGAGGCGCTGGCGATGAGCCTTCGGGATGTCGCCAAGCAAGTGATTCAGCTGATGCCGGAGTTGCCGCGTGAAGCGGGCTCACTCATCGATTCCATTCAGGCGCCCGGAGCGCTCGCTGACTTGGTGGCTGCGAATTTGGACGCACCCGTAGAAGAGAAAGCGCAGTTGCTAGAAACAGTGGAGGTCAAGGATCGCATTCGCAAGGTGTTGCGGCTCCTCACTCGCCAGCTGGAAATTCTCAAGATGCGCGAGCGCATCAACTCCCAAATCAAAGAAGAGATGGGGAAAAATCAGCGCGAGTATGTGCTCCGCCAGCAATTGAAAGCCATCAAGGAAGAGCTAGGGGAGGACGACGGCGATCAAGGCGATCTGGATGGCCTGGAAGAGCGCATTGTCAAAGCCAATCTGCCCAGCGAGGCGGACAGTGTTTCGAAGAAGCAGCTGAAGCGGCTGCGCTCGATGCAGGTAGGGAGCGCTGAATACACGGTTGTTCGGACGTATCTGGATTGGATCTTGGATTTGCCCTGGAGCCAATCCACCGAGGACAACATGGAGATCGCGCAGGTCCGCGCTGTGCTCGATGAAGATCATTATGGCCTCGATAAGGTCAAGAAACGCATCGTGGAATATTTGGCGGTGCGGAAGCTCAAAAAGGATAAAAAGGGGCCGATCCTGTGTTTGATTGGTCCGCCGGGCGTCGGCAAAACATCCCTCGGGCGCAGCATCGCGCGTTCGCTGGGCCGTAAATTTGTGCGAATTTCACTCGGCGGCGTGCACGATGAAGCGGCTATCCGCGGCCATCGCCGCACGTACGTGGGCGCGCTTCCCGGGCAGATCATCCAGGGAATGAAGAAAGCGGGTACCATCAACCCTGTGTTCATGATGGATGAGGTGGATAAAATTGGCCACGATTTTCGCGGCGATCCCAGCGCTGCCCTGCTTGAGGTTTTAGATCCGGAACAGAACAACGCGTTCGCCGATCATTACCTTGAAATCCCGTACGATCTTTCGAACGTGATGTTCGTGGCTACGGCGAACATCGCCGATCCCATTCCACCTCCGCTTCGGGATCGCATGGAGATCCTCGAAATCCCTGGCTACACGCGGCGCGAGAAGCAAGCGATCGCGCGCCAGCATCTCATTCCCAAGCAGTTGGAGGAGCACGGCTTAAAGCAGGAGCAGCTGACGATCACTGATGAAGCGGTGGAAGAGCTCATCGAGCACTACACCCGCGAGGCCGGAGTGCGCTCGTTGGAACGCACGGTGGCAAGCGTGATCCGAGGCGTGGCGGTGAAGGTCGCCGAGGGCGACAAATCCGCACGCGTGATCAAGTCCGAGGATGAGCTGCGCGAATACCTGGGCCCGATCAAATACACGAGTGAAGTTGCCGAAAGAACCGAAGAAACGGGAGTCGCCACCGGCCTTGCCTGGACGGCTGTGGGCGGAGAAATCCTGTTCATCGAAGTCACCCGCATGTTTGGAACCGGAAAGATGCAACTCACCGGTCAGCTGGGCGATGTAATGAAAGAGAGCGCTCACGCAGCTCTCAGCTACGTGCGTACGAACGCCGAAAAATACGGCATTCCCAAGGATTTCTTGGAGAAGAGCGATCTGCACGTGCACATCCCCGCGGGCGGCATGCCCAAGGATGGGCCGAGCGCCGGCATCACCATGTTCTCCGCGTTGGTTTCACTGCTCACAGGCATTCGGGTGCGGCACGACGTGGCAATGACGGGTGAGATTTCGCTGCGAGGACGTGTGCTGCCGATCGGCGGCTTGAAGGAGAAGACGCTGGCGGCGCACCGAGCGGGTATCCGTCGGGTGATCGTGCCCGAACGCAACAAGCCGGACCTCGAAGAAGTGCCCAAAGAGGTGCGCGAAGAGCTTGAGTTTGTCTTCGTCACCAAGCTCGACGAAGTGCTCGCGGCAGCGTTGGAATCTGTGCCCCAGCCATCGGAGGCTTATCTCGAGGAGCTTCTGAAGAAGCAAGCTGCGTCGCAGACGTCAACGAACTAGGGCGTAGGCCCCTTAGATTCAAGGTCCCAGAGCCGAACGCCACCCCGAAGGGCGGTGGCATTTTGGAACACGCGCACATTTTCAGGCCAAACATCCTTGAATTTTTGGGCATTCCCGCCACCCACGTGCACAAGTTTATAGTTAAAGATCGGGCCTAGTTGTTCCAATGCCAAGAGCACGCGCCGGCTCCAGCGGGATTTGCCGATCTGCTCAAGCTCGGCGTCGGAGACGCTCTCTTCGTAGGTTTGCCCTTTGCGGAAGGGGTGGTGTCCCAGCTCGAGGTTCGGGACCAAGCGCCCGTCCACGAATAGCGCAGTGCCAAGCCCAGTTCCAAGTGTGAGCACCAGCTCCACGCCCGAGCCCTCGACGACACCATAGCCTTGAAGATCAGCATCGTTGATCACGCGCACGGGACGCCCGAGCAATGCAGCCAGCTCCTTCTCGAGGGCAACGCCGCCCCACAAATCAGGCCCCAAGTTTGGCGCAGTTTTGCAAATGCCATCCACTACAACACCTGGAAAGCCCACCGCAACGCGGTCGTAGGCAGGGAGATCTCTCACCATTTTCTCGATGAGAGCCAGCACGGCGGCTGGTGCGGCAGGCTGCGGAGTGAGCTCACGTTGGCGCGGAGTGATCGCCACACCTTCGGCGTCGAGCACGAGCGTCTTGATTCCGGTACCGCCGATATCAATGGTGAGTGTCTTGGGCTGAGTCTCGGTGTTAGTCATTCGCGCGCTCGCTTGTCGGGTTGGCTTAGCTGGCGAGTCTAGCAAGACCCGGCAAGCCATGAAAAGTACGCCTGACTACTTGACCGGGCTTCGATTCTCAAGCGACTGTCTCTGGAAACATTGAGGAGAGTGAGCGAATCGTGGTTGATAAACCCCCCGTCAAGATAGGCCTTCTGGGTTGTGGCACGGTGGGCGGCGGAGTGCTCCGGCTTCTGAAGCAGAAGGAGTCGGCTTGGGTGGCCCGCGTCGGCGCGCCCCTGGAAGTCACCCGTGTCGTGGTCCGAGATCTGGAGAAGGGTCGCGTGCCCGAGTGCACACCGGAGTGGTTGACCACAGACTATGAAGCGTTGTTCAGTGATGATGTCGAGCTGATCGTGGAGGTCATGGGCGGAGAGGAGCCGGCCAAGTCACTGATTTCGCGCGCGCTCAGCGCGGGCAAAAGCGTCGTGACGGCGAACAAGCTCTTGATTGCCAAGCATGGGCCGGAGTTGCTCAATACGGCGATCCGGCACGGCGTGGATCTCGCATTCGAAGCCTCCGTGGGCGGCGGCATTCCCGTGATCCGAACGTTGCGGGAAGCGCTGGCTTCCGATTCTGTATTAACGCTGCATGCTATCTTGAATGGGACGTCCAATTATATTCTGACTCGCATGCGCGATGATCGCATGAGTTTCGAGGCCGCCCTCGCGGAAGCCCAAGCACGCGGATATGCTGAAGCCGATCCCACACTGGATATTGATGGCCACGACGCAGCGCAGAAGCTGGTGGTGGCGAGCTTGCTCGCATTCGGCGCGCAAATCAGTGAAAGTGCCGTGAGCGTGGAAGGGATCCGCGGCATCGATCAGATCGATTTCGCCGCTGCGGACCGTTTTGGCTATGCCATCAAGCACCTCGCGATCGGCCATGAGCTGGGGGGTTCGGTCCGGCTGCGGGCGCATCCCACGTTCGTGCCGAATCACAGCGTGCTAGCGAGCATCGATGGCGTGCTCAACGGAGTCTTGATCACCGGTGAAGCACTCGGTCCGTGCTTCCTCGTGGGTCGCGGGGCGGGGGACATGCCAACGGCGGTGAGTGTGGTCTCGGATATTCTGGATCTGGCGCGGTCGATGCGCGAGGGTGAGCCCGGCCGGCAAACGCGCGCGATTCAATTCAAAGAGCGCCCCCTGGCATCGCTCGACGAGCTCAGTACGCGCTACTACCTGCGCTTTGATGTCGCCGACAGGCCCGGTGTCTTAAGCTTCATTGCCGGCGCGCTGGGCGATCACGGCGTGAGCATCGAGCAAATGTTCCAGCAAGGTCAGGCGGGCGACACCGAGAATGAAGTGCACGTGCTGCTCATCACCCACACCTGTCGGGAAGCCGCCGTTCAAAAGGCCATCCTTGCCATTCAGGCAGGGCCCTTCTTGAAGTCTAAGCCACGCCTGATCCGGGTCGAGGCGTAAGCTTCGCAAGGCGAAAATAATGCCAGATCCGCGCGCTATTGGCGTTTTTGACTCGGGCCTGGGTGGGCTCACCGTGGTTCACGCGTTGCTCCAAGCTTTGCCAAAGGAGCACGTCGTTTATCTGGGTGATACGGCGCGCGTCCCGTATGGCACGCGTTCCGCGCAAACGGTCCTTCGCTACTCGCGTGGGTGTGCGGCGGTGTTGGTGGAGCGGCAAGTGAAAGCGCTGGTGATCGCGTGCAACACGGCAAGCGCCGTGGCGGTCGAGATGCTGCGCGCGGAATTGGATCTGCCGGTGATTGGAGTGATCGGCCCCGGGGCGCAAGCTGCCGTTTCAGCCATGGACCATCTGCTTTCTAACCCAACTTTCAAGGGAGCCCCGCGCATCGGCGTCTTGGGCACTCAGGGCACGATCGCTTCGGGCGCGTATCCTCGTGCGGTCAGTCAGCTTTCCACCCGTTATGAGGTGGTGGCGCGTGCAGCTCCGCTTTTAGTGCCATTGGTGGAGGAAGGCTGGCTGGAAGGCGAAGTGCCGCGGCTGGCGGTCGAGCGCTATGTCGGAGAGTTGATGGACGAGGGCGCTCAAGTCATCGTTCTAGGATGCACACATTATCCGCTGCTGAAACCAATCATTGCGGAAGTGGCTGAACGTTTAGCGGGGAGGCCGATCCCCGTGGTGGATGGCGCGTTAGCCACTGCGGAGAGCGTGGTTCAGTTGCTGTCCGAAGCGCGTATCGGTGCGAGCCCAAGCCCGCCTGTCGGCAGTCGCTTAAAACTGCTGGTTACCGACCTTCCCTCAGGATTTTCAGAATCGGCACGGCGTTTCCTTGGAGAGAATGTTTCCGAGGTGGAGCAGATCGATCTCAAGCCAGGCTAGTGCCGGACTGACAACGAGCATCTTCCGCACCTCCCCGCAGACACCCAAACGAAGGCGCCGATCTTGTCGCGGAACGAAGGAACATCCACTGCCGGCGCAGCTTGTGCGAAGTCGTTGCTGGGCAGCACTGGGTAGGAAAAGGCCTCAAAATGGCGAAGCTTGCTCGAAAATTCGCCACGGAATGGCGAAATTTTCGCCACGGAATAGCGAATTTGCGGGCGCTACGCAGGGAAGGTTCAAGCCCCCTCGCGCTTGCTGTGGCTGTTTCAAAAGTCCACGGACACACAGCAAATCTGCGGGCCCGTTAACCTTCGAAGGGCTGTTCGGGTTCGCTGGCGCAGCGATAGAGCACGGCCATGCGCACGGCAACGCCCGCTTCCACCTGGCCTAAGACGACGCTGCCTGCCCCATCGGCGACCTCTTCGGAAATCTCCACTCCGCGATTCATGGGGCCAGGATGCATCACGATGGCGCCTTTCGCTGCAAGGTCCAAGCGCCGAGCGTTTAACCCAAAGACGCGCGCGTACTCGCGGAGCGTGGAGAACGCAGCACCCGCGGCGAGCCGCTCTTGCTGAATGCGAAGCATCATCACCACATCAACACCCTCAATCGCGGGTTCCAAACGGTCAAACACCTTGCAGCCCAAAGCCTCAGCACGGTGCGGCAACAAGGTGCGCGGGCCCATCAGCCGCACCTCGGCGCCCAACATGGTGAGCAAGAGAGCATTGGAGCGGGCCACGCGACTGTGGGCGATGTCGCCACAAATGGCGACTTTAATGCGAGAAAAGTCGCTGCCTTTGTGCGTGCGAATCGTGAAGGCATCGAGCAAGGCTTGGGTGGGATGTTCGTGCATGCCATCGCCGGCATTCACGATGGCGGCGCGCGTGCGTTGCGCAACATAGGCAGGTGCGCCGGATGCTGGATGGCGCAGAACGATGACATCCGCGTGCATGGAATCGAGCGTGCGCAGCGTATCCATCAGCGTTTCACCTTTGGTGGCGCTGGAAGAAGAGCCGGCGATATTCACCACATCCGCGCTCAGGCGTTTCCCAGCCAATTCGAAGGAGGTGCGGGTGCGAGTGGAGGCTTCGAAAAAGCAATTGATGATGGTCTTGCCGCGCAGTGTGGGCACCTTGCGAATCGGACGGCGCGTGACTTCCAGGAAAGCCTCTGCCGCTTCGAGCAACGAAAGCGCTGAGGCGCGATCCAGGTCGCGAATACTGAGCAGATGCCGCAAGTTCGGTTGGGTCATGGTTTTGGCGGTAGGCTAGGGGCGGATGCGTCCTGCACAACGGCATAAAATCCCTTGCCGTCGTGGACCACATCGACACGGTCACTCGGCGATATCTCCAACTTGCGAACCAAGTAATCTGCCTGGATCGGTAGCTCGCGACCGCCTCGATCAATCAGCACGCAGAGCTCGATGCACTTGGGGCGCCCGTAATCCATCAGTGCATCCATGGCTGCTCGAATCGTCCGCCCGGTAAACAGCACATCATCCACGAGCACCACGCGCTTGCCTTCAAGCGACACGGGGACTTCGCTCGGACCGATCCGCGGATTGGGTAGAGCGGTGGCCGCGTCGTCTCTGTAGAGCGTAATGTCTACTGAACCCGACGCAAGTTCGCCCTGTCCGATACCTTCCAGCAGAGCCTTCAAGCTCTTGGCGAGTGGAACACCGCCGCGCCGCACGCCAATCAAGACCAGCCCCTCGGTACCTCGATGCCGCTCAACAATTTCCCGGGCAACCCTTTGGAGTCCTAGGTCCGCACTTTCGGAATCGAGAACAACTCGCATTCCGGAGCGGAATAGCAACCGCTCTCGGAGGCGTCAACGCGCGGCGTGGCCACCGCCCCGCCCGCGGCTCTCGCATCGGGAGACGCTTGGCGAGGGGCAAGCGGCCGCGCTAGGCGGCTGCGGGGGAGGGCATCCAACCCATTCGGTGGCGGCCCAGTCACCCCACTAATTCAGCCACTTGTCGTTCTTCTGCTGGGGCTTTGGCTTACTTCCGGCGCCGCCTTTGAGGACCTCGAAGCCAGCGGCTTTGGCCCGTTCTTGGTTCCGTTGACGGGCGGTCATGGTTTCGCGATCCAGCTGGCGTAGCCGGAGCTTGAGATAGAAGCGGCGGAGTGGCGAGGGAGTGCCGCCCCCAAAGAGCCAGCCGGCACCCATCCCCGAAAAAACGGCGATGTGACCCGACGGTGGCATCGCGCCAGCGATCAAATACATCAGGCTCAAGGCCACCACCACGACCACCAGCCCGCGCGACGAGATCGGCAAGACAAACGCGAGTCGCACGGTGCTGTTCCGAAAGCTGAGTGCCCAGGCGATGGCCGTCGCTTCTACGGCTGGCATGGCGCCGAACCAATAGTCCCCCACCAGCTTGGCAGAAAGACTGGCTGGCAAGAGCACCTCAAAGACCAGCTGAACTCCATACGCGAAGAAGGTTGAAGCCAACAAGAAACGCAGAAAGCGCGCGCCGCCCCAAGTTTCTTCCAAGGCCGTGCCCAGGAAATACAAGCCCAATACAGCGCTTAGAATGTGGCCAATGGAGCCCGAGGCAACATGCACCAACGGCGCCGTCACGAAACGCCACAGCTCACCCTCCAGAATTAAGCGCGTATTCCCACAGAACAGCAGAAAGATGCTTTCCGGCACGTTCGCCCAATTGAGAGCGAGCGCGAAGCTCAACCACACCGAGAATAGGATGACGAGCACCGCCGTGAGCACACGCCCCGGGCGAGGAAGGCCTAATTGTGGAGCAGTGGTTGAGGGGGGCATGTGTTCACGGCGCAACTGAGCTGGCGCCGTGATCCACGAGCGGCGCACAAAATCTGACGAATTGAGTGGCTCGGTTGACAGCTTCTACCGGGTGCTCGTCGCAGTGCGTCGTCCAACGCGGAAGAACGACCTGGCCCGTGGCGTCAGACATCTGCCGGCTGCCAGGTTGAACGGGCGTTAACATGGTTTGCTCGTAACCGTCGATCTGAACAGTGTAAAAGTTGCCGAGTGTGATGCCAGAGGTCACCACGATGCGCGAGCAGCTCACGGGCTCGGAACTCGGCAGTGAAATCCCATTGCCTGAAGCGCCAGCGGCACTCATCGCGGCGCCCGCACCAATCCCTGGCATTCCAGCAGGATTCACTCCAGCGCCAGCGGCACTCATTCCAGCAGTTCCCGCAGCACTCACCCCAGCCGTTCCAGCTGAGCCGCCGCTGCCGGCAACTGAGAGTGCGGATGCGAGAGTCCCGGTGGACGAAGCGCCCGCCGCCCCAGTCACGTCGCTGAAGGTGGCGACATAACGCCGAAGAGTGCCCGGCTGATCGCTGCAGGTCAGCTTGCCCAGGAAATCCACGGGATCGACCGCCACCAACGTTGGCCGCACCACATCGCCCGATGAGAGACCCGAAGCGAAACATCCGCCTGCGCCAGCAGCTGCGAGCGTTGCGAGGATCAGGGCCGCCTTGGTGCTGGAAGAGAGAACGATTTTCATTCGCGTTGTTATTTCGCGCCACCGGCGCCGGCTGAGCCAGCCGAGGGAACAGGGACTAAGAATGCACAGGCGTTCGACTTTTCTGGAGCCTTGGCAACGCCACAGGATACATCTTCATTGATCGCGGCTACGCAGCTGTTCACCTGGGAGGCGTTCGGCGTCACTTTCCCAGGCACCCCACCCAAACATTGATCCCGATAAAAGCGCTGACAAGCTGCCAGATCGGCGACCAGCCCGCAGCCGTGGAAGCGCGTACAGCGGGCATCCTCAATTTTTCGGCAGGCTTCTACACCGACTGCGTTGGTTCCGCACGCCAAACCCAGGAACGCCGTGCCGAGGAGGGCGAAAAGAACTGAGGTTTGCCGGGTGCGCATGCGGGGTCGCGTAGCACACTCGCTCGGGTGAAGGCGAGTCTCGACGAGCGCGCCGCCTTTACTGCGGCAGCAAGAGGAGGCAGCATGCCGAGGCGTGCTCACCGCCATGGTGCTCTCAGCCGGGTTTGGCAGTCGGCTTCGTCCGCTCACCGATGAACTGCCGAAACCCCTCGTCCCTGTCGGCGGTCGCCCGTTACTCAGCCATATTGTGTTGGCGCTGGCGAAGAGTGGGGTAGAGCGCGTGGTCATCAATGCGCATCGCCACCCGGAGCAGTTTGACGCCCTGACGCGGGGCTCCCCGATCCCGGTCAAGATCCTACGCGAGCGCTGGCTGCTGGGCACGCTCGGTGGGCTGATTAGCGCAAAATCGTGGTTTGAAACGGAACCTGTACTTGTGTGCAACGGGGATATCTTGACGGACTACGCCATCGAGCCACTTCTGGCTGCCGTGCGGAATGGAGTGCCTGCCCTGCAGGTGGCGCGTGCAGCTCAGATCGGTAGCGTGGGCGTAGGTGCAGATTCCAACCTGGCACGGCTGCGCGGGGAGGTTTTTTCGACCGTTGCTTGGGAGGGCGACTACGTCGGCGTGATGGCGCTCGAATGGAATCACCTTCCGAAGTTGGCGAAAGAGGGCTGTTTGATGGGAGATTTTATCTTGCCGCGCTTGCGCGTGAAGGGGCAGGTGCAAGTGGTCCGTTCCGAAAGTCCTTGGCTCGATCTGGGAACACCACAGAGTTACTTACAGGCTAACCTCAATTGGCTCGAAACAGAAGTTGAGGCGGGGGGGAGTTGGTTGGGGGAGGGCGCTAGCGTGGGTCCAGGTGTGAGCACTCGCCACTCGGTGATCGGTGCGCGGGCTCGAGTGCTCGGCGCGGGAATGCTGGAAAACTGCGTGGTGTGGCCCGGCGCCACGGCGCACGCGCCGCTCAAGAATGCGATCGTGACCACGCGCGGTGAGCTGGTGCAACTGTGAGCGATGCGGGCTACTTTGAGCTTCCGCTGGACCTTCCGACGGATGCGATCGGGATTGCAAGGAGCTTGAGTGAGCGGCCGGATTTGGCACTGCTGCTGGATACTTCCGGCGCCACGCCGGCGTACGTAGCGTGCGACGCGTGTGAAATTTCAAATCAGCTCGATCCTGAGCCGCAGTTGCGTTTGGACAGCAGCTCGCAAGCGGAGTTTCCGCGCTGGATCGGCGTGTTGCCATATGAAGTAGGTCGAGGCTTGGAGCGAGGAGTGGCGGTGGATCCGCGTGCGCTTCCGCATTTAGTTCAGCCTGAGTGGCGCCGTTACGGGGCCGTGATCGAAGTACATTCGGGGGTGAGGATTGTGGGCACCGATCCCGAACGGTGCGAAGCCTTGAACCAGTTAGTGCTGAAGCGGTACCCGGTTAACGCTTCGGCCGTAGGCCTGCTGCGAAAGGGTGATCCGGAGCCCCCAGGGACGCATCTTCAACGCATTCGGTTAGCGTTGGCTCAGATTGCTGCGGGGCAAGTGTATCAGGTTAACTTAGCGCGGCGGGCCGTGTTTGAGCTCACGGGGCAGGCGGTGGATGTGCTAGAAAAACTGCTCGATCGTACGGATGGGCCGTTCTGCGGCGTGCTCGCTCTGAACGAGATAGACGTGATGGCTACCTCGCCCGAGCTGTTCTTGTCTCTCGCCGCCTCCGGGGAGCTCGCCTCCTTCCCCATCAAAGGCACACGCCCACGTGGCGCAAGTGAGCTATCCGATCAGCGGCTACGAGCAGAACTCGCTACTGATCCGAAAGAGCAGGCCGAGCTTGCGATGGTGGTGGACGTGGTTCGCAATGATCTCGGTCGGGTCGCAACCACCGGCAGCGTGCAGTTGGCCGGTGGCTTTCAAGTGGAGAGTTTTCGCAGCGTGCACCATCGGGGAGCGCGCATCGTCGCGCAGCTGTCGCCCACGGCGACGCGCGAACAGCTCTTCTTAACCCTGCTTCCAAGTGGCAGTGTCACTGGCGCCCCGAAAGCACGGGCCATGGAGCTGATTGCGGAGCTCGAGGCCGACCGGCGCGGTCTCTACACCGGTGCGTTCGGAATGATTCGAGAGAACGGCGGCGTGCGCCTTGGAATGGCGATCCGCACACTCACTCGCGATCGCGAGACGGGCGAAGCTCATTATTTTTCTGGGGGCGGTATTGTGGCGGATAGCGTGCCAGACCTGGAAGTGGAAGAAACCAATTGGAAATCCGCCCATCTTTCAGCGCTCACTGTGTAGCGGTCAAGAATTGGGCCCAAGCTCGGGAGCGGTGCTATTCATGGCCCCGGGCTTCTATGGACTCAGCGAACGTACGCAATCTTGACCAGATCCAAGAGCAGGAGGGCAGCGGCCGCCCGATGCAGTTTCTAACGCTTGGGCTCGGAGCACTCGTGTTAGGGTTGCTCACCGTCGTTGGCATCACCGTGGTGGATCGACGTGACACGACTCAAAAGCCCAGCGCGGACCCGCTTGAGGCGCTCGTCAAGCAGGCGCGGCGTCAAAACCTGAGTGCCGAGGCCGAGCTCAAGGCCAAGGACGTCACGTTCCCAAAAATCTTGAGTGACCACGGTCAACCCACCACAGCACTCGTCGCCGTTAAAGATGAGCGAGGGCAGCTTCTCAAGCCCGAACCTACGGCCGTGCCCGACCCTGATCAAGATTGGATCAGCAAAGTCACCGGAAAAGTGCCGAGCAGGCTGCAGGCTACTGGCGAGATGCTCAACGCCACGTCTGTGACGCGTTCGCCGAAGGATCCGCTGGTCGCGCTGGCGGCACGCGCCACCGAAGCACCCGCTGAAGCCAGCGCCGCCGATGCGGGCAATGATGGCGGATTGCAACTACAGGTTGCCAGCTTTCAAAACGTTGACGAGGCCGACACGTTGGTGGCGGCTCTCCGCCAGCGCGGGCACCAAGCATTTCAGATTGCCGCCGTTATCCCCGGCAAGGGCACCTGGCACCGAGTTCGGATCGGCCCATTTAAGACCAAATTTGAAGCCCTACGCTACAAGGCAAGCTTCGAAGCCAAAGAGCACATGAACGGCTATGTGGTCGATCCGGATCAAGTCAAACGCGCCGAGGAGATCCGTGACACGAAGGCCAAGGCGCGGCTCGCCAAGCAGAAAAAACAATAGACCCTTCAGACTTTGTTCTTCTTCTCTTTGCGTTGCAGCTGCTGGCGGACGGCCTGCGAAATAGCGCCCGTGATATTCTTGCTCTTCGAAAGAATCTTGAGATCGCTGTCGCGAAGGTGCGGCACGATGCGCGAAGCAAATGAAAAAGGCGTGCGTGGATTGCTCACCAGATTGAGCTTGATTTGGTAGCTCCGGGTAAATTCGCGATTGAGCGAGATGATGCGCAACACGTCCTCGGAAACGGCACGGCTGGCTGCGATTCGCACTGCTTCGGGTTCCCGCATGTTCGGGCTTTTCGCAGCAGCTGCTGCAACAAGCCGATTGGAATCTCTCACCAAAATCAAGCGCGCAGCGGCATCGCCCAGCATCGCTTTCCTGATCTTCTGCGTGATCGTCATCTGCGCGATCAAGGCATGCAGGGGCAGGCACTTCTCTTTAACTTTTTCTTCGCCTTCTTCGTCGATTTCATGCGTATCATCTTCGTCACCGAGCACGATGCTCTCGTCGAGCGCGCGGGCCTCGCTGAACAGCACATCATCGAAGGTGGGCTCTTCGGAGGGCTCCACGAGCAACTCGTTGCGAATGGCTTGGGCTGCTTCTTTGTAGGCGGGTATATTGAGTTCGATGTTGTTGCGAATCGCGAGTTCGAGCAAGCGGTCAGCGGTGGACATCCGCACACGCTTATTCATGTAGAGCTTCTCGATAATGGTGGGGTGTTTTAGTAAGAGGTTTTCATTGGTCGCGATCAGTTCACCGGAGCGTTCGTCGGCGCTGGTGGCCAAATACTCGAGCGCGCTGGCCCCGATCTGGGGCATGCGCAAAAGCTGCTCAATGACGCTGTGATTGCGTGTAAAATGTTCGGCGAATAATTCGATCACCGGTGCCTGCAGGTCACTGGTGAGAGCCCCATTCAGGATGGGCTCCGGTAGCTTGGCAAACGTGGCGCGCGCGGTCTCCGCCACTTCGGCATCCGAGTCGTGAGTGAGCGCCGCAATAACAGTCGCGATGTCGCCAGGCTTGAGGCCTGGGATGACACCCCGGGCAGCGAGCTTTTTGGCGGGGAGCGGTGTTCCGGAGCCCAGAACGCGCTGAACAGCCGCAGGCAGCGCGGGCAAATCCAATGCAAAGGCCCGAGCAGGCGCCGGCAGCTCTACGCCTGTTGGGGCCGGAAGAATGGGTTCGGACACTCAGCGGAAAGGTTAGTGTGTTGCAGGGCTCTGCTGCTAGCACTATCTTTCGGCTGCCGCGTCGCCTCGTCGCCTCGTCACCTCGTCGCCTCGTCAGGGGGTCTAGGTTGCTGGCGCGGCGCAACAAATAGGACAACTCTGGTGATTTTAGGCTGAGGAATAAGATGGGTATCTTCGACTTCGTAAAAACTGGCGTTGAGCGGATGGCGATTGCGCGTCCGGATGCGCAAAAAGATAAAGTTGTCTTCAAGCACCCGGATCAGACGTTTCCTTTCCACAGCCAACTAACGGTGGACAGCGACGAGGTGTGCCTGTTTTTCAAAGATGGGCGGTTCGTCGGCGCATTGGCACCCGGGCGCCACACGCTTCAGACCCAAAATATTCCTTTTCTGAATGCGCTGGTCGATAGCCTCACGGGCGGAAACGTCTTCATTTCGGAGCTGTTCTTCGTCACCACGCGCCCGCTCTACAATCAGTCTTTCGGAGACAGCATTGGCTCGATGCGCGATCCAGAACTGGAGATCCGGGTGACGCCGCGTGCATTCGGCACGTTCTCGTATCGCGTGATCGATCCGGTGCGCTTTGTGACCGAATTTGTGGGCCAGACCGGAGCTTCGGAGCCAGAGCAGGCGTTGCGCTGGGTGCGCGATCAGCTGTTCATGGGATTGCGCACGACGCTCACTGAGCTCATCCGCTCAGGCAACCTGACGTTCATGGATCTTGGAACGGCGGGGCCCGAAGTGGGGCGTTCGATCGTGAGTAATTGCCCGAGCCTCACTCAAGTTGGCGTCGCGGTACTTGAAGTGGCCAAGCTCAACATCAATCTTCCTGAAGAGGATCAGACCCGCGTCGATCAGATGCAGGATCAGATCGTTCAGGCCAAGCTTGATGCGCGCAAGGCGAAGATTGGTGTGAGCCGGGCAGAAGCAGAGGCTCAACAAAGGCAATTTCAGCTGGATCAAGAGTTCATGAATCGCGCTCGCTACATGCAGCAGTTGGACATGAACCGCTTCCAGGAATTTGCCGCCGCTGAGGCGATGCTGGGAGCCGGGCAGGGCATGGCTCAGCCGGGAGGCGGTTCGGGGTTGGCAGCTGCCGGAGCCGCGCTCGGCGTTGGCCTTGGATTGGGCGGTGCGATGATGGGGGGCCGTCCAGGAATGGCCCCACCGATGCCAGGTTATCCAGGGGCTTATCCCGCGCCCATGCCAAGCGCGCAGTCACCCGGCGCAGACGTCGCTGCGAGCTCAAAGGTCCCGTGTCCCAAGTGCGGAGTTCCTTGCGCCAGGCAAGCCAAATTTTGTGAAGAGTGCGGAGCCAAGTTGACCCCTACCTAATAGTGTTCGCACCGAGGCTGCTGTGTGAAGGAAACAGGTACTCAGTTCAGCCAACCGCCGGCTTCGTCACCGGTGGTCGCTCGCTTGCACCAATCAACCTTGTGCCCAGCGTGCCAGCAGTACTTTGCGCCGGATGCTCAGTTCTGCCCATTTGACGGGACAGCTCTGGAAGCGAGTGAGCGCGCGCCGCACAACGACCCGCTGCTCGGTGTCGTGATTGACCAGCGCTACCAAGTCGAAGGGGTGCTCGGCGAGGGGGGCATGGGCACCGTCTACGAAGTAAAACATGTGGCGCTTGGGCGCAGCTTCGCACTCAAAGTGCTTCGCGCCGACCTCGCCAGCGAAGGAGAACTTGGCGCCAGATTCTTGCAGGAAGCCAGGGCCGCGGCTCGCATCAACCACCCAAACGTCGTGCAGATCACAGATTTCGGGACCCTCCCCTCGGGCCAGACGTATTTCGTCATGGAACTCCTCTCGGGCACGTCACTGCGCGAGCTGCTTCGCCGCGAGGGGGCCATTCAAGTGACGTTTGCTCTGGAGCTCATTCGGCAGGTGGCGTTGGCGCTGGGCGCAGCGCACGGAGCGGGGATCATCCATCGGGATCTCAAGCCGGATAACATTCAAATCATCGGTGCAAACAGCGATCAGCCAGTGATTAAAGTGTTGGATTTTGGTTTGGCAAAAGTCGCGGGGGCCAGCCGTCTCACCAAGAAAGGCATCGTGTTTGGTACGCCTCATTACATGAGTCCCGAGCAGGCCGCCGGCGATGAGTTGGATCAGCGAGTCGATATCTATGCGCTCGGGATTGTGATGTATGAAATGTTTACGGGAAGAGTCCCCTTCGAGGCGGATTCCTTCATGGGCGTTTTGACCAAGCACATGTACATGCAACCGGTGCCGCCCAGCCAAATACTCGAGAGCACGACCTTAGGCGAACTGGAAGCCGTTACCCTGCGTTGTCTCGAAAAAGATCCCGCGAAGCGTTTTCCAACCATGGCAGCGTTGGTTGAGGAGATCGATCAAATTCGCGACACCTGGAGTGCCAATGGCTTGCCCAAAGTTGTGGCTGGTGCGGCCGGAGCAAGGCTCTCGCTTTCACAGCGTCAGCTTCCCCCCGTTTTCGAACCGATCACTCAGGGGTTCGAAGTGGAGCAGCCTGCTCGGCGCTGGCCCACTTGGGCAAGCATCGCGCTTGGGGTCAGCCTCCTTGTGCTAGCTACTGGCGTGTGGCTGTGGCGGGGCCGGGGTGGCCCCAAACCGCTGACTGACACTCAGGGTTTGCCCCAGCTGGCCTTGCCCAAGCCCGCGTTGCCGAGCACCTCAGCACCGACCTCAACCAATTCATCGGCTCCGCAGCTGGACAATACGGAGCCCGAAGCGGTGGATCCGGAAGGCCGAAAGCCAAGTCAGAGTGGCTCAAGGGTTGCCCCCACACATCCAGAATCCGCGAAATCACCGAAGCGCCTGACTAAAAAAGCGCGCTTTGGCGCTGGTGAGCTAGTCGATCCTTGGGCAAGATAGGCGTCTAAGCTCGTGGCAAAAAAGCAGCTCCTCCTCGTCGACGCCGATCCCCGCAGCGTACGTGTGCTGGAGGTGAGCTTGAAGAAGGCCGGCTATAGCGTCACGACCGCCGAAAATGCCTCTGATGCGCTTGAGAAAGTGGAATTCTCCGTTCCTGATCTCATCCTCACGGACACGCGTCTGCCAGGCACGGACGGCTATGCGTTCGTCAAAAGGCTGAAAGACAATCGCGAGTTATCAACTATTCCGGTGGTTTTTCTCACCAGCGAAAAATCGATCGAGGACAAGATGCGGGGGCTTGAGCTTGGGGTGGAGGATTATCTCACCAAGCCCATCTTTGTGCGGGAGCTCATCGCTCGGGTGACACTGCTGCTCGCGCGGAAGACGCAACAAAGCATGGCGACCACCATGCCGAATAGCCGGCGCACTCGCCTGAGCGGCTCGTTGGAGGACAGGGGTGTTGTCGATTTGCTTCAGACCTTTGAAGTGAGTCGGAAGAGCGGGGTGGCGCGGGTTGCAGATGGTCCGCGAGAGGCGCGCATTTATTTTCGTGATGGCCGAGTCGTGGACGCGGTGATGGGGCGTCTGCGCGGGGAAGAAGCCGTGTACCGGGCGTTGCTCTGGACGGTCGGCACCTTCGAGGTGGAATTTTGCCCTGTGGCGAATGATGAGGTCATCACCACCTCAACACAGGGTTTGTTGATGGAGGGGATGCGCCGGGTGGATGAATGGGGCCGCCTTGCCGAGCAATTGCCGCCTGCTTTAGCGATTTTCGAAGTCGCCTACGACCAGCTCATGGAACGTCTCAACGAGATTCCAGATGAGCTGAATGCCATCCTCAAGTTATTCGACGGCAGGCGAACGTTGCTCGATGTGGTGGATGAGTCGCCGTTCGAGGATTTATCGACACTCCAAACCGTCAGCAAATTGTTCTTCGAAGGCCTGTTGGTGGTGAAGGAAGATGCTGACCATTTGGGCGCGGACGAAGACATCGTTCCGACGAGCCACCACAGTGAGAGCCTGCCTCCACCCGATAAACGCTCACCGTTCGACGAAGTGGTTCCCGCACGGCTGCCCAGCGAGTCCAAGCTGGAGGCATTGGCCGAGTACGCAGCGAGTTCAGGCAAGGAGCTTGCAGCTCAGCACTGGAGCGATCCACCTCCGGGTCCAGCCACCCCGAGCGATCGCCCGCGGGCGGTCCCGGATTTTGACATGATGGTTCCCGTGCTAGAGGCGACGCGGGTCACCATGTTCGGGGTAGCCCCGCCAGCGAATACTCCCGCTGAATTACAGGTTACCAGCGACCAACCCCAAGCTTCGCTTCAGGAAGCGGCGGGCGCGGAGCGCCGCGGGCTCAGCCAAACCGCCAGTGGTCTTGGGCCGCTCGTTCCATTCATGGATGATTCAACCGATTCCGATCAACACGGCTCTGTGCGCGCGCTCGGTGTGACACCTTCACCGCGAGGAGGTGCCCGCCACGAAGAAGGAAAGGTGATCCCGTTCCCGTCTCGTCGAGAGGATGGTGATTCCTCGATGGTGGCCCACGAAGGAGCTGGAGAAAAAGAGCCTGGTTCGCCCGAGCATTTCGAGGAATCGTTCGCGCCGGTTCGCGAGTTGCCAAGGGTCGCCGACCCATCGCAAACCTTGCCGGCGTCGCCAGCGGCGCTCGCCCTCGGGCGGTCGATCAAGGGCCCTCCATCCGGTTCGCACCATGAGCCTGATGAGCATCACGAATTCTTTGTAGCCGGTGAAGTGGGTCACTATTCTGAAGGGCCAGCACCATCGAGTTCAGGGGGAACGCTCAGCGATGCGTTCACTGAACCAGAGCCGCCACGGCTTATCCGCACACCCGAAATGGATGCGCGTAGGGCTCGGAATTTTAAGGTAGTCACTTTCGTGCTGATGGTTTTCTTGGGGATTGGCGGCTCTGCGATCTATAGCGCATTCAACGCGTCACGCGCGCAGTCCGATGCACCAAGCGCTGAGCCCAATCTAGATCGCCCGTCGGTCCAATCGGTGCAGGCTTTGACACGCGAACCACCGGCTGCGGGCTCGCCGAGTGCAATGGCTGTTCCACCTGCCGTGCCGGTGAGCGCGGAGGTGCTGCCGAAGCCCGCCCCTGTAGAAGTGGCCAAGCCCGAACCGGCGACAGCCGTGGCGGTGAAGCCTGCTATGACGGCCAAGCCTGCACCTGCGGCAGCACCACGAGGCGCAGCTCGCGAAAGTCGAGCAACCGCCCGAAGAGAACCTAGGTCGAACCCCACCTCTCGGGAGCCCGCCCCGTCGGCTGCTCCCGCCGTGAAACCGCCCACAGCATCGTTTCCCGTTCAATAAGGGACCGCTTCCGCTGTGTTTTACTTGAGCCGATGCTGTTTGGGCTGATCTCGCTTCTGGTCTTGCTGGCGACGTTTTTCGCGCGACGGATCGGCGAACCTGGAGTTGCTGTTGCTAAAATAGAACGTCAGCCCAAGCGGCTCTTGATACTCAGTTGTGGACTTGTGGTGCTGGCGGGAAACGTCACGGCGCTCGATTTGATGCCGCTATTTCGAGAGCATGTCATGCTCCAGGGAGATGCACGCACGCATGCCTACGTGATCGCTGAGCTCGCAAGGTCTGGCCTCGGCACGGGTTGGCTGGACGCGTACCAAGCTGGCTTTCCGGTCGGCCATCATTATCCGCCTTTAGGATGGCTGATTGCGTCGGCACTCGTCTCGCTCGGAATGGAGAGCTTGAAGGCAACCATGCTCGTTGGGGGAACCAGTGTCATCTTGGCACCGTTCGCTGTCTTTGGATTTGCGCTTCGCCTCGGTGTGCGCCCGTTGCATGCTTGCTTGGGTGCACTCGTGATGAGTCTCATTGCACCGTTCAACGGATTCGTGGGGGGGATGGACGCATTCTTCGTGATGGGCCTCTTTGCCCAGAGCTTTGGAACGCTTCTCGCCACGGTTCTCGCTGGGTTGGTTCTGACGTCGAAGAGAGCCTCTAGTTCACTGTTGCTTGCAGCCTTCGCGATGGCAGCGCATCCCCAGGTTTGCCTGGCATTTCTAGGCGTGCTGGGTATAGT
>JBBRRP010000017.1:0-62302 GCA_038246305.1 Polyangiales bacterium | reverse complement strand
TGAAGTCTGGTTTGGCTTGGGCCCTGGTGTGAGTCAGAGCGTGAGTCAGCGTTCGCGCACCGTGGCGTTGATGCCTCACGCCGGGCTCGCCGTGTTGGTTCAGCCCGTGCCCGCGCTCAGAATCGGTGCCTTTGGGCTGACTTCAGTGGCTCCACGGCAACTCCAAGTGCGCGCGGGAGCCATCGATATGAGCGTCAGTATGGCAGCGATTTTTTGTGAAGTACCGCTGACTGAGGCCGCGGTTGGCGTTGCGTTGGGGGGCGGGGGTGGGCTGGCGTTCACAACGCTTGATGGTCGTGGTGTTGCCAGCGAGGGCTTTCAGGGGCGGAAGGCTGCGCTGACGACCGGCATGCTGTTTTCGCATTTTTCAATTTTTGGTCGTTTGGGTGAAAGCTGGCGTTTGCGAGCGAATTCACGGCTGGGCGTCGCTACGCCCAGAATCGCGATTGAGTCAGTCGGCGAAACCGTAGCCACTTGGGGACAGCCATTTTTCCTGCAAACGCTAGAGCTTGAAGTGAAGCTGCCCTAAGCGCCGAGATCGGGACGCGCCGCCTGGCACTGAGCGGCATTGACACCCCGCAGAATTGATAGATCTTCTCGTGTGTGGAGCGCCAATACCGTCACGGCAGCGCCACTTGGAGAGAGCTTGGCATCGCCAGTAGCGCACGCATTCGCCGCTTCATCGATCACCACACCCGCGAAAGCGAACGGCCGCAACAAATCGGCTCTCAACCGCGAGCTATTCTCCCCCATACCAGCCGTCATCACGACTACATCTACACCACCGAGCACGGCCAGCATGGCACCGATAGAGCGGACCAGCGAGGCTTGAAAAGCGTCGTAAGCGAGCTTGGCGGGAGCTGAGCCAGCATCTAGAGCGGTAAGCAGCACACGCAAATCGCTCTCCCCCTCCGAGAGGCCAATCAGACCCGAAGCATGCCACAAGCCGTCCTCCACTTCCTCGATGGAGAGCCCCGAGTGGAGCAACCAGAGAAGCAAGCCCGGATCAATTGAGCCCGAGCGTGTGGCCATCAAAGGACCTTCCAACGGTGTGAATCCCATCGTTGTATCCACGGAGCGACCCTGTTCCACGGCTGTGATCGAACAGCCGCTCCCCAAATGGCACACGAGTAGGCGTCGCGGCACGGCGCCCAGCATCTCTGCTGTGCGGCGCACGCAGTACTCCACGCTCAAACCGTGAAACCCAAAGCGCTGAAGCTGCCAGCGATCACGCCAGGCTTTGGGCAGAGCGTATTGGCGGCGGTGTTCGGAGAGCGTGCGATGGAAGGCCGTGTCAAATGCCGCAAATTGCGGGATTTTTGGAAATGCCGCACAACAAACGTCGAGGGCTTTCAGCGCTGGACCCATGTGGAGCGGTGCCAAGTTGAGCAGCTCTTCTAGCGCCTCGCGCACTCTGTCATCCACCTGCACGGCAGCCGAAAAACGTGCGCCGCCGTGGACGATGCGGTGCGCCACGCCATCAACCCCCTCGGCGCCTGCTAATCGCTCAGGGAGTGATTCCCGAGTGACCTCGTTAAGAGCGCTCGAACCCTTCGCCAGTGTGGCTTCGCTTGCCGCATCCAAGACCGACCACTTGAACGTGCTGGAGCCGCAGTTGACCACCAACAAGCGTTGAATGGGCGTGGGCGAAGCGGCAAAGCTCATGCTTTCGACCAACGCCAGTCTTTGATCTCCGGCATGTCTTCGCCCTGTTCACGGATGTACACCGAATGTGCCTTGAGCTTCCGCTGCATCTTCTCGATCAGCTGAGGCCGCTTCTCACGTAGACTCGGTACTCGATTGGCAACGTCGATCACTAAGTGGAAGCGGTCGAGATCGTTCATCACCGCCATGTCAAACGGCGTTGTCGTAGTGCCTTCTTCTTTATAGCCGCGCACATGCAGATTGGGGTGATTCGTGCGTCGGTACGTGAGCCGATGAATCAGGGTGGGGTAGCCGTGGAAGGCGAAAATAATGGGGCGATCAGAGGTGAAAATAGCGTCAAATTCACTAGCGCTGAGCCCGTGTGGGTGCTCTTCGGAAGGCTGGAGGCGCATCAGATCGATGACGTTAACAAACCGCACATGAAGTTCGGGAACCAGTGTTCGCAGAATGTCCACGGCAGCGAGGGCTTCCAACGTTGGCACGTCCCCACAGCTCGCGATCACGACATCTGGCCCGCTTGGCCCTTCGTTGCTCGCCCACGACCAGACGCTCACGCCCTGAGCGGAATGCGCAATCGCTTCCTCAATACTGAGCCACTGGGGAGCCGGCTGTTTACCGGCGACAATCACGTTCACGTACTGCTTGCTGCGCAAACAATGGTCGGTGACAGACAAGAGTGTGTTCGCGTCAGGCGGCAAGTAGACGCGGATCACTTCAGCTTTCTTGGTGACGACATGGTCGATAAACCCAGGATCTTGATGGCTGAAGCCGTTGTGATCCTGGCGCCAGACGTGGGAAGTGAGCAAATAGTTCAATGACGCGATCGGCTGCCGCCACGGGATGGAGCGCGTCGTCTTCAACCATTTCGCGTGTTGGTTGAACATCGAATCGATGATGTGGATGAAGGCCTCGTAGCAGGAGAAAAATCCGTGCCGGCCTGTAACAAGATAGCCTTCGAGCCAGCCTTGGCACTGGTGTTCGCTCAGCATTTCCATCACACGCCCAAGCGGTGCAACGTTTTCGTCCGAGGGCAGAATGCTGGCCATCGATTCACGATCAGTGACCTCGAACACAGGATCCCAGCGGTTCGAGGCCGTTTCGTCCGGACTGAAGACGCGAAAGTTCGTCGTGTTGTTGCGCATGACGTCCCGAATGAATGCGCCCTGAACACGGGTGGCTTCGGCATCTTGGGCGCCGGGATGAGAAACGGTGACGGCGTAGTCGCGAAAATCGGGCAATTCAAGCTCGCGCAATAGGTTGCCTCCGTTCGTGTGCGGATTGGCACTCATGCGAGAATTCCCCCGGGGCGCGACGTTCAGGACCAGCTCACTGGGGCGGCCTGATTCCATGAAGAGCTCTTCGGGCCGATAGCTCTTCATCCAGCTTTCGAGCAACTTCAGGTGCTCAGGCTTTTCTAACTTAGCAAATGGCACCTGATGAGAATGAGAAGTGCCCTCGACATCGTGGCCGTCAACTTGCTTTGGCCCTGTCCAACCTTTGGGACTTCTGAGCACAATCATGGGCCATTTGGGGCGACTTGGGTTGGCTTCAGCCTTCGCCTTTGTGCGGATCTCGCGCAGACGGTCAAAGATGGTGTCGAGAGCTGCCGCCATTTGGGCGTGCATGACGAACGGCTCGTGACCTTCGACGAAGAACGGTTCGTAGCCATAACCGGAGAGCAGCTCTCGCAATTCCTCATGCGGGAGGCGAGCGAGGACGGTGGGCCCGGCAATTTTGTAACCGTTTAAGTGCAGGATCGGCAGCACGATGCCGTCACGTACGGGGTGCAGGAACTTATTTGAGTGCCAGCTCGTCGCGAGCGGACCCGTTTCTGCTTCGCCATCGCCAACGATACACGCAACCACAAGCTCCGGATTGTCGAACGCGGCGCCGAAGGCGTGCGAGAGGGCATAGCCAAGCTCGCCGCCCTCGTGAATCGAGCCCGGGGTTTCCGGGGCCACATGGCTCGGGATGCCTCCAGGAAATGAGAACTGCTTGAAGAGCCGCGCGAGGCCCTGTATGTCGAGAGAAATGTGGGGATAGACCTCCGAGTACGTTTGCTCCAAGTAGGCGTTAGCTACGGCGCCAGGCCCGCCGTGACCCGGGCCGCACACATAAATCAGGTTGAGCGTGCGCTCCACGATCAATCGATTCAGATGCGCCCAAATGAAATTGAGGCCAGGCGTTGTGCCCCAATGGCCCAATAGCCGCCGTTTCACGTGCTCAAGTTGGAGCGGCTCACGCAGCAGCGGATTCTCTTTCAAATAGATTTGCCCCACGGAGAGGTAATTGGCCGCCCGCCAGTAAGCGTCGATGGTCTTGAGTGTGGCTTCGCTGGCTACGTGGTTTGAGTGCTCTGGCATGGGACTCCCGCAATACTTGCGCGAATCAGATAGACCGACCCGGCTTGCAGCGCCACGGTGCGAAGATCATGCCAGGCTCCAGGCTTGTTTTTCGCATGCTGCCGGGCTGCGCGTCGCACCAGCCTGTCACATTTCGCACCCGCCTGTCACATGAAGAGATCAGGAGCCAACACCACACCGGGTGTTACGGAGTAGCGCTCAAAGTCGCGTACGCCACGCTCCCGCAGAATGACCTCATCGATGTGAAACTGGCCGGTGTGCTCTCGACTCGGGGACGTAATAATTTCGTAGGCCGCATCAGCGACGATTTCCGGGCGGCGCGAATGCAGTGCCAAGCTTTCCCCGCCGGGCAGATGGTTGAGGGCGGAGGTTGCGATCACTGTCGCCGGCCACAGGCAATTCACCGCGATCCCTTGCGGGCGCAGCTCCTCTGCCATTCCGAGGGCGTACAGGCTCATGTTGAATTTTGCGACGGAGTAGGCCACATGCGGTGCGAAGAATTCTGGCTTGAGCGAGAGCGGCGGCGAAAGGTTCAGGATATGGGGGTTCGCGGCTTGGCTCAGTGCTGGAATGCAAGCTTTCGACGCGAGGAAGGTTCCTCGAGCGTTGATTTGGTGCATGAGATCGTAACGCTTGGCATCTGTTTGCAGTGTGGGCGTCAGGCTGATAGCGCTCGCGTTGTTAATCAGGATATCAATCCCTCCAAAGCGTTGCACGCAGGCAGCAACGGCCGATTGGATCTGCTCCTCGAAACGGAGGTCACAAACGCAGGCGAGTGCTTGGCCTCCGGCTTGTTCAATTCTGGCGGCGGCGGAGAAAACCGTGCCCTCAAGCTTTGGGTGGGGGGTCTCGGTTTTGGCCGCGATGGCGACATTGGCTCCATCACGTGCGGCGCGCTCTGCAATAGCTAAACCAATTCCGCGACTGCCGCCAGTGATGAAGAGTGTCTTGCCGCGTAAGCTCATGCGTTCGAGTTTAGGCGCTGGTTCACAGCCCGCAAGCGCTCCGCTCAACCCGTACGTCGTCAATATTCCAACCCGCGTAGTGGAATGCCTCCGGGCGCCCCACGGCAAAGCCAAAGCGCACCCGAAATGCGGCATTCTTGGCGTCATCCGCATTCTTGAACGGCGTGAGATCGTACTCCACACGTGTCCATTCAGTCGCTAAAAAAGGCATCGTGGTCCCGGTGGGTGAGGTCCAAACTACCTGCCAGGCGGCGCCATCAAAGGCCTCCACCGAGTTCACAATGAAGGGTGCGGCGTCGCTATTAAGCCAGCGCCAAAACACCAGATTGACAGTTCCTGAAGCTCGCAGGTCAAACTCTGGACTGGTCAAGTAGAAGGGGCCTGCCGCTGCTGTCGCGTAGTTGGCACCGAGCGCAACGCCTGCCAGCCCATTGTCTGCCGTCGGAGATTGATCCAGCGCCGGATCGGGAGAGCCACACTGCAAAGCCGGCTTGGTGCACGGGCCGCCGCCGCCTGCTTTGGCACTGCCGACTTGCCACGGCCCTTCAGTCTGCCAGCCTGGGGCCTGAGCACTGAAATCTTCTTGCAGAAAGACACAGCTCTTGCACGTCCCGGCTGCGCAAAAGTCACCCGTTTTGCAACTGATATCGCAAGAGCCACAGTGCAATCGATCACTTTGAACGTTGGTTTCACAACCATCGGAGGCAAGATCTTTGTTGCAGTCTCGATTAGTGGCCGGGCATGAGCTCGCCAGCACGGGTGCCCCGTTGCTGCACACTTGGTCGGGCTGAACGGCGTTGTTGCAGCGCCCGCAATGAGCGCCGCTGTTATTTAGATCGGCTTCGCAACCATTGGCTGGGTTCCCGTCGCAGTTGGCGAAACCTGGGCGGCAGGTGGGGACACATTGGCTGTCGACACAGGCGGTGCTGCCGTGTGCGTTTTCGCACTGGATCTCACAGGCGCCGCAGTGCGCCAGATCTCCCGCAAGATTGGCTTCACAGCCGTCCGCTGCCGTTTGGTTGCAATCCTCCCAGCCGGCATCACAGCCTACGATCGCGCAAGCCGCGATCTTGCACACGCTCTGAGTGTGCGACGTGGCGCACGCTCGGTGACATTTGCCACAGTGTTCGATGGTGCTGGAGAGATCGGTTTCGCAGCCGTTGACTGAGTTGGCATCGCAGCTGTCAAACCCTGCTGCACAAACAGGTGTGCAGGTGCCAGCCACGCAGGACGTGTTTCCGTGATCATTCTGGCAAACGTCGGGCATCCCGCTGCAGTTTACAACCACAGATTCTCCGACTTCAAAATCATTGCCGAGTAGGCTCGTGCACGAGGTTGCCCCGGAGAGGAACAGGACGGGGAGAACCCAGAATCGATGCGCCTTCATGCAGCTCCCAAGGAACTACGGCCGGCGACAGGGCTCCCTATAGTGAGAGGCGTGAATACCTCCCGAACGCTTAGAAAACGCCTGCAAGGCTCAGCTGATTCGGACTCACTCGCAGCTTCAGCGTGACGCTCGCAACACCCGGCGCGGGTGACTCTTCTGGGGCGGTGAGCAACAGGGTCAGGCCCGCCGCTGCCCCAACGGCGCCCACGGTGAACGCGATCGTTGAAAGATTGCCCATGCTTCGGTAGCTATCAATGGCGGATTGTTGGTCGGGTGGGCATTGGCCAGCTGCGCACTTTGCCTGAAGCGCACTGTGGCGACTCATGGCTAACGCACCCGTGACGCCGCCAGTGAGTAACCCTGCTGCCCCAACACCCAAACCAACATAGCCCCAAGTTTTCTGAGCAGACCTTTTGGAATCTGCCCGCGTATCTCCCGCAGCCTGCCAGATTGAAGGTGGTAACCCGGAAGGGCCACCGGGCGGCGGCCCGTTAGGATCCACTTCGAGAGAGAGGGTTACTGCGATCGCTTGGCCCTCACCAATTCGAAACTCGGTCTTCTCCGCGCGAAACCCGGGAGCGCTTGCTGTCACTTGATGATCCCCAGGGTTGACTGCGCGTTTCACGCCCAGCGCGGGCTTCGGAATGATGGTTCCATCCTCCAGCACCACACGCGGATCGGCAGCACCGCGAACCACCAGGGTGACCCAACCGAGTCGAGGCAGCACGGCATCTGACTCGCCCTGAGCAAGGCTTTGAGCGTCCTTAAATACATCCGGCGAGCCCGCTGGAATCGCTTCGCGGACAATTCGCTGATAATTTTCGTAGGCTTGGACCAGCTTTCCCAGCTTCATCTGGGCACGCGCGAGTGCTAACAGCAGCGTGGGCGCATGCACCAGCGCTTCGGCGCGCGCAAACCGATCTTCAGCGGTGCCAAAATCTCCCCTATCGAAGGCGGCTTGAGCTTCTTGGGCCAATGAACGGGCTGTGGTTCTGTCCGCGGCAGATTGGGCGCCTGCCGGGTGGGGCGTTAACAAAAGAAGGGAGAGCGCACTCAACGCCCACGCAGGTTTTATTGAGCGAAATAAATGGGACAACATAGTGTTCAAATTCCGAAGTCCACGGGCTTCTTTTCACCCGGCTTGGTTGCTTGGTTTTTGACTCTGCGCGGAGCAGCGGGGCTGGTTGACGGAGGTTTGCCGACCAAGGTCTTTTGGGGGTGCGGCTTGCTGCTTTCCCCTGGAAGGCGCGCAGTGGGGGCGGGGAGCGGGACCGCGGCCGCTGACTCTTCTCCGACTGGTGCGGAGGCTTCCGCAGCAGGACGTGCTCCGAGCGCAGGCTTGAGACTCTTGGGCGGCGAACTTTGAGCGACGCTTGGGGAGCTCGGAGCACCGGAACCAGAACCTGTGAGCGCGAAAATACCCAGCACCAGCATGGCTAGCGCAGCAACTCCAACGGCTGCTATAAACCGAAAGTTGGTGCGCGGCGGGGGATTGGACCCACTGACCGTGGTGATGAGCGGGCTTGCCGTATCCCCAGCGGGGGGGGACCCGTGTTCAGCGGCACCGCGTGCGGCAGCAGCTACATCGACGCGAACGGTGCCGCTCAGGCTGAGCGCAGAGTCCGAATCAACGAGCGACGTGCGGATGGTACCCCAACTGGTCTGTTCGATACCTGGAGCGGCCCCTGCCACTCCGAGCGCGATCGCAAGCTCTTCGGAAAGCTCTTTCGCGCTCTGAAAACGCTCCTCAGCCCTGCGGGAGGACCCGCGCTTCCACCACTCATCGAACGCTTTGGGCACGTCGGGCTTCACTTCAGACGGCACCGGAAGTGGTTCGTACATGATCTTGGCCAGTACGTCCCCGAGCCCTTCGCTCTCAAACGGCAGCTGCCCGGTGACGCATTGATAGACGATCACGGCGAGGGACCAAAGATCCGAGCGATGATCAATCGATTTCACCCCGCGTGCTTGCTCTGGGCTCATGTAGTACGGCGTGCCAAGCAGAGAACCCGTTTTGGTGCCGGTATCGACCATCGCCATGCTGGAACTCTTGGCAATTCCAAAGTCCAACACCTTGGCCACTTCTTCATCACCATCACGCACCAAAAAAACGTTTTCTGGTTTGAGATCGCGGTGCACGATGCCGGCTGCGTGGGCCTTCATGAGCGCTTTGGCAACCTGTCCGATGATTTGACAGGTTTGCTCTGGGGTGAGCACCCACGCTGTATCGAGGCGCGCGGCTAGATCCTCCCCTTCGAGATACTCCATCGCGATATAGGGATGCTCTTGCCAAACGCCGTAGTCCAGAATCTGGACTACGTGCGGGCTCTTGAGCTGCGCTGCTGAGCGAGCCTCACGTTCGAAGCGGGCTCGTAGCTCCGCACTGTCGCGACCCTGTTGATCGATAAACTTGATCGCACACAGAATATCGAGGCCTGTGTGCCGAGCGAGCCAGACTGAGCCCATTCCTCCGCGACCGAGCTCACGCTCCAATCGAAATCTGTCGGCCACTTCGAGGCCTGGAAGGAGTTCGAGAGTCATTCGATCACCCTACCCAAACGGCATGGTGTGGCTTCCCTAAACGGGGCACGGAAAATCCGGCCACTGCTCCGAACTCTACTGGCCTAGGCCCAGGCTGTCGAGCAAACTGGGCTCCCACAAGTGACCACTTCTGCGCCATTGGTGACTTGCGCTTAAGTTTGGCAGCAAGCCCGCGAGAGAGTCCATGGGATGTTGTGCATGATCTGGAGACCCTACATGTGATGTGCGACCTGTGATGTGCGACCCGCAAGCAATGCCCCTGAGCGGACTTTTCTGATAGTCCGCACCCCAGTGCATCTCACCCCGCTCTATTTTGCCGTTCTGCTGTTCTGCGGGGCGTGTCAATCAGCTCAGCCGGCTCCACCGGGCAGTTCGGGCAATCCGGCCGCGCAGGCGGCACCTTCCGCAGCGCTCAATGGGGCGAGTTTTCCTGGAGGGCAAGCAGGCATTTCAGTTCCGAAGGTTTCGCCGCTCGAGGAAGGCAACCGGGCGGTGCGCGTGCTCCATCTGGGAGATTCCATGGTGCCGCTGGTAGCTAATTATTTGCGAACAGCGCTCGCAGTGAAGGGTCACTATGAGTCCATCAGTACGGCCTCTTCCACCACGCTCAGCTGGGCCGAGGATCCACGCCTGGCTGATGGCATCAAGAGGCTCGATCCGGATCTGGTATTGATCTCGCTGGGTTCGAATGAGATCTTTGTGCGCGAAGATCTTGCCGCGCATATCGCGGCCGCTCGAAGGATCGTTGCAGGTATCGGCGCTCGACCCTGCCTCTGGATCGGGCCGCCTGCGTGGGCCAAAGGCCTCGGATTTGTGGAGGCGCTTTCAGCGGCTGTGGCCCCTTGCGGGTATTTCGCTTCCGAGAGGCTTAGCTTTGAGCGGCAGGCAGACGGGCGGCACCCGACGTGGGCGGCCAGCTATGCCTGGGCAAATGCAGTGTGGAAGCGCTTAGGCGGAAAAAATGACCTCACGCGCCGCTGATGCCGGGCAATTCGGGCGAGAAATGCGCTAGCGGAACCCCTCCGGCCGTGCGCTAAGGTGAGGGCATGGCCCCGAACGACAAGAGAAAGCTGCCTGGATTTGCTGAAGGCCTCGAAAGCGAGCCCGAACTCGATCCCGCTGTGGCGATTCTCGCAGCAGTGAAGACGCAGGAAGTGAGCGAAGAAGAGTTCGCGGAATCCGTCTCCGAATTGGGCCGCTTGGCATACACCCTGGGTTTGCGCGTAGCAGCGACCATCACGCAGAATCGCGAGGGCTTCCATCCAGGCACCTACCTCGGTAGCGGGAAGCTGGCGGAGCTCACGGAAGCCGTTGAAGAGCATCACGCCGGCGTCGTGCTCTTGGACCACGAAGTGTCTCCTTCTCAAGCCGACCACGTGGAAACGGCATGCGGAGCGCGCGTCATGGATCGCACCGCTGTGATCTTGGAAATCTTTCACCGGCACGCGCGTTCTCGTGCGGCGAAAGCTCAGGTAGAAATTGTGCGGCTGGAATATATGGCTCCGCGCTTGCGGGCGCTCAGTAAGGGTACCGATCGCGCGCGTGGCGGGATTGGGGCCAAAGGCGCCGGTGAATCCGGAGTCGAGCTGGATCGGCGTAAAATTCGCGATCGAATCGCGGAACTAACCCAAGAATTATCCGGACTCGAACAAGAGCACCGAACGCAGCGCGCGCGCCGCCAAGCGCTGAACCGTGTGGCGCTGGTGGGTTACACGAACGCGGGTAAATCTACGTTGATGCGCGCGTTAACCGGTAACGATGCGTACGTCGCCGATAAGCTCTTCGCCACCTTGGACACCACGGTACGCGCGCTGTATCCTGCGACAAAACCAAAGATCCTGGTGTCTGACACGGTCGGCTTTATTAACCATTTACCCCACGGTTTGGTCACCTCCTTCAAGACCACGCTGGATGAGGCCACGGAGGCCTCCTTGCTGCTGCACGTTGTGGACGCTTCGGACCCCGGGTTCGTCCGTCAGTTGGATGTCACTGCCGAAGTTCTCGAAGATATTGGGGCCGGCGTAGTGCGCCGTATCTTGGTGCTCAACAAGATCGATCGGGTGGGGGATGCAGAAACCGAAGCAGTTGCGACGCAAAAGCTGCTCGCCGAGTATCCTGAGGCGATCGTCATGTCCGCGCGGCGCCCCGAAGATGTGGCCCGCCTGCGCCAACTAGTCATCGATATTTTCGCCGAATCTCTCGTCGAAGGGTTGCTCCGTGTGCCCTACGATCGGCAGCAGCTGCGCGGAGAGATCTACGAGTCGTGCAATGTACTGGAAGAAACCTACGAGCCCGATGCCGTTGTTTTTCGCGTGAAAAGCGCCTCAGGCGAGTTGGCGCGGCTGGAGGCGAAGGCCAGTACCCCTTCCGGCTGACCGGTTACGACTTGACGTGGCGCCGAAGGCATCTGTTGTGGGGCGCAGCGTGAACATCAAAACGATTCATGGGCTCTGGCATTTTTGTCACAGCGGGATCACTCGCCACAGTCGAACTTACCAGTGAGCCAGTTGCCGAGACTTGCAAGTACTGGAAATTGCTCGCGACGCCAAGTTGGCCCAAATAGTGCTCCGGCGCTGCCGAAATAGCGGGGCCCGGAAACTTAGGATCGGCTTATTTATGCTTCGAAAATTGATATCAGGGCGTCATGTATTAGCTATGTCGGTTCTCCCGACCTGTCTCACGCTGATAGCCACTTTCTTACCGGCGGCGGCTCAGGCTCAAGATTTCAGCCTGAAAATTGAGCCTGGGCTCGCAGTTCCGCTGAGCCCTCCTCAATCGCGGATCTACGATCTTGGCGGCTCGGAGTCGATGAAGGCGCTGTTCGGCCTCGGCCCGTATTTCGATATCGGTCCCGCTGCGTCGTTCACGATGCTGCCTGCCACGAAATCTGGCGCGGAGTCGGGAGTCGTTTGGGCTCTCGGTGGTGGCATCCGGATCAAGCGACCTCACGATCGTGAGAGCTCGTCCGGAATCTCTCCGTGGATTGACGCCGACATGTTCTACATGCGGACCGGCACGCTGAATCGCCCGGGCTTCGACGCCGCACTCGGCTTCGCCGCGCCGATCGGCAGGGAACGCAATTTTTGGCTCGGGCCGTTCGCCCGCTACATGCAGACTTTGCAGCCGAATCGTGCTGGATTCGATAATCGCGACGCCAGGATTTTGATCGTGGGTCTGAGCTTCGAAGCCGGCACGGGTATTCGCCGCGGGCCCGAGCGGGTGGAAGTGCTTACGCCCGGCGCGGCAGTGCTCACGCCCGGCCCGACCGTTACGAAGGAGGTCATCGTCACGAAAGAAGTGATCGTGCCCAAGGACGTTCCCTTCTGCGCCGATCGCGACAAGGACGGCGTGCCGGACTCGGTCGATCGCTGCCCTGACGTGCCGGGCACAGCCGAGACCTGGGGTTGCCCGAAATACGAAAAGGTCGTCGTTGGCTCCGATAGGATCGAACTGAAAGAGAAAATCTTCTTCGCGTTCGACAAGGCTAAGATCAAACCGGTATCCTTTGGGCTGCTCGACCAAGTTGTGAAAGTGCTCACTGAAAACAAGGACTTTCAGGTGCAAGTGGAAGGGCACACTGATGGGACCGGAAGCGCCGAGCACAATCAGACGCTGTCCGAGCAACGCGCCGCAGCGGTGGCGGAATACGTAACGGCGCACGGTATTGCGAGTGACCGCATCACCTCCAAGGGCTTCGCCTCCACCGTGCCGCTCGAAACCAATAAGACCACAGCGGGACGTGAGAAGAACCGCCGCGTCGAATTCATGCTCAAAACTACGACTACGACTGCTGGGAGCGCTAAATGAGTTACTTTAAACAAGGCCTCTTATTCCTGGCTATGCTTTGCTTATCGGCCTGCGGGCGACAAATGGTCGAGTTCGGCGCGGAGGACGCAGGCGCAGTGCGACCGACGATCATCGCCATGCGGCCGATGAACAATGCGACCGGTGTCGAGCTCAACGCGATCGTTACGGCCACCTTCAATCAGGCAATGGGCGCGGCGTCCATCAACACGACGACGTTCGTGCTAAAGCAAGGCGGGGCGAGCATTCCGGGTGCCGTGACATTCGATGCGGCGACGAAAACCGCGTCATTTACGCCGGACGCACCCCTCATGCCGGGTCTGGTTTACGCCGCGACGGTCACCGCGGGCGCTAAGGGGGGATCGGGTTTATCGCTGGCTTCAGACAACACCTGGACCTTCACTACCAAAGACGACACGGTCGCTGCGCCGACCGTGATCGCCACGACACCGCTCGATAAGGCGATCGACGTACCGGACAGTACGGCGCTCACTGCGACGTTCAGCAGGGCGATGGACGCAACAACGATCACGGCGCTCACGTTCAGCGTGCAGCAGGCGGGCAAGGCCGTCGCCGGCACGGTGACCCTCGACGGCGCGACCAATACGGCGGCATTCACGCCCACTCTGCCGCTTGAGCTCGGGCTCGTCTACACCGCGACCCTCACCACCGGCGCCAAAGATCTAAGCGGAACCGCGCTCGCGGCCAACTTCGTTTGGACTTTCACCACTGCTCTGGTCAGCGCGGCTCCCACGGTCACCGCGACCAGCCCGGTCAATCTGGCGGTCGACGTCCCGATCAACAGCGAGGTCAGCGCCACGTTCAGTGAAGCGATGGATCCCGCGTCGCTCACGACGACGACCTTCACGGTAAAACAAGGAGGCAACAGCGTTGCGGGCGCAGTGACGCTCAATGTTGCGACCAACACGGCGACCTTTAAGCCCACCGCGCCGCTCACCCTCGGCCTGGTTTACACGGCCACGATCAGCACCGCGGCGAAGGATGCGGGTGGGACCGCGCTCGCGGCCACCTTCACCTGGACGTTCACCACGGCGCCGAACAACGAGCCTCCGATGATCACGATTGCCAGCCCGGCAAATCTTGGGGTCGACGTCCCGAGCAACAGCAAGGTGACGGCCACGTTCAGCAAGGCCATGGATCCGGCGACGCTCACCACGACGACCTTCACGGTAAAACAAGGAGTCACCGCTGTTGCAGGCACCGTGACCCTCAACGGTGCGACGAATACGGCGACGTTCACGCCCACTCTGCCGCTCGCTCTCGGGCTCGTCTACACCGCGACCCTCACCGCCGACGCCAAAGATCTGGGTGGAACCGCGCTCGCGGCCAACTTCGTTTGGACGTTCACGACTGCAGCAAACAGCGCAGCTCCGATGGTCACCGCGATCAGCCCGGCAAATCTTGGGGTCGACGTCCCGATCAACAGCAAGGTGATGGCCACGTTTAGCAAGGCCATGGATCCGTCGTCGCTCACGGAGACGACCTTCACGGTAAAACAAGGAGTCATCAGCATTGCGGGTGCACTCACGCTCAATGTTGCGACCAACACGGCGACTTTTACGCCCACTGTGCCGCTCACCTTCGGCCGGGTTTACACG
Organism: Polyangiales bacterium; assembly: GCA_038246305.1. Lineage (GTDB taxonomy): Bacteria > Myxococcota_A > Polyangia > Polyangiales > Polyangiaceae > JBBRRP01. Next base: position 47,958 of record JBBRRP010000017.1, on the reverse strand, counting down.
GCCACTATTAGCACCGAGGCCAAAGACCTGGGTGGAACCGCGCTCGCGGCCGACTTCACCTGGACGTTCACAACTGCCGCGAACAGCGCGGCTCCGATGGTCACCGCGACCAGCCCGGTCGATCTCGCCACCAACGTGCCGATCAACAGCAAGGTGACGGCCACATTCAGCATGGCTATGGACGCGGCTACGCTCACGGCGACGACGTTCACGGTCAAACAGGGAGTCACCGCTATTGCGGGCGTCGTGACCCTTAACAACGCGACCAACACTGCGATCTTTACGCCGACGGCGCCGTTCGGGCTTGGTCTCGTCTACACGGCCATGATCACCACCGGGGCTAAAGATCTGGGTGGGACCGCGCTAGCAGCCAACTTCACCTGGACGTTCACGAGTGCGGCGAACGGCGCGGCTCCGACGGTCACCGCGACCAGCCCAGTCGATCTCGCGACCAACGTGCCGATTAACAGCAAGGTGTCGGCGACATTCAGCAAGGCGATGGACGCGGGGACGCTCACGGCGACGACGTTCACGATCAAACAAGGAGTCACCGCTGTTGCAGGCGCAGTGACCCTCAACGGTGCGACCAACACGGCGACCTTCACGCCCGCGGCGCCGCTTGGGCTTGGTCTCGTCTACACGGCCACGATCACCACCGGGGCCAAAGATCTGGGTGGGACCGCGCTTGCGGCCAACTTCACCTGGACGTTCACGAGTGCGGCGAACAGCGCGGCTCCGATGGTCACCGCGACCAGCCCGGTCAATCTCGCGACCAACGTGCCGAGCAACAGCAAGGTGACGGCCACGTTCAGCAAGGCTATGGATGCGACGACGCTCACGGCGACGACGTTCACTGTCAAGCAGGGGGTGACCTCGGTTGCAGGCGTCGTTACGCTTAACGACGCGACCAACACGGCGACCTTCACGCCCGCGGCGTCACTTGCGCTCGGACTCGTCTACACGGCCACTATCAGCACCGAGGCCAAAGATCTGGGTGGGACCGCGCTCGCGGCCAACTACACCTGGACGTTCACGTCACTCGCCGCGCCGGCCGTCACTAACACCAGCCCGGCCCATCTTGGTATCAACGTTCCGATCAACAGCAAGGTGATGGCCACGTTCAGCAAGGCTATGGACTCGGCGACGATCACGGCGACGACGTTCACTGTCAAGCAGGGGGTGACCCCAGTTGTTGGCACCGTCGCTCTTAACGGCGGGACCAACACGGCGATCTTCACACCCTCGGCGCCGCTCGCGGTCGGGCTCATCTACACCGCCACCATCACGACGGGCGCCAAAGACACGGGGGGCACTCCGCTCGCGGCGGACTTCAGCTGGTCGTTCACTACGGCGCCCACCGCGGCGGCTCCAATGATCTTGTCCACGAGGCCGATCGATTTGGCGACCAACGTCTCGGTCAACAGCAAGCCGACTGCCACCTTCAGCGCGGCCATGGATCCGACAACGATCAACAACCTGACCTTCACCGTGAAGCAGGGGTTGGTGGATGTAACCGGAGTTGTTACGCTCAACGTCCTCACCAACACCGCAACGTTCACTCCGCTCTCCCCGCTCGGAATTGGGCTCACTTACACGGCCACCGTTACCACGGGCGCTACCGACTTGGGTGGCGCTCCGCTCGCAGCCAATCAAACCTGGACGTTCAGCACGGGCGCCTGCAGCCAGGCTCCGATCGTGCTTGGCGCGGCTTCGGGCTTCGCGGTCCTTGCTGGCTCCACGGTCACGAACACGGGCCTCACCATGATCCAAGGAGACATGGGAGTTAGCCCTGGCACGGCCATCGCCGGTTTCCCGCCGGGCGTCATCGTCGGCGCTATCCATGCTGGCGATCCGACCGCCGCACAGGGCATCGCGGCGCTCACCATCGCGTACAATGATGCTGCAGGCCGCACGCTGTGCCCAGTCACCGTGGCGGGTAACCTCGGCGGCCAAACGCTCACTCCGGGCCTTTACAAATCCACCGGCTCTCTTGCGGTGTCGTCCGGCGATCTCACCTTGGACGCCGAAGGTGACGGCAACGCCATCTTCATCTTTCAAATTGCCTCCACGTTGACCACGACCGCCGCACGCAAAGTCCTTCTCACCAACGGCGCAGACGCCGCGAACATCTTCTGGCAGGTCGGGACCTCCGCCACGCTCGGCACCACGAGCGTTTTCGAAGGCACCATCATGGCGGACCAAGCGATCACGCTAGAAACTGGCGCGACGCTCAACGGGCGGGCACTGGCGCGCATCACGGCGATCGCCCTGGACACCAACTCGATCGTGAAGCCGTAAGCGAAGCAGGTGAGAACACGCCCGATCGTTCCGGCGGACAAGATCACTCGTTGGATTCTAACCAGTCTTCGACTTCCAGATCAGGCACGCGCATCGGAGTGGGCTGCGGGGACCGAGTTCGCTTCGGGGCAGGCTGCAGCTGGACCAATTGTCCGCAGGCCGCCTGAACATCACGCCCGCGGGAGTGTCGAACCGTGACGAGCGTGGTGCCGGCAGAAACCACCGCCCGAAAAAACTCGTCGGTGCGTTCCTCACTGGGAGCACGAAACGGCGCGTGGGGGTGTTCGTTGAATGGGATCAGATTGATGTGGCACGAAAGCGGCTCGGCAAATGCTGCCAGGCGCGCGGCATCTTGCGCCGAATCGTTGACGCCGGCGAGCAACACGTATTCCAGTGTGATGCGCTCGCGGCGCCGCAGCGGAAAATTGTGGAGAGCCTGAGAAAGCTCGGCAAGTGGGTAACGACGCCCGATCGGCATCAAATCCGAGCGAATCTTATCCGTGGTGGCGTTCAGGCTCACGGCTAAGAGGGGCTTCACCAGAAGGCGCCCGAGCTCACCGATCTCGGGCACCAACCCCGACGTGGACACGGTGATCCGGCGTGGCGACATGCCCATGCCGAGCGGGTCACACAAGATGGCGATGGCCTTGCTGACCTCCGGAAGATTGTGCAGCGGTTCGCCCATGCCCATAAAAACCAGCGTCAGATCACCCGGGTGCCGAGGGCCGAGAGCGTGAACCACGCTCAACACCTGCGCGACGATCTCGCCCGCTGAAAGCTGGCGTCGAAAGCCCATGCTCGCCGTGGCGCAGAAACGGCAGCCCATCGCGCAACCCACTTGGCTCGAAATGCAAAGCGTGACCCTGCCATTGCCTACGGCGCGGGGCATGTGCACCGTTTCAATGCGTTCGCCTCCGAGATCCAGGAGCCATTTGGTGGCACCATCGCTCGAGGGATCGCCTGAAATCAGCTCCGGTAACTCGCAGCCGAGTTCACCCAACATCGTTCGGGCACGACTCGCCAACACGGGGACGGTTGGCCCCCAGCGCCAAGGTCGTTGGAGCGCCGCAAAGACAGAGGGCTTGAGCCCCAACGTCTTCAATTCAACAGGGCTTAAGCTGAAAGCGTTAGCTCTTAACACGCCGTTTCACCAACCAGGCCTTTTCAACCAGGGACGTAAGGCCACGTTCTTTGAAGCGAGGTTCCTGGTCAAGAATATCCTGCGCGCGCAGCAGCTCTAAACGGTCACTCGCGTCGAATAGAGCGAGCAGCTGAGCATCGGTCACGCTGAAAGGAGGACCTGCCATTTTCGTTTGATCGTAAACAAACGCAAGAACCAGGAGTTGGCCTTCGGGCTTGAGCCAGCGGAGAAGTTCCGCCACGTAGCGCTCTCGAAGCTCTGGTTCTAGTGCCACCAACGCCGCACGGTCGTAGACCGCATCAAACGTTCCGCTGGGCAGCGCGTCGAGTGCAAAGATATCGGCCACGACGATTCGAATCTTTCCTGCGACCAGGCTTGCCTGTCCGTGCCAATTCTGCCGCTCGAAGCCGAGCGCGTTTTCTTCGAAGAATGCCTGCGCGGCACTCTCCACCAACTCGATGCCCGTCACCTCAAAGCCGCAATCGCTCAGCCACACCAGATCTTGAGCCTTCCCGCACAGTGGCACCAAAACGCTCGGAGCGATCGTGGATGGCTTAGGCAACAGCTTCTCACCGAATTCAATGAGGAGCGCGTTCGGCTTGCCTTCATGGAAGCCGATCTGTTGATTTTGCCAGCGCGCTTTCCAAAATTCTGGGTCCATCGAGAAAACCTCCAAACTGAGCCTTTGGAGTAAGTGCCCGCTGTAGGAAGCGCAAGGGGTGTTTTTGAGGTGAGGCGTCCGGCACACGCCGTAGTGCTCCCAAGCTTGTCCGTGACCTCTACCTCAAAGTCCAACACAAGGTAGTCAGCATGCTTACTACTTTCCAAGGAACGAAAAGGGCAGCTCGCAGGGCGGCCCCGCCCTTCGCGGACCTGACGCTCGTGAGGGACGTAGGCTATTCGAGCAAGTTTTCCCGGTACGTGCCGGCTAAGAAAGGCACCACGGCAATGCCCTTTGCGGTTCGATCGAGCGGGGCCAGCAGGGTTATATCGAGCCCAAGGTGCTTCCCAGAAAGCCGCACGCCCGTGCCGCCACTGATGCCGTTGTAGATCCCTGCCTCACGCCCGAGCGGCACCAGGCTATCAACTTCGAAGAGCCAATCGACGGTGTCACTCACCTTCAAGATCATCCCGACTCCATCGGCGGAGATCAGGGCCGGGCCGAGCAACAGCAAGGTTGAAGCCACGCTCACGCTCGAACCGCACGTGAGGTCAAAACAACCCTGAAAGGTGGCGCCCACACGCCCCAAAAGTGCCGTGCCTTCCTTCAAGCCTGCTACGCCACTCGCGGAGCCGTAGGCAGCAAGCCGCACTCGCGGCTGGCGTAGCACCACCGTTTTCAAGGTGACGTCGAGGGGAACGACCTTATCCTTGCCAATGGGAGGAGTCAGGGTGAGGCTGATTTGCGTCTCGTCGCTCAGCGCATAGCCCGCCTGAAGCAGAATGATTTCATAACTTGAGAAGAAGAGCGTGCCGCGCGGATGTGTTTCGGCGGTGGGCATGAGGATCACGCGATCCACCTGGGCATTGCCCGCGCGCTCGCGCGCCTGCGGGGTCGGCAGCTCCGGGCTCGGCAGAGCTGCGGGGTCGGCAGCTCTGAGCTGGATCGGCGGCACGTAGGTGTAACCTGGTGTTATCGGAGCGCTGTAACCGGAAGCTGGCGGTGCGCTCTCAGCCGGTGCCGGCGGCTCAGCTGTAGAATCTGGCCCAAGCTCGACGGTTGGCGTTGGCGCTGCGGCCGCTCCCCGGCAGAAGCCGAAGAGCAAGCAGGGAATGAGAAAAGCGGGCCCGAGGCCGCGGGGCAGAGGCATGATCATCTAACGCAAGGCGGCTTCCGTGCCAATCATTCGCCACCGTTGGGTGAACTCGCCGCGCGGGGAACCTAGTAGCAGTGCTGAGTGGCGGCAATGCCAAAAGGGGAAACCGCTCGAAACCCTGTGCGTTTGCCAGGGCCCATCGCGCGTGAGTAGAATGGCGCCCGTGTCGGCGCTACGCGTGAATCCCGTCGTGTGCTTGACGAGCAGTCTAGCGGTTTTCAGCCTGGCGCTGCCCGCGATTGCTGCCGAGGCACCCGAGGCACCCCAGGATAGTGGGGAAGCGAAGAACGCCGCTCACGCAACGCCCCATCAGTACATCAACTTGAGGGGTGGCGCTTCGTCCGCAAATCTCAATGGCCGGCCTGAAGTCTGCATGGAGGGCACACCGTGGGCACCCCTTTCCGTCGAGAGTTGTGGCACGGGGAACGGACTCTGGCACCATGATTCAGGCACCGAAATGGCCCACTTGCGCGTGAAATTACAGTTGTTTGCGTTGCGCTCGGGGCCGCTTGTGTTCCAATACGGAGTCGGTGCGGGCATGGCAGAGCTGCAGGTGGCAGCCGATGATCCGGGCTTCAAGTTTGGGGGAACGGGCCCGCGTCAGGCAGAGACGGCGGGTGCGGAGGGCTCGCTTTTCCTGCGCGCCGTGTATCCTCTGTCCAATTCGTTTGAGCTGGTGGGTGATTTGCAGACGGGTTCAGCTTATCTGCCGTACGCTCCCGAGCTCAGTGTCCCGAAGTCTGTCTGGCAGCCGTTTGTCGGCCTGACAGTGGGATTTGGGTACTGAAGTTGGCGGAGGCGGGCCTCCGGAGTGTGTCCTTCCGTTGACACTCGGGTCGTCAACGGCATCGCACTCAGTGCGTGGAGTAGGCGTTTTTATCGAGGTTTTGAGCCGCGTTGGCGGAGCACGCAAAATGCAGCAAGGGCCTGCTAAGCTGGCGGCACCCGTGGCCGGCGCCTCGCTCCCAGGTGTTTTCAGTATGATTTTACGTTCTAAATTTCTTGCTAGCGCGCTCCTCTTGGCCGCGGCGTTGCCAGGTTCGGGTTGCGGGAGGACGCAACTTGATCCGTTTGATGTGCCTGAGGGTAGCGTCGCAAGCTCCGTGCCGGATCAGCCCACCTCCGCAACTTCTTCGCCAACGCCTCCTCTGACCACTACCACCCCTTCGCCGGCCCTAACTCCTCCGGGGATCCCTTGCGTGCCGTCAGAAGAAACCTGTAACGGTGTGGACGATGATTGCAATGGTCGCGTCGACGATGTTCCGGCGCTCGCCTGTGCGGATGGCGGCTTTCAATACTGTGTTGCTGGCAAGATGAGTGATTGCCCCAAACGTTGCGAAACCTGTCTACCTGGAAGCGAACGAGTGTGTCAGATTTCGTATTGCACCTATTGGGGCGTTGAAAGCTGCGCCGCTGATGGAAAAGCCTTCAGCTCTTGCAAAGAGCAGCGGGTTCCCCGTGAATGCCGAGACGTGGCGCTCAGGTTTCAGGATTCGCCCGAGCTTGAGCAATGTTGCATTGATAATGGTTATTGCTGCCTCGATTCGCACGATCTCGACCACGATGGCGATAGTGGCGAAATGGTGGGGCGATGCGACGAGGTGATGTGCAAGCCTTAGGCCGCAGCCTGGTACTGGGAGCTATCGCTGTTGCTTCAGGGCTGCTCGCAGAGCCCGTGCACGCGCAGAGTTGCGCGAAGCCCGACGCGTTGGAAGCTTTCCCGACGTATGGGTCCGTGGGTGTACCGCTGAACGCCATCTTGAGCGCACACTACTTCACCTCTGCGGAATACGACGCCGAGCCGGTCGTGCTCGAAGAAATCGGTGGGGAGCGCCGCGAAGCGCTCGGTACCTTCAACCCGAGCGAAGGCCTGCTCTCGTTGGATCCGGCGGGATTCCTGAAACCTGGTATGCAGTACGTCGTGGAGTGGCCAGCTCTCCGCGGTATCGGTAGCGCCAGCCGCGGCAAGAGCCTGAAGGTGAATTTCAGTGTTGGCAATCAGAGCGATAACGCGCCTCCCGAGTTTTCCGGCATCGAGAGCGTGAATTACCGTTTGCAGCGTGATCAAGATGGCTGCGCGGAAACGGTGCAGGATCGATTTGTGTTTGAGTTGAAGCTCAGCCAGCCGAGCGACGAAACCTCAAACCAAGATCTGTCGTTGGTGGTCTTTCAAACGAAGCCCAACTCGAATGAATCGCCCGTTCCTGTGCTCACTCGTGCTTTCCCTTCGAACGGGCAAGTTGAAGTCTCACGACGTATCGAAGATAGCCTTGGAAACGTGTGTTTTGCGGCACTGGTTCGCGATCTCACGGGCAAAGTTTCTGCTAGTGCCGATCGCGTTGTCTGCACCAAGACGGTGAAGCCGCCGTTCTTCCAAGGCTGCTCGGTTGCTTTCGGGAGGGCTCCCCGAGCCGACGCGTTGGGGTTCCTTCTGTTGCTCGGTGGGTTGTGGGCACGGCGCCGCGCGCGAAGTGTTTGAGCAGGAGATGGCGGCTCGCGGCGTTGAGCGCGGGATTGGCTTGTTTGCTCATGGGCTGTCAATCGCGATCAAAAAAGGGGGCTTCCGTGCTAAGCGTTAATCTGAGAGAATCTGTTCGGGGGCTGCTCGCACCGAGCCGTGATCGTTCTGGGCTGTGTCGGGATATCGGTAGCGTGAGAGTGTGTTGGGGAAGGGTTGGCGGGGAGGGGCCGCTTGCTGAGGCGCGCCCGCTGCCCTGGCTTTTGGATTCGCCGCAACTGCGCTGCGTGGGAGGTGGCCAAGAACGCCGCTGTTTGCCCAGATTTGCGGGGGTTGGGCGTTTTTTGTGTCAGGGTGCGAGTTGCGTGCAGAAGCACCCGCGGTTGCCCGATGCCGCGGAGTGGAGCTGTGCCGATCAGAATGGAGCGGTGGTGTGTCGCGATGCGGGCGATTCTGCCGTTAGCTCTCGCACGCTGCCGGATGCGACCTGGTTGTGTGGGCAGCGCAGAAACATGCTCGAACGTTTGTGTGTCAGTTTTGACCCCGACTATCCCGACGCAGCCGGAGCCCAATTTTGGAATTGTCGGTTTGAAGCGTTGCCGAATGTGGCTCGGATCTGCACTCGCGTGAATCAGGCGACCAGTCTCGGGGCGCCCTGTGGAAAAGAGCTGCCAGTTTGCCCCTCGGGAGCCGTGTGCGCGTCAGAGGTTTGTGTGCCCGCGGTCGCCGTTGCGGAGTGCTGGTTGGACACAGACTGTGGGGCAGGGGAGAGCTGTCGCTTCGGGGCCTGTACGCCCGCATTCGGAAGAAAGACGGCTGAAATATCAGGGAAAATCGCTCGCTGGGTGCCGCCTCCCGAACCGAACGGTTGGTGGCTCTTGCTCCGAGCTAACGGCATGGACCTCCCCGATCGACTCGAGGTGACGCCCGAAGCGAGCGTCGTTGGTTATCAGGTGTTCGATGAGACGTGGCGCCTCCACGTTCTAGACGCGACTCGGGAGCTGACGGTGCAAGCTGTCGGTGCGTGCCCGGTCAAGATGAACCCGCCGTCAGCTCGTACAGTGCCGCGGGTGCTGCATACGGAGTTGGTGCCACGTCTGAAACTTGTGACCGATCGCGCGGAGGTTGGCTTTGGTGAGAGCTTCAGGTTGAAAGCTGTATCCAACTGTGCCCCGCCCGTGGGAAGCCGGATCCGTTGGCAACAGCGCTCCCTGTCGAGCGGAGAGCTCACTGAGGCGTGGGGCAATGAGTTGAACGGCCGAATGCCAAGCCTAAAGTCGGTCCTGGGGGTAGCGCTGCCTTGGGGGATTGTGCCGATTTCCCCTAGTACCCAGCAGAAGCTCAGTGTGCGTGCGACGCTGCTCGGCCCAACGGGAAACGAACTTGGGAGCGCCACCACAACGCTCAGCGCAGCGGCTCGAGCCTCTGGTTTACCGAACGTCGCAGTGAATCACACGTTGCAGTTGGGTGGAGTCGGTTGGCAGCTGCTGAGACGTCCGCGCGGGAGCCACGCCGAGTTGGGTGCGGGTGATGGTTTCTCGAGTTTTCTCGCGGATATGCCGGGAAATTTTGAGTTGCGTGACGACGCCGGCCGGGATTTGCGCATTCACGCAGGGCGTCTTGACACGATGCCGTTAGATTGCGGACGTGCAGGTTGTCACACCGAACTCATGAAATCTTTTGAGAAGAATCCGATGGCAAAGGCGTTCGATGTTGTCCCGGAGGCAGAACGCGCCTGTGCGATTGGCTGCCACGCACAAGGTGAAATTGCGCTGGATGATGGCGGATTTGGGCAAATCACACGGGAGCTGAATTTCGGTGTAGCGGCGCTGACGCGTGCGGACGTGCTGCCACGAGACTTAGAGCGTGTCAGCCATGTAGGATGTTTGGCATGTCATGGTCCAGGAGCGATCCCCGAAGCTCAGGCGCGTTGGGCCATTGTGCGCAGCGAGGTGTGCGCGGTCTGCCACGATTCGCCCCCCCAATATGGGCATCACCAAGCTTGGAGCGAAACGGCGATGGCCAAGCCGCCAGCGGAGGCTCGTATGCAAAGCGCTCCGTGCGCACGCTGCCACACCACACCAGGCTTTTTGCACGCGCAAGCTCCAAAAACGCCGTTGCGTGACGCGCCGTCTCAAGTTTCCGTGGGTGGGCTTACGTGCGTGACGTGTCACGCGGTGCACTCCGATTCCAAGCTCCCGCACCTCTTGCGTGCCGTAAGAACGGAAGGGTTTCCTACGCTGGGTCTAGGCCCGAGCGAAGTGTGCGTTTCGTGTCACAGCGCGGGCTCGGGTGCGGAGTATCCTTCGGCCTCGGCGGCCTCGATTTGGGCGAGTAGCGGCGGATTTGATCCCATCACCGGCGAACCTTTGGCGGGGCCCACAGCTCACCGAGATCAGGGGCAAGGCTGCTTGCTCTGTCACGGGGGGGACAGCCGGGGTGTCAAGCACGGAGCCGATCACAGCTTCACGGCAAGTCGCGAACAATGCCAGCTTTGCCACACCGCCCCGCTGGGCGCATCGGATCTTCGCCGACGTGCCGAGACAGCTTGGGCGGCGCTTGGTTTCGAGGCGTGGTCCCAGCACGGACGACAACCCCGCGTTTTTTCCCGCACTTCGCCCCGAGATCGTGCGCGCTACAATCTCTCGTTAATTTTCGAAGACCCTGCCTTTGATGCTCACAACAGCGCCTACGCGGAACTCTTGATAGCCGCCGTAGAGCGTTTCATTTCCCACACTGCCCCCACAAAAATCCCGAGTACGCCATGATGAACCTCGCCATCGCTACGCTGTTCCTGGCCAACCTGTCGCCCATCCCACCCTCCGAGGTGCCCGCTGTTGCCCAGCCAGCGCCCGCGCCCGCACCTTTCTATCGACTCACCGTGCAAGCGGAGCCGGCCTTCGGAGTGGGCTCAGGGCCTTTTTTTACGGGCCTTCTGGGGGTAAGGCTCGACACCCGATTCACTCCCGAATGGAGCCTCGGACCGTACTTGGGCTACGCCAATCTCAAAGGGGCAGCCGGCGAGAGGGTGCACAACGTGTTGCTCTACGCTCTCCTCAGCTACGAAGCACCATTTTCAGGAAACCTGAAGTTGCCTATCCGTTTCGGCGTTGGATACCTACCAAAGAACGGCCCCTATCTGCGAAGCAGTCTGGGACTCGGCTATGAGCTAGCGGATGATTGGGCGCTCAGCCTAGATGCGATACCGGCGTTTTGGTCGGTCGATGACCGAACTGAGATTTCGTTAGGAACGGCGCTCGGCGTGGCGAAATCGTTTTGAGCTTCAGTAGCCTTAGCCAGATCCTCGGGATAGACGAAGTTAAATCCTCTACAGCGCCGGGAGGCGAAGCGTGAACAGCGCGCCGCCAAGCTTCTGATCGGTCGCGACCTCGAGCTTGCCGTTTAGCTCATTCGCGATTTCGCGCGAGATGGCGAGCCCGAGCCCAGAGCCCGTATTGGTCTTGGTGGTATAGAAAGGGTCAAAAATGCGGGCTTGCTCGGCCAACGGAATGCCGGGGCCACTGTCGGCCACCTCCAGGCAAGCCCAGGGCCCATCACTTTTCAAAGAGACCCGGATCGTCCGGCGATTGCGTGGCGTCTCAGCCACGGCCTGCAGTGCATTGACGAGCAAGTTGAGAATCACTTGACCTATCTTGGTGCTGGAGCCCAAGACGCGCGGAGCGGCCGTTGCGTCAAGCTCAAGCTCCGCAGAGCGCTTTATTTCAGCTCGCACCAACCTTAATGTCAGTCGCAGCACATCGCTCAAGTCAACTGGCTCGGTCAGTGCGCCGCTGGCACGCAAGGGCAGCTCAATGCCCTGTACGATGTCCAGCACGCGCAAGATGCCAGCGTGCGCATCATCCAAGCTGTCTGCTAGCTCTTTGATGTGTCCACGAGCCTTGGCTTCATCAGGAACCAAAGGCTCAAGCAGCGCGAGCTCAGCGCGTGCGCTCACGACGTTATCTCGAATCCAACTGGCGGGGTTGCGCAGCTCATGTCCGATTCCGGCAGCCACCACACCGAGTGCATAGACGCGCTCCGTCTCGCGAAGCCGAAGCTCAAGCGCGCTCAATTTCTTGGACGTCTCGTAGACTTCTAGGGCATTTTTGAGTTCAGCTCGGAGCTCTTCGGGCTCCCACGGTTTTTTTAGGTAGCGATGGACCTTGCCGCGGTTGATGGCGTCAATCGCTGCCGAGAGATCGGAATAAGCCGTAATCAGGATGCGCACCACGTCCGGATATTCGCTTTGGACTTTCTCCAAGAGGGCAACGCCTGTTTTTCCGGGCATGCGTTGGTCGGCGACAACCACACCTATTTCCTCGGTACCGAGCAGCACCAACGCGTCATCTGCATTCTTAGCTGTCAGAACCCGAAACGGCACCGAGCACACCGCCTGGCAAACAACAAGATTTCCCTCATCGTCATCTACAAACAGAATGCTGGCCGTCATCTCCCGCTCCTCGGGCTACTAAAAGCTCGCCTTCCTAAAAGATAACGCCCGAACTTACGAAAGCGCTACCCAATTCTCAATCCATCGATCAATCCGGCTCCTCACCCCGAATCCGTTAGCGCTGGCATCTGTATGACAAACGTCGCACCGCCACTTGGCCGTGCGTGATAGCGAATGCTCCCGCCGTAGTCACTCACGATGCGTCGGCACAAATACAAGCCGAGCCCCGTGCCTTCTCCCACGTCGCGGGTGGTGAAAAATGGCTCGAAAATCATGTCCACGGCTTCGGCCGGCACGCCACTTCCGTCGTCGCCGACAGAAATCAAGACATCCCCCGCCACGTCACTGGTCTGAATCCAGATGCCCGAAGGAGCCGCACGGGCAGCGTTATCCAAGAGATTAAGAAAGACTTGGTTGAGTTCCCGCGCCTTTGCGAGGACCGGGCGGCGGGTGTTGCGTGTGTACCTGACCGCAATCGAACCGAGCTTGTGCTCCAGCAGCCTAAGCGCACTTTCGATCCCCTGGTTGACGTCGCACGCGCTGGCACCGAGGCCGTCAGCCGGGCGGACATGTTCTTCCAGGGTCGCGATAATGTCGGCGATGCGCTGCGCGCCATCGTGTGCCACAGCTAGGAGTTTCCTCTGCAACTCCGGACCCGGTTCCGAGCGGCTCAGGACCCGAGCGGCGTTGAGCACGGCGTTCAGCGGATTCTTGACCTCGTGCGCGATCCCCGCAGCCAACGTGCCCGCCGTTGCGAGTCGGGCCTGGTCGGCGAGCTGGAGGCCCATCGATCGCAATTTGAGCTGGGCTTTGATTCGCGCAGTGAGAACGCGCGGATGGAACGGCTTGGTCACGAAATCGTCCGCACCGGCGGAATACCCTTCCAGCGTGGAGTCAGCACCTGCACGCGCTGTCAGAAGGATCACGGGCGTTGCCTTGAGTGTGGGCTCGCCCTTGATCGAGCGACACAGATCAATGCCGCTCGTGCCAGGCATCATGACATCCGTAAGGACCAGATCCGGCCTTTCTTTCTGAACCTGACGTAAGGCCTCAGCTCCGTCCGCGACGGCGATTACGTCAAATTCGGCGTCTAATATCGATACGATAAAATCACGAAGATCCGCCTCGTCCTCCGCGACTAACACGCGTGCGCGCCGCCCTCGGTCCAGTCGAATGGTTTCCTGATCGGGCACCAAGACGATCGGTTTCGGTGCCGCCACAGGTTCTGAGAGTGAGCGATCTTCTGCGCGTCGCCCCGGATGCTCATCGAGCCGGACTCTCCGACGCTCAACCACCTCCTTGTCAAAGTGGCGCCGCCCCGTTTGCAATTTGAGTTCAAAAACCGAGCCTTCGGCCAGTTTGCTCCGAACTTCAAGCGAGCCGCCGTGAAGATCAGCAAGCTTTCGCGCCAAGGCCAAACCAATCCCAGCGCCTCCTTGCTTTCGACGTTCGGAGCCTTCCACCTGGTAAAACCGGTCGAAAATACGTTCTTGGTCGGCCTCCGAGATGCCGGGACCCGTGTCGGCCACGCTCACGCTCACGCTGCTTTCCGTAGACTCGAAACGCACGCACACCGAACCACCCGATGGCGTAAACTTAAGCGCATTGCCGACCAGATTAGTGATGATGATCTCCAGGCGATGCGGATCGCCATACACCTCTGGGTTTGAGTTGTCTGCTTCAAACGTCAGCGAGATCCCGCCATTGGCAGCGGCGGGTGCTGCTGCCTCCACAACCCTTTCAGCTAGTTCCTTCAGCTCTACCTCAGCGACGCGCAGACGCAGACCGCCGGTGTCGAGCCGAGCTAGATCCAGCAAGTCATCGATCATTCGCAGTAGGCGCTGCGCGTTTCTGCGCACCATGCTGAGTGACTTGCGAATGTCGGCGTGGAGTTCGCGCCCGAGCAGATCTTCAACGGGGCTCAGGATCAGTGTGAGAGGCGTTTTGAGCTCGTGGGAGACATTGGCAAAGAACTCATTTTTGAGCCGATCCAACTCTTGGAGGCGTTCGAGCGTTCCGGCGAGCTCCGTTGACGTCGCGGCCAGTTCGGAGCGCACGAAGAACTCGCGGGCCGCGGCGCCGTAGCGGATCACCGACGAAGAGACCACAATCACCGAAGTGAGCAGCAGAAAGACGAAGTTATTAAAGAGTGGTCGAATGGTGTGTGGTTCGGCGATGGCGACGGGGATCGCGGGCACTAGCCAGAGGGTGATGATTGCGATGCAAACGGCAATGGAGTTCAGCCAGCGCCAGGTATAAAGCACTGCTACTGCGAGAATGCAGAGGTTGAGCCCAGCATAATAGGGAGACGTTGGCCCCTCGAGCTTCAGGATCAAGACTTCGATGGTCGCGGCCGAGAGCAGCGGTGGTCCGGCGCCGAGAAGCACCGTGGAGCGGCGAGCCGCTGGCGAGAATGTGAATGCCCAGCCGCACAGCGCAAGCAATCCCGCCACCAAGCGGATCCCCAAAAATTCCCACGCCTTGTCGGGCACTCCAACCCAATCAAGGACCGTGGCGCAGGGCACGAGAATAGCCGCGAGCAGGTAGCCCAGGCGAGCGCCAGGCAAGTTGATGTCCTTCAAGTGTTCTGCAAAATTCGCTTCTGCCTGCGCGCGATTGTTCATTTCCAGACGTTTAAGAACAAGTTCACGCCAAGGGGTTCGGACTCAACCGTAGCCCGAGATGGCGCGGGTTTGAGGTCAGCCGCAAAGGCTAAGAGGTCAGCCGGTGTTCGGTGAATCAAGTACCATTCTAGGCAGTACTCCATGAAATACCGCGAGGGATTGTTCATCGCTACGTTGCCGACAATTAGGTGACCCGAGGGGACGAGTGCCTCATACAGAGTGCCGAGGAGCGATGCGAAGCTTCGCTGATTGAGGTAGTCGAAAAGACCAGCACTATAGATCAGATCGCGCTCGCCCAAGGCTGCTCTTAATTCACGCGCGGTGAGGAGATGTCGCACCGATTCACGGATAAAGTGGATCTTGGCACCCGTTTGATTGGCGAGTGGAGCGAGAGTGCGTTCGCAGAAGGTGAGGACTCGTTCTTCTTGATCGATCAGGGCAACCTCCAGATACCTTCCGAGATCGGGGCGCAGCTCCAAGAGCCGAGCGATTTCTCTCGCGGGGCCGCAACCGATGCTCGCAATTCTCAGGCGGCCGCGCACTTCAACACCGCGCTGGATCTTGCCGCCCAAATAATCCAAGCGGTTGACGACGCCTTGAGCCACAGGCTCTTGCCCCGCGTACATATTCAGGGCCCTACCAAAAAGCGAAGCGCCTTCGGCGTGATCTCGATACAGCATATTCATGACTTCGTAATCGCCTGCATGCCCCAAAGGCTTAGTAAAAGAGCGCCGAAGGAGGGGTGACTCCTGCATGAGGGGCAATAGGTGTGACTTGTAGTAGGTCCGATAGGGGGCATGTTGATCGTCCCCTAAATGGCCAACTAATGTAGCGAGTTCCCGTGATGCTGATGCTAGGCGCGATACGACTTGCGGTGCAGCTTCTTCAAGGTACGCGGCCAGCGCTTGCTCGCGACTGTACGAGTCCAGATCTTCGAGCGCCCGTTGTTCTCCCTCAAGAAAGGCCCGAGAGCGTTCCAGGTAGGTTCGAAGATCCGCGACCCACGCTTTGAACTCTTGAGAAAGCTCATCTTCCGCTCCCTCCAACACCACCTTGAGACGTTCCGCAAAGCTGTGCTGCGTTCCCAATCGGTAGAGACGGGCTAAATCAATACCCTTTGATTCAAGTTCAATACCGAGGACCAGCGCTCCCTCGCCCTGACTCACACGCCGGACATTGGCGGAGCCCTCATAGATCAGGCCAGCGTCACAGGTTACCTCCAGCCGTTCGAGCCGATCACCCATGAGCACCAGAGCCGCTCCAACCTCGGGCTCTCTGACGATCAGCGCCATCCCGGTGAGTGACAAATCTTCAACGCCGCACTCAATGTTGCCGAGAGTCGCGTGGCGCGCGCGGGCACCAAGCCGACCGAGTTTCAAATCCTCCGTACGGATGCGTCGGGTTCGGAGGCGGCGTTGCCGTTGGCTATCATTCGCAGCCGGCAAGCCTGGAGGCAGTTCAGATATCGGTCGAGAGGGAGGCTCCCGATCTTCGATTCCTGGAACGGGCGCGAAGCCTGAGTGTTTCATAGCCCTCCTTCGGTGGAGGCTTCCCCCTGCCCGAGTGCCTCAAGCAGTAACTTAGCATCAATGGGCTTCATCAAAAAAGCTGTGGCACCAGCCGCGCGCAGGTCACGTTCACGTTGACGTTCACCGCTCATCCCGACAAGCGGTAGATGACGCGTTGCCCCCGCTTTCTTCATTTGTCGGCAAAACTCAGCGCCGTCGATCTCAGGCATGTTTGAATCGACCAGAATGGCGTGCGGTTGAAAGGCTTGGATGGATTCAAAGGCCTGCTTCGCTCCGATCGCTCCGATCACGTCTAAATTCGGCGCCTGATGTTTGAGCAGCCGTCGCAGGGAACGCAGCGAACAGGCGTCATCATCGACGATCAACAGTCGAGTGACTGCTGCCTGACGGGTCCCCGATCGCCACCGATCACTGCGTGTAGTAAATGCTTCTTCCGGCATAGGATCCCCGATCACGGCACAGGATAGGGAACTTTGTCAGTAGCGCTACAGGTGATCGTTTAGCTGAACACTTGTGCGCTCTTCATTTTGCGCGAACCCTCGCTCAAGTCTCAGTTTCCGGCCGCGAGATTGGTGATGTCAGCTTGTGTCAACGCTGTGTCATAGATGCGAACGTCATCAATACGACCATTCCAGAAGTCGTCGCTACCGTCGCCGCTACCGAGGTGAAAAGCAGCCGGCGAGGAGCAATCGACCGCCGTATCCGTGTTCCCGCTCAATACGCCGTCGACGTAAATCTTTCGCGTGTTCTTAGTGGCGTCCTGAACGGCCGCCACGTGGTGCCAGCCGGTGGCGGCAGGCGCCGTGGCGCCGCCGGTCACGTTGGGTTCAAACGTCCACTCGTTGAATGGATTCACCCACAACCCGCAGTACTTTGTAATGTCTTCTTTGGCAACCACAGCTTTCCAATTGCTAGGCAGCGCACTCATGAATGCCCATGCCGAAAACGTGAAGCTCTTGGTGGCGTTGCCGGTGTAGCGTGACGAATTGGGGATGGTGACGAACGCTGAACTCCCGTTGAATTTGAGGCAATTGGGATCGGCAAACTTTATCGCCGCAGGGACGGTGGTGAGCACCGTCGGCTTGGTGGCGCTGTAGGTCCCGTTGTTTCCGAAGCCTGACGAATCCGCCACAATCCCAGTGGTCACGGCTTCGTCGAGCTTCCAGTATCCAACCAGCCCTGAAGCGCCTCCTGAGCCACCGGTAGCAGCCCCGCCCGTCGCGGCACCGCCAGTCGCAACACCACCCGTAGCAGCCCCGCCAGTCGCGGCACCACCCGTTGCAGCGCCACCCGTTGCAGCGCCACCCGTCGCGGCACCACCAGTCGCAGCCCCGCCCGTCGCAGCGCCACCGGTCGCAGCCCCGCCCGTTGCGGCACCGCCAGCGCCCATGGCTCCACCTCCGGTGCCTCCCGCTGAAGCTCCGCCGGATGAACCGGCGCTGCTGCCACCCGCTGCCAACGCGCCACCAACATTCATTCCCCCACCGACTCCCGAATTGCCGCCTGTGACGGCAGGGACACCTCCAGAGCTTGGGCCCACTCCGCCGCTTGTTCCAGAGTTGAGTGTTCCGCCTTCGGCGCTTGTGGTTCCACCCAGATTGCCGGGGCTCGACGCGCTACCTGCAACTCCAGATTCTCCTCCCAGTGCCGCAGTGATTTCGAGCGGCAAAGAATCGTAACCGTAGCTGCACATGCTGAGTGAGCTTGATAGGGCGCCAATGAGCAGCACTGACCTCATGGCAGCACTTCGCCGCACCAGATGCGCTGACTCGCGCACACGGTTCCGTGCGTTCGGTTTGCCACCGCGTTCACCCATCAGCTAACCATAGCAATTTAACGGCACCTTCGGGGTGGATCGTTAGGCGCGCGAGCTTGCACGCGAGGTTGCGAGTCGGTGAAGGTCGCACTTGAATTCGGGCTGCACTGCACGGCCGGAGGGAATGGCTGGTTTTTCGGCTAAATTGGCGCGGTTTTCTAGCAAGGCTGTCTCAATGCGCGTCTTCGTGCTGTGCTAGAGATCCCCAAATCTGTAAGGAGTTGAACGAGATGCAACCACCTCCCGGAGGCTATCCACCGAATCCACCGCCAGGCTCACCTCCCCAGTGGGGCGCGCCGACAGGGCAGCCGGGTGGCGCTCCGCCACCGCCAGGACAACCGCCGGTTTACGCTCCGCCCCCAGGCCTCTACGGGGATCCGCCGCGCTACATGGGGGGAATGCAGCTCCAGCATCCTTCCGGGTTGCCGCCGCATCGCGGCCCCATGATTTTGGTGCTTGGGCTTGTGGGGCTACTGATGTGCGCGGTGGTCGGGGTCTTTGCGTGGATCTTGGGGAACAAAGATCTTGCAGAGATGGACGCCGGACGGATGGATCCTGCCGGCAGAGATCTCACGAAGGCGGGTAAAATCTTGGGGATGGTTGCGGTCGGTCTTTGGGTCGTGGGTGGGCTCGCGGTTGCTGGATTTGTGTTGCTGGGAATGCTCATGGCTGTTGGGTCTGTTGGGCATTGAGCGGCGGTTCTTGGCGGCGGTCTTTCGGAGGGGCGGCGTTCTTTGGCTGCTACTCTTCGCAGCGTGCGATAAGGGTTCAAGGGAGACTCCGTCTTCGCTGGTAACCGGCGGTGCCAATCAAACCCACTCTTCGAGATCGAGCGCAGCTCCTCTGCGTGGGCGGGGACCAGCGCCGCCTGAAGCGACGGAATTGGAGTATGAGCTAGGCAAAAAGCTGCTGCTGGAAGCAAGTCAGAGCGACAGCGCGCCGGGCGCCCCTGGTTTCGATCGGGTGCGAGCGCAGCTCGTGGGGCGGGCTAAGGGCGAGCCGGTTGTTCTGGTGAGAACGCCACAGTTTAACCCTGAAGCAAGCCAAGAAGCCACGTATTATCGAGCTCGCTTCGCTTCCGAGTGGAAGATCTGGCCGAGGCTCGTGAGCGCGCGCCAAGTATTCGTGGACAGCCCGAGGCTCGGACGGGAATCGATTTTGCGGGAGGGGTATCTCTACGCAGAACATCCGAATGAAGCGTTCTCACTGGTGAGCTTGGTGGGGATGGATTGGTTGTTTTCTGAGAAGGAAGTGTGGCTAGAGCGCGGCGAAGTTTTGATGCATGCCGAGCGCCGTGAGCGCGGGGACTATTACTACACGGATGGCCCCCTCGCGGGTTCGCTCGTGCGGCTGATGCATCTGGATCGGATGGGCGTGGGCGCTGGCCCGACTGAAGCGGCACTGCACAGGGATTTCAGGGCTCTCAGGTATCGTCTGCACTTTCAACAGGCGCGGATTGAGCACCTCGGGGAGACGCAAATTGTAGCTAGCTTACGCTACGGTTCGAAGCTCTGGATCCCAACGCTTTTGGGTGCCAAAGGAGCCCATCTTGAATTAGTGAGGGAGGTGGTGGCGCCGTCTCAGGTTGCCGAGTTGCGGGACCTTCGGGCACGCGAGGCCATCCGTCAGAATGGAATGAGCGCGTTGCGCGAGGCCATGCTCGCGCTGGTGCGCGAAGGAATGCCGTTTGATGAGCCGAAAACGGAAGTGGGCCAAGAAGATGGAAAGCTGCGTGCCGAGTGGGTGAAGGCGTATTTAGCTGGGCGGAACTCGTACAAATATCGCGAGGATCGCTATTCGATTTTTGACAAACTGGGCCGCCCTTTGGTGCCGGAAGTGTGCGTGGATTTTTTGCTGGATTGTTTTGAGCGCGCGGCTGGCAGCTGGTGGCGTCAGAAGTCTGAGGGCAGCCGTGAGTTGACGCGTGGTAGCTTGGACCTGGGAAGTTTGGACCGTACGTTGCTGCGGCGCACCCGCAGCTTGATTGAGCTCGCGCTGGCGCATCCCGAGTGGTTCGAGGTTTGGGAGGTTCCCGAAAAGGAGCGAATTGAACTCGGATATAAGGAGAAATTCTTCAATTATCTCGAACAAAATGCAGATAAATACCAAGCTGGCGACATCATTTTGATCCGTGGCCTCACGCCTTGGGATGAAGAAGAGATGCACACCCACTCTTTTTTCATTTACGAAACGGATCCCCTCGCCGGTATCCCGATTCTCATCGCCGGCAATGCATGGCGGCCTCAGGTGTGGTCCTGGGAGGCTGAAGCGAGGCGTACCCCAAAGCGCACCGTGCGCACTCGGATACGCCCCAAACTCGAATTTCTGCAACTGCTAGCAGGGGCCAAAACTTTCCCCGAGCAGCCACCTCCGATCGCTCCTGTCATGGAGTGGTAGGTGGCAAGCTGTGTCGTGGGATCTGTGTCTTCACTATCTCCCAAGCGTTAGCCTGGGAAGATGCTGTACACGACCGGTGTTTTCCCGGCACTGAAGTAGTAAACCACGCCCACCAAGATCCAGAACAAACCTGCCAGAAGTTCGCCCGCGATGATGCCCACCATGAGCGGGCGCACCGACCGATAGCCTTTGGCGCCGGTTGTCGAAATCACGCCGGACTTCAACATCCAGCCCAAAAGAAAAGAGGCTCCAAAGTGGGCGATTGGCGTGCTGCCCCAAACCAGAAAAGCCACCGGATGCAGCGGCCAGCGTGGCAGTCTCAATCGCCCGAGGGCCGCAACAATCACCAGAAAAAGCCCCAAGCCAAGCCAGAAAACGGCACCTTCCAACGGCCGCACGAGCGAAAGGCGTGCCAGCCCCACAGCCTGGGTTGCCTCTGCGATGGAGCCCTTCGAAATAGATTCGGAGAGGTGCTGAGCCATCAGGTCAAACCCCATCGCTGGCATGTATTGCACTTGCCAGGCGCCATTGATCGGCGCGGCTCCGCGGTTGTACTGCAGATAGAACGTGGTGGCACCGGCAACCACGAAGCCGGATAGGATCATGAGGATCAGCCACGGGGTGGCTTTAGCGGGCGAGACCTCCGCCGTGCGATCAACGAGGCGCAAACCGTTGGCGAGGTAGGGCATGAAGGCTTCACGCGGATCCATCGTCAGGATAACGCTTGCTAGCGCCAGGATCGAAAAGGCGGTGGGCCCAACCGATTCAAATCCCAGGAGGGCGGTGATCACGCCCGCGGGTGCCCAATACGGTTGTAAGAAAAATGCGCCGGTTTCGGTGGCAACTCGCGTCATCACCAAAAAGAGCAGCAGTGTTAACAGCACGAAGACGCACGAGAAAAGGAAACTCAACCCCGCACCGTGCAGGAGGTACAGCGCGAATAAGATGAACAGCACCAGCGCTCGGGCAGCCCAAATGGAATAGCCGGGTACCTCCGAGGACTTGCGCTTGCCGACGGCACCCAACAACACCTGCGTGTAGAAATGGCGCCCGGTGTAAAAAATGATCCCAGCCATCCCGAGAAATGAGCCAAATCTGAGAAGATTCGAGTTTTTGGCGTCGAGAATGTGGCCGTCCAATGGGAAGCCTTGGGCCAACATCAAAGCGCCCACTAGGATGTACAGCAGCTGGGCGACGCCTAGGCTGAAGGAAACCTGCGTGGGCATGAAGAAGCTGAACGCGATCACCGACAGATACAGCGTGGGCGCGAAGTAACCCCAGGAGCCACTGACTTTGGCGGCGTTCGGGAACAACACGGCAAGGGCGGTGAAGTCGAGGTTCCTCGGGATCTCGGGGATGCCGGGGAACCAAGCGTGCAAGCCATTTTCAAGGTGCCAACCAAAGAGCACGATGAACCCTGCCCAGAAGAGCTTGCTCTGCGCGACATCCGGCAAGAACCTGCCGGGCTTTCTCTCGACAGCCTCCTCGATGAAGCGCGCCACCGGGTACGCCAGGAGCTCCCGTTTGGACCACTGAGGATGCACAATGAGCGCCATAGAGAGCGATGCCAACGCAAAAGCAATCGCCAGCCCACCCCACAACCAAATCGTCGGCCACCAGGCGCGCCAAGGCAGACCAGTGAGGCTGAGCTGATTGTTCAAGCCGCGGCCTTGCAGGAGCGTATCGACAGCCAGCGGATCGGCACGGCCACCTAAGAGGAGAGCGCCGCTACCACTCGGCGGTGCAATAAAGAATTCAGGAAGCGCTCCCACGAGCGCGCCACGATTCAACGCCAGCGTCTCTTCTTCGCTGCGCTGTTTGGCGGGCTTGTGCGCGATGGTTTCCAAGGTTTCGGAGAGCGGAACCTTGAAAATGGTAGGGTCGAAGAGCGTGGGCTCGCTCAATGCGTGGTTCAGTGCGTGCGTGAGGTTCGGGAGCTGATCGACATCTAGCTTCGGCGCGTTCGCCGCCTCCTCAAACAGGCGCTGTGAAGCAGAAGTCATGGCTCGGAAGAGCTGACCTTTGGGCGTTGGATTCTTAGCCTGCTGGACGAGCTCGCGCGGCAGCCGGTCCCAAGCTTTTATCTGCCCTTGCCCGAATTCGGACGAGGCGCCTGGCACGTAAGAAAATACATTTGTGGACTGCCATGCGGTCTTGGTCTTCAGCCAGTGCGAGGGCAATGCGGTGACCGTGGCGAACGCGCGGTAGAAATTCGAGCCCGGCCAACCGCAAGCAGCCAAGCCCAGGGCGACCACGACCGCTATTTCGCCGCCCTTCAGCGGGAAACGAGGCCCTAGCGCACGCAGTGCCGGATTGATGCCGAGCAAGAGCACGACAGCAAAGCCGAACACCGAGATCGGAAGGTGATTCCCGATAAGGGGAGTTTGCCCGATCACCCAATCGTTGAAAAACGTTGAGACCGAAATGCCCAGGCCGAGCAATAAACCGATGATTACGCCGCGCAGCGTCATTGAACTTGGTGTGTCGAGGAGGCCTTCCGGACCCGCGTATGAAAAGTGGCCCTCTTGTACAGGACTCCCTCCGCTCCGCCTAGTTGAGGGTTTCGATTGAGACCGGGCGCCGCTTGGGCTATGGCCGGCCGGATCATGCCGAGCGAGCTTTTAGAGCCGAATTCGGGCGCCCAGCTGCGCGTGGTGCATTTGGCGCGGTTGCCGCGGCATTGGCAGAATCAGCCCCACGAGCATTCCTATAACGAAATTGTTATCCCCACCAGTGGTTGCGTGGAAACCACGGTCGACGGGCAGAGCAAGAAGGCGGGTCCGGGGGAAGTCTTGCTCTACCCAGCGTGGGCGGTTCATCAGTCTCGAGCGCTCAATGGCAGGCCACTCACCCAAATAGTTGTCGGCTGGTCGGGCAAGTCAAAAGTGAACTTGCCTGAGGTGCTGACGTGCTTGCCGGATGCCTCCGGGAGGCTAACGGTTCTTGGGCGTTGGTTCTTGGAAGTTCACCCGACAGTGGACAGCGCTCAGCAAGAATTGGCCCAGGCTTTGCTCACTTCCTTGCTGTTCGAGATCAGCCATAATCTCCAGTCTCACGTTTCCAACTTAACATCCATTGTGCAGCGCCACGTCAAGGCTCATTTGGCTGAGGAACTTTCGATTGCACACTTGGCCGAGGCCGCCGGGCTCAGCCCTTTCCACTTCGCCCGCCTCTTTAAGGAAGCCGAGGGCATTCCGCCCATGACCTTCGTTCGCAACGCGCGGATTGCCGCGGCCCGAACGCTCCTCGAAACCACGCGCCTCACGCTGCGCGAGGTGGCGGAAAGCGTTGGCTTTGGAGATCAATTCCAGCTCTCCAGAATCTTTCGGCGAGTTCTAGGGGTCGCACCGAGCGAAGTCCGCGCAGGCCAGCGGGAGCCCGCCAAGTAACGCGTCACGCGTGAGATATCATCCGATCAATGAGCGTTCGCGCGCAAAGCCGGCAATTTCTTCGAGTCTTTGGGCGGAGGCTAGGTGTTCAAGGCTCGTCGGTTTGAGTTCGCGTAGCACGTGCGCATAATCGAGAAGGGCCGTTCGGTCAGCACCCGGTGCAACCGAGATGGCCTCCCTGAAATCGCTGGCAAGGCGTTCGCTGCACACTGCGTTTCTTTCGCGGAGTAGCGCCACAGCGTGGTCGAACCATTTGCTCCCAGCGCCCGCCACCGTCAGTTTCAAACTTAGTTGGACGGCGCTCAGAAACGTGTCGTCGCCTACGGTTCGGCCCAAGCGTTGCTCGCGGAGAACTCGCTCGAGGTGCCCTGAGAGCAGGCCTTCGGCTTCGGTGGTCTTACCTGCCAAGAACAGCGGCTCCGCGGCGCGCGCGACCAGTTCAAGGACGGCGGTCTGTCGTGTGTGTTCCGCCTGGCTGATGGCGGGGAAATGCGTGGGCGTGACCGCGGTTGCGGCAGAACGGCCGGTGATCAGCATGCAACCGAGCGTTCGTGCTGATGCATCCAGCGCGATGATGCGCGCATTCGGAGGTTGCCCGAGTTCGAACACCAGCTCTTGACGTCCGATGCGCAGCATGTCGCCATGCTTGAGCTTATAGGAGCCAGCCACTCGCTGTTCGTTCACGTACACGCCGTTCACACTCTGTAGATCTCGGAAAACGACCTCATGAGCTTTGACCTCGAGCTCAGCGTGACGCCGCGAGACCAGGGGCTCGTCAAAACAGAAGTTGCAGATTGGGCTCCTTCCAAACAGCAGTGTCCCCGGCACCAAGAGGATGCAGTGGTCCGCATAGCGCAGCGAAGGCGTGTCGCTGCCTTCGCCAGCGTGGCGTCGTGCAAACCTACCTGAAGGAGAGAGTCCCATCGAAGGCAGGAACGGCCGTGTAGCTTGAGACTTTAGCGCGAAAACAGCAAAACTTTTTAGAAAGTGCCCGTCACGCCCAGGCTGCTTAGCCCAATGTACGGTGTCACGGAGGAGGAGGCCGCCGCATGGTCGTCGTTGCCGCTCAGAATAAAGAGGGCGATACCTGCACCTACACCAGCCACGCCGGCGATGATGCCCACGGCGCCGAGCGACTTGGCGCTCGCAGCGTCGCTATCGAGCTTCTTGATTTTGTCCTGGGCGGTCACGTTGCAGGCAGCGCCTCGTGGGGTGGTGCCGCACCCGCTGCTGTCAAAAAGAGAGTTCGAATCGGAGCTTTTCCCGCTGCCATCCAGGAGGAAGAAGGTGCCAACACCCAGACCGACCGCGCCCACACCGAACGCCACGTAGCTCCCGATCCGAAGACCGTTGGTGCCTTTGCCGGTGGTTCCGGAATCGCCACCGGGTGGCGTAAGGCTCACTGCGGCGGCGTTGTCACCCGATGCTGGCGGCGTTGCACCCGGAGCGCCGGAAGCTTGAGCGGCCCCTGCACCCGGTGGTGCGGCGCCACTCTGCTCTTGGAGATCGAGAACCACCGTTTCGCGAGCGCCCTCAGCAATGGCGAGCGACTTCTCAAGTGACTTCTTGCCCTCAGCAAACGCCTGAAACACGTGTTTGCCGGGATCGATCGGATGCGGAACTCCTAGCAGAGCCTGTGGAATGGCCACACCATCCATCGTGACAGTAACCGGTAGCGGCCCAGCGCCTTGGGCAGCGGCAGTGATGTAGGGTAAGCGTGGCTCTAGGAGCTGGAGTTCTTTTTCAGAGTCACCCACCGCGCGACGCACAGCTTCGGAAGCATCAGCCGCCATGCCCTCGCGCCGGATCTTTAGATAGGTTTCGCGGGCCTTAACCAGCTTGCTGAGCTTCACCAACGAGCGAGCGAGATAGAGCTGCTGCACTGGCGAATGCACGATCGATTCAGCCCTCGACATCATGTCGACAGCGTCGGCATAACGCCCTTCGTTGAACGCCTTAGCGCCCTCCGTCGCTGCGGCACGCGCTCCCGCAATTTCTTCGGAGGTCTGCGCCGAGGCTACACTCCCCAAGAAAAGAACGCCTGGCAGGGTTAGCGAGGCGATGAGAAAAGCTTTCGGACGACCTAAGAGGCTTCGATGCTGCATAGCCTCTTCACGATAACACGACCCTCACCTCAGCCGAAATTGCCTGACCCGCCATGCGTGAGTATTTCGGCGATCCCGCTCCTATATCCCCCGCATTTCGGCCTGTGGTTGACGGATCCGGCCCGCGCCTCGGGCAATCGGGATTGATGGCCGCGTGGCTTCGAGGCATCAGGTCCACGGTGTTTGAATGACCCCTTGGAAAGTATTGAAGAGCGAAACACTACTTGAGCGCCCCTGGCTCACCATTCGCGAGCAGGCCGTATCGCTCGGGAACGGGAACATTATTGAAGCTTTTCATCTTGTCGAGAGTCCGGACTGGACGGGTGTGTTGGCGCTCACCGAGAACCATCAAGTGATATTGGTGGAGCAATATCGGCACGGGTATGGGCGCGCGAGCGTTGAGTTACCGGCCGGGGTTGTGGACCGCGGAGAGGAACCTCTAGCGGCGGCCAAGCGCGAGCTGCTGGAAGAAACCGGATATGTCGCCGACGCGTGGCAGCCGCTGCTCAGTGTGTGTGTTGAGCCGAGCAGAAATACCAATCGTGCCCATTTCTTCTTTGCAGAGGGCGCACGGCGTATTCAAGATCCGAAGCTGGAGCCTGGCGAGGATCTCGCAGTGCGAGTGGTTTCAGTCAGCGCACTCTTGGAAGCGCTCGACAATGAACGCGTGGCACACGGCGTCCATGTCGGGGCCATCTTGATGGCCGTGCGGCGCGGCTGGCTCTAAGTTATTCTAAGGTGATCATGTACGGTGAAAGCGCGAGCACATTATCGCCATTGGCCACTGCATTGACGGCATTTAAGTAGGGCTCAAGTGCGCGCGGCATCGTTTGCGCCAACGCACTCTGTCGTAGAAGAAAGCTGTGAAGGCGAGCCTCCGCTTGGTCAGCGTCGGGTGTTTCTCCGTGGAACAGCAACTCCAACCAACTTTCGTTCAAGCCCTCAAACGAAACAGGCGCGTCCGCGGGCAGCCCCGCCAAGCGCCGCGCCGCAACGAGGGAGGCCTCGAGACCTCCAAATTCGTCGACCAACCCGCGTTCAAGCCCCTGAACACCGCTCCAAATGCGCCCCTCGGCGCTGTTGGCGATCAGCTCCACCGGCTTCTTTCGTCCTTCGGACACGCGCTTCAGGAACAAATCGTACACGGCCGCGATCTGCGCGCGCACACGTTCTTTCATCGCATCATTCCACGGTGTTAGCAAAGAGAGGTAGGCGGCGCGTCCTTCGGCATCCGGGCGCGGGCTAGCTGGAAAAGTGATCGCATGCACGCCGAGGCGCTCCAAGGCACCGTTGACGCTAAATTTGCCACCGACCACGCCAATCGAGCCCACGATACTCGAACGCGGCGCGATGATGCGATTGGTGGCAGAAGCAATGTAGTAGCCGCCGCTCGCGGCCATCGAACCCACCGAAGCCACGACGGGCTTTCGACTCCTTAACGCCATCACATCTTTCCAAATAAGATCGCTCGCGAGGGCCGAACCTCCTGGCGAATCAATGCGCAGGATCACAGCCTTAACGGCGTCGTTATTCTTCAGGCGTTCCAGCGTCTTGTGCATGGCGCTCGACGTGATGCCTTGGCTTTCAAATGCGCCTCCGCCAGCCATCGAGATGCTGCCGATCATGGGTACAAATGCGACCCGCGGTGTCGAATCGAGGTCAGCCTCATCACTCACCAATGAGCGCAATAGGCCCACAAGTGGCGGGCTTCCGCCTCGGCCTGCTTGGGGCCCGAAAGTCGGTTGCACGTTTTCGGTTTTGGTTTGTTTTTTGAGCGAGAGGAGCGCATCGGGCGCATACCCAATCTGATCGATCAAGCCGTGGGCCTCTGCTTCAGCCGGTGTGAAGGGCCCGCCTTCGAAATCTTCCGCCAGATTCTTAGCCTGTTTTCTTGAAGCGGCGGATTCACTGAGCCAAGCTTCGCGAATCGAGCGCAGGGTGACCAGCAGCGACTCCCGAGCTTCGTCCGTTGGCCCGGATCGGATGAACGTTTCCGCAAAGCTCTTGAACTTCCCAGCGCTCACGAAGTCAGCCTGCACGCCCACCTTTTCGAGCAGATCTCCCAAATAAACAGATTGGGCAGCGAGTCCGATGGTTTCCAGGCTGCCGGCTGGGCTCAGCCAAATCGAGTCGCAGCCTTTGGCAACGAGCCAGGCGCTTTGATTACCCAGCGTGTGAGCGTGGCAAGTTACCGGCACGCGCAGCGCCTTGAGGAGGGCCCCGAGCTCCTCGGCATGCGTGAAATCGAGTTGAGTCTCTCCGAGACTGACGAAGACCCCCTTCACGTCGGCGTTCTTTGCGAGGTCCGTTAACACCTTGACGAGGCCGAAGTAGGTGCGCTCCACAGGAAACGGGAAAACCCCGCCGCCGCCCGCAATTTCAGGAAAGCCTGACGTGAGATCCAAGGTCGCGATGCGCGCAGTTCCAGCGAGTAGTGTTTTCGGCTGCTTCCCGTCTGTCGCCGTGGGCAAACCAAGTGTGCGGGGGCGCCCGCTGCAGGCACACATAAACAGGGTCAACGTGGCGATGAGCGCTAGCGGGGGTCGAATCATTTCGAGCGATCGAAGCACAGCGCTGCTCAGAGGACCACCCGATCCAGCTTCAAGAATGCTTCAAGGCGCTGAACTGGGCAAATCTGTTGTGTCGATTTGAGTGGGGGCCTTGGGCAGAGCGGTCGGAGCTGGGCTCGAGCCACTGGGCTGTGCAGGTGGAGCCGGAGGCGCATTCGCGGCCTCGTCAATGCGCGCTTTTGCTCTTTTGCCATAGGAGCTTGCCGTCCCATCCTGCTCCACGATACGGCGATAGAGGACCAACGCGGTGCTTCGATTCCCAGTTTGCCAGTGATAATCTGCGCTGCCGAGCATTGCGGGCAGGTAATTAGGGTTGAGGTCAAGAACTCGCGCGTAGAGTTTGCCTGCAAGCGCGCTATCTCCGCGACGTCTTGCGGCATCAGCCCGCCCCGTCAAGGCTTCAGTGTTGCTTGGTTGGGTGCTCAATACGTCTTGGTAGAGTTTGTCTGCACGCTCTGGATCCCCAGCTGCGAGAGCATTATTGGCCTGCTGCAGCTTGTCCTGGAAATTCCCCCCGCTCGGATGCTCGCCCGCGAGGCCTTCGGCACGCCCAGCATCCTCGGCGGAAATAGGTGAGGAGGCTGCTGTGACCGAAGCCGCGGAGTCAGGCACTTTTGCTGCCATCACAAACGATTTGAGCGGCGCGAATAACGGATGCCCTGCCTGGATCCTTTCTAGCTCAGTACTCGCCTCTGAAGGCTTTTTGGCCCGGACCAAAGCGTAGACGAGTGCGGCCTGGACTCGCCCAAGCGCCCCTTCACCGAGCGCAGCAGCTCGGAGGCGTTGTACGACGTTCGGCCAATCCGGATTTGCCTCTGCAAGATCAAGCGCTACGAGCGTGTATGCGTTCTCCGTTTTTGACGCACTGTTTCCAAGGCGCGCTACTTCGGCACGAGCAGCAGCTAACTGCCCTTGCATGCGCAATACGTCGAGTTTAGCGCGAATCGCCGATTGCTCTTGACCCGCGGCGCCTGTTTGCTCAACTGCAACCTGGGCTTTCGTAAGGCGAGTTGCCAGATCGCGCTCAGTGGCATCAATGAAGGCTTTGTTCTTAGGGTCGATGAGCCTCAGCTTGAGCCACTCAATATCCGCGCGGATGGCTTCGAGCTCTGCGCGGGCGCCCAGGGCCTCCCGATCCTGTTCAGAAATGCCAAGCCCTTTGTCGATCTGCTCCTTGGCAGACTCAAGCTCTCCTTGGCTGAGAAGCAGGTTGGCGCTGTCGAGCAACTTGCGGATTCGTGCGCGCGCGTCGTCTGAAACGGCCGACTTCACTTCCGCCGTGGGCAGCACATATTTCTTCCCGACCGTCAGCAGCAAGAAGACGATCACTGCTAGACCTACGAAGGCGAGAAGCCATTTGAGCGATGCGCCGCGTGCCCGCACGCCGGGGATCTCGCTCGAGCCTCGCGCCAGATCGAGCTCACGCAAAGCCGTTGTCAACGAGCGCGCAGAATCGGCGTAGGCTCCAGCCAAGGGAGCCTGACCTGCAGGCAGCGTCCGCGAAAATGGGGAGCCATCGCGCGACGCGGGCGCCCGGGGGTCTGCAGGGTCCACTGCAATTGGGGTGGATGGGAGCGAGTTGGGATTAGGAAGCCGATCTGGATACGGGCGCGTCGCCGTTTCCTCGGTTTCGGGGGCGTCACTCGCCGGAGTGGACTCAACGTTGCTGTAGAGCGCCGGCTTGGTGCTGCCCGCACGTGGTGCCGTAGGAGGCGGATGATGGTCAAGGGAACGAGCTACGGATTGGAAAGGTTCGGGTTGTTCCGCTGGGGCTGCTGATACCGGCAGGCTAACGGCACTCGCTCGGGTTGGGGGCTCTTTGGAGGCGGGCCGAGCGGCTTCAGTGGCGCTGGCTTGGGCCTCGAAGCGTGGGTTCGGTGGAGCGACGCCGTAGAGAGTGCTGCTTATTTTGCTGTCGGATTTCGGGACATCGGCTTTGACCCGAAAAAATCCTTCTAACTCCGCGATTGAACGGAGCGGCTTGGGCGGATGATTGCCGCGCGAGAGCAGATCATCCAACGTGACTTTGCCTGCCGTGATGCCTTTTTGCAGATCCTTCAGCGACGTGAACACTAGCTCTTTGCCACTTTGGGTCGTCACTAGCCAGCGTTCAGGAGCGCCATTCCCGCTTTGCGGAAAGATCTTAAATTGATGTCCGCAGTTGGTGCACTTAACGGTGGTGCCGCGCTCGGAAATGAGCGCATCGTCAAATTCGTAGTCGGTAGCGCAACGAGGGCAACGAACGTCCATTGGAGAAGGGCTTGGGGGCTGGCAATCTGCTGCTCAGTACTACTTGATCACACGCAGATAAGGCGGAAGTGGGCGTTTGGAACCTGCGGGCACGGGCACGGCTGGTTGTTTTTGCGGTTCAGATTTTGCTGGGCGTTTCGGGGCCGTCTTCTCAACGGCGGGAGCCAAGGCCTTGGCTTCTTTGGCGCTGGCACGCTTTCGCTTTGCCGCCTCTGCACGCTTCGCTTTCAGTGCAGAGGCTTCGCTTGGGCTCGGAACCGCCTTCAGCTTAGAGCCGCCGCCGCTCCCCGCTGCTGGCGCCGCTGCTGGCTTCTGCGCTGTTGGCCCAATCTGAGCCGCGACTTCTGCTGGGACATCATCCGGCCAAACCATGCCGCGCCCGTTCTCGGCGACAATGGCAAAGATCGCGGTCCAGGGGATCACGCAATAATGTGGCGTTCGGTTGAAGCTTAACGTGCATGTCACCCCGGCATCGTCCAACGCAAGATCACGAATCGGGACCGGCATGTTCAATCCCACTTGGAGCACGAGCTGCGGCTGCTTGGTGAAGGATACAGGGACGCTGACACCGGGCCGCCGTGGATCCAAATGCAAGAACACGCTGGTTTCCTCTAGGAAGGCGAGAGATATGGCCTGCTTGTCGGGAAGCTCATGCGTACGATTGGAGGACATGCTGGTGGGACTTCATAGCGAATGCAGAGGAGAAACGCTAGGTTCGAGGTTGTCAGTCGTCCGAACCTTTCGGCGTCCAAAAGTGGAGGAGCTTACAGCGCGAATTCATCGACAATAGCGCTCGATCACCCTCCAGGCCGAGACAGGCGAGCGCCGCAGTCGGCATCTGCGCGGCGCGGCCCGTCAGGGTTGAGAGCAGGTTTTCAAGGCCTGGGTTGTGGCCGATCATCAGAACCTTCTCGGCTTTCCCCGACAATCTGGCGAGGGCCTCTAAATAGGCTTCGGGCTCGGCTAAATAGAGCTCCGGCAGGAAACTCACCGGGCCAGTGAAGTTGCACGCCAGACTTGCCAGTTTGAACGTCGACTGAGCTCGCACGGCTGTCGAGCAAAGCACCAGGTCCGGCACCAGGTCATTCTCTCTCAGGTGATCGCCCACCCGTGCGGCTGCCTCCTCGCCGCGGGAGTTGAGCGCCCGGTCGTGGTCCAGTGTGTTCGGAGCGGCCCAGCTCGACTTCGCATGGCGTAACAAAAGGAGTGTGCTCATGCCGAGTTCCAACGCCAATTCTGCGGCATGCGCCTTGAAGGAGCAATGCCAGAATGGGTTCTGAGCGGACTATGCTAGCTTGGCAAGCTCGGGAGCCCCGCTTGGCGCAGACGATACTGGTAGTTGAAGACGAACCGGCCATTCAGGAATCCGTGGCTTACGCGCTGAAGCGCGAGGGATTCCAGGTGAAGGCGGCAGGCACGTTGTTGGCAGCGGAAGATTTCCTGACGCAAGCTGATTTGGTGCTTTTAGACCTGATGCTCCCCGACGGCAGCGGGTTCGATTTGATCAGCGCCCTTAGGGGTGCGGGAAGGCTCACGCCGATCATCGTGTTGAGTAGCCGTGATGCTGAAGCGGACCGAATTGCGGCCCTTGAGAACGGCGCCGATGATTACGTCACGAAGCCTTTTTCCCCCCGAGAAGTGGTGGCGCGCGTGAGAGCCGTGCTGCGTCGCGTGGCCTTGCCGGCGACCGTTCTTTTGGATGAAGGTCATTTGGCACTGGATCAGGGCTCGCGCCGTGCGAAGGTTTTCGGTCGAGCCCTGGAGCTCACGCGCGTCGAATTCGACGTGTTGGCTTGCCTACTTTCAAATCAGGGGCGCGTCTACACACGAGAACAGCTGATCTGCCAAGTTTGGGGTGCTGGCTTTGCCATCACGGATCGCACTGTAGATTCACACGTGAAATCCTTAAGGCGCAAAATCGCTGAGGCCGGAGCCGACCCGAATCTAATCGAAACGGTGCGCGGAGTTGGGTATCGTGTCACCCAGGCCTCTGGCCAAGCGAGCCTTCCGCCGTGATTCGTTTAGTCGTGGTGGCGGCCGCAGCCATTGGTCTCATTCTATTTGTCACGTTCGTGATCGCTCGGCTGGTGCGCACGCGCACGCGTGGCATGTCCGTTCGTATGCAGGTCTTTCTGGCATTGGCCCTGATCGTCGGCACCTTTGCTTTTGGTTTGGGGTTGATGGTGCTGGATCGGATCGAGGCGCGTACCGTGCGCGTTGCCACGTTCGCCGCCGAGGAGCAGGCCAAGATGATTGCCGCCATCATGGGGGGCGATTTGGAGCGATCGCGGGTCGCGATTGAACGAGTGGCGCGTCGCCTTGAATTGGGTAGGCAGAGCACCGATGAGTTGAGGCTTGAGCTCCTTGATACGAATGGACACGTGCTATTTCCGGCAGATACGCGAAGTGCTGAAGGCACGCCCGGTACCGTCTCCTACGACGCGCCGATCAAGCTTGAAGGGCGGAGTATCGGAGTGGTGCGCGTTGTGAAGCCGACTCTTGAGATTCAGCGCTTGCTCGCGGATCTTGCGCCCACGGTGCTGGTGATCAGCTTGGTGCTGGGCGCCGCCGCCGCGCTGGCTGCTGCCTGGATTGGTCGCGCGATAGCTCAGCCGATCGAGGCGCTGAGTGAGTTTGCCGAAAGCGTTAGCCTAGGCGAGCGGAAGAAGGTTCCACGGCTGGTGTTTGGGCGCGAGGTCAAGCGGCTTGTGCAATCCATCGATTCGATGCGCCGTCAGCTCGAGGGGCGCCCGTTCGTAGAGACTTTTGCGGCAGATTTGTCGCATGAACTCAAGAATCCTGTGGCTGCCATCTTGGCCAGCGCCGAAGTTCTGGAAGAAGGCGCGATCGATGAGCCAGCCTTAGCGCGCCAGTTTGTCGGCAGAATTCGCGAAGCGGCCAGCAGGATCGAACGGCTGCTGCGTGATTTGGTGAGCCTTGCAAGGATTGAAGCGCGGGGTGTGGAAGCGCTCGCCTGGATCGATCTCGGAGCGATCACCCGCGCGGTGGTGGAGGGCCTCGGTGAGCGTCGTAGTCGTGTTCAACTGACGGTGGCTGATGGATTGCGCGTGCGTGGCGACGAGAGCTGGTGTGTGCGAGCCGTTTTTAATTTGATTGACAACGCGCTCGTCCATTCAGAGCCAGGCTCTGAGGTGAGCGTGAACATCAAGCGAGTTGTCGACGCTGTTGAGCTCACCACCACGAACGGCGGCGCTATTGGCAAGCACGTACGCAGCCAGCTCTTTCGCCGTTTCGTGACTACCCGGGCCGACAAGGGCGGCTCGGGGCTTGGGCTTGCGATCGCACGCGCGGTGGCCGAGGCACATGGTGGTCGACTCGATCTCAAAGTTCACGGTCCTCCTCAGGTGAGCTTCTGCTTCTGCTTACCCTCGGAGCCAGGGCCCTTGGGGCTTGAGCCCCCCGGAGGTCCCAGCTGATTCCTTGAAACCTCCACGATTCTCGGGCCCTTTCGCTAACACGTTCTGGCAAGCTCTCCCTGCAAGACAGCGGGCGTCGGAGCCAGCCTGTCCAGACTTACTTAGAGGAGCCGAACGTGGGTGATAGCAAGCAAAGCTTGGCGGCAAATTTAAACGGGTGGGAAGGGCGCTTGCCTCGCCATCTCGCCATCATCATGGATGGTAACGGTCGCTGGGCGAAAGCACGCGGGCTGGAGCGCGTGGAGGGCCACTCCGAGGGAGCTCGGGCCGTTCGAGAAACGGTAGAATCCTGCGCAAAGCTCGGCATTGAATATCTCACACTCTACGCCTTCAGCGTTGCAAATTGGGCACGCCCGCCGCGCGAAGTTCGAGCGTTGATGGGCCTCCTGGTCTACTTCGCCAACAAGGAGAAAGAGGAGCTGCGCAAGAACAACGTGCGCGTGCGGGTGGTGGGCAATCTCGATGATCTCCCGCTTTTGACTCGCCACGCCGTGGAGCAGCTGATGCTGTACACAGCGGATTGCCAAGGCATGACGCTCTCGCTCGCGCTCTCCTACGGCGGGCGTCGCGATATCGTGGACGCGGCCCGAGCGTTGGCGGCCAAAGCACGCGCCGGGTTGATCCTCCCCGAGGACATTGACGAAGCCGCTTTTCAGCGCGAGATGTCGACCGATTCGCTGCCCAACGTGGACCTCCTAGTGCGCACGGGCGGCGAAACCCGCGTGAGCGATTTCTTGCTCTTCGAGTCTGCCTACGCAGAGTTCGTATTTCTGCCCATCATGTGGCCAGATTTCAACGCCGATGCGCTCGCCTTGGCGCTGGATGCGTACGCGGGCAAGGAACGGCGTTTCGGTCTCACCTCAGAACAAGTGCAGCGGAGCGTTCATTCATTCGATCCGCCGGACTTGCTCGCAGCTCAGTGAGGCGAAGCGGGTAGGTCGCGGATCTGCAGCAGCTCAATGTCGAACACGAGCGTCCCCAAAGGAGCGCCAGGCCGCGTCGGCTTATCGCCATACGCGAGGCTGCCTGGGATCCAAAAGCGAACCTTCTCGCCCTCCACCATCAACTGCACGCCCTCCGTCCAACCCTTGATCACTTGATCGAGGCGGAAGCTGGTGGGAGCGCCGCGCGCGACCGACGAGTCAAACAATTTTCCGTCGGTGGTCCAGCCTGAGTAGTGCACGGTCACGTTGCTAGTCGCCGTGGGTTTCTTCGTGCCAGTGCCCTTGGTGAGCACGCGATAGGCCAAGCCGCTTGCTGTTTTCGTGGCTGTTTTAGGCGCCGCCGCCACATCGGCCGGTGCTTTGGGGGCACTTTGGATCTGCAGCAATTCGACGTCAAATACGAGCATGCCAGCCGGTGCGCCCGCACGCGGAGATTCTCCGTAGGCTAACGCTGCTGGGATCCAGAAACGCCGTTTCTCGCCCACCACCATCAGCTGCAAGCCTTCTGTCCAGCCCTTGATGACGCCGGTGACACCGAACGAGGCAGGCTCGCCGCGCTGAACCGAACTATCAAACATCTTTCCATCCGTCGTCCAGCCGGTGTAGTGAACGCTCACTCGATCTTCGAGCCCAGGATGCTCGGTGCCTGTCCCCTTTTGGATGACTTTGGTGGCCAAACCGCTGGCAGTTTTCTTGGCATCGCTGGGCGCCGCCGCGACGTCTGCAGGCGCGGGGATGGCTGCAGGTGTTGGTGCCGGTGCAGCAACCGGAGCCGCCGTGACAGTGGGAGCAGCCGTGGTTGCGGCGGCCGCCGCCGCAGGTTCTTCTTTAGGTATGGACATAGGTTCAGCCGGGTGCTTGTCGCAGGCGTTGAGTGAAAGGAGCGCCAGAGCGCACACAAGAGAAGTTCTTCGGGCCATCATGGGCGCGCAGTCTAGTGGCGTCCGCAGCGGGACACAATCAGCCAATTTGTCGTAGTTTTTGGGGCGACAGGGTCCGCAATACGTGGCCCCCAATGTTTCGGTGCTCGACCCTAGAAGGCGTACTCGATGGTGTTCAAGGACTCCACGCGGTCCTTCCACTCCAGCTTCAGCAGTTGTTCACGGAGGCAGGACTCAAAGCCCGCGTTCTTCGGGGTCACGCTGAGATCGAGGCCCACCACTTTGCCATTCCAAACTGCGAGCCGCAGCTTGAAGTGTTGAGCTGCGTTGGGCTTGCAGGGTGCGTAGGTATCGGGATTCTGGAGCGGTGCAGAAAGCACATCCTGCTCCATGTTCAGCCGGGGGATGCCGTCTGGGACGGCTGAAGTTGCCGCATTCACGGACATGCCCGGCTTGAATTCAGGCGTTGGGATTGCTGGCTTCTTCGGAGGAGCAGTATCTTCTTCGGCAGGCTTGGCGGCTTCGGTTTTCTCCTGCTTGGCGGCCGTTTTTGCAGCAGGCTTGCTCGTTGTTTCATGAGCAGGAGGGAGTGATTCAGCGCTTGGGTCGGCTGCGGCAGGGGGCGGTGCACCCGCGCAGCCCATGGCCAGTGATGCCACAACAGCGGAGAATAAATACGAAACTGGCAGTGCTAAAACCCTCATCGGGCCGAGGCTACTTCGAGCATGAGTGGGCGTCGAGGGGTTCGAAGGCCCGTAAACCTGATTGGATTCAGCTCATAGTGGATCGACACCGAAGCTTGCGCTAAGAGCAGCGCGCACACGCGCCCGTAGCTCAGCTGGATAGAGCAGTGGATTTCTAATCCACCGGTCGCAGGTTCGAATCCTGCCGGGCGTGCTAATCTTTCTCGCGCAGAGAGGATTGTGGACTACTTCCCTTGGCTCAGGAACTTCTCACTCGACGCGTGCGTCGTGCCCAATCATCCGGCAATGGGGCTGCACGGCCACGGAACGTACTGGGAACTGGTGCTAATTATCAGCGGAACGGGCCAACACTTGCTGAAGGATCACTCCTTCCCGTTGGAAACGGGCGACATCTTCGTTCT
The DNA here is from genome assembly GCA_038246305.1 of Polyangiales bacterium. Classification (GTDB taxonomy): domain Bacteria; phylum Myxococcota_A; class Polyangia; order Polyangiales; family Polyangiaceae; genus JBBRRP01. The sequence continues at coordinate 10,747 of JBBRRP010000017.1, read as the reverse complement.
GCCTCCCCATCTGAAGCATGGCTATGCCGACTGCCAAGCGCTCACCATCATGAATGTCGTGTATGATCCAGAGCGGCTGGCGCTCCCTGAGCATCAGCTTCGGCAGGTGCCCGGGTATACTTCGCTCTTCAGCCAAGCTCCCAAACGGGGTGCAGGTGGGCGCTTTCAAAGTCGTCTCAGAGTGACCCCCGAGGTGTTGGCAGAATTTCTCGCGACGCTGACGCGTTTGAAGTCTGAAGTCTCGACGGGCAAGCCTGGCTTTGAAATCGTGGGTACCGGGCTATTTTGCTCATTCATCGTGGAGTTAGCGCGCAGCTACTCTGCCGTGAGGTCGCCGGCGTCACAGACAGCGCTGCACCTCACCGGAGTGTTGCAATGGGTCGAAAAGCACTTAGACCACAGCATCAGCATCGATGAACTCGCCGAACGAGCGGGCATGTCGAGAAGGAATCTAGAGCGCAATTTCCGCGAGATCTTTGGCCTGTCGCCGTTAGGTTACGTTTTGCAACTGCGCATTCGCAAGGCTGAGTACCTACTGCGCGAAACAGACTTGCGGGTGAGCGAAGTGGCCGTCCGTACTGGCATTGGCGACGCCAGCTACTTTGCACGAATCTTCCGCAAGTACACCAATCTTGAGCCCAAAGCTTACCGCGCCCAGTATCGACTGGAAACGGGCCTTCGCTTGGCATAGCCCACGCGCGGTCTAAGTCGGCGGGCATCAAGTGCCGATCCAACCGAAAGGCTTGCCGCTGGATCACGGGCGTGGGGGCCGCGCAAAAGTCCTAATCTTCATGGGCAGCTTGGCGCAAAGATCGGATACCTCACATGCTAACGTCAAGCGGACTCGGGGCTGCGGTGCGCAGCCCATGCGGAATGTTCCGCCAGTAGCGAGGCTCGGAAAATGATGGATAAGGCGCATTATCGTAGGTTCGGGCGGTTTTTGATCCCAACGCTGATTGAACTCACCATGGGTGTCGGATGTACCGCATCCATAGGTGGGACGGGCGCCTCACATCAGCGCGCTTCAAACGCCAACAATCCGACTAGTGGAACGGCAGCGGGCCCAGGTGCGTCTGTGGGAGCGTTGCCCACCACCGATACGGCGGCGGGCGGTGCCGGAGCGCTTCCTCCGGGCAAGGGGGGCCAACCTTCAGTAGGTATTGCCCCCGGTGCTCCGGGCCCCACGGCGTTGCGACGGCTGACTAACGACGAATATCGCACTACCGTGCAGGATCTCTTGGCGCTGCCGGCGCCGCCCACCGATCCGTTGCTCCCTGATGCCCGCCAACTTGGCTATGACAATTTCAGTGCGGTGCTCACGGTGCCCGCTGTTTTAGGCTCGCAATACGCTACCATGGCTGCTCGCCTGGCGACGGAGGCGAATGTTTCGGCGCTCGCACCGTGTGGCGTCCCCACTCTGGAGTCGGACTGTGTCAACGCCTTTATTGGCGGGTTTGGGAAGCAGGTTCACCGCCGGCCGCTCACCTCGGGCGAACAGCAAGGCTACCGCGCCGTTTACGACATCACACGGACCACGGATACCTACGAGGCCGGCGTGCGGCGCGTGTTGGAAGCCATGCTCCAGTCGCCGTCACTCTTGTACCGCATGGAATACGGCGCAGGGGGAGCGCAGAGGGTGCTGACTCCTTACGAAATTGCGTCCGAGCTTTCCTATCTTTTTGCGGGTTCCATGCCTGATCCCGAGCTGATGCAGGCGGCGGACGCGAATGCACTCAACACCCCGATTCAGATTGAGACCCAAGCGCGGCGGTTGCTCGCTCTGCCCCGAGCTCAAGCTAACGTGGGGCGCTTCCTCGAACAATGGTTTGCAGTGGCGGGCGTGACTGGATTAGTGAAAGACAGCAGGCTCTACCCCGCTTTCGCCTCGACTCAGAAAGCTGCCATGGCGGCTTCTGCTACGCGCTTTGTCGCCTCGGTGTTGTGGGACGGTGACGCCACGGTGAAGACGTTGCTCTCGGCACCGTTTGCCTTCGTAAACCGTAGCTTGGCCACCATTTACGGTATTTCTGACCCAGGCATGGGAGATGCGCTCGTGAAGACGGACGTCGGATCCGTGGGGCGTGCCGGGATGCTCACACTGCCCTCCTTGCTTGCTGTGCAGGCGAAGGAGACTGAATCGGCGCCCGTAGCGCGGGGCAAGTTTGTGCGCACTCGCATGCTCTGCCAATCCTTGCCACCGCCTCCGCCCAATGTGAACGTGAAGCCACCAGCGCCTGATCCCAAACTGACTACCCGCGAACGCTTTGCGGCTCACTCTGCGGTTCCCGCCTGCTCCGGTTGCCACAGCATCATGGATCCGATTGGTTTTGGTCTCGAGGCGTACGACGCGATCGGGACGTACCGAACCGTCGAAAATGGGCGTCCGATCGATTCAAACGGCGAACTCACCGGAACTGATGTTGATGGAAAGTTTGCAGGCGGCGTGGAGCTGGCCAATCGCTTGGCCACGAGCTCGCTGGTTCGCAAATGCGCCGCGATTCAGGCGGCACGCTACACGTTCGGGCGCGAGGAGATCGAAACCGATACACAGCTCGCCACAACGCTCGACACACAGCTGGGGGATTCAGGGATGGATGTGCGAGAGCTTTTGGTTGCTATCACCAAGTCTCAAAGTTTCACAGCGAGGACCTTCGTGCCATGAGTCACACACCTCTCACCGCGCTTGCGGGCAAACGCTCCCTATCAAGACCTCTCATCAAGCGCCGCGCACTTCTCAAAGGCCTTGGCAGCGCCAGCTTTCTCGCCGCCCCGGTGTTCCGAGCGACACTCGCTGAAGCTCAAGCTGCGCCCGTTCGCTTGATTGTCCTTTCCTTCCCAGGTGGCGCGTGGATGCAGGCGCAGGGTCCCGCCATGAGCGGACCGGCCCAGGGGATCTTTAGCTACGATAAGATGTTGTCGCCGCTCGCTTCGTTGAGTTCAGACCTTCTGCTCGTCGAAAATCTGATTGACCCGAATGGCTCGGCCGATTTTGAGATCGGACACGATGGGGAACGCGTCATGCTGACCGGAGACGCTCGAGGCTTGCAAATGGACGTGGGAGGATTCACGCCACCGGGGATGACATCGGTTGATCAGACTATCGCCCAAAGTATCGGAAAAAGCACCCAATACGCCTCGCTCCAGTTCGGGGTCTTCACAGATTTTCCCGCCAAGGGCGACGACGACGGTTCAATCGGGCGTATTATTTACGCCAATGGTGTCGCCGTCCCACCGGTACAAGATCCGGCGACCATGTTCAGCCGACTTTTCAGCGGCACACCCGGTGCACCCCCCGGGTCCGCGCCCACGGATCCCGCCGCCCTCGCCAAGCTGAAAGCTCTGACGGCCCAGCGTCAAAGTATCCTGGACTTACTCAAAGCACAGGTTACCGATATTCAAGGCCTAGTCGGCTCTGCGGAGAAGCAACGACTCGATGAGCACCTCAATTCGCTGCGCGAACTTGAAAAATCAATCATGAGCGCATCGGGCGGAGGTACCGGCGGAGGACTCATCGCTGCTCCCGGCGTATCTTGCGCTGCACCGAGCTTGGGCGCTGGAACCGATCTGCCGGCGGTCAGCGCCACGATGAGCGAGCTCCTCTACCAATCCATCAACTGCGATGCGACACGCGTCGCGTCTTTGCAGTGGCTGTGTAGCGGCAACAGCGTGTACTTCACTTGGCTTGGGCTGAACAGCCTTGGGCACCACGCCATGCAGCATGCTCCAGGTCCGGACCTCGTCGCGGCTCAGACCTGGCTGATGGCGCAAGTGGCAGTCGTTATCCAACGCCTCAACGCAACGCCCGAGGGTTCGGGGAGCATGCTCGACAACTGCTTGGTACTACTGAGTTCTGAAATGGGCGATGGGAACTATCACACCAACCACCCCGTGCCCGTGTTGATAGCGGGTAAGGCCGGAGGCCAACTCACCACGGGACGCACCGTGAATGGAAACGGGCGCCCGCGCGCCAACCTGCTGCTCAACATCGGAAACCTGATGGGCGTTCCCCTCTCAACCTACGGCGATCCAGCTTGGGTGACGGGGCCAGTCAATCTTGGTTGAGTTCATGCTCCGAGCGGTCCCCCGCAGCGAATCCGATACGGCCTTTCTCTGATCCAAGGAGCCGTGACTGTATCGTTGTTTTAGAGCGAAGCTTGAGCGCGCCGTACCAAGCCGGCACGGCAATGGGGCGGGGAGCGCCACTCGGTTTAGCGGAGCCCTGCGCTCACTGAGCCACAGTTGGTAAACTGCAGGGACGTATCCACGCGGAAGTTGGATTCATTGGTGTGCCGCTCTGCGTGGAACAGATCTAGGTGGTAAGACTTGCCCTTCTCGATACCGAGCTTCACCGCTTCCGCATCTAAACTGATCGACTTTTGTAGCCGCGGATGCAGGCCGCCGAGATCGATGGCCAGCCGATTATTGATAAACACCCACAGATCATCGTCCCCGATGAATTCAAAATTCTCGCCGCCGTTGTAGACAAACTCGGTGTGCAGCTCGGTGGTGAAGTGAAAATTATGCGGGCGCCCCTGATTGCCGAAGCCGGCACCATCCAGGGGGAAAAACGCACGGCTCTCGAATGAGAACCTATCGCCATTTTTCGCGAGCCGAAGCTTGAGGAGATAGCCCTTATTCACGCCATCGGTGTTGCGATACCACTGGGCAAAGTCAGCGGGGGAAGTGGTGTTGGCAGTCGCGCCCGGATGCGCATAAACGGGCTTCTGATCGGCGCCGAGGGTGCTCTCGACGATGCCTGTTAGGGCTCCTTTCCCACTGTAAGTTTCAAAATCCGGGTGCGTGTCCTTAAAATCCCTCACGATGGCCAGAAGCGTGCTGCCGCACCCCATCCCGTTTTGCGTGGTTACCGGGAGCACCGTGTTGGCGTCAAAAGGATCCCCCAGCTTCATGCTCCCAATATCTGCGTCCGCGAACCCCGTTTCGAGATCTAAGGGATTGACTGCCGAACCACCCGCGGCGCGTTTTCACCGGAACGCCCCCGATATCTAACCCCGGCTGCGATGCCGTGGCGCTGGGGCTTGACCCACTCGGCGAGCCGTTAACACCCCCCGATGAAGCCGACTTTTCCCCACCACAACCTACAGCGACGAACAGCAATCCCAATTGAGCGAACGTACCCCAACGAAACGAAAGACGTGAAGGTGAGTGTTGCATGGTTTACGGTGTCCCTTGATTACAGCGTTGGCGGTTGTGCTTGCATGCCGATCCGGGCCTCATTGTACCACGGCGCGGCCAATCGCCAACCCTCATCGCACTCGGCGCCGGGCGCGGGGCGCAAACGAACGGGCGTGCATGTTGTTAACTTGAGGATTATATTGTCGCAGCATGAGCGCGCATGGGAGGGTTGGCAGAGGCGGATGACTAAAATCTCGGCCGTGCGCATTGGGCTGGCATCACATCGCGGCGATTCAAGACGCAAGTGTCAACCCCGCACCCTTTCACATCGGGCCGGGGGATGGCAGCGATGATTTCTGGAATGGCAGAATTGACGACGTCCGGATGTAGATGGGTGCGTTTCCGCCGCCGAGGTCGCGGCTTTGGCCGCTGGCAACTGAGCTAACAGCCGCGCGGCCACGCCGTCTTTAAGGGGGCTGCTCCTGACTGCGTCCAAGCCCAAAGAACCCACTAGCCATCCGTACGATTTCGACACGGCCACCGTGTCGCCTTCCTCGGGCAATGCAGGCCTGCATTCCCACACGGTCGCGCACCAACTCCGATGTATGGTGTTATCTTCCGTGCGGGCACGCGGGCTTACCGCGAAATCTCACCCGACGGGCGTGCCATTTTGCTGGCGGTACCCGGGCCGTGCTACGCTTGAAAGTTAGGCTGTTAGGTTCGTCTGCTGACTGCCGCTGAGGAGTACTCAAGATGCGATTCAAGAGCTTAGCTTTGTTGGGTGTGTTAATGGGAGGGTGTAGCGGCGGGGCATTTGAAACTTCTGCTGATGTCGGCGGCGGCTCTGGGGGATCGGCCAATTTGAGCGGCGGAAGTGGGCCAGCGCGTGGGACAGGAGGGAGCCAAGGGCACAGTGGCGGCCTTGGCAATCGTGTTGGCGGAGCCTCTAGTACTGGCGGCGCAGTCAGCGCGTCCGGCGGTGGAAGCAGCGTGGGGATGGGCGGAGAACCTGCATCTGGTGGCGGCGCGATAGCGCTCGGCAGCGGCGGCGCCAGTTCCGGCGGTGCGAGCAGCGGCGGGCAGCCCAGCGGTATGAGCGGGGGAACTGGCGGCGCCAGCGTCACGGGTGCAAGCGGCGGCACAGGGGGCGTCGTCTTGGGAGGAATCGGAGGCTCTGGTGGCTATCCAATCGGAGGCTTTGGTGGCTATCCAATCGGAGGCTCTGGCGGCTATCCAATCGGAGGCTTTGGTGGCTATCCAACCGGAGGCTCTGGTGGCTATCCAATCGGAGGCTCTGGTGGTGGCGGACCGACGTGCGACACGCGTTGGAACACCTACCTCACAGCGCTTGAAAAGGCGCGACAGTGCTCAGGCTCAAATGATGCCTGCGACGACAAACTCCCCGATGCATGCGGCTGCGATGTCCCGGTCAACGCTGGCCCCGCTGAAACGTCTGCCAAGAATGCTTACGACGCGTGGGCGCACGCTAACTGTAGCCATACCGGTATCATCTGTCAGCAATGCATGTCGTTCTCATTTACGAGCTGCGGGATAACGAGCGGCAATTCCGGCGTCTGTATCAAAGGTGGCTAATGCGGCCACCTTGGCTCCCACCTCGCGGTGGAGTCGTGGTTGTCGACGGACGGTCGATCCCCCCCCCGGCGAATGCTAAGGCCCATTCTTAGGGATGCGCTGGCTCGAAGCCGCCAGCACCGAGCTGGCTGCGGTTGTCTGATGCGCAAAGTATTCCCGCATGTCCCAATCGGGCCAACGGGCTTGGGTGAGCTCCAGCGTCCGCCGGGTCCAAAAAGGAGCACCAGGTTTCGGTATCCCGAGGCAAGCCAGTTGCTCGGGTGTTCCATTATTGAGGATCAGATGCCAAGGCCTGCCGGGGTTGTCTTGCCAGACGTGGAAGCCGATCTGATCGTTACCGGCAGCTTTGTAGCCCGCTGTCATTGAGAAGCGTCGGCCGTTCGGTGCTGTGAGATTGCTTCCGCGGTGCAGGGTGTCGATGCCATGGGCGACGAGCGACCCCGCTGGTACGACAACGGCGCGTTCCTTCTGGCGCAAAAGCTGTTCCTGTTGTTCGTTCGGACGCAAGACGGCTTGGGTCCCTAGCGCCGCCATGACGTCCGGCTTGGTGACATAGCGCAGTGCGCCGTGTTCAAGTGTGACATCGGTGAAATAGAAAATGAAGTCGACTGTTCTCTGGCTCGCGTCGTCCGCTGGAACGGTTAGCGTGTGGTTGCCAAAGTCGCAGTGGAAGGTCTGGTCATAGTCGGTAGCGCCCGTAAATTTCGCCCAGGTATGGCACTGATAAAGATGAATGTCGGTGACTCCCAAAAGAGCTTTTGCAAAAGCTATCAGTTGCGAATGTAGCGAGATCAAGTTGATGGCGGTCGTGCCCTGAAATGGTAGTGAATCAATGTGTTGAAACTGCGACACCGCCTGGGTGGGGATCTTCTGTGGGTCATTCTCACTGAGGGCTTTCCCGATATCGCCGTAGAGGGCTTCGTAGTCCGCCAAGACGGGTTCGTATTCGTCCTTGTCGAAGAAGTTCTCGATGACAGTGAAGCCTTCTTCGCGCCACTCTTCGACGTGTTGGGGTGTAAAACGCATGGATATTGAACGGGAGGATCACCCAAAAATTCCGGCGCGACAAGCCTGTTCGGCGCGCCCACACTCTCGGTGCTGGCACCATCGCAACAGATGCTTTCCCGTGGGTGTTGGCGGCGCCCGCCGGAGTCCATGCGCTAGGTGTTCGGTGCAACAAGGAAGCCCCCGTTGCGGCAGGGGCGGTTGCGGCCGCGATCGCGAAGATGAATGTGTCAACCTTCGTCGCGGTTGCGTCATTGGCAGCGATCGTGTGATCAACGCCCAGGTAGACAACCGATCCTTTGGGTGTCGAGCGCGACGTCGTCCATGTAGACGTCGGTGACGAGCGGCGGGTCGTCACCGTCGTACGATGAGAGAGAGAGGCTGTGGTAGGGCATGACGCCAAGCTCGACGCTCGTGAACTTTTCGACCATCGCCGGTCCCGCGCGATCCGAGACGTCATTAAAGTTGACGAGCTGGCCGTCAGCCCACACCTTGGCCACGGCGCTGTGGGCGCCGTCGAACTGGAACTCGTAGCAGGCCCATTTGTCGCCCGGGATGACAACGTTGCTGCGCATGTACTTCTCTGGACAGCACGAAGGGGGATGCCAGTTGGCGAAGTAGCTGTTGGATTCGGCGCCCACCGCGTACCAATTGCGGGTCTGATCGAAGGCGTTGAAGAACGCCGTGTGGCCCACCGGCGCACCGGGTGACATGTAAATATAGAAGCGTCCCCACAGGGCGTTGGTGATACCGCCAAGCGCGGATCTCTCTAGCTTCACGGACTTTCCCTTCGACAGGCCGCTGAAATGAAGGCCGAATTTCCCGTGCGCCGCCTTCGCCATTTCCACCTTCGCCGTCTCACCGGGGTCGATATGTAGCGTCCAGCCGTCAGGCAATTTCCCCGTCTCGAAATCAGCGCACACCGCGTAGGCGCTGCCGGCGCAGGACGCCGCTCCAACTGCCGAAGTGCCGCCGACCGCGGATGCGCCAGCCCCACCGGCCCCACCAGTCCCAACAGCCCTACCGCCCGTACCACCTTCGGGCAGAACCGCCATGGCACCGCCCACCGCTATGGCACCGCCCGCACTCCGGGACGGCCGAGTCGCCTGCGGCGCGGTGGGGGGAGAGGGCGGAGGGACTACCGTCGAGGAGGTAACTTGTGGCGATATTTTGGCATCAGGGGGCGGCAATGCATGCCCCGATAAGCGAGTCGTAGGTCCTTCCGAAGAGCAACCCAAACACAACGCCAGGAGCACTATTCTGCGAGTGAGCTTCATCCGCTTACACCAGCCTCGGCAGCGGCCCCGTGCACCACTCTGGTGAGCCGAAGGTTGTGGCAGGGACACCCATCAGGTTGAGAAGCGAGACCAGGAGATTGTTGTGAGAGGTGTGCGGGTAGGTGAGAAAACGGCCAGTCTGAAGTGCCCCTCCGGCACCGCCGGCGAGGACAAACAATGCGTTCACTCCGAGGTGGTTGTTACCCGTGGCCAGTTCGTTGACCATGATGACGAGGCTATTGTCGAGCATCGTGCCTCCACCCTCGGGCACCTCTTTCATCTTGGCCAGCAGGTAGGCAAACTGTTGGGCGTACCAAGTATTGATCACCGTGAGCGATTCTTTTGCGGCGAGATTACCATCGTCAGCGTGCGACAACTCGTGGTGGTCGCCAACGACACCCGGGATGGGGACACCGCCCACGGAGTGCGACCACTGGAGACCGGCGACCCGCGTGACATCGCAGGCGAGCGCCCGCACCATGAGGTCCATTTGCGCCTTGCCAATGGCCGCGGCGTCGCCCCCATCAGTTATCCCCACGGGCTTCTGGCAGCCCGAGACAGCGACAGGAGCACCGTCTGCGAGGGAGGTCTCGATCTCGCGAATCGCAGACAAGTGCGAGTCGACGCGCTTCTTATCGTCGCCACCGAGGGTGGTAACAAACGATGAATAGGCGTCGAGCGTGGCATCGATAATGCTGCGGCGCCGCGCCTTCAGCCTCGTCACTTCGGCCTGTGAGGCACCCGTATCCAGCTCGCCAAAGACGCGGCTAAACACGTTGGAAGGGCTGTTCTCAGGGTGTAGCGGCATGTTGGCCCCTGCATAGGACATGCGTGTCCACACCGACACCGGGTCGCCACCGGGCACGCCGCCCAGGCCTGCCAACACGCCTAGCTCAAGCGATCGGAACTTGGTGCCGTTACCGATATTGTTAGCAATCTCTTGATCGACCGAGATGCCATTGGCCCAGCCGCCGTTGTTGGGGTTCCAGGGACCGCTGTTAATCGGCATCCCTGTCAACATCCCGCCCATGCCACGCATGTGATTGTCGCCCGCGCCACCTTGGTTCTGATCAAGCCCGTCGATGACGACGATGTTCTTCTTGTGCGGGTCAAGGGGCGTGAGGATGCGCCCCAGCGTGAAGTCTGTTTCGCTGCCAGTCGGCAACCAGTTGTCGCGGATGTTCCCGTTCGGGCTAAAGCACACCACGAATCGCTTGGGTGCGGCCGCCGTTTGGGCCCCGGCACGGCGCGCCATGCCCTCAAGCCAGGGCAGCCCTAAAGCCACCATACCAGCACCTCGCAAGACAGTCCGGCGGCCGATGGGGCGCAGCGCCGCGCTGCGAGTTAACCGTTGATCGTAGGTGAGTGCTCGTTTCATTTTGCTTGGTCCTCGTCCGGTCAGGGGGCAACTTTTCGGAATCGGAAGGCATCCGTTTGCGCCAGGGAAACCAGCAATTCTTTGACGTTTCCGCCCGTCGCGGTCACTTGTTGGGTCAGCCCTTGGATTGCGCACCCATCCTCGCCGGTTGCAGCTCTTCCGTTCGCAAAGCGAAACCAGGCCAGCGTGTAACAGCCTCGCACCTCGCCACTCTCGACCAGCTTCCGGCCGAGCTCAGTTGTCCCGTTGAAGGGCCCCGCGACGTCCGCCTGTATCAGATTGCCACTGCCGTCGACGGGCTTGCCGTTCTCCACCGATCGCCACTGGCCAATGGCATCGAAGTTCTCGAACCCAAGCC
>JBBRRP010000016.1:0-62401 GCA_038246305.1 Polyangiales bacterium | reverse complement strand
GAGTGCCTATCTCTGGGATGATCCAGAATCGCGTAATTGTAGTGAATGGCAAATAGACAGGGCTATTCGAAATCAGAGCAAGAGAAGTGGCTGGCAAAATGGCGAGAGAGCGGTCTGTCAGCGGCGCGGTTTGCGGGGCACTTATGCAGCTCGGAGCTGAAGGTGCAGAGTGGTCGAGAACCAGCCGTGGGTCAAGGAATGTGCGCGGGAAATTAAGCGGAAACAGCGGACATTGCGAAGCAAGCTGGAGTGCTACGAGGCGCAATGCTAAAGACCCTTATCTGAACGCCTACGCGGCCGCCGTTCCGGCTTACGGAGGGGAGGTCCTGTCCCAAGTGAACCACGCTACGCGAGTCTCGACTACTTGGATCCTTCCAATGGATGGCTCGTGTTTCTCGACAGCAAGTTGATCCCAGCAGGTGCATTCCGCGGTGGTGCAGGATGCGGTGGCGCGGGAGCTGAAATAACACTCGGGCCGTGGCACCGAGTGCGAGTTCCAGCAGCTTTGCTTGGACCGGAGGGTCAAATTTGGCTTCAACTCGGAGAACACGGCGGGGGACGCGACGCCTTTCGAAATGCGCAATTTGAGAACTGCACATGCCATTGAGCCACGGTGACTAATCCCTCGGCAACGGCGGTGTGACATTCGCGAAAGCGGTCATGCTAGCCGGTCTCGCTTGGCGAACACTTATTTTTCTGGTCGTGGCTGAATACAAGCATCTGGCCCTGAGCCTACTCGCCATTGTTGGTTGGGGCATGGTGCCGTATCTAGCGCTATTCTGGCTGGCGCGTCGGATCCAGAACCGGTGGGTTTTTCGGGGGGCGGCATTCCTGTTCTTGACCTCCGATTTACTCCTAATTTTACCTGGTATAATCGCGCGGCTGGATGGGACCAGAGATACAAGCCCCGGCTTTTCCATGGCGGGGGTCGAGTTGGTCCTTCAGCCGCTCATTTCCATCGTATTCCTTCTTCCTGCGGCGCTGTTGGCAGGGTTTGTCGTGGATCGATGGCGTTAGCCTGAGGTTACTGAGCAGTAAATTAGATTCTGCTTCGAGCGTACCGAACACCCATCTTGTCCCAACGGGCGGCCTGGCCTATATCACCTCAAGCTTGAACTCGTTGGAACGTTGGTTTTTTTCTTCTTTGCCATTGGCACACCCAGAGATTAAACTCTGCGTTCGGTGTCCAACAAATCGGATCAGGTTCACTCGGCGGTCCCGATGGTAATGGATCGGGTGCGTGCAACTAATGATTACGGAGCGTGATCGCGAACGGGGACTCAGGTCGAGCGGTGCTACGGCATGGTTTTGGCTATTGCCTGCACTATTAGTCGGCGTCGTCGCACTCGAAGTGACGGATATTAGGGCCATAGCTCATGCGTATAGGATGTCTTCCGGCGACCTGTGGAGCCTCTTGAACGTGTCGATACAGTCGAAGGCAGCTGAGCGCACATTCCTTGCTCACGAGGTAACCCTCATGCTGATAATGAATTCGGCGGTTCGCCACGCGTCCGCAGCCCTTGTGCTTTGTGTCGTGCCAGTGGTTACGAGGATGCATGCGCGCAATCAGGCTAGAGTCTGGGGATACCTGTTAAGCCTCGAACGGCGCTTGAACGCAGCCAACGTTGATGTCGGGCAATCTGTCCGCGAGAATCCGAAGGATGGTTCAGACAGTCCATCCGCGTCTTCATAGGCGATCGGTGCGCAGAGCGCAGAAACGCGCGAAGCTATGGCTGTCGACGTGATTAGCAACGTTGCGTGCACCTCGCGGCGAAAGCCATCTTTCTGCAGGCGGAATGTCCACTCGAAAGGGTTTTTGCGGTAGTTCTCTTTTTCATAGGCGTGGCGTCCTAGGTGCGATTGATAGGGCGCGGGGTTGCGTGGCGGAAATTCGAGATCCTCGAACCAAAATTCCGCGGAGCCCGCACCCAAAGAAGTAGTCCTCAGCTCGTAGGCCGTTAGCGGGCTCTGGTGGGGGCCAGGATCTGCTAAATTGTCGGGGGTGACGAAAAGGGTCCAGGTTTTTACCAACCACGAGGAGGCCCGACAGGCCCAGTTGCTGGAGTGGTCCAGAATGTCAAAGGAGGAGCGACTTCGGGTGGGGGCGGAGCTACATTCGTTCTGGGTTCGTAACTTTCATCCCAATGCTTCCCGACTGCATCGAACTGTGCAGATTGTTCAGCGCTCGGCCGCCAGCAAGATCTCGCGGACGTAGAAGCGCTTGAGGCCCTGCCTCCGTGACGCCCCAACCCGTTTTTCGAACCAATGTGTTGCCCACGCCCGAACACACTTTGACGCAGCGATATCATTCGCGCTCTGTTTGCCACCAACCTTGCAATTCTTCCAACACGTGGAATAATTGCAAGGATGGTCCCCCGGACCATTCAAGCCACCTTGGCTCACTTATTGGCTGAATTTCCAGCCGTAGCCATCCTTGGACCTCGGCAGGTTGGCAAGACCACCTTGGCGCTCGAGGTGGCTGCCCGCCGGGGCCCAGCCTGGGTGTACTTGGACCTCGGAACCCCGTCGGACCTCGCCAAGCTATCCGACCCAGAAGTCTTCTTTGAGGGCCACAGCGCTTCAAGGTGCTGCGGGGTGTGATCGACCGACGACGACGAAAGGGTCAACGCGCAGGTCAATTCCTGATGCTCGGCTCCGCAACGGGTGAGCTGCTCGCACAATCTGCTGAAAGCTTGGCCGGGCGCTTGGCATACACTGAACTCACTCCCTTTCTCGCAACCGAAACCCAGAAGCTTCCTGGACAGCGCGAGGAACGCCTTTGGATCCGTGGTGGGTTCCCAGATTCGCTGCTCGCGCTCAATGATGCAGCTAGCCTGCGCTGGCGTCAGCAATTCTTATCGACCTACCTAGAGCGCGACATTCCGCAGTTGGGGCCACGGCTACCCGCGCAAACGCTGCGGCGCTTGTGGACCATGCTCGCCCATGAACAGGGCCAACTCATCAATGCCGCGAAGCTTGCTGCGTCGTTGGCATTAAGTGGCCAGACGGTGGCCCGCTACGTGGATCTCTTGTGCGATCTGATGTTGGTCAGGCGACTCCCAGCGTGGCACTCAAACTCAGGAAAGCGCCTGGTGAAGGCTCCAAAAGTGTACGTGCGTGACAGCGGCCTCACCCATGCGCTCCTCGGCTTACCAACGCGTGATACGGTGCTCGGTCACCCCGTGGCAGGAGGTAGCTGGGAGGGTTGGGTCATCGAAAATCTCATTGCGGCGGCCCCTCGAGACACCCAGTCGAGCTTCTACCGAACTTCCGCAGGCGCGGAGCTTGACCTCATCTTAGAATTCCCACGCGGGCAACGCTGGGCCATCGAGATCAAACGTTCCAAGGCCCCAGCGCTCACGCGTGGCTTTCACCAGGGGATCCAAGACATAGCGGCGGAGCGTTCGTTCGTGGTCTACCCGGGCTCCGACAGCTACGAGTCGGGCCCAATGACGACCACAATTCCGCTCGCTAAACTGATGACTGAGCTTCAGGCCCTCTCGCCCGCCCGGCGGCTGCCCGCTAGGCTAAGCTCGCACCACAATGAGTGACGCAACGGACAAGGCACGGGCACTGCGCATCAAGCGCCTGGCTTCAATGTTGAGCGTGGGCCTGAGCAATGCGGCGTCCGCCGTGGACGCGTTGATCGCCGAACTGCAAATCGGTGAGGACCAGCTACACCTCTGGGAGGGCATGCACGCTGCTGCCTCCGAGGGTGGCAAGGAACAGGAGCTGGTGGCCGCATACCAGAGCATCACGCGAGGCAATCGCTTTAGCCAACTGCCCCCGGCGGTGCAAGCTAAGGTTCAGGTTCACGCCGCCGACTTCGCACTAGGGATCATGGGAGATGCGGAGGCAGCGGAACGCTACCTCTTGAACTCGCTATCGGCGCTTCCCGATGACCTCGAACTCTTTCGGCGTTTCGAAGAGAAATACGATGGCTTGGACGACAAGCGAAAGCTGCTGGAGCTCTACGCATTGGTGGCAAAGCGGCCGCCCGTGCCCGCCGTAGAGCTCGGCGGTAAAGCCACCAATCTGATCGTCCCGCTGCCCGCCAAGAGCCCCCTCAGCGACGAAGGCTGCTCGGGTTTGGCAGCGCTCGCTCCAGCGACGCCAAGCTTACTTGATGCAATCGAGGCTCACCTGCGCAAGACTGGCCGCGCAGCACTCGTGGCACCCACCATCGAAAAGGTTTTGCAGTTAGAAAATGTGCCGGACGGTGTGGCGGCAAGCTGGCGGCGTCGGCTCGTCGACACTTACATCGGCGAAGCTAAAGCCCCTGAAAAATCGGTCGCACATGTCGAGGCATTGCTGCGCCGCGATCCGAACGACAAGACAGCGCGAGAAGCAGTGAAGAAATTGGTTCTGTTGCCCAAGGTTGGCGAGCAGGTGCTGGAGCTGATGCGAGATGTGCGGCGACAACAGCCTAAGGCTTGAGAGCCTACATTAAACCCCAACCTCGTGTGCCACCTCTGGCACAGCGCGACCTCACTGTCGCAGCCCAGGGTGGCCCGAGGGTTAACCCGATAGGGTTCGTTGCTTCGAGAATAAGTCGTCGTAATGGCTTCGCGATACATCTGGAACGGAATGTGCTTAGATGCGCCGTTGGAGGTTTTCCTCATGCTGCGACGAGTGAGAATGAATCAGTTTCGGGCTCAATGGCTTTCAGGGTTGATCACGCTAGCGGGAGCGGTGGCACTGAGTTGCTCATCCGCCGACAGCAGTGGTCGCGGAGCAGCTATTGGTAACTCGGGCCCAACGGCGACCGGGTCGCCAGGGAGTGACGGCAGTTTCACCCCCAATAACGGCCTCGGTTCGTCAGCCACCGGCGGCGCTTCCAGCGGACCCGCGCCATTGCCACCTGAAGTGGAAGTTGCGATCGATGCCGAGCGTCCTCACGCGGGTGATCGCTTCGTGTATGTTCCGAATCCTGCGAGCGATAATGTCGCAGTGATCGATGCGGATACGTTAGCGATTCGTACGGTCGAAGTCGGGGATGAACCGCGCTACTTGGAGACCTTGGGTGGCAAGGATGTTGCGATTGTTTTGAATGTGCTTTCCGATGATGCGCACATTCTGCGGACGGATCCGAGCGGGCAGACAGTGGCCAATCGATTGGCGGTCCTGGCTGGCTCGAATGCGATCGCTGTCGCTCCAGATGGCAAACACGCCGTCACCTATTTTGACGCCACTCGCGGTATCAATGGCCGAACCGGCAGCTTTCAAGATGTGAGCCTGATCACGATTGGTGAGGATGCTTCGAAGGATCGGGCGGTGGGGGTTTCGGTTGGCTTTCGCCCGAGTCGCGTATTTTTCAACACCGGTGCGACGAAGGCCTTCGTGGTGACGGAGGATGGCGTGTCCATTTTGGATTTCGCCGCGCTCGAACAGGGTGGCATCACCAAGACGGTATCGATCGCGCCGCGCGAAAAAGCCAAAGCGCTGGATGTTTCGGTGACGCCGAATGGGAAATATGCGTTAGGTCGAGTTCCGGGTGAAAGCTCGTTGCGGCTCGTGGATCTTGAAGCGCAGGGAGAGCCGTTGCTCTTGGAACTAAAGGACCTATTTCATGGAGCACCGACGTTAACCGGTGCTGCAGGCATGGCAGGTGCCGCTGGAAGCGCTGGAGCTTCGGCCTCGCCTCCGCCAGTGCCAGTGGCGGGCATCGACTTGAGCGACGTCGATTTATCAGCGAACGGGCAGTTCGCACTTGCGGTCGTGCGCAACCTGAGCGCCGTGCTGCAAATACCAGTGCCCGGCGGCTTCACGGATCCCTCTAAGGTGCGCATCCGGATCATCGATGGGGAAACGATTGGTTCAGTGGTCATCGCTCCGGACGCCAGCAAAGCGTTGCTCTACACCACCGCTTCGCCCACGATTGAGCGTGTCACGACCTTGGATTTGGTCTCCGACACGACTCAGTTTACGGTTCAGGATCTGCGGAAATCGGCGCTCGCCGTGGCCATCAGCGACAACAGCCAAACAGCGCTGGTGGTGCATGATAAAGTGGCGGGTGATCCTGCGGAGCCGGGCATTGATCAAGATGTGTTGATCGATCGTTCTTTTGGCTACAGCGTGATCAAGCTGGATACGGGCTTTGCAAAGCTCCAGCTCACCCAGGCGGCTGTCGGTCCGTTTAGTATCACGCCTGATAGCAGTGCGCTCTTTCTACTCTTCAATTCATCGAGCGTTCAGGAGATCCAACGCGTGGGGCTCGACAATTTCGGGGTGACGAAGATTGCGCTCGGCAGCCCGCCCGTGTCTCTCGGTGCTGTTCCACGAACCAAGAAGATGTTTGTGGGCCAGCAGCATCCCGATGGGCGAATTACATTTGTTGATTTTGCGGGCCTGCAAGTGGAAAGCGTCACCGGTTTTGAGAAAAATAGCCGAATCCGCGAGTGAGCCGGTTGTTAGCCCTAAGCCTTTAAGAAGGAGAGCCATGTTTTCGATTCAACGTTTATTCTCAATTCCCTGGTTGCTGGCGCTTGGCGTCTCAGCCTGTAGCAGCTCCGGCACTAAAGAAAATCCAAGCAGCTTCCTCCCGCCGCTCGCGCTCGTCGACCACGCCGTCTTCGTTGATCGCGGGAATGATCGAGCTTTCTTGCTTGATTTATCGGGAAAGCTGACCCCGCACGCCAATCAAGTGCGGCTCCCGAAAGCGCCGATTTTGGCCCAGCGTCGTTTGAGCCTGGATCCAGCGACGGACCCGGATGAAGTGTTGATCCTCTCGGCTGGTGATTTAGATGCCACCGAGAGTGTCCCAAGCGTCACGGCTCTGAATAAGAGCGGCACACAGCGGATCTACAAGTTGGCCGCCGCGTTTGATTCGATGGTTCAGTCGCCCGATGGGCGCTACCTCGTGGTGAAGTTTAGCCAGACGAATGTGGCCAATCGCTTGCTTTTCAATCGGAATGAGGTGGCGATCATCGATCTGAATCAGCCGCCGGATGAACTCATGAATCCGGTGGATCGGACGATTCGTGGTTTCGGGGAGCCGCCGGATAGTATCGTGTTTTCACCACCCCTCATGATCCACGGGGAGGAGCGTGAGCTGGCTGTCGTGCTCTTTAAGCAGGTCGTTGCGTTGGTCGATCTCAAGCATCTCGATCGCCCCGAATTTACGATCGAGCTGGCAGCATCCAGCGTGGACGCGCCGACCATCAATTTGGAACAGGTTCTCTTCGATGCCCAAGAGAATAAAGTCTATCTGCGAGGCTCGGCTTCGCCGGACATTTACGTGATCCAGATAGCACCGCGCGATGTCCAGAATGAGCCGAATAAGAATGATTTCGTGCCGTCGTTGAACCAGCTTGGCGGGGGAGGGCAACTGAAAGATATGGCGCTCTATGGGGATGCGCCAGAGCGGCGTTTGCTAGTGGCGGCCGGTGCCAATGCCCTGGTGATCGACGCCGATTCCAACCGCGTCACGAGTATTCCGTTGCCTGCACCAGCGACCAAGATCCTTTTGTTTGAGGGGCGTTCGCCTCAGGTGGACACCCGGGAAACGCGGGCTCTCCTTTACAGCTTGGGGACTTCGGATGTGGTGTTCTTGGACTTGGCACAGATCGAAGACAGAAAGCAGCGCAATGCCGAGCGCCTGAAGCTCAACTCGTATCTTGACGTGATCCCGCTCAGGCCAACGGCGGGAGACGCTTCAGCTCCCAATCAGGTCATGCTGCGGCATGCGGGGTTGCTGGGCGCGAGCATTGTGGACCTCGATAAGCGCACCGTGAATGCGGTTTCCTCGCAGGTGGACTTAAAGGCCGGAACGCCGGATGCGGCCTTGAATGGGGTTTGGGTTGCACCGAGCTATCAGAATAAGGTTGGTTTCATTGACCTTTCTGATCCGAATAAGATCCAACCGAAGGAGGTGCGCTTGGATTATCCAGTCACGGATCTTCTATTATTCACCCAGGCTGCGCACCAGCGCGTTCTGGTGACACACGACAGCTCGGTCGGCAGAGCCACCGTCCTCGAGGCAACCGATCTTCGAGACCTGACTCGGGCGGTCACGCTTGAAGGCTTTCTTTTGGGGGAATGAGTGGGAAATATGAGCATGAAATTTGAAGTTAAGAGTACGTTGTTTCTAGCGGTCCTCTCGTTCAGTGCAGCGTCCCACGCCCAAACGGCACCGAGTGCTGAGCCCACTGGGTCGCCCGTGGTCTCGACCGAACAAGTGCCCGCGGCCGCAACACCGGTGCCCGCCGACGGCACTGCGACAACAGCTGCGGCTCCACCGAACGATCCTCCTGACGTGCTAGCTACCCCGAGCCAAGAGCCGAACGCCGCCTCCACGCCGCCGTCGAGTGCTCCGCGAGTGATCGCGTTGAATGAGGCTCCCAGTCCATCGTCGGACGCTGAGGCGCCCGTCAAATCGAAAAGCCCGCGTATGATGTCGGCCTTTAAAGGCGCCGTTCGAGCGTCGTTCGACGTGAATACTGTCTGGGATTTGGACGACCGCTATTACCTGTTCGATTCGAGCGACGTTAATGTGCGGATGGGGGCTAGCCTTGGTTACGACCTGCTGAGCTTTGACGGCGGCTGGGTGGTCGCCCCTGAGCTCGGCTGGTCACACGAGTCGGCTTCGGGTGGTCCCTATTCTCCGCAGCTTTCACAAAAGGAACTGGTGGGCGATCACTTCTTTGGTGCCTTCCGTGCCCGCCATAGCATTGGGTCCTGGCTTGAGGGCTATGGTCGCCTTCAAGGCGGGATGGCCTGGACACGCGTGACCCTCGCGTCTTCGGGGGCGAATATCGATCAGTATTCAACGGACGATAAAGCTCCCGAGTTCCAGCTCGGGGCGGGCCTGGTGGTTCGCACACCAGATGCTGAAAGTGCGCCTCCGGGTGAGAGCTTGGCGTTAGGGTTCACGCTGGAGGCCGGCTACCAAGTGGCTCCCGCTTTGAAGCTCAAGTTGGACCGGGCGACCCCGGATGGTCAGCGCATCAGCGTGTTGACCTCGGATCTTGGAACCCTGTCGCGCAGCGGGCCCTGCCTGCGTTTTGGTGTTTTTATTCGATTTTAGGGCGGCCTCAAATCGTATCCCAGGCGTAGCCTTCGCGCTCGAAGGCAAAGTCCGCCAGGCTCTTCACGAGTTCATCCTCGTTCTTGTCGATCTCGATAAGGTTCACATCGATGCGGCGTTGGGCCTGCCCAGCAAAGGCTTTGGCGATCTCAATCTCGCGGCTCACGACGCTTTCACCCTCGGAGGTGATGCGCGAGGTAACCCGACTGAGCACACAGGCGAGCGCGAACAGATCGATCATGATGTCCGCCAGGCGCCGTGTGGCGAACTGCTTCTCAATGATGAGCTTGCCGTGGCGGCGGAGTAAGCGATCCGCCGCGGTTGCAAGATCCCGTGTCTTCTCTTCGAAGATGGCGGCCTGAGCCTTCAGCGACGGGTGCACTTTGGTGAGCCGGCTCTTCTCGCGCGCCACGCCGGTGGCGAGGGCTGCACGTCGTAGCGCGTAGTCGCGCACCACACCGAAGCCCTTGATCGGATCATCGAAAACACCTTTGAGCGAGCGCGAGAGCTCCTTCAACTCCGCGCCCACGTCATCCATCGCGGAAAGCGCGATGAAGAGCCGGAGGATCTCGTTCGTACCCTCAAAAATACGGTTAATTCTGCAATCCCGCACCAGGCGTTCATACGGGAATTCGCACATGTACCCATTGCCGGCGGCAATTTGAAGGGCTTCATCCGCGCTCCGCCACAGGCATTCGCTCGCCAGAACTTTGCTGATGGCAGCCTCAATCGCATAATCCTCAACCTTTTGATCAACGAGGCCAGCCACCATGGAGACCACCGATTCGGTGGCATAGCAGTCGATCACCATTTGACCGACCTTCTGCTTGATCAGGCCATATTCACTGATCGGCTTGCCGAATTGCACGCGCTCGGTCGCTTGCTTGGTGGCTAATGCAATCAAGCGTTTCATGCCGCCCACCGAGCCTCCTCCCAGGCCCGTGCGCCCGCTGTTCAGAATGTTCATCGCCACTTTGAAGCCCTTGCCCTCTTCGCCGAGCAGGTTGGCCTTGGGGATGCGAACATTTTCGAAGTGCACCGTGGTGGTGGAGCTGGCGCGCAGGCCCATCTTGTTTTCGTGCGGGCCGGTGGTGACGCCCGGCATGTCGCGCGTCACGAGGAAGGCGCTCAGGTTCTTGCGTTCGTCGGCTGCGCCTGTCTTGGCGAAAACAGTGAAAAAATCGGCAATTCCGCCGTTGGTGATCCAGATCTTTTCGCCGTTCAGCACGTAATCATCGCCGACTTTTTCGGCGCGGGTGCGGATTGAGGCGGCATCCGAGCCGGAGGCGGGCTCAGTCAAGCAAAACGCGGCAATCATCTCGCCGGAAGCAAGCTTCGGGTAATACTGGGCACGTTGCTCAGCGTTGCCGAAGAGCAAGAGTCCTCGCATCCCGATCGAGCTGTGTGCCCCGACCGTCACTGCCACCGACGCGTCGTACTTTGAGATCTGCTGCAGGGTGCGTGAGTAGGCGGTGCTTCCAAAGCCGACCCCACCGCCGTCTTCAGGTATCACCAAACCAAACAAACCAAACTGACGAAGTTCTTCCAGGAATTCCTCGGGCAGGTGCGCCTCGCGATCCCAGTCTGCAAATTCCTTCGCCTTAGGTTTCAACAGTGAATCGATGGACTCCAAGACTGTCTGCAGAGTTTCCCGTTCCTTGTCATCCATTTGCGGAAAGGGGAACAAGATGTCTTCGTCGATCTCTCCAATGGAGAGTGAGACCATGAAACTGCTTTTGGGTCGATCATTCACGAGGGGTCCTCCGTCAGGTGTTACGAGGATACGCGCTCGTGACCGCCTCCGCGCCAGGCGTGTGCGCCAAGACCGACAGCGACACCAGGCCTTCGGGCCTTACCCCTTCCGGCCGGCATTCCGGCCCCGCTGACAGCCTGCCGCCAACCTTGCTCGCGGCCCGCTCGCGGCCCCTCCCAGCCCCTCCCAGCCCCCCCCTTGTCGACGATTGTCGCGTCGCTCAGCCCGGCGAGCTCTAGGTAAAAAACCCGCCGGGGCCGAGCGGAACGAGCGAGGCCCCCGGCCCTTTGGGACGTACACGCGAAGGAGTAGTGCGCTGCCCGGCCTTGGGTCCATGGTCATTTGTTCGAGCCTGAGGGCGTGCCGCGGAGTGGTGGCTTTCTCGGTTCGCGCACCGTTCAGGGATAGTATGTGGAGGGCCGCTTCAATGACTGACGCTGAATCCAAGCCGGTGCCACTCGCGTCCAAGGGGCACTTCTCAGTCGCGCGGCTCACTCATTTTTGGTACCCGCTTTGCTTCTCACGCGAACTGAGGGCACGGCCGTTAGCACGCCGCCTGCTCGGGACTCCGCTCGTTGTCTTTCGAGATCACACGGGGAAGCCCGGAACTTTGCTCGATCGCTGCCCGCATCGCAACGTGCCGCTTTCGCTCGGTCGTGTGAACGCTACGGGTCATTTGGAGTGCGCCTATCACGGGTGGCAGTTTGAGCGGAACGGTGGGTGCGCGTTGGTGCCAGGTTTGTTGGACTCAAGCGATGCGAAGACGCGCCGTGCACCGAGCTTTGCCACGCTGGAGCAGGATGGTTTGGTTTGGGCCTACGCAACGCCTGACGAAACCCCCGACGGCGCGCCTTTTGCTCTTCCTCGCTTTGCAGAGGGCGGTTACGCAACGGTGCGCCGCGCGGTAGACGCTGAGGCGACGCTTCACGCCACGTTGGAAAATGCGTTGGATGTGCCGCACACGGCGTTCTTGCACCGAGGATTATTTCGTGGCGGCGCGCAGCACAAAATCGTGGCAACGCTGAATCGCACTGCGAATCACGTAGAGATTGAGTACAGTGGAGAGCCCAAACCAACGGGCTTGGCGGCCACCCTCCTCTCGCCGAGTGGTGGCGTGGTGTCCCACTGGGACCGGTTTTTTCTGCCTTCGATCGCTCAGGTGGAGTATCGGCTTGGGACCGAGAACCATTTCCTGGTGACAGCCGTGGGTTCACCGATCGACGATTTTTATACTCGTTTGTTCGCCTTCGCGACATTTCGCACTCGGGTGCCCGCGCGGCTCTTGCGGCCCATCCTGGAGCCCTTCGCGCTCCGCATTTTTGGTCAAGACGCCAGTATTTTGAAGGCACAATCGAAAGCGATTCGAGAATTTTCAGGCGAACAGTTCATGTCCACAGCCATCGATCTGATGGGGCCACACATGTGGCGTCTGATGCGTCAGGCCGAGCGCGGCGATCGCCGAGAGGGGAAAGACTTGGCCGTCTGGCAGCAGGTCGAGTTTCTCGCGTAGTGCGGCCGTTGCACTGCGTGCTAAGGGTTCGCATCCCATGTTAGCCTCAACTCCGATCGAAGCCGCGCGCACGCGCTGGGTGATCTGGAGCCTCACGCTGATCGTGTTCGTGGCGGTGGCGGCGGTGATGGTGGGAAGGCCGCCTTCGGTGTCGCGCAGTGTGCCTTCGCTGCTCGCTCAAGTGAACGCGTGCCTGAACGGAGCGGCCACTGTCTTTCTGCTGCTTGGGTTTTGGTTCATTCGGAAGAAACGCATTTTACCCCATCGCGCCTGCATGCTCTCGGCCTTCGTGATTTCTTGCACCTTTCTGGTGACGTACCTCTTGCACCACGCGGAGGTGGGTTCGGTGCGTTATCAGGGCGTGGGCTGGGTGCGGTACGTCTACTTTGGGTTGCTCATTCCGCACGTGCTCTTGGCCGCTCCCGTGGTGCCACTGGCGCTTTTTACCCTGTATCGCGGCTGGACTCAGCGCATCGAGGCGCATCGTAAGATCGCGCGCATCACGCTCCCGATCTGGCTGTTTGTTTCAGCGAGCGGCGTGGTGATCTTCTTCATGTTGTATTAGGCGAGGCGTTTGAGAGGATCATGCGAGCCGTCGTTCAGCGAGTGCTCTCTGCCAGCGTGGCGGTGAGTGGAGAAACAGTGGGGCAGATTGGGCCCGGTGTTTGCGTTTTGGTGGGCGTGGCCACAGGAGACACCGAGCGTGACGCCGAGCGATTGGCGAGCAAGGTGGCTGCCCTTCGGATTTTTGACGATGGTGAAGGCAAGATGAATTTGTCAGTGCTCGATTTGGGCTATTCCCTGCTAGCTATTTCCCAATTCACGCTGCTTGGGGATGCGCGCTCTGGCAATCGTCCCGGCTTCTCGCAGGCGATGGAGCCCACGTTAGCGCGTGTGCTGTTTGAGGCGTTTTGCGAGGCGTGCCGAAAGCTTGGACTCACCGTGGAAACAGGGCGATTTCGCGAACACATGCAAGTGGCGCTCGTGAACAATGGTCCTGTCACGATCCTGCTCGACAGCGAGCGCCAATTTTGAAGAGCAGGCACGCTGATGGGATAGACACCGGTGGTGATGCCCACCCCGCTGCCGCGACGCGCGGCAGCCGCCCCTCCCAAGCAGCGTCCCGTCGCTGCCGGATCGCAGCGGGAGGGGCACCGGCGGATTGTAGTGGTAAGGACGCTTCGCGAGAGTGTCAGGTGAGCCGCCTTTTTGTTTCTTGGAAGATAGTAAGCATGCGTACTATCTACGCCGCCGCATCAGGGGCATGCTGACTATCTTGTGTTCGACGCTTAGGAAGATAGTCAGCATGCGTACTATCTTGTGTTCGACTTTGAGATACAGGTGACGGACAAGTCGGGGAGCACCATGGGGGCGGTGCTCGAACGGAGCCCGCAGTTGACAACAAATGAGCCCTCTCTAAGCTTAATTCTTTGATTTCTGAGAATGCCGCGGATGCCTCGAATCGTCTTTATTGCGACCCGGATCGGCCATGAAAAGGCCATCGAAACCGACGGGGGCGAGCTGCTCGATATCTGCGATCAGTATTTGGCGCCCATTCCTTTTTCGTGTCGCTCAGCGAGCTGCGGGACGTGTCACATCGAGGTGACGGAAGGATTGGAGCTCTTGGAGCCGCCGGAGGAAGCTGAGCGGGAGCTGTTGGAGCTGCTCGGAAATCTGCCTAACCACCGTTTAGCCTGCCAAGCTCGCGTGAAAAATGAGCCGGGTACGATCGTGATTTGCCCGGTGTTAGGCACGCTCTAGCTTCCGCGCAATGTGCGCTAACGCACGGAGAGCACGATTTTACCGAGGTTCTCGTTGCGCTCCATGCGTTCATGGGCCTTCGCCACTTCACTGAACGGGAAGATCGAGTCGATGCAAGGGAAGAGTTGCCCCTTGGAAAACAGAGGCAGACTGTTGCGTAAGAAGCGCTCGGTGATAGCAATTTTCGCCAGTAAGGACTGCGTGCGCATCACCAACCCTAAAATCTGCAAACGCTTGCTGAGCACGGCTTTCAGATCGAGCTCGGCCAAGCTACCCCCGAGGAAACCTGCGACGATCCAGCGGCCCCCGGGTTTCAGCGCGCGCGCGTGAAAGGCTCCGCAACTGGCCCCAACAAAATCCAGCACCACGTCGAGTCCACACTCAGCGACAGCGTGTTTTTCGAGTCCACCGTCGCCGCGCAGGATCGCTTCATTGGCACCCAATCCCAACACAAACTCAGCCTTTGCCTGACTGCTCACCACAGCAATCACGTAGGCGCCGAGCGCCTTAGCGAGCTGAACGGCAGCGGAGCCCACCCCGCCTGCGGCAGCGTGGATCAGCACCGTTTCAGCGGGTCTCAAGGCTGCGAGTGTGAACAGCGCCTCGCTGGCTGTGAGAAACGCCTCGGGAAGGGCAGCGCCCTGTTCAAACGAATAGCCCTCGGGAATTGGTAAAAGGAGGCGTGGGTGCGTGACGGCTTGTTCGGCATAGCCGCCGCCCGCGAGTAGCCCCATTACACGAGCGCCAATCGGCAGCCCCAGAGGTTGCGCTGTTTGGTTCACCACTCCTGCAAACTCAAGGCCCAAAATTGAACTGGCACCGGGAGGGGCAGGATAGAGTCCGCGCCGTTGCAGAAGGTCGGCGCGATTCAGCGCTGTTGCGAAAACATCGATGAGCACTTCATCGGATGCCGGTTCAGGTGCATCGATTTCTGCGACGCGCAGCACATCGGGCCCACCGTAACCGCTCGTAGTCATTGCCCGCATCGGCCTCGTTGGCGTTGGGTGTTCTGATCAGAGCGTGGTGAGGTAGGCGGCACCAATCACACCAGCGCGTTCGCCGAGCTCACTCACGAGCATCGGCACCAAGGCCAAGGGCGGTGCGAAGGTATTTTGGCCTAAGTGCTTGCGCACGATGGGTCCGATCAGATCGAACGATTGAGAAATGCCGCCCGTGAACACGATCGCGTTCAAGTCGAGGACATTCTGAATACTGGCTAAGCCACGGCCTAAGGCCGCACCCATCATCTCAAAACACTCGATTCCAGCTCGTTCGCCGCGTCGCGCGCTCTCTGCGATCGGCAACACTTCATCGGCCACACCGCCGAGCTCGCGGAACCTGCGCAGGATCCCTTTGGTGCCCGCGTAGGCCTCCATGCAGCCCTTGAGGCCACAGCCGCAGGGCCAAGCATCCACCGCTCGGTTCACGTTGACGTGCCCGATTTCTCCCGCAAATCCGTGGGCGCCAGAATAGAGCTGACCGCCGAGCACGAGCCCACCGCCGATCCCAGTTCCGAGCGTCACCATCAAAAAGCTCGGATATTGCTGACCGTGCCCATACAAGCGTTCACCGAGCGCGGCAGTGGTGGCGTCGTTTTCTACTGCGACCGGGCAATGCACACGCTTGGCAAGCTCGGCCGCAACATTCACCTGCTCGAAACCCGGCACGTTAGGCAAGCGCCAGCAACGTCCGTTGGCGTCCACTTCGCCAGGTATCGCGAGGCCAACTGCTTTTGGTGTCGGCGTGAGCTCAAACACCGCCTTGGCGATGACGTCCAAGATCTCATCCGCAGAGAGCCCAGCGCGCGTGGTGACCGCCGTCGACTTCTGCACACGCCCATCTTCTACCAAGCCCACTTTGATGCGCGAGCCGCCAAAATCAACGCCAATCATAACCCAAGAGACAGAGTGGGCCCTTAGCCCCCAGCCTGTCAAGCAAGGGCACCCCGAGTGGAGCGGATGCCTTTCAAGCGGGCGGCAGAGCGTTCAAACTCCGCCGCATGAAGACCTTGTCGCTCGCTACGCTCAACATCTGGAACAAGTCCGGCCCTTACCAGCAGAGGCTCCCTGTGATTCGTGAACAGCTCAGCTGCCTGCAGCTCGACGTGTTCGCGGCGCAGGAGGTTCTCCGCTTTGACGCGCAAGCCGCTGGCGCCAGCTTTGCGGACCAAGCACAGGAACTCGCGAACGGAATGAACCTCTCCATCAGCTATGCTGGAGGTTCGGATTTGGGCGGCGGCCTGCGGCTCGGCAACGCGCTGTTCACTCGGCATCGTATTGTCACGAGCGAGGCGATGACTTTGCCAGGTGCCGAAACCGGTGAGAAACGTACGCTGCTCTACACTCTCCTGGAGACGCCCTTTGGATTTTTGCCAACCTTCGTGACTCACCTCAATTGGAAACACCACCAAGGCTCGGTTCGTTTACGTCAAGTTCTCGCCATTTGTGATCTCATCTCAGAGCGTCTTCCGACGGATGAAAGCTGGCTTCCGCCCGTGCTGATGGGTGATCTGAATGCCGAGCCCGATTCTGATGAGATACGCTATCTTTCCGGTCTGCATGTTGTGGAGGGCAAGAGCGTGTTCTTCAACGATGTCTGGCGCTACGCGGGTGAGGGACCTGGCTTTACATTCGATCGGAAAAATCCCTTTTCAGCATTGTCGCGTGAGCCCCCACGCCGCATCGATTATATCTTTGTGGGCGCTCCGGATCGTTGGCTTCGGGGCGAGCCGGTTTCTGCGGGGCTCTGTTTTGAGCAGCCGAGCGGGGGCGTTCACGCGTCTGACCACTTCGGTGTGTACGCACAAATAAGCGCAGAAAGGCGTGGATCGGGCTAAGACCTTTACCTTTGTGAACGGCCGGGGGAAAGAGCGGTACCCATGAAACACGTTGTTTCCCATGATCTCGGTCACGCTCGAGCCAAACAGGTCGCACAGGCCGCGTTTGACGCGTACACAGCGAAGTTTAGTCAGTACAACCCCAAAGCCGTTTGGAGGGATGAGCATCACGCGGACATTGGCTTTAACGTCAAAGGCATGGCGCTCAAAGGTACAATGGAAGTGAACGATACGAGCATCTCCATGGATCTCGACGTCCCTTTTCTGCTCCGGCCCTTCAAAGGAGTGGCGCTAGGAGTGATCGAAAAAGAAATCCAAGAATGGATTCAGAAAGCCAGGGCCGGCCAGCTGTAGGCACCTGTGCCCCTGCGCGGAGGTGCGGGCTGTAGAAGAACCTGGCAGGGGGAGTGGCCAGCCTGCCCTTCGGAGTGATAAGAAGGCCGGGCTGTGAATCAGAAGATCCTCCATAAGTTGCATGATGAGCTCGCACTGGATCGCGAGAGCGTCCAGAAGAGTTTCATCCAACACATTCAACACACTCAGGGCAAGCATCCCGATGCGGCGACGCCTCTCGATCACTACGTTTCGGCGGTGAGGGTCGCCAGGGATCGTTGTTTTGATCGCTGGACGCGCACCTGGCAGGAGCGCAAAGCCACACAGCCCAAACAGGTTTACTACTTGTCGATGGAGTTCCTGCTGGGCCGCTTGCTCGACGATGCGTTGCTGAATCTCGGCATCCGGGATGCGATGGCGCAGGCGCTGGCTGAAGTGGGGATCGATCTGCAGCAGGTCCTGGATGAGGAGGAGGACGCGGGCCTAGGCAATGGTGGCTTGGGGCGTCTGGCGGCCTGCTTCATGGATTCGATGGCAAGCCTGGGCGTGGTGGGGATGGGCTACGGCTTGCGCTACGAGTACGGCATCTTTCGGCAGGAGATCGTGGGTGGAAGCCAGCAAGAGAAGCCCGATCATTGGTTGGAACACGGCAATCCTTGGGAGATCGAGCGCCCCGAGCGCCGCTTCAAGGTTCAGTTTGGTGGGCGCGTTATCCACTACACGAACGCGCAAGGTCGGCGCATCCACGAATGGATTGATACCTACGACGTCTACGCAATGGCGTACGACACGCCGGTCGTTGGTTATCGGAACAACGTGATCAATACCTTGCGGCTCTGGGCAGCCAAAGCCAGCCAGGATTTTGACATCTCCTATTTCAATCGCGGCGACTACATCAAGGCAGTCGAAGAGAAGAGCGCCACCGAGAACATCACGCGCGTGCTCTATCCGAACGACAACGACATTGCCGGCAAGGAGTTGCGCTTAAAGCAGGAATATTTCCTCGTTTCGGCGACCCTCCAAGATGCCTTAAGAAGGCACCTGGATGCTCACCCAACGCCTGAGAATCTGCCAGATTTAGCCATTTTTCAACTGAATGACACGCATCCTTCCTTGGCCATCGTTGAGCTGATGCGGCTGCTCACCGATCAATACGGCATTCCACGCGACCAAGCCTGGGACATCACACGTCGCTCGATGGCGTATACGAACCACACCATGCTGCCGGAGGCGCTTGAAAAATGGCCGGTCTGGTTGATGGAGCGCTTGCTCCCCCGCCACATGCAAATTATCTACGACATCAATCACCATTTCTTGGGCGAGATGCGCGCCAAATATCCTGGGGATGCGGAACGCCTCGGTAGAGTCTCGCTGGTGGAGGAGGGGACGGAGCGGCGCGTGCGCATGGCGCACCTGGCGGTGGTTGGATCGAGCCGGGTTAACGGCGTTTCGGCCTTGCATAGCCGTTTGATCCGGGAGGATTTGTTTTCGGATTTCGACGAAATGGAGCCCGGGAAGTTCATCAACGTGACCAACGGAGTGACCCCCCGCCGCTGGCTCTTGAAGTGCAACCCGGGGCTCTCCAAGCTCATCACGAGCTGCATCGGAGAGGGCTGGGTGACGAACCTCGCCGATTTGCTGCGCCTCGAGCCGTACGCTGAGGATTCGGCGTTTCAGGCTGCCTTTCGCGACGTTAAGCAGAAGAATAAGGAGAGGCTGGCAAGGTTCCTTTGGCAAGAGCACCGCGAAGAGCTACCGCTCGCTTCAATTGTCGATAGCCATGTGAAGCGCATCCACGAGTACAAACGGCAGCTGCTCAACATCCTGCACGTGATTTCGCTCTACTTGCGCTATCAAAAGAATGCGCCCGTGGGAAAGCCCGCACGCACCTTCGTGTTCGCCGGCAAAGCCGCACCGGGCTACGAGATGGCCAAGCGCATCATTCATTTGATCACGTCAGTCGCGAACGTAGTGAACCATGATCCCGTCGTGCGCCAACACCTCCGGGTGATCTTTGTACCGAATTACAAGGTGAGCGTGGCCGAGCTGATCATCCCGGCAACGGATGTGTCTGAGCAAATCTCAACGGCAGGCATGGAGGCCTCCGGGACCGGCAACATGAAATTTGCGCTGAATGGCGCGCTCACCATAGGCACCTTAGATGGCGCCAACGTCGAGATGCGTGAAGCTATCGGCGGCGAGAACATGTTCATCTTTGGGCTCG
Organism: Polyangiales bacterium; assembly: GCA_038246305.1. GTDB lineage: Bacteria > Myxococcota_A > Polyangia > Polyangiales > Polyangiaceae > JBBRRP01. The sequence goes on along the minus strand of JBBRRP010000016.1, from coordinate 42,959 downwards.
AAACAGAAGAAGTCGCAGCGGTCCGCAAGTCGGGACAAGATCCGTGGCAGCTCTACTATTCGGAACCCGAATTGCGTGCCGTGTTGGATGCCATCTCGAGCGGGATGTTCTCGCCTGACAGCCCATCGCGTTTCCGGCCCACGGTGGACGCGCTGCTTTCTGGCGGGGACTATTACATGGTGTTGGCTGATTTCCTAAGCTACACAGCGTGCCAGCGTGCGGTCGAAGATGCCTACACAGATCCCGAACTTTGGACCAAGAAAGCAATCCTCAACGTGGCCCGCATGGGCTTTTTCTCTAGCGATAACAGCATTCGGCGCTACGCTCGCGAGGTCTGGAATGTGCCGCTCGCCGGCCAGTAGCGATAGTCCAGTCAGAAATGGCAGAGTCATCGGGATGAAAGCACAAATATCAGCACTAGCATTGAGTTTGAGTTTGGTGGGCTGTGGCGCGCCACGTGCCCCCGAGGCGGCCTCAGCTTCTCGCGTTGAGCCAGCAGCAGCTGCCCCATCCGAGCGCGCACCAGCCGAAACGGCGGGAGCCAAGGGCTGGGACAGTCTGAATCCCCAAGAGCGGGGAGCTTACATGGCAAACGTTGTGTTGCCTAAGATGTCGGAGGCTTTCGCAGAGTTTTCGCCCGCGGAGTACTCGGGCAAAGAAGAGAACCAAGAACCGAAGTTCAGTTGCGGAACGTGCCACGGGGAAAACAGAAAGGCAGTGAAGTTTCGGATGCCGAATACTTTGCGTCCGCTTTCCGCACCAAATCCAATACCGGCGGCCATGGAATATGACGCGCACGTGACGCAGTTCATGCAACAGAAGGTAGCGCCGCTGATGGCCAAGCTGCTCGGTCGGGCTCCCGCGTCGGCTGAGAATCCCACGGGATTTGGCTGCTTTGGTTGTCATCAAAAGGAGTAGCATCGCTAAATGAGCTGAGCCTTGGGCGCCGGCTTCGAGTAGAGTTCCCGGCGTCATGGTCGAAGAGCGGGAGCATTCACGGCTGGCCAAGGAGCGGGACTTATACTTGGGTCTCTTGCGACTCAACGATGAGTCGAACCCGGAGCCGTTCTTGGAGACGGCGTTGGCGCTGATCGTCGAGACAGCCGACGCACAGCAGGGATACCTTGAGGTATTCAACCAAGATGGCGGAGAGCCCAGGTGGTGGCGAGCTGCCGGATGTTCGGACGAGGATGTCCAGCAAATCCGCAGGCTAGTGTCCCGTGGGATCATTGCTGAGGCGGTGGCCTCGGGTGAAGTGGTGATGACACCTTCAGCGCTTTTGGATCCCCGGTTTAACACCCGAGAGAGCGTGCAACGCTCCAAGATCGACGCGGTGTTGTGCGCGCCGATCGGTGGTGAAGCGCCACTGGGCGTGCTTTATCTGCACCGAATCGATAGGCCTGGGGTTTTCGATGCGGATGAGATCCTGCGTGCGAAGCTGTTCGCGCGGCATTTGGCGCCGTTGGTGGAGAAGCTTTTCACTGAGTTGGGTCGTTCCTCCGAAGATCCGACACGCCCGTTTCGAGCGCAGCTCCGAGCGAGTTCGGTGGTCGGCAAGAGCCGTGCGGTTGCCAATCTGTTGCAAGAAGTCCTCGCTTTGGCGCGTTTGGATGTGGGCGTGTTGATCACGGGCGAAACAGGAACCGGGAAAACCCAAATTGGTCGGATTATTCATGAAAATAGTGCCCGCGCGGCCAACCCATTGGTGGAAGTGAATTGCGCAGCGATCCCCGAACAACTGGTGGAAAGTGAGCTGTTCGGCTCACTGCCAGGGTCGCACGCAACGGCCACGAAGCGCATGGAAGGCAAAGTTGCCGCAGCTCAAGGCGGCACACTCGTGCTCGATGAAATCGGTGAATTGGCGTTAGGCTCTCAAGCTAAGCTGTTGCAGCTGCTGCAGGATAAGGAATATTTCCCGCTCGGTGCTGCGCGATCGGTGCCGGCGAACGTCCGCGTGATCGCGACGACGAATGTGGATTTGAAGCAAGCGGTGGCGGAGGGAACATTTCGAAAAGATTTGTATTATCGGCTGCAAATCGTAAGTTTTCGAGTTCCTTCGATCCGTGAACGTCCGGAAGACTTGCCACTCCTGGCCCTTCATTTTTGCGAGCGCGCTCAGCAGCAACACGGGTTTTCAGGGCTGTCCTTATCTCCGAGTGCCGTCCGAGCGCTGGCTGCTGCAGACTGGCCAGGAAATATTCGGGAGCTCTCGCACACCATCGAAGCGGCTGCCATTCGTGCAGCGAGTCGGGGCTTGCATCAAATCGAAGCGGCGCACTTATTTCCCGAAGCGAGCGCCAGCGCGCAGGCTCAAGGCCCACTCACCTTTCAAGAAGAGACGCGGCGATTCCAGGCAGAGCTCGTGCGGCGAGCGCTCGACGTGAGCGAGTGGAACGTGAGCGCAACGGCACGCCAGCTCGACCTCACGCGCGCCCACCTCTACAACTTGATCAAAGCGTTCGGCATCAGCCGCCGTTGAGAGTGTGCGGGGGTAAAGGGGAAAGCAAACCGTCCAAACGATTGGACACCCTGTCTAATCGACTCGGCAGACCTGGCTGCCCAACCCCGAAATTCTCGCGGAAAGCTGGGGGTATCCCGATGGAACGCGCCTTGCGTAGGGAGGGCCATGGCAAGTCATGCATTCCCGCTTTCCGAACTCCAGGTTGTAGCGCCGCGCGCCGAGGAGCGTGCTCAAGGGGTGTCCAGGGACATTGTGCTTTGGTTGGACGCGGCGGCTTCAAGGCCGCGTAGCATTGAGCCTATTTGGGCCTCGCTCTTGACTGGGGAACGCACGGTGGTGGACGCATTTTGCGACTCGAGCCGGGCATACCTAGTGCTCCGCCGCACCCAACTTCGCGGTCAGCCAAACACCGCATTGGCGTCTCGCTGTGCAGAGATGTTGCGGCGCCTGCTCTTGGGTCAGAGTCAAAAAGCGATCTCCATCGATATGAGTGTTACGCCCTCAATAGTGGCGTTAAGCTTAAGCCGCTGTATGGAGCGATTGGGCCTCACCTGCCGTGCGCAGAATCTGCCGTTGGCTGTCGCCCTGGTGGGCCAAGCCGCGTATCAGGTGATTGAGCTCGGAGATGTTCGCTCAAGTGCCTACGAGTCCGAGCTTGAGCGCTACGACATCGTGAGCATGGCGCGGCCGGATCTTCGCTTGCCAACTGTCCTTTCGTCGGCGGAGCAGGCAGTCACGCGGCAAGTGATCGAAGGCATCACACACACTGATGCCGCAAAGAGCCGCGGTACTTCGCGGCGCACCATTGCCAATCAGCTGAGTGCCATCTTTAGAAAGCTAAGAGTATCGGGGCGGTTCGAACTCATGCGCACCATCACCGCGCCAGCTGGCCCCGTGGGGCGACAGCTCGAAGGCAAACGACAGCTCTTCGCGTAGCATCTGGCGCCCGTTGTGACTGAGGCTGCTGAGGCTGGAGGAAGCTCAGCCCGGTGCGCCGGCGCCTGCTGTTCCGGCTTGAGCGTTTGGAGCGCCACCCATGTGCGCACCTGCGGCTCCCCCAATCGGGGCGCTACCGGCGATACCCCCCATGTTTCCTGATCCTCCACCGCCATTCCCCGCAGCACCTCCGAGCGTCGTTCCTGGCCGGCCCGCGGCGCCCGATTGGCCCAGGTTGATATTGCGACTGTCCAAGAAAGCGCCGCTCGCCTGGTTGGTACTGATGGGGAGTGGACCAAACCCGGAGACGTCTGCCGCGCTCCCCGGAATGAGCTTTGAATTCACGCCGGTGCTACCCGCTGCACTCATGGGTGACGCGGCCTCGTTCGAGAGATTGCCGCAACCTGGAGCGAGCAGCAGTGCAACGGTCGCCACGGTCAGATGGAGGCAAAGGTTCTTGAAAGCCATGAGATGGTACTCCGGAGCGGCGTCAGCTTAGATGGAATCGCGCCGCTTGAGCAGTACGAGAATCATCAGCATGGTCAAAAAGAGGATGACCCCGAGCACAGTGATCGGCAGCCAAGCTGAAAGATAATCGGTAAATCCCCAGGCACCGTTGAAATCTGTCGCCGCAATTTGAGCCTCGGCACAGTGGAACTTGCCCGCAAAGACGAAATTCTCTGGGCTCGTGATGTCCGGCTTCTTGAGATCAATGACCCAGGCTGGATCGTTGGCGATAGCGATGCGCTCTTGTGCAATCACGCCCTGAAAGCCCCAGCGCGCTGGCATTAGATACATTGGCCATTTGAGTAGCGGGTTGGTGGTCATGGGCACCATCAAGCCCCCCAGCACGACCTGCGGGATCAAGGCGATAGGTGTGAGCGCCATTGCCGCTTCACTGCTCTCCACTATCGCACTCAGCAAGAGCCCCACCGCCACAGAATTCATCGACACAGCGACCAACGCGCCAAGCTCTAGGCCAAAGGCACGCACGCCGCCGTTGAATCCAAGCGCAAAAAACACAATCGTTAACAGCATCGCGCACTGCACCAGACAGACCACGCCTAGCAGCACAAACTTCGAGGACACGTAGTTGAAGAGTTTGAGATTCACCATGCGCTCGCGGCGATAGATGGCTCGCTCGCTCACAATCTCGCGCGCAGCGTTGCTCGTTCCGAACCAAACAGCGGCCACCACCAGAAAGAAGATGGCCCCCGCGTGGTCGGGTGTCGGCCGCATGCCGCTCAACATGCCGTCGGACTGATTGAGGCCACCAGAGCGTTGCCCGAGCTCCTGCAACGCGCCCAAACACCAAAAGGGAATGGCATCCTTCTGTCCGCCAAAGACCACGGCTAACAGCACGCCAATGATCGGCGCCTGCAACAGCATGATGGCTGTGCCCATTCCATCGCGGAACTTCACTTTAAAGTAGCGGCTCAACAACAGCCCGAATTGGCCACGCGTCGGCGGGCGGGTGCGAGCGACCGGAGGCTGTGACGAACCCGCGCCCACGGCTCGCCGACCCGTATACATCTCTTCGAAGATCGGATTTTGGGGAGTGAAGAATTCGCGGTTCCATTCCTCCGCAGATTGGCGGCGGGCTAAGATCCGGGGTGCATTGGGATCGGCCGCGCGCATGGCGTCGAAAATGGGGCGCTCGCGGCGATTGAGCATGTCGAACATGTCGCGCGGGTTGTCAACGCTATTTTTCTGGCCCAAACGCTCCAGAAAGGAACCGAAGAATCGATAACCTGAAGTGCTAGGTCCAAAGAACAGGGGCAGCCCGCCTTGACCCAAGATCAGGGCCAAGTTGAACTTCTCGTACTCAGCTTTAGCCGGCTGGTGGATGGTGGTGATGATCGTTTTGCCAGTAGATTTAGCGAGATCGGAAAGCAGACTCACGAGTGCGGTCGTGTCATCGGCCGCAAGCCCACTCGTGGGCTCATCGAGGAACATGATCACCGGATCGGTCACGAGTTCCATCGCGATGTTGACGCGCTTGCGCTGGCCGCCACTTAAAACCTTTTTTTCGGGGCGTCCGATCTGAAGATGCGCAACGGCTTCGAGGCCCAGCTGCTGGAGGGTAGTCTCGACGCGACGGTCGATTTCTTCCTCGGAAAAATCTGGGGGTAGCCGGAATTTAGCGCTGTAGCGCACGGCCTCCCAAACGGTTAATTCGGGGTGAACAATGTCGTCTTGCGGCACGTAACCGATCGAGCCGCGCAGAGCGTCGTAGATCGAATACAGGTCTTCGCCGTTGATGCGGACTTGGCCGTAGCTCGGCGGCAGGTAGCCATTCAACGTCATCAAGAGCGTCGTTTTCCCGGCTCCGCTTGGACCCATGAGTGCGATCAAGTCGCCCGGGAGTGCCTTGAAATTGACGTGATCGAGCAGGGTTTTGAGGCTGCTTGGGTTGTCTCGGTCCGGCACCTGTAAGACAAGATCCCAAGCTTCAATCTCGTACAGTGCTCGCCCAGCCCACTGCACGGAATCCTCGACCACCACCGACACTTCTTGGCCGACCACCTGCAGCAACAGCGGCATAGGGCCAATGAAGACTTTTTCCCCGTGGCTCACGGGAATGCGTTGGCCCGGTGGAATGCGCTGTCCCCGTACGTAGGTACCGTTGGCGCTGCCGAGGTCTTCTAGGAAGAGCTTACCCGCGATGTTGTGCAAGGAGGCGTGTCGGCTCGAAACCTGTGGGCTGGCGAGCACGATGTTATTTTCTGGTGTGCGGCCGATCGTTTGCACACTCGCAGGTATCGCGCCTCCCATGGTGATCTGGCCAACTACCGTTTTGTGTCGTGGGCGATGACTGTCGCCCGCGTCTGCGTTCGGCTGGGGTGCTCGCGCAGGTTCCGGGGTGGCCATGGCGCCTAAAGTTTGAGCAAGCTGGCGTACCAACTCCACGGGCAAGGGTACCGGGCCGAGCGCCAAGAGCGCATGGGGCTCGAGGGGTTGGGCTTGGTGTGGCGTCAGACGCTGCCCGGAGAGCCAGCTGCCGCTCGTGGACCCCTGGTCGGTGACGGACAAGGGCTGGAGCGCAAACGTCGCGTGGAGGCCTGAAACGTTGGAATTGGCGATCGCGATATTGGCGCGTACTGGATCGCGGCCAAAGCTGAGCGCTCCGGGTATGATCGGAGCCTGCCCGCGGCTCATAAGCATCAGCGTGAGTGCCGGGTGTGCATGGGGGACGGGAGCCGTGCCGAGCGTGAACTGTGCCCGAAAGTCGAACGGAACCTGTGAACCACTGGCGAGCGGCGCGCCGTTCACAAAACTCGGACCAGCCCCAAGATCCTGAAAGAAGAGCTGCCCAGCTTCGCCGAAGCTGATGCGAGCATGCTCCGGGGCTACTTGCTCGCTGCCCAGCCGAATGTCGCAACCGGGGGCGCTCCCAAGCGTGATCGATCGTTTGCCAAAACCGGGGATCATAAGTTGGCGTACCTTGGTTGAAGGAAGCAGACGGCGTTAATGAAGGCTGACGCCAAATTCAGCGCGCCCGATACGAAGCAGCGACTCGTCCACGACGGGCATCCAGGCGCCCAGTGGCGCGGCATGGCCGTTCACGTGCGTCCCGCCCGCGTGCTGCTCGTTGCGAACGTAGAGCATTCTTGCTTCGAGCTTGAGCGACGCTTGAAGCGGCAGCACCTGGCTTTCGTCGAGCACAATGTTGCAGTTTTTCCGGTCACTCCCGACGTGAATCTCCGAACCTGGGAGAACCGTGAAGACACCTGGTGCCCCTTCTAAAATGGCGCGTGAAGTGTCGAGAAGCTGTTGTTGAATCGGGGTCGCACGATAGCCGGGCCCTTGCCCCGGAGGCGGTTGGCCGCCGCCGAAACCGGGTGGGGCGCCGTAGCCTCCCTGGGGTGGGGGTCCGCCGTAGCCGCCGCCAGGTGGGCCGCCGTAGCCGCCCGGTCCGGGTCCCGGAGGGCCTGCGGGACGGCCCTTGCTGCCCCCGCGTGCGATCACAATCACGAGCAGCAGAATAACTACCAGCCCGAAAGCGCCACCGAGTGCGTACAGCAAAGGAAACGGCGGCTCGGTGCCTTGAAGCTCAAGGATGGTGTCGGCGGTGACGCCACTCACGCGCCGCGCTTTATTATCGTAGAGCACGAGGCGCACGAGCGCGCTCTTGCCGGAGCCCTGGAGCAGCTTGTCTTTGTCGGGGGCTTGAAATTCCGCAAACGTATCGCTCGTGCCGAGCGTCGTACCTTTCATGCCGTTTTGGATGAGTTGCTGTTGGGCGCGTTTCGCGGCTTCCAGATTGGTGCCGGTTAACTCCTTGGGCACCGCTTGGCCGGCGGGGAGAAAGTAAACTTCGGCCCGGTCTTTTTCCCCGCCCCAACAAAAATCCCCAAATACCTTGAATTTCCCTCCCGCATACACGCCATTTTGGCGAGTCGCGGCATCCTTGGTGTATTGAACGTTCACATCGAGCGGCCACGCTGTGGGGTCGATACCGATCGGTACATCTTTGAAAGTACTGTCGCCCAGGATAGGTGGCTTCACGTCTGCGAAATTCAGGGCGAACGTTTGTGTGACGGTCGGCGCAAGGCAGGAGACTTTCCATTTGACAATGTACATCTTTGCGAAGCGCGAGCGCACCGCGTTCACGACTGCGCTCGCCCGCGCTCCCTGACCCTCCTGAACGACCGTGAAGAATCCACCGATTTCAGGGTTCGCCAGGTTTTGCATGAACTCCAGCGAGTTCTGTCGAAATTCGTCGATGCTGCGATACGGTAACAGTACGCTGATGACCGGCACCGGAACTTTCGGCGCCGCGGTATTGTTTTCCGGGAAGCGCCCTTGGGTCATGTAACTCTGGAGTTGCATGGCCCCCGGCCCGCTCGTTGCGGCATCCGCTCCGCCATATCCATTGGAGAGCACGATCATTGCCTGATGCAGAGGCACCGCCAGGCTCTCACCCACGTTGCCGAGCCCGCCAAAGCCGTCAGTTGCCGCCTGTTTGATAATACTGAGCAGGCTGCGGGTGCGACCTTGACTCGGATAGTTGGCGGTGACGCCATCCACGAACGCGAGGACCTTATTCTTGCCCGCTGCACCGACCCACTTCGAATCTTGAACGACCTGCCGGTCGTTGAAGAACATCACGTTCACGATGTCGTTCTGGCCCATGCTCGCGACGAATTGCCGCGCGACTTGCCGGGCATCGTCGAGGCTCCGCCCCATGCGCCTGTCGGCATCCACCAAGATGAGCCAGGCCGTGCCAACGCCAGGCTGCCCCAGGCTATCTCCCCATCGGGCATGGCTCACGTGGGTGGCTGGACGCTCGGAGCCTTCAACCATCACCGTAAAGAGCGCGTTGCTCTCAGGGAACGGGAAAGGCTTGTAGAGTGCGTACGGCTTTTCCAGCGCGTCGCTCATGCAGGAAAACTGAGAATTCCCGCTTAGCATCGCACACGGTGCAATGGCGCTACTCACCCGTTCGCTCTGTACGACCTCGACCAATGTTGTGAGCACGGGGTTGCCGCCCGCCAGCGAAGCGCGCGGATCAATTCTTAGAATATGTGCTTGCGGAGCGGCTTCGGCCCGCCCAGCGAACAGCCAAAGGCACGAAATCAAGAGGAACAGAGGCCACGCTGCTGGGCGACCGTGGCTACGACATGCAGAGTCTTTGGGTAACATACGACCGGCGACTCTAGATGATTTTTAGGGCTGCCGTGAGCCGGCACCGCAAACGCAAAAAAGCCCGCAACATATGGCGGGCTTTTTTCGGGCTTTGCCGTCTATTTGGGCGGCTGACCGAGAGCCAGGCTCAGCGGTCTTTCTCGTCCCGCACGCGGGCAGCCTTACCTACCAGGTCACGTAAGTAGAACAGGCGGCCGCGACGCACCACGCCGTGGGAGAGCACTTCGATTTTATCGATGCGGGGCGAATGCGAAGCAAAGGCGCGTTCGACGCCCACGCCGAAGCTCACTTTGCGCACGGTGAACGTGGAGCGGCTGCCGGCGCGGTGGCGCTTGAGCACGATGCCTTTGAAGACCTGTACACGCAATTTATCGCCTTCCACAATTTTGTAGTGGACAGCGACCGTATCCCCAACCTTGAAGTTGGGCAGGTCGGTGCGGAGGAACTGGGCCTCGATGGGCGCAATCAGTGAGGCAGTGGGGGGCATGACGTGGAAAAACTCCGTGGCCGAGTTGAAGGCTGCGCTATCTAGGCGCAACTTTCGGTGTCGTCAACCGAAAGCCGCGGAATTTTAGAACAGCCCAGCTAAGTCGGCTTGACGTGCCCGGCCCTCAGGGGTATCTCCGCCGCCCGTTTTAAGAATCGCAGGAAATAATAGCCATGAATCAGTTCCCGGGCGTTGTTGGTCGCAAAGTTGGCATGACACAGATCTTCACGGAGGACGGCACCGTCGTCCCGTGCACGGTTGTTGAGTCGAAGCCTATCGTCGTTGGCAAGCGAACTAAGGAAAAGGACGGGTACGATGCCCTGCTCCTCGGTCTCGGGCAGCGCACGGCCAAGCACGTGAACAAGCCGCTCGCCGGTTTCTACAAAGGTAAGAGCGCCGCGCCCGCTGCGATTTTGCGAGAGCTCCGCTGTGCCGCGGATTTCGCCGCCAAGTTCGAGGTCGGGCAGGAAGTGGCACTCGACCAGGTGTTCGCCGAAGGTCAGTCCGTCGACGTGCGTGGGGTGACGCGTGGCCGTGGCTTCACGGGTGTCATGCGCCGCTACAACTTCAAAGGCGCCAAGCGCAGCCACGGTGCCCACGAGTATCAGCGCCACGGCGGTGCGATCGGTACCAACATGACGCCGGGTCGCGTTATGGCCGGCAAGAAAATGCCAGGCCAATACGGCAACGAGCAGGTGACTGTTTTGAATCAGCCTGTCGTCAAAGTCATGGTTGAGCAGGGCTTGCTGTTGATCCGTGGTGCGATTCCAGGGTCGAAGAACGGCATTGTGTTCGTCCGCAGCGCCGTCAAAGCGCGGACAGCCAAGCCCTAAGGCTTGCACTTGGAAGCGTCGTCGGGAGAGCCTCCTGACATGCTCGCGCCACTCTACGATTGGTGGCCGCGTTCTCGAATATTGAACGACGATCATGGCCTGATTGTCGTGGATAAGCCCTCGGGCATTGCTGTGCACGGCGGCGATGAAGGCTTGAAGGATGACGTCGTCGAGCGTCTGCGGGCCATGTTTCGTGCGCGCGGCGAGGCAGATTATCTGGGTGTGCATCAGCGCCTGGATAAAGAGACCTCAGGCGTTCTGTTGTTCACACGGGATCACAAACGGAACGCCGATGTTGCCCAGGCGTTCGAATCGCACGCCGCCCAAAAGAAGTACCTGGCGGTCGTTGCGCTGGATTCACGCAAGAATCAAACCAGTCTGGAGCGGCTGAGCGGAACCTGGGAAGATAACTTGAGCCGTCCGCTGAACGGTCAAGTCAATGTGGTCAGGGCAGGTGGTCAACACGCCGTCACACGCTGCCGAGTTGTTGAGCAACGGGGACGTCGAGCCCTTTTGGAACTCTCGCCGGTCACGGGGCGTACGCACCAGCTGCGTGTGCAGGCGAGCGCTCGCGGTGTGCCGATTGTGGGCGATCGGTTGTATGGCGGCGAACCTGCCTCGCGTCTGATGTTACACGCACAGGAACTGAAGCTGCCGAACGCGCCAGCTTACATCGCAGCCATGCCGGGCGTGTTCACGGAGTGCTTGAATCAGACGCCGTTCACTTTTGAAGCCGAGGAGCTGTGGCGACGCCTGGTGGATGCCTGCATCCGGCGTGTTCCCCTGGTCGGTCAGACCGACACGTACCGACTGGTGAACGAGCTCGGGGACCAATTGCCTGGGATTTGTGTGGATAAATACGGTGATTTTGCCGTTCTTTACCTGTTTGACGAAAGGGCGACACGGGCTCAACCGCTGCTGGTGGAGCTCCTCCTTCGGCTCGGTTTTCGCGGTGTCCGGGTTGAGCAGCGCGGTCGAGGAGCGGCCCCGATCGTTGCGGTGGGGCCCAGCGAGCTGACGGTGGTGGAGTATGGTGCCAAGTTCGAGATCCGGCTCGGCGGTGATACGTCGGTGGGGCTCTTTTTGGATCAGCGCGAGAATCGCCAGAAAGTTCGCGCTTGGGCCAAGGGGGCGAGTGTGCTCAATCTGTTTTGTTACACGGGCTCTTTCAGCGTGGCAGCCGCACTCGGTGACGCGAAAAAAATCGTGAGTGTCGATCTTTCTGGGAATTACTTGGACTGGGCCAAGCGCAACTTTGAGTTGAACGGGCTTTCACCCGAGCGGCACGAGTTCATTCAAGCCGACGCCACCGCCTGGCTTGAACAAGCCAAGCGGCAGAAGCTACGCTTTGATCTGATCGTGCTCGATCCGCCCAGCTTCTCGACCGCCGGCAAGCGGGGCACCTTCAGTGTGGCGCGGGATTACCAGGAAACAGCCGCTATTTGCTGCGCGCTTTTGGCGCCGGGGGGCCAGCTGCTGGCCATCACCAACCACCGGAAAACACCGCTCAGCAAGCTGCGGACGTTGCTCAGGGGAGCTGCCGAAGCCGCAGGCCGCAACGTCGTTCAACTGAAGGATCTGCGCTCTTCCAGCGATTGTCCGGACTTACCCACGGAGCCCTACCCGAGCAAGAGTGTCTTGGTTAGGCTGAAGTAAGTGGCGCATCGGAATCCCTACGGTCGTGTGGACCCGCGTACTCTGGCCGCCCGGGCGCAGGGGTACCCAGCGCGCAGCATCTTCAAGCTCGAAGAGATCGACCAGCGCGTGAAGCTTCTGAAGAGCGGCAATCGCGTGCTCGATTTAGGAGCAGCCCCCGGATCCTGGAGCCTGTATGCGGCTAAGAAAGTGGGCCCGAACGGTCGCGTGGTCGCGCTGGACCTTAAAGTTATCAACGAAGCTTTCCCGCCGTGGGTGACAAGCCAAGCCGATGATATTTTCAAGATCGCTCCCGCCTCGCTCTGTCCACCTGGCCCGTACGATGTGGTGATGAGCGATATGGCGCCGAGCACCAGCGGTTCAAAGATTCACGACCAAAGCGTGAGCTTCGAGCTGTTCATGCGAGCGCTCGTGTTTGCCGCCGAAATTGGCCGGCCAGGGTCACATTTTGTGGCGAAGCTTTTCATGAGCAATCAGTTTTCTGAGGCAAAATCAGCCGTTCAGAAGCTTTTTTCCGAAGCCACCACCATCCGCCCCCAAGGCACCCGAAAGCCGAGCTCCGAGGTCTTTATCGTGGGGCTCAGCAAACGGGTTTAACACCGTCCCTCGTCCCCCCGCCATCGCTGCCTCAGGTGTACGTGTGGATCAGTTTGGCGACGAGTTCGTTTCTGCGAGCAACGCCAGCTTTCTTCAAAAGCCCGGTGACGTGCACTTCGATTGTTTTCAGGCAGCAGCTCAACTCAAAGGCCATTTGCTTGTTCGTGAGCCCCTGAGTTGAGAGCACCAGAACCTCACGCTGTCGGCGACTGAGACGCCAGGCTTCTGCCGCCAGGGCAATACCAGTGCTCAAACGGAACGCCGTACGCTCACTCGACGATAGGCTCGGCAGCAGTTGAAGGTGGGGGGAGTCGACGGTCGCTCGCTCGGAGGCTTGTGCGATGAGCGCGTCGATCGGGCTCGGGAGTTCTTGGTTTATTGCGTGAATCTCTGAAAATTGGTTGGCTTGGAGCATGAGCGGTTCCTTGGGAGGTTTCCTTTTGATCCCTCACCTTTCGGACTCCCTTCGCCCGAGTTGCGGAAAATGCACCGGCTCTCGCTAAAAGGCGCTCAGGCCGGTCAGCTCCTTGCCCAAGATAAGCGTGTGGATCTCGTGCGTGCCCTCGTAGGTGAAAACGCTCTCAAGATTCAGCATGTGGCGAATAGCTGGGTACTCCAGCAAAATGCCGTTGGCGCCTAAGAGCCCGCGGCAAGTGCGTGCTATCTCCAACGCTTTAGACACGTTATTGCGTTTGCAGAGCGAAACTTGCGCGGGGTGGAGCTTGCCCTGTTTGTCTTTGAGCCTACCAAAATGCAACGCCAGAAGCTCGCCCTTCACGATTTCTGAGGCGCACTCGACCAACTGCGCTTGCACGAGCTGCTTCTGAGCGATCGGTACGTCAAACTGCACGCGCAGCTTGGTGTATTCCAGCGTGGAGTCCAGACACGCCTTGGCCGCCCCCAGCGCGCCCCACGCGATCCCAAAGCGCGCTTGATTCAAGCAATACAAGGGAGCGCCGAGCCCTTGGCGCATTGGCAAACGATTGCGTTCCGGGACACGGCAATCGCTGAGCACAATTTCGCCGGTTTCGCTGGCACGAAGGCTCATTTTCCCCTGAATTTTCGGGGTTTCGAAACCTGGAGTGCCGCGTTCAACGACGAAACCAGTGACCGATTCAGCGCCGGCGCCCTCCAGCTTGGCCCAAACCACAGCCAGCGCTGCAAACGGCGAATTGGTGATCCACATTTTGCTCCCGTTCAGGATCCAAGCGTCACCGTCACGTCGGGCACGCATCTGCATAGAAGCCGGGTCGGAGCCGCTATCCGGCTCGGTGAGTCCAAAGCACCCGATCAGTTTGCCCTGCGCCATTTCCGGCAAGAGACGCAGCTTTTGTTCCTCGGTTCCGAATGAGTAAATCGCTTGCATCGCGAGCGAGCCTTGAACGCTCACGAAACTTCGTAGGCCGCTATCTCCGTATTCGAGTTCCTGAAGAAGAAGGCCATATTGAACGGCACTCATGCCCGCGCACCCGTAACCGCTGAGTGCTGCACCCAACAGGCCGAGCTCCGCCATTTCAGGAATCAGATCGACCGGAAATATTTCCTTCTCAAACAGCTCCGGAGCGCGTGGCATGTAGCGCTCCGCGACGAAACGCCGCACGGTCTCGCGGACGAGGCGTTCGTCGTCGGTAAGCTCTGAATCGATGGCGCCTAGGGGGTCGGTGACCGAAGCCATCTGATCAAGTTACCATTCCCTCGGTCGAGTGGGGGTCGAATCCGATTCGTTCATCGACTGCCAGAAATTGGGCCAATCTTGAGAAAATGGGCTACCCGCCCGTATGCCTCCCGTTCGTCCGGCGACCGTGTTCCTCGCGCTCGCGCTCACTGCTTCAGGCGCATTTCGGCTCTGCCAACCTTGGCTGAATGGCCTCCCTTGGGTGGCTTTTCAAGGTGACGCGGAACGCCTGCGGGCCGAGATCGCTTCGAGCATCGCGGTGCGCACCGCCCAGGCAGCCAGCTTGGCTCCCAGGCTCCGGGAGCAACAGGCCAGCGTTGCGGTTTCAGCAGTTGTCGAAACGGAACCTGGCTCAGAGCCTGTGACGGCGAATGTCGAGTCAAGTGTCCCATTGACCATCACGCTGCTCAGCCTCGACCGAGAAACACCGATCTACGCGGCTCCCACCAAGCAGGCACGCAAGGTGGGGTACGTCAGCCTGGGCGCGCGTTTGAATGCGGCCCAAGAGTTGCTCAAAGGACCGGGATGCGCGGGCGGCTGGCGTGGAGTGAGCCCGTTCGGTTACGTGTGTGTTGACGAACGCATATCGCTCACTCCCGATCATCCGGTGACTGAATTTGCGACTCGTGCGCCGGCACGCATTGAAAGCTTGCCTTACAGTTACGCACGGGCAAAGCGCGGCGGGATACCGCTCTACACGCGGATCCCAAATTCCGAAGAACGCACATTGCAGGAGGGCGCCGGTAGTCGAGTCCTGGATCGATCGTGGCGCGACGCCGACGTTGAAGAGTTGCCGTCGTCGCTGGCGTTGGGCCGCCCCACGCCAACGTTACATGGCTATGCGCGGCCAGCGGGCACGCTCTTTACCGAACGAACACTGGCCAAGAGCAGCTTCGCGATTGCCAGATTCTTTGAAGTGCAGGGGCAGCGTTTTGGCATGACTCCGGACCTTTTGCTCCTTCCCTTGGATCAGCTGACACGGGTAACGCCACCCCGTTTTCATGGTGTGAGAATCGCACGAAACCAGGCCCTGCCAGTGGCCTTCGTGAAATCACGCACGGCCTACCTGTATCGGTTCGACGAAGCGGTTGGTGCGCTGGCGTTAGCGCGCAAGCTCGAGTTTCGAGATGGCTTCGCCGTGTTGGGCGAGCGGCGTTTAATAGCAGGCCGTGAATACGTTCGTTCAGCTGAAGGGCTGTTCGCACGTGTGGATCAACTCAGGCTGATTGAGAATTCTTCGGCGGCGATACCCTGGCAAAAACGAGAAAAACGTTTCATCGATATTTCGCTTAAAGACCAAGCGTTGGTTGCTTACGAAGACGGGCATGCTGTGTTTGCGACGCTCATCTCAAGTGGACTCGAAAGCGACAAGGCAGATGCCCCCTCGCGCGCCACGGTGACGGGACAGTTTCGTATTCACACCAAGCATGTCACCGCCAAGATGAGTGGAGACGACGTGGGCGATGAGTATGCGTTGCCCGATGTGCCGTATGTCCAATACTTTTACGGCAGCTTTGCCTTGCACGCTGCGTATTGGCACGATGCATTTGGCACGCCTCTTAGCCACGGTTGCATCAATCTATCGCCCGAGGATGCGCGTTTCTTGTTCGGCTGGACTGAGCCACCAGTACCACCCGGATGGCATGGTGCGATGGATCCGGCCGGCACGATGATCTCGATTCACGAGTGATGATTATCGGGTGGTAAGGTCACGAAACATCCCACCTCAGATGTCCCGAATTGGGCAACCGCGTCTCAGATTGGTGACGACCAAAATGTTATACTGAACGGATCACACCCGGTTAGCGCAAAAACCATCAACAAAAATCAAGATCGTTGTGACGATCTCATGATCTCCTGCTTATGGGCTAATGGTCAGCGGGAATCGGTCGCTTCCATGGTCCAAGATGGACGCGAAGATCTCGGCACGGCCTGCCAGCAACGTCAGTACACAGGGAAGCCAGGATTGGGCGGAAGTCACCGACGTGGTGGACGTTTCACTCGACGATCGAACGCATATCGTGGAGCGAGTGGCGGAGCAGCATGCTCGTCGCGTCCAGGCGGGGCTGCTGAGTCTGCCGGTGTTTGCCCGCCCGCGCTGATTCTGAACCGACGTGTGATCAGCGGGCGCTGAGATCCAGGCGCACGTTGCGTTGCTGGAGCAGATCACCGGTTGCCAGCTGCAGATCGGCGCGGACCTTCTCATGCCGGATCAGCGCCGAGAGCTCGGCCAGCTGCGCTTGGGCTAACTCGTCCTGACGCTGCGAGACGAAGAAATTATTGCTCATGCCATTTTGAAATTTCCGCTCTTCGGCGCTGAGGCTTTGCTCGGAAAGCGAACGTGAGTTGGCGGCTGCATACAGCTGTTTTTCGGCCGTTTCTAGCGCCCGCGCAGCCTGGCGCACCTCGACTCGAATGTTCAAAAGCAGCTGATTCTTTTCAATAGCGGTGCGGCGGCGGGTGATCGAGGCTCGCTCCGCCTCGGCTCTGCGTTGTTCATTCAGTGGACTCCAATTGAGCCTCACAAACGTCGACCAATAGCGGCCACGCGCTTTCCCGAGATCACTGAGAGCTCCTGAGTAGCTCGTATCCTGCCCAATCAATCCGTAACTCAGACTGGCGGAAAGATCGGGAAGCTTGGCATTATCTGCGATGCGTTGGTCAAGCGTTGCCTGCCGCAAATCGAGATCCGTCTGGGAAACTTCGGGGCGTCGCGCCTGGGCTCCTGCAATCAACTTCGGCACATCTGGACGCAACCGAACGAAGCGCGGTGCATCGAGCGTCAGGAAGGCCTTCTTCCATTCAGCGTCGGGCAAATTCATGATTTGCTTCAGACTATCGGAAGCCTGTTCAATATTCCCCTCTGCTTCAAGCAGCGCAAGCTCGCGCCGAGCCAGTGTACCTTCAGCGTTGATCAAGTCGGAAGGGGGCAAAACGCCAGCTTGGATCTGGCGTTCCGTTAACTTTAGCTGCTGGCTGGCTAGCTCCCAGGAGCGCACTCGCACTTGGTAGCTCTTGAGCGCTTCGGTGAGATCCCAATAGGCGTTTTCCGCGCTCAAGACGGCGCTTGCAGCTCGAAGCTGTGCCTGAGCGAGTGCGCGCTCGGAGGCGAAATGCGCATGCAAGATGGGCGAGGTTTGAATGCCGCCATCGGTTGAGAAACCTCGAAGCAGCGGCTGGGTTAGGGTGAGGTCGGCGCTGCTGCGGAACAGATCGGGGCTTATCGCATTGCCCTGGGAACTTGCCGACCAATCGTTGTTGAGCGACAAAGTTGCCTGGGTTCCGGTCTGAAACTGTTTGGATCCAGCCACATTCCAGCTATTGTCGACGCTATTGATGATCTGGCCGGCGCTGCCCTCCTGCGTGTTTGAGGGAGGGGAGTCGGAGTCTCGATGTCGATAGCTAGCCGTGACATTGGGTTCAAACGTACCGCCTGAAGCTTGTTCGGAAAATTCGTCCGCTCGAACATTTTCGCGTTCTAGCTGGATGCCGAGATTGTTTCTTAGAACAGCTTGAATGACGTCGTTCTTGCTCAAGCGCCAACTGGGGCGCGTTGCTGCCTGTGGTGGCAGCACGGTTGGTTCACTAATGAAAGCTGGTGGCGTGTAGCTAACGTTGCCGAGGTAATTCGGCGGGGTCTCGGGCGTTGGCAGTGCGGCGACGGGCGCGATCGCAGAAGATGCCGGTGCTGGTTCGTTCGGGAGAGTGGGTGCTGCGGGCTCCGAGGCGGTAGGGGTCACGCTCGGTTCGGCGTGAGCAAGCTGCCCCAAGAGTAGGAAAGAGGAACAGGAGAATCCGGCAAGGCGTCTTCGGAACATGGGGGTCTCGTTATCACTGGTGGTGGAGGGCTTCGATAGGGTCCAGTTTGCTGGCGCGAATGGCTGGATAAATGCCCGAAATCAATCCAACAGCCGAGGATACTCCCGTCGCAACGACGACAGAGACGAGCGTCACCACCGTGGGCCAACTCGCGTAGTTAGCGACGACCTTGGCGATCCCGATCCCCGCCACAATTCCGGCGAGCCCCCCGAGGAGTGAGATCGAAAGGGCTTCGATCAAGAACTGGAAGCGAATATCGGCGCGCAACGCACCGACCGCACGCCTCACGCCGATCTCACGCGTCTGTTCGAGGACCGACGCTAGCATGATGTTCATGATCCCAATTCCGCCCACCAACAGCGAAATGCCAGCGATGCAACCCATGACCACGTTGAAGATCCGCTGTGTTGCTTGATTCTGTTCGAGCAAACGTTCAGGGACGATGAGTTCGTAGTCTTTGGCTCCGCCATGGAGACGGTCTAATAGCGTGTCCAGAATCAGGGCACTTTGGCGCGGATCGGCGGCCTCGGTCAGCTGAACGATGATCTGCTCGTACGGGGATTCAATGGGATCGCGGTTGAACTTTGCAAGGCCGGTCGCTGCGGGCAAATAGATCTCATCTGCGCTCGAGCCAACGCTCACTCCCTCCAACGAGGCGCCTCCGGCGGTGTCTCTCGCCAACACGCCAACCACCGTCAACCAGACATCGGCGACGCGCAGGGGTTTCCCAAGTGCCGGCTGGGCTCCAAACAAGACCTGCCGAACCTTGGAGCCTATCACACATACTTGCGAGTGTTCTTCCTCGTCGAGGGCGTCGAAAAAGCGCCCTTCTTGCAAAGTTAGGTTACCCGCTTTGGCGTGGTTGCGCGAGACACCGAAGACCCTGGCGGGCACTTTGTGTGCTCCGGAAATCGCTTCTTGCGCCTTGATCTTCAGGCGCGGCACCACACGCGCGATGCCAACTGCTGACTCCTCGATCGCCTGCACATCACGCGGGGAAAGACCCAGTGATTTCTTCCTGGTTTTTTGGCGCTCCTCGCCGTCCGGGGTTTTGTCGCGAATCACGATGTTTCGGATGCCGAGTTGGGCTATTAACTCCAACGATTGTCGCTCGGCGCCCGCTCCGATTGCTAACATGGCGATGACAGCTCCCACTCCGAACATCATTCCAAGCATCGTCAGCGCAGAGCGCAGCTTGTGCGCTCGGAGATTCTCCAGTGCTCCAAGAAGAGCGTCTTCAGTTCTCATGGCTGCCCTCTCGGTCCCCGTTGTCCGCTTGGCCCCCGTTGTCCGCTTGGCCCGGTTGCTTTGGGGGAGGCTGGGCGATCGGCTTCTGACCCAGGCTTTGCGGATTGCGAGGCAAAAGGATCGGTGAGCGCCACCTGATCGCCCGCTCGAAGACCCTCGCGAATCAGTACGCGGCCGGCGGTGGATGCCCCGAGTTTCACGGGGACTCGCGCAAAATCGCGGCTCTGTTCCAGGCGAAATACAAAGAAATGTTCGTCCTTTTCAAACACCGCTTGCCGGGGCAACACCAAGCCCTGGACGCTACCCAGATTCAGCTTGGCCGAGACGCGTTTGCCAGGCTTGAGCAAGTGCGTGTCCACTTCCGAGAGTGAAAGAATGACCGTGAAGTACTGCGTGGGCACGCCCGAGTAGCGGCGCTTAGCAATATTATCGACGCGCCGCACCGTGGCGGAGAACAAGCGATTGGGTGCTGCGTCCAGCACGAACGTCGCGCTCCGGCCCGCTTCAAGACCTTCGGCGTCCGCTTCGAGTACGAACACTTCAGCTTCCATCGCGTCGAGCAGTGGAATTTGCGCGATCGTTTGTCGTGACCAGACCACATCTCCCACTTGCATCGCTTCCCCCGCCCAATTGCGTTCGAGCACGAACACCCCGTCGTTGGGCGCCAAGATCTCCAGCTTGGAAAGCGCTTTCGCCGCTTGGCGCATTTGATAGGTGGCCTTAGTTTGATCGACTTTGAGCAGCCCGAGCCTTGCGTCTGCGATCTGGCTATCGATGCGCTGGGCGTTCTTGGCGTAGTCAACCTTCGAGGACTGAAGCCCTTGGTTGATTTCGGACTCAATGATTTGGTGTCTGGAAAATATCTCAGCGTCTTTCTGTTGAAATTGATTCAGAAGGCCCTGTTCGCGCTCCGCAATGGCCGTTGCACGTATACGCTCGGCTTGGGTAGCGCCGATCAACGTGCGTTCTTTGGCGAGCTTGGTGTTAGCATCTCGCCCGCTGAATTCTTGGTTGGCGAATCGCCGACGAAAATCGCCATCATCAAAACGCACGACGACGGCCCCCTTCTTCACCGTGGCCCCGTCTTCCTCGAGGAAAACGATCTTGAGTTGCTCCTGGAGATCACTTGGAGGTGTGATGAGCGTTGCCTTCACGGGCCTCAACGCTCCTTGCGCTTCAACTTCGCGAACCAGCGTGCTCGGTTTCACTTCGTAGATCGCGATGTCACTGTTTTTCTTGGCCGTGAATCCGCCACAAGCCCAAGCTCCCCCGCAAGCGAGAAGAATGAGGGCGATCTTTGACGCCAGGCGTTGCTCAGTCGGACGCACTGGGTGGGTTCTCGCTTTGGTTCTTGAGCACTTGATCGCCAGCGGAAAGGCCCGACAAGATCTGCACCGCGCGATCCGTCCGCTGGCCAAGCTTCACGAGGCGTGGCTCAACCCCTTGGCCCGTTTTCACGTAGAGGACAGGCCCCCGCGCTTCAACAAACACAGTTTCGATGGGTACGTTGAGCACATTCTTCAGCCGGCTGGTTTCGATTTTTCCACGAAACCGCATGCCTGGGCGCACGTTGAGCGGAATGTGTGTGGTGAGTTCGATATCCACGTCGATCACCGTGCTCTCTCCCTCGCGACGGATCGCTTGGTGCAGCTTCTTCAGGCGACCCTCGTACGATTTGTCGGGGTAAGCATCCATACGCAGCGTGAGGGGCTGGCCCGCGGCGAGCTGGCTTGAGTAGACCTCATCCACGCTCCCGATCGCGAATAGGTTGGACAGGGTGACAACATCCAGGATGGATTCGGCGCGCCAGGACGAATCCCCGGGTTTTTTCTTCTCTCCGTCTCGTCCGGCACGCCGGATCACAATCCCCTTGCGTGGCGACTTGACCGTCATCTGTTCGATATTGTTCTTGAGCGCCTCAACCTCGGCGTTGGCGCGATCTTGCTTGTTCGCCAGGATCACTAGATCGGCTTGATCCCGGCTCGCCTTGGCGCGCGTGCGCGTTTGCCGGAATAGCAATTCCTTGTCGGAAAGTTCCCGGTCGAGTGCGGCCTGCTTCAGCTCAAGACCGGAACTCAGCTCCGCGGGTTGCTCAGTCTTTAAACGATTCTTCTGAGCGGTCGCTTCGGCCTCGGCGAGTGCCATGCGATCGTCTGCGGCGGAGAGTTGTACTTCGGCAGAGCGACGATTTCGTTCCTCGGCGGCACGCTTCGCGTCGGTGAGCGCAACCTCAAGCAGCTGCTCCAGAGGCTCGGTGTCAAAAGCGAGCAAACGCGTGCCTGGCTCGACGGCTTCCCCCTCTTCGATCACGTACACGAGCTTGTATTCCCAGAGGCTCGGAATTGCGGGCGGCCCGACCGAAATGGAGTCTGATGCGCGCATCTCGCCCTGGACTTCCACTTCCTGGATGAGGTCGCTCTGCGCGACGCGGGCCCACTGTTCCGCGGGTTTTTGCTGGCCGCAGGCGGTCAGCAATGAGGACGCGAGCGCCACGGCGAGTTTCCGAGCCAGTCGGCTCCTCTGCCGCTGGCTCACGGAGCCTCCATCAGGTGAGTCCCGAGCGCTAGAGGTCCGGTGATGGAACAAGCATCGGCCGAACAGAAATCAATGCCAATCTTGTGGACGGCGCCGGCACCATCTTTCACCCAAAAGTCGCCCGTCTTACCCGCAAGCGCTACGCGCGGGAGCCTGAGTGCGGAGGCCGCTTCCCGGGTGAGAACCTCTGCTCGCGCCGACATTCCAGGCCGCAACTGCGGTGTGGAAAGGGGTAGAGCGACGGTGACCGTGAAGTAGCTGCGGCTAGAATCGCGCGAGGGCCGCCGAGCCACTGGACTCAACGCAACCACCCGTCCTTCGAAAGCGGTGTCTGGATAAGCATCGACAAAACATTGGGCTCGCATCCCTACCTGGAGCTGACCGTCATCCACATCGCTCATTTGAGCAACGAAACGGTAACCGGAAAGATCGGGGATCGACGCGACCGTTGAGCCAGGGAATGCTGTATCGCCCGCTTGATAGTTGCGGTGCTCGCGCGGATGCTCGGAAATCAACACGAGGCCCGCGCGTGGAGCCCTGAGTGTCATCGCCACAAGGCCGCGCTGGGTTTCTTCCAGGTCTTTCTGGCTTTTCTCAATCGCAATTTGTCGGACTTTCAGATCCAAAGCGGCGGCTCGTACCGCGCTTGACTGATCTTCTCGTGCCTTGACGGAGCTGGCTTGTGCGCGTTCAAGAGCCAACTGTTTTTCCTGGTAGACGCGGAGCGGGAAGGCATCTGCTGGCACTTGAGCGTCCAGCTCGGCCTTTTGGAGCCCAATCTCGGCGCGCGTCACGGCAATGTCTTTCTCGGCCAGGCTCGTGTCGATCGCAGCTTGCTGGCGAATTAACTCCTCTTGCGCGGCTTCGAGTGCGAGCGTGTTGTCAGACAGCCGCCTCACAAACGCCGAGTTGTCAAACTCGACGACGACGTCCCCCGCGCTGACCTTGGAGCCATCTTCGGCTAGACGTCGAATATTCACTGTCCACATTTCTGTCTTGGGAGCGACGAGCTCCTCCGAGGTGAGCGCCTCAAGTCGCCCGTACAAGAGTAGCGAACGCTGCAAGGGTCCGCGGGTCAGCTCCACGGTTCTGGGTCGCACGGTTTTTGAGCCGATGCTGAGGCTTGCGTCTTTCGAGCAAGCGGCTAAGGCGAGGCTAAATCCGCACCAAGAGGCGTGATTGAGGATCGAAAATAAACTGCGAAGGCTCTGCATGCCTAAGCCTCCGCGAACGCCGCTGGCGTTGGAGCGGGTCGCGCACTGCCGACAGTATCTGAAATGAGTAGGCCGTCTGCGAGCCGGAGCACGCGCGGGCACTGTGCCGCGATGCTGGCTTCGTGGGTCACCAGCACGATCGTGTGGCCGCGGCGATGCAGCGCGTGAAAGAGGGCTAAGATCTCCTGTTCTGTGGTCGAATCCAGGTTACCCGTGGGTTCATCGGCGAGAAGCAGTGCGGGGCGTGTGACCAGCGCTCGGGCGATGGCCACACGCTGCCTTTGGCCGCCGGAGAGTTGGTTGGGTCGATGGGTCGCGCGATGTTCCAAGCCCACGTCCCGCAGTGCGTCTGCGGCGCGCTGGCGGCGTTCGGACGGGGCGACACCTTGGTAGATGAGGGGTAGCTCCACGTTCTTTAACGCAGTCATCGACGCCAACAGCTGAAAGCTTTGAAACACAAAGCCGATGCGCTGGCTTCGCAGGCGAGAAAGCTGATCATCCGACAGGTGTTCTAAGTGAGTGCCGTCAAACACGTACCGGCCTTTGGATGGCGTATCCAGGAATCCTAGGATGTGCATCAAGGTCGTCTTTCCGGAGCCGGACGCGCCGATGACCGCCACGAATTCGCCTCGTTCAATACGAAAACTCACGCCACCCAAAGCCACGACACGTTCGTCGCCCATTTGGTAGAAACGTGTGAGATCGTCGATCTCAATCAAGGGGGCCAAGGTCATGGTTGGTGCGGCCAGAAGATAGCCTCATCTATCCTGAGGGCTATACCGAGCCACCCAAAACATGCGCCTCAGACGGCCCTTTTTGGACATTAATGGCCTGGAACGATGCTTGCGCGGAGGGGCGGCGAGCCTGCGCGGTGAGACAAAAGCAAAGGACCCCGCGGTTGCGAGGTCCCAAACACTCAATATGCCGAAGACTTCAGAGCGCCTTATGGTTCTCAGTCAGGTAGCTGGCCACGCCTGCAGCCGATTCGCTCATGCCTTTGCCGCCCTTCTGCCAACCAGCAGGACAAACTTCGCCATGCGCTTCGTTGAATTGGAGGGCATCCACCATGCGCAGCATTTCATCGATATTGCGTCCAAGCGGCAGGTCGTTAACCACTTGATGCCGAACAATACCCTGCTTGTCGATCAGGAAGGAGCCGCGGAATGCCTTGGTTCCATCCGGAAGTTCGACGTCGTAAGCCCTGCAGACTGAATGCGCCATGTCCGCGACCAACGTGTACTTGACTGGCCCAATTCCACCTTTGTCGATCGGCGTATTGCGCCAAGCATTGTGCGTGTGGTGGGAATCGATCGACACACCCACCACTTCGACGTTGCGAGACTTAAAGTCTTCGATGCGATGATCGAACGCTATTAATTCTGTCGGGCAGACGAAGGTGAAATCCAACGGGTAGAAAAACAACACCGCATACTTGCCCTTAATGGCTTCAGAAAACTTGTAATCGCCTTTGATTTCCCCGTTTGCGAGGACGGCCGGAGTTGTAAAGTCTGGAGCTTTTCGTTGAACTAGTATGCCCATGGTGTTCTTCCTTTATTCTTACGGGTTAGAGTTAGACTTAGTCGACTTATAGATCGGGTCTAAATCAGCGCAAGGGGGTGGGCCGCTTGACGGGATTCGCAGCCTGGGCCGCCTCGAGAAGGCGGTGCGTTGCCACGGCCAGAGCCGTCCACAGGGGTAGGAAGAAGCACGCGAACTCTTTGTTCGACTGGAAAAACCAGGGTGTCAGTTTGAGGACGACGGCGAGCACGGCGAGGCCCAACGTCCACCTGAACACGGATCGCGTCAGTGCCATCATGCGCTGGCTACCAAACGCGAGGCCGAGGCTGGAGACGAATGAAACGAGAAGCCACGGAGGGCAGAGTGCGAGGTTCTCATTTTTGTACGCGATCTGATGGTTGGTAAACAGCCAAAGAAACAACAGCACGATCCCCAGCAGTCCGCACACCAGGCTGAACAATGCAGCCACGGCTCCGAATGAAACGCGTGCGACTCGCGATTTCATGGCCAGACTCCCAAGGCCAAACAGCAAGCCACCGAGGCCGAGCCCTGCCAAGAGGAACCAATGCCAGGTGGTGGGCGGTTCGTTCGGCGCGGGAACACGCTTGGCGCGGTAGAAAGCCGACGTCTTTTCCACCAACGGGACTTCCCCAGTGACACGCGGGAGTTTGTAAGACGCTAGACTGTCCTCGACGCCTGCAGGGATGAATCCCTCCTCCCAACGGTTACGAGGTTGGTCCGCCTCTTGCGCGAGTCCGAAGTGGAGCCCCACGTAGAGCCAAGGCACATCAGCCGCGAGGCGGAGTGCGTGTTGGCGAAAATTCAGCCGCGCGGGTTGCTGGATCAGGGCCTTTTTTAGGGCGCCGTTCAGTGTGGCATCGATCGCATCCCGGACGCGCGTGGAACAATTATCCTTGAAGTAGTCGTAAAGGTATTCCCGATTTTCTGGGCGTGCGTTCACTTCAAGCCGTCGCCAGAGGTCGATCTTCTGGGAGGGGCTGAGCGCAAGATCCTGGAGGGTGACACTTCGATCATCACTCTCGTAAGCCTGAAAGGTTGCCGCTGGGGCGGAGAGAGATAACCAGTAATTGAATCTGCCCTGCAGAAATTTGGTGATGAGCGAGGCTGTTTTGCCACCAAAGGTTCCAAAATTGTAGATGGCCCCTCTGCCGTCAGGCAGCTGGACCAAAATCGCGTCATGACCAAACTTCGCGAAGGGATGATCCCCAGGTCCGAAAGTGACCACTGCCACGCGCAGGTTCTGCGCCAAGAGTGGCATCCGGTTAGTGCGAGGCTCGCCCGATGCGCTTTCGGCTCCGAAGCAACTCACAAGCAGCACCGCCACGCACACCCGCAGAAGGCGTAGGTGGTGCGATGACTTGGCGCGCGGTCTAGCTGAGCGAAGTTGGGGCACGGACATGGCCGCCGGAACCTAGCAGACGACCCACCCGGCCCGAAACAACCGGGCTAATTGTCGCCAAACAAAGTCTGGATCTTAGCGTCGAGGGCGATCGCAATCTTGTACAGGCTGGAAATCGACGGGCTCGATTCGGCCCGCTCGATCTGTGAAAGAAGCGAAATGCTGAGGCCGGTGCGCCGGCTCATCTGCTTCAGCGTGAGCTCTTTCTCCTTGCGCATCAACCGAATCGTATCGCCGATGATCCGATGCAACTGTTCTTCTGGGGTCCGCGCGAGGCCCTTCTTCTTCATGACCCGCGCCAGCACCTGGCGGAATTCATCGACGTTGAACGGCTTCTTGATGTAGTCGACGGCGTCCAGCTTCATTGAAGCAACGGCCGTGTCCAAGTTCGGGTGCGCCGTGAAAATGACAACTGCAACATCACTATCAATCGAACGAATACGCTTGAGAACTTCGATGCCGTCCATCTTGGGCATCATCAGATCCAGGATAATGACATGGTACGCACCGGCGCGGACCTCGTCTTCAACGAGCGTGGGGTCGCTCACGGCTTTGACAGTGAAGCCATCCTTTTCGAGCAGCGTCTGCATGTACTCACAGATTGCGCGGTCATCATCGACGATTAGGATTTTCACGCTGGGTACTTCGATCGGCACGGTGATCTCCTCGGCTGAGTCGCGTTTCTTGGCAGCTGAGTAACTGCCTCGGTCGGGTTGCAGTAGCACTATAATAGATCTGGTTGCTTGCGCTACCGCTAGAATCTCCCGAGGCGGCGGGCTCGGCCCGGGATCGGTCAATTAGCTTTGTAAATTCATATATTTATCTATCCATTTACTGCGCATGTTCGGACCAAAAAAATCTTCCGGAAGTGTAGGAAGGCTCCGCAGACGGACTCCGGGCGGTGCATCCACTGGGCCGTTCTCGGCATTGGGATATGCTGGTGCGCTATGGCCGAGGATCGCGTCAGCTATCAAGAAGAGTATTTTACAGGTGCGCTGACGTCGACGGTGGTGAGGATGGTCGAGCGCTTGGTACGCGAGCAGGCCGTTCGCAGGCTCTGGACCATTGATCCGAGCATGTTCACCGACGACGTGGACTCAGCCAAAGCCATTCCTGGGCAGATGGGCTTCCTCAGAGCCGCGGAGTTCATGGCAACCGATTGGCCCAACGTCACGAGCTTCGTTCGGCAGGTGTACCATGCGGGGGTTCGCAAAGTTTTGGTGTTAGCAAGTGGTGCTGAGTCAGCCAATGCGCGCGTGATTCTTGAGATCCTCGGTCAGAATCCGGGTTTCCCAGAGGTGCGGGTGCTGGTCGATTCGGAACCTGCGGCCGTTCTCGCGCATCAGGAATGGTTGGAACCTTCAGCAACGCTGGTTGTTGTGATGGCGAAGGGCGAGCTTTCACCCGAGCTCGAAGCCTTGGAGGTTTGTTTTTGGCAAAAAATGGCGACCGGCATTGCCGAGCCTCAGCGCGCTTTTGTGGCTGTTACTGAGCCGGGTGGTCCGCTCGGACGCCTCGCACGGCGTCGACGCTATCAACGGATATTTGAGAGCCCCACCGATATCACAGCACGCTACTCGGCGTTTTCGTACTTTGGAGCACTGCCCGCGGCTCTCGCCGGTGCTGATGGTCAGCAGGTTTTGGCTCACGCGCACACGATGGGCGAGCGCTGCTCGCCTGCGGTGCCGATCGAGCAAAACTCGGCGTTTCGAATGGCGTCGTTTCTCGGTGGCCTGCTCACGGTTGGCAAAGACAAACTGACCCTGGTCTTGGCTCCTGAGTTCAAGTCCTTCGGCCGCTACCTGGAGCAGCTGCTCGGGGGGAGTTGCGGCAAGCGGAAGCAGGGCCTGGTGGTGGTCGATGGCGAGCCGATGGGTTCACCTCAGGTGTATGGTGCTGATCGAGTCTTTTTCTACCTGAGGATGGGGGCCGAGCGCACGGCGCTGGATGACCAAGTTGACTCATTGGTTGTGGCTGGTTTCCCTGTAGCGACGACCACGCTCAGTGACCAAACCGGCATTGGTGCGGAAATATTGCGTTGGCAGCTCGCGACCGTTCTTTTGTGTTCGATCCTTGGCGTCAACCCCTTTGATGAAACGGACCTCGTGCAGACGCGAACCGGCACGGCGCGCTTTCTGGAAGCCTATGCGCGTGACAGCGTGCTCCCTAAGTGGCGTGCCTCCGCGCCCACGGATCCACCGCTTGCCGAGATGCTGCGGGGGCTTAGGCGCTTCGACTACGTGTCAATCAGCGCTTTCTTCTACGAAACGGAGGCCCGCAGACGCACGCTTCAAGAAATTCAGCGACTCCTGCGCAGCGCGTTTTCTGTTGTCGCAATTCAAGGCTTTGGTGCTTCGAATCTTTATGCCATCGGCGGTTTGCAGCGGACAGGTTGCGAAGGCGGGGTGCATCTCTTGCTAACGGCCCTTCCCGAAGGCGACGTGTCCATCCCCGAAAAAACGTACTCGTTCGCCATTATTCGCGATGCCCAAGCGCTCGCCCACCTTCAACTGTTGCAGCACAACGGTCGACAGGCCCTGCGGCTTCATCTGGGGGCCGATATTGACCTTGGGCTCGCGCAGCTTCGTGACCAAATTCGGGATCTTTCGAGCACACCTAAGCCGTCCGCTTGAGGCTTAGGCGCCCTTGGGCTCCACGGTGCCCTTGCGGCTCAGGGAGCGTCGCGTGTAGGAGGGGCGGGTGAAGCCCATTCGATTCCTATCCCTGCTCCCGTTGTGTTGGTGCCTCGTGTCCAGCGCGGTTCAGGCTGAGCCCGCCGCGTGGCTTTCGGTGACGGCGGGGCCTGCTTGGCTTCAAGATCACGGAGCCGATTGGGGCACGCCGCATGGGCTGCTTGAAGTGAGTTCCGGTCTTGGAACCAGCCCATTTAGGCCCATCGTGTTTGGCGGGATCATCCGTTCTTCAACGTTGATTGGCTCGGGCACCGACCTTTCGCTGCTCGGGCGCGGCGCGACCAGAGGCTACGCACTGGGAGATTGGGGTGGCGCTTTGGATCTCGGTGGGTATGAGCGTTTTTGGGGTGAAACCTCAGCTGGATTCACGGGCTCGCTGAACCTTGGAGCCCCCTTCGGTATCGTTGCTGCACTCGGTGGGCAGCTTGGAACGGGAGCCACGCGTGGCTTAACGGCAACGCTGGGCTTTGATTTCGCGCGTCTCACCGTTTTCAGGACGAGTGGCGAGAATTGGTGGAAGAATCCCTTCCCGCCGACCGGGGAAACTCAGGCTAAAGCGCCTTGAGCTCGGAGATCAGCTGATCAAGCTCTGCGCGCGTGTGTTTTTCAGTGACCGCAATCAGCAGACGATCGGCGAATTTTGGCTCAACTCTGCCGAGATCGAAGCCGCCAATGATCCCTTTGGCTTCGAGCTTACTGCACACTTCGCTCGCGCTTTTGCCACGCACCTTGATGGCAAACTCGTTGAAGAAGGGAGCGTTTTCCTAAAAGCCCGCAGCGAAGCCCGGCAACTTCAGCAGCTCTGCTCGCAGGTAGTGGGCTTTCGCGAGGCACTGTTCCGCAACCTCGACGAATCCACTCTTCCCTAAGATGCTCATGCGGATCACGAGCGAGAGCGCCAAAAGCCCCTGATTAGTGCAGATGTTGCTCGTGGCGCGCTCGCGCCGAATATGCTGCTCGCGCGTTGCTAATGTGAGCACAAAGCCAGGGCGGCCGTTGCTATCCACTGTTTTCCCGCAAACGCGCCCCGGCAATTGCTGCAAAAACTTTCGGTCATCGCGACAGGCAAAGAGCCCCACACCGGGGCCACCAAATTGAGGTGGGCACGCGATGGGCTGGCCTTCGCCGGCAACGATATCTGCCCCCAAAGCACCGGGTGCCTCCGCTATCGCCAAGGCGTACGGTTCGCTGTTGGTGACGATCAGCAATGCACCGCTCGCATGCGCGGCATCCGCGATGGCCTGCAGATCACTCACCGTCCCGAAAAAGCTTGGGTATCCCACCATCACGGCCGCGACATCGTCCGAGAGCGCAGCTTGGATCGCTTGGAGGCTCGCGCCGCCATCTTCACCGACTGCGAGGGCGCGAAAATGCTGATCGGATTGACCTTGCAAATAGGTGCGCGTCACGGCGCTGTAATCGGGGTGAACGCAGCCGCTCGCGAGGATCACGTCGCGCTTGGTTAACCTGCGTGCCATCTGTGCCGCTTCAGCGGCAGCGCTCGCGCCGTCGTACATGCTCGCGTTCGCCATCGGCAAACCGTAGATTTCGCTCACGACGGTCTGAAATTCCCAGATCGCCTGGAGTGTCCCTTGAGCGACTTCAGGCTGATACGGCGTGTACGCCGTGTAAAACTCACTTCGGAGCAGGAGCTGATCAACGGCGGGCGGAATATGGTGCGAATACATGCCCGCCCCCAAAAATGAGAGCAACGAAGCGCCCGCGTTTTTCGCGGCAATCGCCTCCAAATGGCGCATGAGCTGAGATTCAGCCAAGGCTTCATCCAGCTTTAAGCTGCCGCTGAATTTTGCTTCCGGCGGGATCGTTTCGAACAGCGCATCCAGCGTTGGCTTGCCGATCACTTCGAGCATCTGCTCGATCTCGATGTCGGTGTGGGGCAGGTAGCGCATCAGTGCGCGGACTCCTCAAGGTGGGCACGGTAGGCTTCGGGCGCCAACAAAGCTGCGGGCTCTGCGCTCGGCTCGATCGCAATCATCCAACCTTGACTCCACATGTCCTCATTGATGAGCTCCGGGCGATTTTCAAGCTCGGTATTGATGCGAGTGACCTTACCGCTGATGGGTGCATAGAGATCGCTCAGCGTTTTTACGCTTTCAATGGTTCCGAAAGCCTTACCGGCCTGGACCTGATCGCCGGGGCTGACGTCGAGGCTCACCAAGGTGATGTCTCCGAGCTGATCGACGGCGAAGGCTGTGATGCCCACCAAGACCTCGCCAGCTTCGGGCTTCGCCCACTCGTGCGCTTTGGTGTATTGGCGGTCGTCTTTGACTTCGGTGGCAACGATCATGACTCAAGGCTCCAGATGGGGTGGGGAGAGGTCGAAGGCAAGCTTTTGGCCCCCGCTTTTAGGAAACGCGCGGCCGCTTGTAAAATGGGGTTTTCACGACGACCGCTTCAATGTTTTTCCCGCGGCAATCCACGAGAAAGCGCGTGCCAATTTCGGCGAAATTTGTCGGCAAATAGCCGAGGCCAATGCTGATGCCGAGCGTTGGGGAGGGTCCGCCCGAGGTGCAAATTCCGACAGCTTTTCCGCTAACGTCGAGCAGCGGATAGCCGTGGCGCGCGATGCCCTTGCCGGTCATTTGAAAACCGACGAGCTTCCGAGGCAAGCCCGCTGCCTGCACGGCCAACAGCGCCGCCTTACCGACGAAGCTTGGCTTGTCTAACTTCACGACCCATCCGAGGCCAGCTTCGAGCGGGTTGGTGGTGTCGTCGATATCGTTGCCGTAGAGCGAGAGGCGAGCCTCCAAGCGCAGCGTATCGCGGGCGCCCAGCCCAACGGGTTCTAGTCCGAGAGGTGTGCCCGCCTTCATGAGTCCGGCAAAAAGCCGGCGCGCTTCGTCGTTTGCACAGAAAAGCTCAACGCCATCTTCGCCCGTGTAGCCCGTGCGTGCCACCGTGCATTCGACGCCGCCCACCCGCACAGTCCGAAAGCGAAAAGGTTTGAGTTCGCTCGCGAGGGATGGAGGTTCGGTACCCAACGCCTCCAGCACTGCGAACGCCTTGGGGCCCTGCAGTGCGAGCAGTGCCGTCTTGTCGCTGATGTCTTCGAAACGAGCTTGGGTGCCCACGAAGGCTTTCACATGGGCTGAGATCTTCTCACGATTCGAAGCGTTGCAGACGATGAGAATATCGTCGGCCATGCGCCGATAGATAATCAAATCATCCAGAATTGTACCCCGCTCATTGCAACAGCAGGTATACATCGCTTGGCCATTTTCGATCTTGCTCAGATCGTTGGTGACGAGCTCGTTCACCAAGCGCAGGGCTTCGGGACCCTGAACCACGAGCTCACCCATGTGGCACACATCAAAAATACCGGCTCTTTCGCGCACTGCTTGGTGCTCGGCGACAATGCCCTTGTATTGGATGGGCATCTCCCATCCGGCAAACGGCACGATGCGCGCCTTCAGGTCTTGGTGTTCTTGGTAAAGCGGGGTTCTGCGTAAAATATCGACCACGGTAGCCCTTCGCCTAGCGTGGACCCGGCCGGCAGACAATCGTTAGCTCTGCTTCGGCCACGCTGCCGAGGGTTCTGAGCGGGGGGCAAGCGCGCAAGCGCGAGGCAGCCGAAGCTCATAGCTGGCCAAACGGGGCCAGGGCTGAGCCAGCTCGGGTTTTCGCGGGAGCCGTGCTAACCTGAAAGCTCTGTGTCCAAAGGTAGCGTGCTGATCATTGATGCTGACGAGTGGGAGACGGCTCTCCTTGAGAAGAGCCTGCGGGACGCGGGATTTGAGGTTGCTGTGGCGCGCGCGGCACGTGAGGGGCTGACCCGCGCCAAGACGCTGCTTCCGGATTGCATCGTGTGCGACGTGGACCTTCCGGACATCGATGGCTACTGGGTGGCGCAGCGAGTGCGCAAGGAGCGTTCGCGCGTGGCGACAACGCCGTTTCTCTTCCTGACGCGTGCTGAAGATCAGAGTGGTCGCCTGATGGGATTGAGTGTTGGCGCGGACGTTTTTATGACCAAACCGGTGGTGCAGGAAGAGATCGTGGCGCAAGTTTCGGCGCTCCTCGGGATGGCCGCACGCTTGCGTAGCCAACAAGCCACGCTCGCCGACACCAGCCCTCCTTCTCGGCGGGCGGCCGCGCTGCGCGGCGATCTAGCGCAGATGTCGCTCGGTACGGTGCTCACGATGTTGGAGCTCGAGCGGCGCTCAGGTCTGCTCAAGTTGGAATCGACTGATTCAACCTCGATTGCGATCGAAGTGGCAGACGGCACGCTCGTGTCGGCGAAGGCCAATGGTGAACTTCGAGATCCGATCTTGTTGCTGCGCGAGATCCTGAACTTGAATCGCGGCACGTTTTGGTTTCGCACGCTCGTTGTGCCAGTCAAGGGCAAGCTACGGATCGGCATGGCGCTGCTTGAGGCCTCGCGCCAAGAAGACGAAGCGAATCACTGACCGGCGCAAGTTGCTTGCGGCGGCGTCGCAGGGCACGAAGCCCGATCACTCTTGCTTCATCGGATCGAGCAGTTGACCGTTGGCTGTCATCCCGGCGCGCTGCCAACGTTCAGCGACGCTGAGACCTTGCACTGCCTGAGGCGGCGTCAGGTCACTGAGAATTAGTAGGGTTTTCAGGCTATTCGGGCTTAGAATATCGATCTTGTAGACGCGCTTCGGGTCGCCCGCGAGGATGCGGACGCGCTCATAGGTGGTTCGCCCCTCGGCAACTTCAGCGCTACTGGCGGAGACTCGCTCCTTCACGTAACTGGCGAGTGCCAAAGGATCGACTTGGCCAGAAAAATGAGCGGAATCGGGGAAGGTCGCGTCCAAATGTAAATCCCGGGGCGCCACAAATCCGAATGCCTGGTGCGTTCCCGGAGCGAGTTCTCCTTCAGCCAGGCGATCAATTGGCTTTGAGGGCGAAGGCGCAACGGCGACAGGCCTGGGCCCTGAAGGCACGATGGGCGATTCGTCGTGGCAGGCCGCGACGTTACTGAAAATAGCCAGCGCGAAGGCGTAAGTCAAGCGGCGGAGGAGCATGATAGGAAGCTTTCTCGCGGTTATTCTACGATGGCGGCCCATGAATCGATGACAGATTTTAGGGAAGGAGGTGGAAGATCAATGGTGAGCGCGTTGGTGCTGCCGCCTTCCACTTTATCGCCGCCGGCACCCGTTTGGACGACTAATTGGAATTTCCCTGGATTCACGTTGGTCACTGACGTGTGGGACCCAAAGCCCAAGGAATCCTGCGACGCTGCCGTGACCTCGTCGAAGCAGGTCGGCTCTTGAGCAATCCCAATCCCAAAGATCGAGGTCCGGGTTGAACTGGTGAGCGTGGTGCTGACATCAAGCTTGTCGGCGATCACGGCTGGCGGGCCTTTACTGGTTTGAAGGGCATCGCGGCCACCGCTTCCGGCCGCATTGTTGGCATCAGGCACCAGGTAATCCATGCCCCAGACGTAGGCCTTGCCGAGTGCACATTCGCCACCCGCGCCATCATCCGGTAAGAACGAAGAGAAGAAGAGGTTCCGATTGAACAGGGTGAGCGGCCCAGTGACGCGTTCACCATTGTTCAAGGTCTGGTACCAATTCACCTTGCTTTCGAGCGCGCTGCCATTGAACTTCTCGGTGAGGGACCACACGTAATTCTTCACGCCGGCAGCGTAGGTGAAGACTTCCTGATCGCCTGTGCTGAACGCCACGGTCACGTTGCCGAGATCGTCCACTGAGAGCACAGGGGGCGTGGAGACAGGCTTACCATCAGCCGCAACATGCGCCAGCGTCCCGCCCGGGAAGCCATCGAAGAACAGCTTCATGGTCCAGGCGTCCGGGTTCGTGGAAGCCAAGTCAATTTTCCACAAGGCACCTTCCTTATCCCCCACAAAAATTCGATCGGCTACGGCTCCGGTCGTCGACGGAAAGGCCACGGGCTCGCCCACAATCGGGGCGTCTAGGTTCGCTGGGATGACGACTCCTGAAGTGGTGAGTGCAGCGGGTGCGTCAGTGGCGGCACGTCGAAACGTACGGATGATCTTGCCCGTGTCGAGGCGCACAATCGTCAAAGAACGACCGGGTTGCGGGGAGGGATAGCAATTGACGGTGGTGCGCGCTGGGAAATTCGTGTCGATATTCGTAGCGCTCGCGGCGCGTGCGCAGGTTCCCGCGCTGACCCCATCGCCTCCAGGTAACACCGCTACGGGCACCTCCTCTGGCTTTCCGTCACCGTCTCCGTCGTAGAACACCGTTGTAATGAGTGGCTTCGCCGTGCCGGAACCAAACAGCTTAGAATTGTCGCCCGCCACGGTCAGCTGCCAGAGAAATTTCGGCTTTGAGCTGCTCGTCACCACCGGATCAGTAACGTCTAAGGCAAAGTAGCCAGACACCGCCGCGCCAGGCCCAAAACTCTGGACGAGAACCGTGCGCCAATCGCCAGTTCCGGCTTGGGCATCGGCCGAGGTGCGTTGGAAGACATAGGAGCCATCTGCTTGCTGCTTGGCAACCACATCTTTGACCACCGGGCTGCCATCCAACAGCCTGACCTGCGTGGGCGGGTATTCCGACTGGATCAACGGAAGCACGGCGGGCGGGATAAATGACCACAGCTCGTTGTTCGCCAGGGAGTTGACGGGGGCCACCTCCGCTTTGGTTACTGCATCCCGCTCGTTGCTCGCCACGCGGAAAGCGTGCAGCAGCCCGTCGTTCGTGGAGACATACAGCGCGAGCGGGCGTTTTGCCTTGGAATCTGCAAAAGCTTGGTATGATTCATCGCGCAGGAAAGCTAACGGACGGTTCACGATCGCCGGCGTAGAGTGCAAAATATCGCCCATCAGGTGGCACTTGCTGCCGGGGATCTCGCAGCGGTTATACAGGTTGCTTCCGTTGTTCAGGCCCACCAACCATTTGAGCACGCGGTCGCGGCAGGTGACATCTGAAAGGCCCACGCAATCATCCGTGTTGCTCGTTAGTTGCATGCTGGCAAACAGGGTGCTCGAAACAAAGCTCGCTGCGGTGTCCCCATACTGCGTGCCCAGATAGGACGCGAGGCCATCCACGTCCGTGGCGACGCTGGGCCGCACGGACCGGTCCGACCAGCGCTTACCAGCACCGTCGGCGGCGACTTCAACCGACAGGAACACGCGAGCGTCCGCAGCTGCTGAGTTGAGGTTCGCCGCGAAATTATCGCCAGCGTTCAACGTGATTGGGATGCGCTTAGGCACGCCCAAGCTCGTGGGATCTTTGCAGGTGTAGCGCTGACGCTCCAGCTGCCCATCGGGCAACTGAGCTTGGTTGAGCGAAGGCCGGTAGGAGCTGAAGAAGCGAAAACCGGGCGAGTCTGAGCCCGTGGCCGCGCTCGAAAAGGCAGGATGGGTGCGCGTCGTTGTCGTGGCAAATTCCTGGAGGATCTTACTAAGGGCGCTTCCGAGCGCGTTCTTGTCGCTCGCAAAATAGGCTTTGGTCGTGCCGCCTTTGAACGCGATGCGATTGAGTGTGCAGCACGCTTGCAGGTTCACGTTATCTTTGTTGGCGACATTGTTGCAAAGGCCTGTGGGCCCCGTCAGGTCGTCATCGGTGAACGCTGTGCAATCTTTCGTAACGGCCCCCACGGTGACCGTAGAAAGGGCGAACCCCACCACGTAAGTCTTGGCTGGGCGTTGCGTAGTGGAGGTTGAGCTTGAAAGCGCGAGAGCGGTGGTCTCAGGTTTTTCAAACGGACACTTCCCAGCGGGTGGCCCGGGCCCTTCGCACGCAGGACGCAGGTCCAGATTGGGCTCACCATCCGTCAGCAAAATAATGCCCTGCTGGCGACAGCCTTTACGAATGAACGGGTCCGTCCCAGGGCCAAATTTGAGCGCGTTATTCAGTGGATCGGTTGAAGTATCATTCCACAAAAGATCTTCGGCATCTTGCATCACGCCCGCGATCGGGGTGGCGCCAAAGGGCCGAGTTGCTAGCAAAATCTCTTGGATTTTGGCATTGCGCGCCAACACGGCTGCACTGTCCGCCGCAGGATCACCAAAGGCGACCATTCGGCCTTCCCAGGGCGGTGCTGCGGCGTTGCGAGCCCCAACTTCGATGTCCAATGGAGCGGTGGTGCACAGCTCAGGGCGACCCGTAGCCGCAGCGCTGTTCAGAAAGTAACTCCAGGTTCCTTGTATGCCTGTTGCGTAATTTGCGACTGTCCCGCTGACTCCGGTTTCTTTGCTGGGGAGCGTGTCGAAGGTCATGAGTCCAAAACGCATGAAACCTCCAAAGGTATCGAGGATCCCATCGGCCGTCTGCGAGAAGGTCTTGCACGTTGTGTTGAGGCTTGTGTAGGGATGGTATTTGATGGATCCGACGGGGTAGTCGTACGCGGTGGGGGTTGGCAG
Organism: Polyangiales bacterium; assembly: GCA_038246305.1. Lineage (GTDB taxonomy): Bacteria > Myxococcota_A > Polyangia > Polyangiales > Polyangiaceae > JBBRRP01. The sequence continues at coordinate 5,883 of JBBRRP010000016.1, read as the reverse complement.
AACACCCGGGCCCGGAGTGCAGGTTCCGCTGAGCGGACGGTGATAGGCATTCACGTAGTTGAAATCGTAGGGGAGGTTTCCGAGAATCGAGTACTCGTCTTTGAAGCTGGTGCTGTTGCGCGCAACCGCTTGGCAGCGGTAGTCCTGAATCGACCCCGTGAGCACTTCGACGGTCTCAATCCAGCGGCTTTTTTGGCTTGCGCTCGCTCCCGTGGGATCGCAGGTGGGCTGATCCTGGCTGTCGGATTTGCGCTCCATTGAGCCGGAAGTGTCCACGATGAGTAAGATGTTGGGCAGCGGCGGATTCGTATCAGCCAACCCCTGCGCGTTGGCGTTCGGCATCCCGCCAACGAGCGCTGTGCCAACACCGCACAGTATCAGCAAACGATAGGGTAATTTTCGCATGGGTTTCATCCTTTTCGGCATCAATTGGCAGCTACAGGGCCAAACTCGACATAGGCCCTCATGGTTTCGAGACCTGCGACGGCGGAGGCGCCTTCGACGCAAGTAGTATTTCCAACGTAAGGAGTGACTTGGCCAAGCGCGGTCGCGGTGACGCGCAAGTATTGGAACGCCGTGCCCGTCCCGCCCACGTCGGTGCCCGCGACGGGACGCGATACGGGTCCCGGTTCGGAAAGCTCGATAGAGAAGTTCCCCTCGAGCGCGGCCCCGCTCAACACGCTGTAGGGACCCAGGCTACCTGGGATCATGGGAGATCCGGTCTGCGTCTGCTCCAACAACTTTGTCCCACTGTAAAAGGTCCCGACGCGATCGGCCAGGTCCGCCATCGTAAGCTTCATGCACGGGGCGACACCCGACCCCGGATAAACAAGCCCGCGCGTCACGAGGCAAGTCTCCGGATTCTTTGCCATCTGCATGACGCGCATGCTCGCGCTCCCTGTTCCAAGTTCGGCGGCCAGGGCCAACGTGCCGTAGGCGGCAATATAATGAGTCTGCAGAAACTGGCGGTCGAAGCCCGCGGCCCGATCCACCAAACTTGCGGAACGTGCCGCGTACACACCGACGGCGGTGAGCAACGTCATGACTGTGAGCACCACAAAGATTGTGGCTCCGCGTTCGCCGCGTCGCTGCCGAAACGCCAACAGCTGGCGCTCTACATCGGCTTCTGGATTGGTAGAAGAGTGGCGGGGCATGGATTACCTTGTCTGATTTCTAAGGGCGATGTCAGCTTGCATGGTGCGAACCCGCGCGAACGGAGCTGCCCCGTTAGCACCCAAGCCGATGCGATACAGGCCGGGCGCAACAGTGGTGCTGGAGGTGATGTTGGTGTCGCGATCGGGCTCGCGTGAGCGCACACTCAAGCGCAAACGGACGGAGCGAATGAATTCAGGTCCTTGATTGGCATTGAGGCCCGATGGCAGCCCGGCCCAGTCCGCGATCGCCGCGTTGTTCGTATTCGGGGTAGCGGGGAGATTCGAGACGAGTGTGGTTAACTGAGGGTCTGCCACCTTAGCGGTAGTGCTTGCGTTGCTCATCACGGTGAGCCCCAATCTGAGGTCGACAGCATACTCAGCGATCAGCTCCAAGGTGTCGGCCAGCTCATTGCCGTCCACGTCGAGCTCCACACGGATCAGATCGCGACGTGTGGCGTCCAAGGTAGCCGTCTGGACGGCGGCGGTGTCACTGATCGCTCGGGCGAAGTTCGGATACGCGGTGGCGTCGCGGATGTCCCGGATCTCGTAGCGAATGAAGTTCACGACGTTGGCCAAGGCGCCGGTCTCGAAACCTCGAATGCCACAGCGGTTGCCAGCTCCCGCACGGAATCTGAGCGGCGGGGTGCTTTTCAGGATCACCGCCGGTTGGCTGCCTCCGACGGTGCTCGAGATGGTCCCATAATGTTCGCCTCCGGCACTATCCACTAAACGGAGTGCACGATTAGGGGCAAACACCGTATTTAGGCGCGCGACTTGCTGCGCTGCAAGGCCCGCCCCGATCGGATAACCGAGGCGCGCCATGGGCCCGCTGTTCACTTCCAGGAAGACGCTCACGGTGTTGTTGGCGGTGTTCGGTAGGACGAGCCGAACTGGGAATTCGTCACCTGAGAGATAGCTCCCCGCAAGCCTCAAGCGACGCGGCGCGACCTGCCCTGACATTTCCGCGGGCATGGCCTCCCCATTCTGGATGAGAATGCTCGAAAGATCTCTCAGCTCGCTGGGCCAGACATTGGCTTCCCCAACCGGATCTCCGCACAGGTTGCTCTCCCTGCGAATGTTGGAAGTCGAAAGAAATCCAGCGCGGGAAATATCCGCAGAAAGGCGCTGAAATCCTATGATTTCAGCGAGATTGGCGTTTGCCATTCTAGATTCTCGCTGATAAAAACGTGTGCTGTCGCGAGCCAGCACGAACACCATCGTCGAGATAAATAATCCGCCCGTCAGGGCAACCATCAGCTCCGTCAACGTGAAGCCGCGTTGGCCACGAAGGTTCATAGAAATCCGGGAAAGGAGCGGGTGAGCCATGGGTTCAGCGAGGTCAGCGGGATCAATCGGGTGGATTTTCGCGCACAGCGGCGGTCTTGTAGACGAAGTAATACTGTTGAACTTGCTCGCCGATGGTGGCCGGTAGGATTTGCGCGCTGCAGAAGGCATCTGGGTTGTTCACGCCAGGACGCCGCCAAAACACGCGCACCTCGGTGCGGATCATCCCGTTTCCGACCACTGGTGTGTCAGGCGGGTAGAGATAGGTGAGCCGAATATGCGTACAGAAATCGGCGCGCGCGGCATCGGTTGGCAGCAGCACCGGATTGCCGAGCGCATCAAACGCTGGACCAAACTGCAGGTTAGCGTTCCACGCGGGTTGAAACCACGCGGTGGTCGTGTCCACTTGTCTGAGCCACGTGGTCGTTGGTAAATCGGACGCCGTGTTGTTCGCGTCGGGGTGATTCCACATCACTGCGTCGGCCGCGAGCATCTCCTGCCAGGATTGGGCGATGCGCGTCGCGATGGCGAGATTTTTCGCGTGCTGGTTGGACGTGACTGCCACCTTCTGCAAAGCAATAATGGCCGACACACCCACAGCAAACAGCGAGATCGCCATCATCAATTCGATCACGGTGTAGCCGGCGCGGCCTGCTAGGCGCTGAATCATTCGGTGATCCTCGCCGTGCCATTCGGCAAGAGGGCGACTTTTCTCTCCACGCCCACGGGCAGAACGGCTCCCGTTGGATAGCGGCCGACACTGACGCGATTCACCCCAACCAGCGGAACAAACGGATCACCGGAAGCCGTGCGGAAGAAACTGCGTCCCATCGGCGTGAAGCACACGTCCAAATAGCTGAGCGTCGTGGTGCCCGTGGGCGCGAGAATCGTGGTGAGGATATCGGCGTTTTGGCCACTCGGCGAAAACTGATCGATCACGCGATTGTCGTCCGTCGCAGCCGAGGCAGTCACCCAACTCTGCGCCCCGCCGGCTGTGTTCGTAGTGCAGCTTGAACTCGGAAGGCGGCCGCAACCATTTCCGCTGGCTGTTCCGCTGGGCGCTGAGGTGCCCCAGACCGCCTCGCGTACTTGAAACGTACCGCCAGGATCGCTCGTGCTAGAAGTGAAGCGCACGAGCACCGCTGAGCCTCGGCCCATGGACTGAAGGCGTGCGTTGCGGTAGAGCGTCGCGATTTCTTCGCTGGCCTGGCGAACCCGCCGATCGCGAAGTCGGTTGATCATCGCTGGGATGGCCATGACTGACAGAATGCCGATAATCACCACCACCACGAGCAGCTCGATGAGCGTGAAGCCCTGCAAGCTCCGACGCGTGTGCACTCTTTCTAGTAATGCTGTATTGAGGAGCGCCAGAGCCATTGAACACCCTTCAGCAAACAGCATGCCGTTCGAGCGGTCCCCGGCCATTCGAGATCAGGGGGCAATCCATCCGTATTTTTGAGCTGGCTACGAGCAAGAGTTGCAGAGCTATGAAACGGTTGCGGAGCGATGGGTAGGTTAATGCATGAAGATGCGCCCCAACCTCCTACTTCACGAAGTGCTGGTTGGAGTTGCTGTGGACCGGCTTTTTGCTGCCTGCTTTTGCTGTTGAGCTGTGATTCAGAGTCCGCACTGCATGCGCTGGGGCGTGCGCCACATCGGTCTTCCGAGACCTGCGAGGCTCCGAGTGAAGGGTCGGCGAAGACACGGTTGCCATTAAAATTGGGGAAGCTTTGTCTATCCGGCTCCGTGCCGGCTCGCGCCTTCGGTGCCGGCTCGCCGTCGTTGGTTACTTTCTGTCAGGGGTGGTTGGGAACGAGCTGCGAGCGCTTCGCTCCGTTCAGATTGCAGCATGCGGAAGTGGCGACGTACCAGTCGAAAGTGGACGTTAATTCGCTTGAGGTTCAGGCGCTCAGGTTTGAGAACCCGAGTTTGGCTTATGGCTATTTCACCCGGGTTGCCTTACAGGGTGGAGATCCGCGGCGCTCTGCGTTTACTGCGTTTGAGGCGGGTGCTGGAGCCGCCCAGAGTCAGAACGAGGGCGTTGTGGTGGCTGGAAATGAGGTTATTTCTCTCAGGCTGGTGAATCCTGCGCTGCCGCCGCTCAGGGCAGTTGCGCAGGCGGGAGCAACGATGCCAGCCCTCGCGCGCGAGCTTCTAACGGCATTGCGAGCAGAGAGTCTGAAGCCGCTGGAAGTGCGGCTCCTGCCAGCGGCGGATCGTCTCCCCTTGGCCGTTGACTACGAGCCGGAAGATGTATTGGACGTCTCGGGGCTTGGGCCCGGTGCCGTCGGTTACTATGCGCGCGGAGCCAAGCGTTGGCGATTGGCCGCGCTGGATCGCGGGGAGGAGGACGCAGCATCGGATGTGGTGAGTACGCTCCGAAAATTCCACGGAGCCAATGTGCTGAAACAGGCACCTTTTGACGCCCTCGGGTTCAGCGCCCGAAGGGATGAAGAGCGGGCACGGAGCGCCTGGCTCCTCACGCGGCGGGCTCAGCGCATCTACGCGATTGGCGACGACGACTTCGCTCGACCTTTGGGCCAGTTGCAGGGAGATGCTGAAGCGAGCCAGCTGTCCGAATCTGAGAAACTCATCGAACTGGGCCGCTTCATGCGTCAAGCGGAAGAAATTCGAAAGTGAGCGAAGAGTTGGCGGAGCTGGCAGTTTGGCGCTTAACTATCTAGTGTGAACTTTGATCTTTCTGAGCACCATCAGATCCTGCGCCAAGCTGTGCGCGAATTCTGTGAGCGACGCGTCCGACCGAATGCGAAGACATGGGATGCCGAAGAACGTTTTCCCAGCGAAATCGTGCCCGAACTGGCGGAGCTCGGGCTTTTGGGAATTCGCATCCCCGAAGCTTACGGCGGCTCAGGCATGGACATGCTGAGCTATGCGATCTGTGTGGAGGAGTGTGCGCGGATTGATGGTTCGCTCGCACTCACGGTGGCAAGCCACAATGGGCTTGGTACGGGACACATTCTTCGGTTTGGAACGGAACCGCAAAAACAAACTTATCTGCGCGCAGCCGCAACGGGGAAGTGGCTGGCAGCCTGGGCGCTGACTGAGCCTGGTTCAGGCTCGGATGCGGCCGCCTTGCGCACCACGGCGGTGCGGGATGGCAACGAGTGGGTGATCAACGGCACTAAAATGTTCATCACGCAAGGGTCCGTCGCTGGATTTTGCGTGGTGTTGGCGCGCACGAATCAAGCCGCCCCTGCGCAACAGGGCATCACTGCGTTTATCGTTCCGACCGACAGCGTGGGGTATTCAGCCAGCAAGAAGCTCGAAAAATATGGCTGCCGGTCGAGCGATACGGTTGAGATCACCTTCGAGAATGTGCGCGTTCTAGATGAGCAGCGCCTGGGCGAGGTGGATGCCGGATTCATCGATACCATGCGCATTCTGGATGGAGGCCGTGTGTCGATCGCAGCGATGGCGCTCGGTC
>JBBRRP010000015.1:0-62806 GCA_038246305.1 Polyangiales bacterium | reverse complement strand
TGTCGAGGGGCAAGCGACCGAAATCCAGCTCAAACAAGTGGAGGCATGGCTTGTGGCCTGCACACGGAGCTTCAGGTAGCTGTCTTAGCGGCTGCTTTTGGCTTGGTCGCCTCGGCGTTTTCAACTTCGCGGTTCATTTCCCACTCGAGGTTTTTTTTGGCGCGGCGGGCGCGCTTACGACGACGGGCTCGGGGATCTTGGGGGCTGCTCATGAGGGGGGCCTTCTAGCTCAGAACTTCGGGGGAAGGGAGGACAAAATAAGAGGGAGTCGGGGCGGCATCACCGCCGCGCTCAAACCGTCCAGGTGTTGCCGGAGTTGAGGAGCTTCTGGAGGTCCGGAGCGCCAGCTTTCTCGATGGCGGAGACCCGCTGCTGCTGCAGACTGCCGTCGTAGGTTGGGCGCTCTTCGCAAAAGAGAACCCCCAAGGCGACCGGGAACTCGGGGGAGGGCATCCTGGCCAAGAGGTACGCCAGCACCGAATTGGTTTCGTCGTGGACCAACACGTCCGCCAGCGTCATACCGTTTTCCCCGAGCGTGATGACTTCAAGCCTCATCGTTTTCGGGTCGAGCCGAAGACCGCGGTTTCGCTCCCGCCCGAAGAGCAAGGGCTTTTGGTGTTCGACCAACAGCTGCGTGTCTTCCTTGAGACCCTTTTCGCGGATGGGATCGAAAGCGCCATCGTTGAACACGTTACAGTTTTGATAGATCTCCAAAAAGCTGGTGCCGCTGTGGGCCGCCGCACGCTTCAGCATCTCGCCCAAGTGCTTCGCCTCAATATCGATCGAGCGCGCCACGAAGCTGGCGTTGGCACCCAAGGCCAGGCTTGCCGGATCGACGGGTTGATCGATCGAGCCCGAAGGCGTGCTTTTCGTGATCTTGCCGACTTCGCTGGTGGGAGAATATTGGCCCTTGGTGAGCCCGTAGATGCGATTGTTGAACATCAGCAGGTTGATGTCCAAGTTGCGCCGGAGGCAGTGCATCAAGTGATTGCCACCAATGCTGAGGCCGTCCCCGTCACCCGTGACCAACCACACTGAAAGCTCGGGATTCGCAGCCTTGATCCCCATCGCGAAGGCGGGGGCCCGGCCGTGGATCGTGTGAAAACCATAGGTGTTCATGTAGTAAGGGAAACGGCTGCTGCACCCGATTCCGCTGACCCACACCATCTGATGCAGCGGGATCCCAAGCTCGGGCATCACGCGCTGAACGTTCGCAAGAATGGAATAATCCCCGCAACCGGGGCACCAGCGGATATCCTGGTCCGATTCGAAGTCTTTCTTCGTGAGCTTGATGGGTGCTGCGTTTGTATCGCTCATGGTCAGCTTTCCAGAATGGATCGGATCTTGGATTCGATTTCGTCGATCTTGAAAGGTTGTCCTTGGATTTTCGGATAACTCTCGGCCGGTACTAGGTACTTGGCACGGATGAGCTGCACGAGCTGGCCTAAATTCAGCTCCGGGATGAGAACGCGGTCAAAGCGTTTGAGCACTTCACCAAGGTTTCGAGGGAAGGGATTGAGGTGGCGCAGATGCGCGTGGGAGACGCTCAGGCCGCGGTCGCGACACCTTTGGACGCCTTCACGGATGGCGCCGTACGTCGAACCCCAACCCAAAACCAACAGCTTCCCGCTGTCTTCGCCGACCACCATTTCTAACTCAGGCACGTCCGCTGCGATGCCCTCAATCTTTGCCGCGCGGGTTTGGCACATGAGCTCGTGATTGTGCGCGTCGTACGAGATGTGCCCAGAATTGTAGTCCTTTTCAAGGCCACCGATGCGGTGCAGCAAGCCAGGAGTCCCTGGGATGGCCCAAGCACGCGCCAATGTCTTCGGGTCCCGCAAAAAGGGGTGAAAACCTTCCGGATCTTTTCGGAATTCAACGTTGATCTTCGGCAAGCTCGCAACGTCCGGGATCTTCCAGGGCTCAGCGCCGTTCGCGAGGTACCCATCCGACAGCAGAATGACCGGCGTCATGTACTTGGTGGCGATGCGAACCGCTTCGATCACCATGTGAAAGCAATCCCCCGGCGTAGCCGCTGCCAGCACACACACGGGTGCTTCGCCGTTACGTCCGTGCACCGCCTGAAAGAGATCAGCTTGCTCCGTTTTGGTGGGCAAGCCAGTGCTCGGGCCGCCGCGCTGAATATTCAGGATCACGAGCGGCAGCTCCACCGCCACGGCGAGACCCACGGCCTCCATCTTGAGCGCCATGCCGGGACCACTCGTTGCGGTAACGCCCAAGCTCCCGGCGTAGGAAGCTCCGAGTGCCGCACAGATCGCGGCGATTTCGTCCTCGGCCTGGATCGTTGTGATCCCAAAGTGCTTGAAACGACTGAGCTCGTGCAGCACGTCGCTCGCAGGCGTGATGGGATAGGCACCGAGCGTGATCGAAAGCCCGCTTAATTGCGAGGCCGCAACGAGCCCCCACGCTATTGCTTGGTTTCCCCCGATGTTTCGGTAGGTGCCCTTAGCAACCGGCGCCGGCGGTACTTCATAACGGTGATGCGAAACTTCAGACGCTTCGCCATAGGCGTAGCCAGCCTTGAGCGCGAGCGCGTTGGCCAGCGCCACAGCGGGTGCTTTCTTGAACTTGGCGTCGATCCACTTAAAGGTGGGCGCCATGTCTCTGCCGTAGATCCAAAACATTAGGCCGAGAGTCCAGAAATTCTTGCAGCGTCCAGCATCTTTGCTTGAAAGCCCGGCCTCGCTGACCGCTGTCACGGTTAGCTTGCTGATGTCGATCGACATCACTTGATAAGCATCGAGCGAGCCATCTTCCAGCGGGTTCGTGGCGTAATTCGCTTTCTTCAAATTGAGCTGGTTGAAAGCCCCAGAATTGACCACCAACAGGCCGCCGCGCTTCAGGTCTCTAAGATTCGTCTTGAGAGCCGCTGGATTCATCGCGACCAACACGTCAGGCGCATCCCCAGGCGTGAACACGTCGCGCGAGGAGAAATTGATTTGGAAGCCGGATACGCCGTAGAGGGTTCCCGTCGGGGCACGAATTTCTGCGGGAAAATCCGGAAAGGTGGCAAGGTCATTCCCTGCCAAGGCAGCGGCACTCGTGAACTGGTCACCAGTTACCTGCATGCCATCGCCGGAGTCCCCACAGAAGCGCACGATGGCGCTCGGGAGTTTCTCGACTCCGTGGGAAGAGGGTGCGTCGTGACCGACCGGATTGGCCTCGGATGCCATGTCTGTTTTCTATGACCTTTCTTCGGGCCGCACGGTCTCCCGCGCCGGCCCAACAACCGTGCTATCTAGCGGACCTGCGTTTGACTCAATGAACGGGCAAACGCAATGCCAATATTTTTCAATTCAGCGAGTAGGCAGATTGCATCCGCTACCCAACCGGTCAGATTTCTAGTGCTTAGCCACCGGAAGTCAATAATTCTGCAATTTTTCGGGCGGCGCCTAAACCCACCCCACCCTGCGATCCCGTGCCATCAGGGGGCGGCGTGGCGCTCAACCAGTTGTCCTAGGCGGGGGACTGCGGACTCCACGTGTTTCTTCGCGCTCGGTCGGAGCTTATCGTAGGTCTTCTTGATTACGGCACGAGTGGCTTTTTCTGCCTTGCGATCCGTGACTTGGAGCAGCGCGTCGGCGACGCGGGAAGCGTTGGCGGCGATGTGGGCAGCCGGCTTCAGCTGCTGGCTAAGAGCCTCCTGATAGATGGGATCGATCGACGTCAGGAAATCATCGAGCAGGCTATCGACCACTTCCTTCACGAAACCTGGCTTGATGCCGTCGACGAGCTTATAGGCGCCCTTGATGGCCAGGCCAGAGAGCCCACCCTTGTCGCTCACTTCTTGGTCCAACACCTTGCAGGCGTCATTCACCACGGATTCACGTTTGGGAGACTTGGAAAGCTGTTCCATGAGAGTCGGCATTTTTTTAGAGGTTCCTCTTTAAAGGGGTAGGTGTACGTGCTCTGGGGACGCCGTATAGCCTACTCGCGCCACCTGTGGTTCCAGGAAAAACGCGCTGCCGGGCCGCGTTTGCGTACTCGCTCCGTTTAGGGCCACCCTTTACCCTAGGAGAAGGCCCGCCGTAGGTCCATTGGGGACTCCCGCGCCAGGTAAGAGTTGCGTGCCCGTACACTGTCCATGATCCATGACCACTGAGCTGCGCAAAGGAACACGCCTCGCCAACTATGAGCTTCTGCTCGGCGTTGGGCGTGGCGGCATGGCATCCGTGTGGGTCGCCCGCATGCTGACAGAACGGCCCGAGGACGATCGGCTCGTCGCGCTCAAGGTGATGTTGAGTGATCTCGATGAAGCGGAAGGGGACTTTGTCAGCATGTTCGTGGATGAGGTGCGCCTCGTCTCCGCGATTCGGCACCCGAATGTCGTCAAGGTGTACGAAGCCTCCCAGCAGGGGGGTCTCATGTTCATGGCGATGGAGTGGGTGGAAGGTGAGTCGCTTCAGGCGTTGATGCATGAGGCCAATAAGCGGCGCCCGATCCCGCCGGAAATGGCGGTTAAGATCATCGCCGATTGCGCCGCTGGCCTGCACGCTGCGCACGAGCTCGTGGATGCGGACGGAAAATCGAGGGGTGTTGTGCACCGTGATATCTCGCCTCACAACATCTTGGTCAGCTTGGTGGGCGCGGTAAAGCTGGTCGATTTTGGCATCGCCAAGGCCGTCGGACGGCTCGCGGAGGCGACGCAGATTGGGCAGCTGAAAGGCAAATTCGCCTATATGTCGCCCGAACAGGCGCGAGGCAAGGGAGTTGACCGGCGCAGCGATATATTTTCGTTGGGGATTGTTCTCTACGAGTTAACAACCAATCGAAGGCTATTTAAGGGTAAAAATGAAATTGACACGTTGCGTCTGGTGCTCACGTGTGCGGTTCCACGCCCCTCAGTAGGTTCGCCTGATTACCCGCCAGAACTCGAACGCATCGTCTTGAAGGCGCTCGCACCTACCCCCGAAAGCCGCTACCAGACGGCTCAGGCGCTTCAGCAAGATTTGCTGGCATTTCTCAAGCAGCAACGCATCGTGGTGACGGCCTCGGGCCTCGCCGGTCTTCTCAAGCGCATGTTGGGAGATCGAATCGAAGCACGGCGTGGCGCGGTGCGGGATGCCTTGGTGGAGCTCGGCGAGGGGCGTCGTGCCGGGGCCGGCCTAATCTCCAACGACCCTGCCTTCACACCGACGGGTCCAGGCGGGGTTCTCGAGCGCGCTTTCGATGAGTCGTCACAAATCACGGGATCGACCGGGGGTACGGTCTCTCAAGGGACGCCGGTGACTCTCTCAGCTCGGCTGGGCCTCCACCATCCACGCGCCGGATATATTGCCCTTGCCGGCGCCACGCTCGTGCTCGCGTTGGTCTGTTTGTTTGCGATTTCTCTGGTCAAGTCAGGTTCGGGCCAGAGTGGCTCAGCGACCCCGATTCCGAACGCCAAGGCGCACCCGAGCGCAGCCGATCTCGCGACTCAGTAGCGTTCCAGGCGAAGGCATTGCTACACCCACTCATCGGAGAAGCATCACGTGGCAGCAAGTGGAAAGAGCGAAGCACCCTCAGCGTCGTTGAGCAATGAGGCGACGGCGTCAGGGCCGTTGGCTGGCGCGAAGATTTTGGTGGTCGACGATCAGCGCAACATGCGGACGACGCTCGCCATGTTGCTGCGAGGTGCGGGGTGCGATGTTGAAGAAGCCGCCGATGGGCAGGCGGGCCGGGAGATGGGGGCGACAGGAGCCTATGATCTTGTGATGACCGATCTTCGCATGGGGGAATCGGACGGGATCGAAGTGTTACGTGCCGTCAAAGAGGCGCAGCCCATGACGGAGGTGATCGTGATGACGGCTTACGGCACGATCGAGAGCGCTGTTCAAGCGATGCGGCTCGGAGCTTTCGACTACATCCAAAAGCCCTTCGCTGAGCAGGAGCTCTTGGTGAAGGTCAATAAGGCCCTTGAAACTCGGCGAATGCACGGACAGATGCGCCTTTTCCAGGAGGAATTCAAAGAGCGCTACCATTTTGCCAACATCGTGGGGCGCTCACAGGCCATGCGGGACATCATGACGCGAGTCGTGAAGATTGCGCCAACGGACGCGACGGTGCTCATCACGGGTGAAAGCGGCACGGGCAAGGAACTGATCGCTCGGGCTGTGCACGCAAATAGCAAGCGCGGTGCCCACCCGTTCGTGACGGTGAACTGCGCTGCCATCAGCGAAACGCTGCTAGAAAGCGAGCTTTTTGGGCACGCGCGCGGTGCCTTCACCGGAGCCATCGCGGCCCGCAAGGGGCTATTTGAAGAGGCTGATGGTGGGACGTTCTTCTTTGATGAGATCGCGGAAACAACCTTGAGCTTTCAAGCCAAGCTCTTGCGGGCCATTCAGGAGGGCGAGATCCGCAGGATTGGCGAAAACAAGACACAGCACATTGATATTCGAGTGGTTGCCGCCACGAATGTTGATCTGCGGGATGCAGTTGAAGACAAGCGGTTTCGCGAGGATTTATACTACCGCCTCAATGTAGTGCGCTTTCAGTTACCACCGTTGCGTGAACGGCGCGAAGACATCCCGCTTCTGGTTGAATTCTTCTTGGACAAATACAACCGTAAGATGAATGCGCGCGCGAAGCTCGCGGAGGGCGTGATCGAACAAGTGGTAACCTATGCTTTGCCTGGCAACGTCCGCGAACTCGAAAATATGGTGGAGCAGGCTGTCGCACTGTGCACCGGCGGCGTGATCACGACGGACGATATTCTCCCGGAGGCTTCGCCAGAATCAAAAGACGGAAAACGCCGAACGCTTGCCGACATCGTGGATGACGCAGAACGTCGCGCAGTGGTCGAAGTCCTCGAGACGTTTGGGGGAAGCCGCGAACGCGCTGCCGAAGCGCTGAATATCAGTCCCACCACGCTCTGGCGTAAGATGACGCGACTTGGCGTGACGTACGAAGGTCGCTAAAGCAAACGTTCCGTGCGCGCCGACCTTTTTGATTACGAGCTGCCAGAAGCGCAGATCGCCAAGCATCCGCTGCCAGAACGTGACGCGGGGCGACTTCTCATGCTGGAGCCAACCGGCATCTCGCATCACCTCGTCCGGGATTGGGTGGAGCTGGTGACGCCAGGCTCGCTCGTGGTGTTGAACAACACCAAGGTCATGCCGGCGCGGCTCCACGGAGCCAAGCTTGCAACGGGCGGCAAGTTGGAGCTCTTGCTGCTCGGACCCGCGGCACTTGCGGGTGCTTGGCAGGCCATCGGGCGTTCGAGCAAGTCTTTCAAACCAGGGCAGGTGCTTTCAGTCGGTGAAGGAACGCTGGAGGTGTTGCAGGTCGCCGGGGACGGTGAGCTTCTGGTGCGAGCGACGGGCGCACTTCCAATCGAGGAAATCATGGGAAAGTTCGGCGAAACACCGATTCCGCCTTACTTGAAGCGTGACGCCGTGGCCGTGGATCGGGAGCGCTACCAAACAGTGTTTGCAGAAGCTCCGGGTTCAGTGGCAGCACCGACTGCAGGTTTACATCTGACTCTCAGTATGTTGGAGCGCCTCGCATCGCGTGGCGTCGAAATGGGTCATCTCACGTTGCACGTAGGTGTGGGAACATTTCGGCCGGTGAGCGCTCCGACGCTCGCCGAACACGTGATGCATGCGGAATATCTAGAGGTTTCGCCCCAGCTAGTGGCACAGGTAGCGCGTGCGCGGTTGGAACAGCGCCGTGTCGTGGCCATAGGAACGACAGTAGTGCGCGCTCTGGAAACCGCGGCGCTCGGGGTAAGCGAAGGCTTGATTCAGCCATTTCAAGGTACTACACGCCTCTTTTTGAGCCCTGGCTCCGAGTTTCGGGTCGTGGATGCGCTCTTGACTAATTTTCATATGCCGCAGAGTACTCTGCTCATGCTGGTAGCGGCCTTTGCTGGGCATGAGCCAACGATGAACGCGTACCGGCAAGCTGTGCTCGCCGGTTACCGGTTCCTTTCCTATGGAGATGCTATGTGGATCCCGCGCCGAGGCGAGCATGCAGTTTGAAGTTCACGCCACCTCCGGTAATGCTCGGGCAGGAACCCTGCTGACATCCCATGGGAGCGTGCGGACTCCAGCGTTCATGCCCGTGGCGACACAAGCCACAGTGAAAGGAGTTGAGGCAGATGCACTGTCCGGTTTGGGCGCCCGGATGGCTATCATGAACACGTACCATCTCTGGCTCCGGCCAGGCGCGGAGCTGATAGCTGAGCTCGGTGGGTTGCATGCTTTTTCACGCTTTCCGCACACGATTGTGACCGATTCGGGGGGCTTTCAGGCGTTCTCATTGGCTAGTCGCACGAAGGTGAGCGACGCCGGCGTAGAGTTTTCCTCCCATCTGGATGGCAAACGCTGTTTGCTGTCTCCAGAGGAGGCAATGAGGGTGCAGGGGCTGCTTGCCAGCGATATTGCTATGCAGCTCGACATCTGTCCGCCCGCTCAAAGCTCACACGAAGAACTCGTGCGCGCGGTGGAGCAGACAACACGCTGGGCGAAACGCTGCCTGGAGGCACGGAGCGCAACGCAGGCAGTATTCGGTATCGTGCAAGGGGGCTTTGACGTTAATCTCCGTTTGCGACATATCGAAGAGCTGGCGGTGCTCCCCCTGGATGGCTTGGCGTTGGGGGGCTTCAGTGTGGGTGAGCCGCCGCAAGTGATGCATCAGACGCTCGCTCAGGTGGTGTTTCGGATGGATGCTGCGCGCCCCCGTTACCTCATGGGGGTCGGCACACAAGCCGATCTGATTCGCGCAATTGGCTCGGGCGTCGACATGTTCGATTGCGTGCTCCCGACGCGCAATGCGCGCAACGGCCAAGTATTTCTCTCCACGGGCAGGCTCGTCATTCGGAACAGCAAGTTTCAGAATGATGCGCGCGTGCTTGAGCCCGGTTGCCCATGCCCCAGTTGCGAGCAAGGCTATTCGCGTGCTTTTCTCCGGCATGCCTACATTGCTGGCGAGATGACGGCGCTTCGCCTCATCACTTTGCACAATCTTCATCTTTATCAACGCCTCGTCGCCGAAGCTCGGCTTTCGATCATCCGTGGCGACTACGAGCGCTGGGCGAGAGCTAGGCTGCGCCAACTTAATGCGGCAGACAGCGAAGATTAACCCGATTTGCGGGCCGGAGCCGTGCCGTACACTTTTCGGCGCTTTGCCGACGCGCTATGCTGAGCAAGCAGTCCCCCGATGTCGGAGAAGAAGCAACTCGGCAAGATCCTACTCCAACAGCGCGCCATCAGTGGCCAACAGCTGAAGGATGCGCTTGGGTCTCAGAAAGAGGAGCGCCTCGCGTCGCACCTGACGCGGCAGGGTGTCATTTCGGAAACGGACGCGCTGAAAGCCTTGAGCGAACAGCACGGCATTCCGGGCATTGATCTCAGTCAGGTGTGCATCAACCTCGAACACTTGGAACTCGTGCCCAGGGAGATAGCCGAGAAGCACCAAATTGTACCGGTGCTGATTCGTGATGAACGTATCTTTGTGGCGCTGGCCAACCCAGCCGAGCGCAACATCGTTGACGAGCTAGAATTCGTCACGGGCAAGAAAGTCTATTGCTATGTGGCGCTTGAGGAAGCGCTCGCACAGCTGATAGCCGACGCGTATGGGCGAAAAGCTCAAGGCGAGGTGTTCTACGTGGGTGCGCGCTGTCCGGCGCACGTGCTTGAGAAGTTAGGAATCGACCGATCTGGGCAATCGGTACGCCCGCCGCCGGGCGAGCAGCACGCCGGGTTACCTGCCGGCGAAGAGCCAGGTCCCGCAGCAGATGAGCCGGCCCCCGGTGCTTCGAACGTTGTGGTGGCGGGGAACGCTAACGCGCTGTCCGCGGCGGAGGATTTGGATGGCGATGGGTTCGGCGATACGTCTCGCGATCTGAGCGTGGTGACGATGCTGCCCGAACATGAGCTCGACCAGGGGCTCGCGACAGATGCCAAGTTGGCGCTCGTGGTGGACGACGAGACGGAAATTAGAAAGCTGGTGAGGCGGCTGCTGATTAGCCGCGGATTTCGGGTTGTGGAAGCCGAGACGGGGCTGCGTGCGCTCCGCCTCGTCAAGGAGCGGACACCGGATCTTATCGTGCTCGACGCGATGTTGCCGGAGGTGCACGGGTTTGAGATAGCCAAACGCATCAAGGGCAGTCGCCGCTATGGCCATATTCCTATCATCATGGTGAGTGCGGTCTATCGCGGCTGGCGCTACGCCGAAGATCTCAAACAGGGCTATGGCGTGGACCATTTCCTTGAGAAGCCTTTCAGGATCGCGGATCTCATGGCGGCGGTGGCAGCTTGCTTCGAGCACACTCAGGCGCGCGGCCGGGAGTCTGAGGCCCTGCTGGCAGATGAGGTTGAGCACGCGCTGGAGGCGGGGATCGCGGCCTTCAAAGCCGGCCAAGAGGAAGAGGCCGTGGCCCACCTTGAGCGCGGTTTGGTCATCGATCCGTTGGCGTACCGCCTTCATTTTCACCTAGGCTTGCTCTACGGGAGGCGGGGCAAGGCCTACGAAGCAATTCGTGAGCTGGAGACGGCCACAGATATTAACGGATCCCACTTTCCGGCCGTCAAAAACCTTGCAATCCTGTACCAGAAGGTTGGTTTTCGGAACAAAGCAGTGGAAACATGGGAAAAAGCACTTACCCTAGCTCCGGATGAATCAACGCGGCAATCCATCAAGGCGCATCTTCAGGGTCTGGTATAAGAACAATCTGAAGTGGAGCTGCACCAAAGAAAGCCGGTTCTCGAGAGCCGTGCTCGCCCGAAGCGACTCTGAATGAAATTCCTCTGTTCAAACTGCAAGGCGAAGTATCAGATCGCCGACGAGAAAGTTGTCGGGCGAGAGGTCCGGATCAAGTGCCGCAAGTGTGGGGAAATTATTGACGTTTCCCACAGTGTCGCACCGCCTTCAGTCGCACCATCGGCTGTCGCCCAACCATCGGCTGTCGCCCAACCATCGGCTGTCGCCCAACCATCGGCTGTCGCCCAACCCGAAGCGCCGCGGGTTGTACCGAGGGCGGCGGCCGCTGCTCCAAGCCCAGCTGTTCTTAGGGCCACGGTGCCAGCCCCTCGCGCCACCGCACCCTTGAAGCCTCCCCCGGCTCCTTCTGCTCCTAGGGGAGCAGTGCCACGGGCGTCGATTGTGCCTCCTGTCCGACAACCGGCGCCGCAGGTTGGCATCGCTGCAATCGGCGCTGCGCAGCCAAACTTGCCGGCGATTGGAGGTGGCTTGGCTGGGGCGTTTTCAGCGGCCGTTGCGACTCCTGCTATTGCGGTGGAGGAAGAGCCACACATTCCGTCGGCCGATGAATGGTTTGTTGGGATCAATGGTTCTCCGGTTGGGCCGATCAAGCTGAGCGAGCTGCGCGCTAAGGCCATTGCTGGAGCGGTGGGGCTTGAATCCCTGGTGTGGCGGGATGGCTTCGAAGAGTGGAAGCCGCTCAAATCTTTTCCAGAGCTTGCGGCTATCATCGAGGAAGGTGTCTCAAGCCTGAGGGCGTCGCCGGCAGCGTTGCCACAGGTTGTCGCCGCTCCACTTCCTGATCCTTTTGCTCGTCTGCCTGGCGATAGCGACACGGGCCGCGCAGTCACCACTGAGGATTGGCCGATCCCAGCGCGCCGACCTTCGCCCGTTTGGTGGGTTGTGCTTTGCGTGCTCATGTTGGGTTTAGGGGGAACGCTGGTCTTTGTCTTCCTTCCAGCGAACCAGATCGTGCTTTACCGAGATCGCTTCATCACCCAGGAGGGCGATGGGACTAAGCCCGCAGACGCTTCCAAGAAATCAGGGAATGCCAACGAATCTGGCTCGCTGACGGCGCAGAGCCCGGCTGAACAAAGCGCGCAGAAATCCAAACATGCGGCGAAGAGTTCCGGATCGCCGATCGCTTCGGGAAGCGCGCCCGTACCGGAGCCCACCAAACCACCCGAAACACTCAAAGGTCTTTCTGGAATTAAACTAGCTGGGCCAGTGGTGGGGGGGCCCGCAGGCACGAGGCCTCCAGGCTCGGGTGGCCCGCCGCTTGATCAGGCCACGGTGCAGTCCGTGGTAGCTAAGTACAGTGGAAGCGTGAAGCGTGCTTGCTGGCAGCCGGCGCTGGATGGACGGGATCGAAATGCGCCCTCATCAGCTAACATTTCAGTTCAGATCACTGTTGGAACCAGCGGAAGCGTGCAAGGCGTCACCAGCAGCGCTGATCCAACGGGATATCATGGGCTAGCCTCCTGTATTCAACAGCGGGTACGCGGCTGGCAGTTTCCGACGACGTCGGAGACCACCACCGTGAATGTCCCATTCAAATTCTTTTCACAGTAGGGTCACAGCGCGAACAAAAAAAACATGCCAGCAACAATTGTTGCTGGCACGGTCGGCGTGGTTCGTAAGCCGGGTTCTGTTTCCAGGGTCAGTTACCCAACCTCGGACGGCGACCATTCATCTGGGACATTCGTCGCCGAATGCCTCAAGCGACCTACCCAGGAACTCGGGCGGGCAGCCCTCAAACGCTCCCATACGTGGTCTTGCTCCGGATGGGGTTTGCCTTGCCACAACTGTTGCCAGTTGCGCGGTGGGCTCTTACCCCACCATTTCACCCTTGCTCGAGACGTCGTGAGACGGCGCGGGCGGTTTTTTTTCTGTGGCACTTTCCTCGAGGTTACCCTCACCGGGCGTTACCCGGCATCCTGCCCTACGGAGCCCGGACTTTCCTCCCGGGGCCCGAAGACCCAGAGCGGTAGCCTGAACTACGCTGACGGTACGCGGCGTACCAGAAATCCTGGCGGCCCTCCAGCCCCTCCAGCCTAGAATGCGGCCCTTGACACTATGCGGCGTCGTGGACCCAGCTCTGAGGGACATTCCCCGCCATCTCTTCGATTCGGCCGCGTAGCTTGCGCTTAGCACGCGACTCCAGCTGCCGAGCGCGCTCGCGTGAGACACCCAGCCGACGCCCGATCTCAGCGAGCGACAAGGCGTCTTCGTTATCGGCCATCAATCGGAAATTCACGATGAAACGTTCGCGCTCGTCGAGAATTCCAAGGGCCAAGCGCACGGTGCTTTGGATTTGTCCTTGGCGTTCGTTAGCGCTCGCGATCTGTTCCTGGTTCTCATTCTGAGAGGGCAGACTATCGCCCAGCGTGACCCCAGAATCTTCGAAGACCTTCGTGTCGAGCGAAAGGTCGCGTTGCTCCAGGCGCCGCACCATATCCCGAACCTTCTCCGTCGGAAGCTTGAGTTGCTGAGCCAAGAGCTCATCGGCCTTTTCTGGCTCGCCCACGAGATTGAGCAACCGAACGCGTTCGCGCCTGAGCTTGAAAAACATTTTCGAGCGCAGCGCGCCGGAGCCGACACCCACCAAACTCCAGGAACGGATCACATAGTTCAGCACGTAAGCCCGGATCCAGTACGCCGCGTAGGTTACAAATCGGAAGCCACGCGCGGGATCGAATTTAGTGAGCGCATGAAGCAGCCCAAAATTCCCTTCGCCAATCAGCTCAGCCACCGGAACTCCGTACCGACGATATTTGAGTGCGATCGCGACAACATACCGCAAATGGGTCTCGATGAGGCGCTGTTTGGCAGCGAGATCCCCGGATTTGGCATAGCTCGTGGCAAGCTCAAGCTCCTCTTCACGCTTGAGTGGCGGGAGGTGCTTCACCGCCGCGATGTAGTGGTTGAGGGCGTTTTCGGTAGAGTGCTTCATAAGATAACTGCCTTTCGCTGCCCGCCGTCGGTTTGGACGTGTGCCAATGACTACGCAACGTAACCACGTTTGGTTTCCGTCAATTCCCACGAGGCTATGGTTCGTACGATGGGTGACCCATTGCGGACGGTTGAGCAATTCGCGCGCTCCGGCCCGGAAAATCTGTCACCGCGTTGTCACGCATCGAATACGATGAGACAGATTTTCAGGACGCTTGCGCGTACCAACGGGAACCGCTGAGGTTTGGTTTGTCGGGAATCATCCCGCATTCAAGCCTGACTTAAGCTTGAAAGGACGAACCACAGCCACAGGTGCTGGTCACGTTGGGGTTGCCGAACTTGAAGCCGGAACCCTGCGGGCCTTCCGCGAAGTCCACCTCCGTGCCGTCGAGGTATTGATAGCTCAAGGGGTCAACAAACAAACGCACGCCATTCGACTCAAACGTTTCGTCCAACTCCGTGGGCGCTTCCTCGAAGTACAAATCGTACTGGAAACCAGCGCAACCGCCACCAATCACCCTCAAGCGAAGACCATGTCCGACCAACCCTTCACTCTGGGAAATCTCTTTGACCTTGTCAGCAGCGAGGGAGGTGATGGAAATCATTGAGACTCTATTCCGGCGGAGTGGGTTCGATGGACGCCTTTTTGGGGGCGCTTGGAGTATAAGCATGCGGCCACGAGCGCGCCAGTCAACGTTTCGCCGCGCCCAGCGCGACGATTTTTCCGTCGCTACAGCCAACCAAGAGCCGCCCCGGTGCTTGAGCTAAAGCTGTAATGCCGGCGCAAGGCACGGGTTGATCGGCCAGCACCAAGCCGTCCCGGTTTACCAGTGTGACTCTAAAGTCATCACTGGCGAGTGCGGTGTCACCGTCGTTGTCCGTCGCGATGAGCGGGGGCGTGGTGGTGGGGGTGCCGCGGGTTCGGAGAGCTAGCGAAAAGCGACGCACCCCTTTGCGATCCAGCCTGGTGAGAGTACCGCTCTGAGAGAGGAGCTGAAAGCCCGCCAAGTTTACTGCCAGAGCCTGGATTTGTTCAGGGGGCTTCAGGGTGAGCAATCGGTCGACCCGGTGGGACGCAAGATTGAGCGAATCGATCTCAGTGGGGAGGGCAACGAGCAGCTCACTCCTCGAGTAGCGAATAACAGTGTTCAGTTTGCCTTGAACGCGGCCTTGGTTAGCCAGGGTCCCAAACGCAGACAGCGTCAGCACTTCTCCGGAAGTGAGGGCAACACACAGCCTTTGATTGGCTTCGGCGAGCGCGAAGGCGGTGTTCGGAAGTGCCAGATCTGTGGTGAGCGTACCCGCGTGGTCCAATACAAATAGCCTCCGCCCTACGGCAATCGCGAGCCCTCCGTTGCTGAGCGCGACGTGGATGAAATGGCCGTCTCTGGTTTCAGTGGGTAGAGTTGTGTTGAAAAGTTGAGTTCCCGAAGCGGAGAGCCCAACGACGGAAAATGGGCTCACAACGCCCGCAAATCCGTAGGGGGTGACGAACGGCGGAATCAGCCACACCGACGCAAAGCTCTTCGACCACAGCGGGTGCCCTTGAGCGTTGAGAGCGACGGCATCGCCGCGTGAGCCAGCGGCAAGTACGAGATTAACGTTGCTGACGGCAATCTCCTCAATGGTTCCCAAGTTTGGGCGGGCTTCCCAGAGTAGAGTAAGGCTTGTTGGCAGGTCGGGTTTGGCTGCTGCTCCCTGAACATGAAGTGAGTAGGCTTTTGCTTCTCTCAAGCCCGCCGCATCCTGACCCAGCGCCTGGGCGGGGCCAAAGGTGAGTAGGGTGAGAAGGCGCGCCAACCGCGCCCGCCTGTTAGGCTTCATCGCAGCACAAAGTTCGCTCGAATGACTGGGATGGTCGTGCCCGAGCGCGGGCCTTCAGTGCCACCTTCCAGCACGCCATAGACGGCGAGCGTCTTGCCCTTTACGAACGGGCCTTCCCCGCCAAAAGCAACGCGGGTTAAACACGGCCCATTGGCGCATCCGCTCTCCGTGTCCACGAGCAGCACCCAGGAGTTCCCCAGCTGTCGCGCTTCAACCAACTTGCCCTTCCAGGCCACGGTTTTGCCTGTTTCGGCGTCCAGCTTGGATAACGCGCTAGCATACGAATTGAGAGAACTTGCATCCAAGGCCTTCGCTTCATCGCTCAGGCTTACAACGCGCTTAACCTTCACCGCGACCCTGCGCGGCGCTAAGCCTTCGCGGTCCGCGCGTACCCAGAAGGTCGTCTCGCCGGCGGCTGAAATGCGCATAGTTTGGCTGAAGGTCCCGTCGGGCGAGAGTGCTATCGCGCGGCCACTCACCGAAACTTTGGCACCTGGCTGTGTCCGACCGGCAAGGCGAAAGGTTTCCTTTTCGATCGTGATCGAGTCACCCGGTGCCTCGATGCGAAGCGGGACGATCCCGACTTGAAACGCAACTTCACTCTTCGCGCCATCGCTATCGGGAAAGGTCAGCTCATAAGGGATGCGCCGTTCGAGCGGACGCACCTCAGACGCTTGGCCGGTAAGCTGAGGACTTACGTCAACCGTATAAGATGTGACTCCCGACTCGCCCGGAGTGAGTGGTTTCCCGTCGACGGAAAGGCTCTTGGCATTGGCAGTCGCCACCAACACTTCCAACAGCGGTGGTGTCTCACTCAGCCGGCCGAGCCGTGGCGTGACTCGGTAGCGAATGGGTACCGAAACGGCAATCGGGATGGGTTGGCCGTTGGGGGTTTGGAATGAAAAATCCAGGTCATTTTTGCCAACTTGGAGTAGTTTGGCTGGCTTGAGCGTGAGTGCGCCGTTCTTAAACTCTGCTCGGCTCGCGCCGAGGCTGAGCAGTGATCCAGCTGCGCAGTCGCCGCATTCAACGTGCAAGACCTCCGCGCCATCGGAGGCTAACGCTACACTGACCTTGAGCTTGGGTGACCCGTGCCAAAGGAGCCCGACGGCGACGGCTGTCCCGACGAGAGCGAGCGCGAGGCCCAGCAGCAATAGTCCTCGTTTCTGGGCTGCGGTGCGGGCGCTGAGGCCTGAGATCGCGGGCTGCAGCTCGGGCTCGATTTCAGGAGCAGGAGGCTCCACGGCCTTGGCCTGCCCTGGATTGAGTGGAGCGATGCCTGGGCGGGCCACTCCCAAGATGGTTCGATTCGCACCAACCATGACCGGTGCTGGTGTGGGTGCGTGCGCACCGCCGATTGCGGTAGTAGCGGACGAAGTGGGAACCTGCGGTTGCGGGCCAAGGCCTTGGGGAGCTTGAAAACTCGGGGATCCCATGCCGCCCATCATGGTTCGCTTAGGATCGAGGGGCCCTCCACCCGTGGGCGCCGTGCCCCAGGGTGCCGTTGGAGGGGAGCCCATCGGCGACTGCGCAACGTCACGGCTCGGGGGTTCCGTGGGAGCGATCCCCAGCATGGTTCGGCCAAATGCTGCCGGAGGCGGCACAGTGCTCACCGGGGCCGCGGGCGGGGAGGTGGTAGGCATGCCGAGCATCGTTTTCATGAGGCCGCCGCGCGTCGAAGCCGGAAGTGCCGCGGGAGCCGGGCCGGTGGCGGCGGCCAGACGACTTCCACACGTGGCACAGACAGTCTGGGTTGGTTGGCCTTCGCTTCCGCACTGGGGGCACGTCGTCATAAGGCGCTCATCTTACTCGACCGCTACCGCTTGGGGAGGGTTCCCCCGAAGTTGTTTCGCAAGGTCTTTGTCCCATTTCCTCCCCGTCGCCTATGGGTTGGGAGGCAAGGTCCCCATGAGCGTCACATTACTCGAAGTTTTGGCTGCAGCGGGCGCGCGGCAGGCCTGTCTGACTGGTGAAAATTCCGGATTCATCGTGCTTTCTTTGGCTCACGCGCTTCAGTCGGGTCCGCGCAGCGTGGGACTCGGGGATGTCGTGCTCACGCCTCAGGGCGCGCCGTGTATTCTGAGCGGAAATAGCGTTTCTCAGGAAGCGTGCGAGAGCGCGCTGCGCAAGCTGCTGCGCCAACTGCTCGTGGGCGCCCACCGGCCGGCCGCTTCCATGATTCGCATCGGGGAAGGCGGCGGCAATGGCTTCGGAACGCTTGTTATCGAACTGCAGCGAGCCTTGGTTCCCCTGAACCGCCCTGCGGCGCTGCGTTCGTTGGCCAGACTTTGCCGGGACACTGAGCGTGCGCAACAGCGCGGATTGCTCGAAAAACCTCGGGCACAAGTTGAAAGCTTGTTAGCTACCTGGCTCGAGCAGCGCCCCTCGGTTGGGGTGCCAGAAGTTCGAGAAGCAGTTGCAGCTCCTCAGCCAGTTGCAGCTCCTCAGCCGGTTGCCGCGACTGTCCGAATTGAACAACCCACTGTGCCCCAGCCTTTGGTCACGCGGCGGCCGCGGATCTCCGAGAAACCTGCTGCGCAGCGTTCGCTGGACGCTACGCCGTTCTTAGGTACGCAGATTGTTACCGAGTTGGCGCGCCACCAAAAAACGGATCCTGAATTATTTGGGAGTCTAGTGGTGAAGCCCGAGCATCGCGGCGAAGCTCAGAGGGAGCCGGTGTATGAGTCGGTGGCTCCCGGTGACGTGGAATTGTTGGAACCGACGCCATTCCCCCATGAAGTGGGCAAGAACAGTCTGAGCGCACTGCTTGAACGCTTCAATGCAGCTCTCACGCGACCGGATGACGAAGTCCGGCAGGAACTCAAAGGCATGTGTGGCGTGGAGTTAACGCCGCATTCTGAAACTTGGCTCTCCAGTCTGACGCCGCCTCCGGTAGCCACCGAGCTCAAGGAAAATCCGCGAGCGCAGCCTGATGTCACGCCGCGCGGCGGGTTTGCCGTGGCAATGAGCGCAATCCTCGTCGTTGGCGGGGCACTCGCGACTCACTTTCGTGCAGAAATTGCGGGCGGCGCTTTGGCAAGCCGGGCACCGATTGCAGAAGTGGCGAAGTGCGAGGCGAACCTCCACTTGAAGAAGGTCGCAGGTGATGCGAGCGTCAAAGTCCGGGGTGTGCGCTTAGACTCGAAGCAAGAGGCGCAGGTGCGCCAAGGTCCGAACCCAAGCTTCGGGCACCTTTTGTGCCGAGAACCTCTGGAAGTGATCATCTCCTTGCCAGGCCAAACCGAGGCTGGCTGGAAGCGCATTCCCGTGCGTGCCGGAAGCCTCACACCCAAAAGCTCCGAATCGAGTGTGGCGCTCACGCTCTCCGCCGATTGACGAGCTTGGCCTCTGCTGTATCGTGTTTCGGTGATGCACGAGCAGGATATAGCGATTGTGAAGGCCCTCGTGAGTGTGGCCTGGGCTGATGGGCGCGTGACACCCGAGGAAACTCAGGTGATTGAAGGGCTGCTGGCCGGGTATGGTGCGTCTCCGAGCGAAGCGCACGAGATCCGCAGCTTTGGGAGAGAACCTAAGACGCTGGATGATATCCAGGTTTCCGACCTCAGCTTGGATGATCGTCGGGTGCTTTTGCAGCATGCCGTTTTGATCACGCAGGTGGATGGTGAACAGAGCCAAAAGGAGCAAACGCTTCTGCTCCAACTTGCCAAGAAACTCCGGCTCCCCGCGTTCGAAGTACCAGGACTCCTTGCTGCAGCGGAATTGCGTGTGAAGGATCTTAACGCTGGCTCTTGAAGCGTTCTAGCTCTTTGAGCAAGGCGATCGGGCTAAACGGCTTAGTGAAGAAAGCGGTGGCTCCGGCTTCTGTCGCGCGCTGCCGGGACTGCTCGTCGTCCAGCGCACTGATGATCACAATCGGCACTTTGCGTGTGAGCGGCTCGGCACGCAAGCGCTGGCACACGGCGAAGCCATCGTACTGGCCAGGCATCATCAGATCGAGCAAGACGACATCCGGGGGGTTCGTGAGCGCCACATCGATCGCCTTGGCTCCCGAGGCCACGGGCTCAACCTCGTACCCGCGCGCCTTAACCAACGCCTCAATCATGCGTCGAATCGAATCTTGATCTTCAACTACGAGAATCCTCATCCAGATCGAAGGTTAGCGTGATTTCTACGCAATCGGTTAGTGCAGAAATGAGGCGGGCCTGAGGGCACTCTGCCTAGCTCAGCTGATAGAGCGGGAAAACGGCCTGAAGCAGCGCGTTTCCGGCGCTCGATTCCCCCAAGAGCAGGCACCCGCCGAGGGACCCTACCGCCGCGTTGGCGAGCAACAAGGAGACGCCCGGCGGACGACCGACAGACGTCGGATCGAGACGCCCGGCCACCAGTGCTTCACGTGATGCGAAAGGCACCACAGGCCCACCATCTTCGATCGCGACGCGCACCTCGTCATCAACGTGTGAAAGCCGAACGGTGATGCGTGAGCCACGCGGACTCGCGTCGATGGCCTGAGTGAGCAGGCTCTGCAGCAAAAGCGCAACGGCTTGCTTCCGAGACTTGCCAGCTAAGCTCGCCGGTAACTCCGTGGTGAGCGAGAGGCCCTGCCTCTCCGTGCGTGACGCTAGCTCTGCCACCGCATTGGTCACGGCAGCCGTGAAGTCCAGGGCCGAGGGTTTTTCAACTTCGGGCGTTTCGGCGGCTCGCGAAAGCTCCAACAAGAGCGAATTCAAGCCGTGCAATCTGAGATCGAGTTGGGTGATGTCGGCACCGTTCTCGCGCAGCGTATCAGCCTCAATTCGCAACGAATCCGAAAATCGGCGCAGCGTGCGGCCTAGCTGAGTTGAGAAGCGGACGGCGACCCCAAATTCGGATGCCTGCGGGATGCTGCTTTCGTTAAAGCCCGCGGACGTTGAAGGGTCCGCCGAAGAAAACGCGGTCGCAAGTTCTCGGGCATAGGCTTCGCCGAGCTGCTGTGCCTGCTCCAATTCCTTTCGGAGCTCTGCCACCTCGCTCTGGTCGCTGGCGCCATCTGCAGGCAATAGGATGGAAAGGGTGCCGCCGACGAGGTCGAGTTTCCCGCCGTGTCGCAGCGTCATGCGGCTGAGCCAGCGGCGTTCAAGCTCGGCCGTAGGGGAACTATCAGGGCCCAGCTCGACGCTGATGCGCACCCAATCGCCTTGGCGACAAATGCGCACCTCGGGCGAAGCGGCTTCCTGTTGGGAAAAGCTGGTGTTCGTGTGGTTAACCAACACGTGCAACATGCGTTTGAGTTCGGCTTCAACACCGAAGACTTCGGTGCCGGCGCCGGGTTCCATCGCAATCCGAGCCAATGGAGCCACGGCATACAAAAGAGCGGCCAGATCGATGCGTCCGCGCCGCTGCACTTGGGGTCCCGACTGTAGCGCCGCAAACATGCTGATTGCGTCGTCGAGCGCGTCGAGTGTCGTTTCAACGCCCGCGCCTTCAGGTTCGGACTTCGTGACGATGGTCGGGGTCGAGGTGGGCCGCACGATGTCGGAGCGCAGACTCTTGGCAGCACCCCGCGCCTCCTGCGCCAGGAGCCAGCCGAGTTCTTGCCGAGTTAGGCGATCTTGTCCCACCTCAACAGAATGCCACGCGTTCGGCGCGCCTTCTACAGAAGCCAGGGCTGCAGGGCCAGCGCAGCTGTATTCTCGATGTTTCTTGAGGTAAGGTCGTTTGGGCTTGAAGAGCGGCCACGGCGACACTGGCCTACCCTAGGATGAACGCGCGGACACCTGCCGTGGGCCGTTCACCCGGGCTACGCTCCGCGCTCGATGCTCACCAAGCTCCTCATTGACTCGATTGTCGCCCAGACAACGGTGTTGATTGCAGAGCTATCCACGGCCGCGGGTGTTCGGGCCCCGCTCGCACACGTTGCCGATCAGGTGTTTCTGGACTTAGCGCACGCTCTCGAAGCGCAAGGGCTTGGGCGTAAGGTGGTGGCCGATATGTTTGGGATGGCGCTTCGCGGGTACCAAAAGAAGGTGCAACGCTTGGAAGAAAGCGTGACAGTGCGTGACGAAACGCTGTGGGAGGCACTCCTCGGCTACCTGCGCAAGCACGGGGGCCTTCACCGACAGACCATCCTGCAACGTTTTGTACGCGATGGTGAGGACGCGGTCGGGGCGGTGTTGAGAGACTTGGTAGCTAGCGGACTGGTATTCGTTGCGGGGCAGGGAGCCAATGCATTGTACCGAGCAACTTCCGATCAGGAACTCCAGCAGCTTCTGGATGCGGACTCAGCAGAGTCCGTAAAAGCCATGAGCTGGGCGCTCGCGTTCCACCATCGAGGCATCAGTGTGTCGGAGGTGGCTTCGCGACTCAGCGTGCAAGAGGTGTTGGTAGAAGCGGCATTTGTGGCTCTGCTCGCAGAAGGGCGCGTTCTTTCAGAGCCTTTGGATCCGAGCCGATTTTCAGCCAAGACACTGTTGCTGCCCGTTGGAGCCAGTAGCGGCTGGGAAGCTGCAGTATTCGATCACTTCAAAGCGATGGCGGGAGCGATTGCGTCGAAGCTTCGCGCTGGCGCGCCGCGATCGAAACAAGCGGACGTGGTGGGTGGGGCTACGCTACACTTCGAAATTTCTGCCGGGCACCCGCACGAAGAAGAAGTGCTGAACCTTTTGGGCTCCCACCGTGCGGCGGTTAACGCGCTGTGGCAGCGAGTGTGCGCGTATAACGCGGAACGCGCCATCCCAGAATCAGATATTATAACCGTGTGTCACTATTTCGGGCAAAACGTGATGGGAGCCGAGAATGAAGAAGGAAATGCAGATGTTGGGTGAGCAGGAGCACGGGTTCTTGGGGAGACGGCGCTCGCTTTGGGCGGTCACGCTGCTAGTCCTCGGTTTCTGGTCGCTGTTCGGGATGCCGAGCTGTAACCAAAAAGAAACGCCCGGCATCAGCGGGAACACGAACTGGCTCAAGCCGTGCGTGCGCGACGCCGACTGTGGCACTGATCTGCTTTGCAGGTGCGGCGTGTGCTCGGGAGCTTGCGATGGCACTTTAGATTGCAGCCTGCCCCCCGCCGAGATTTGCGTGTCTCGCGTAGGCGCACAGGGCGGAAGCGGCGGCATTTCAACCGGGACTGCGCCATCCGGGGGCACGCCCGGATCGCTCGCGGGCGGAACAGGTGGTGCTTCTGGAGGTGCCACGGGCATTGGCGGTGAAGTCGCTAGCGGCGGCATGGCTGCGGCAAGCCAAGGTGGCTCTCAGCCGGGTAGCGGCGGGAGTATTACAACTTCTGGAGGAGGCTCTGCGGGAGGCACGCCGGGCACTGGCGGAAGCGGAGGGGATGGCACGTCGGCGGGCGGGGCGTTGAACACCGGCGGCGCAGGCGGGAGCGCTCCCATCGTCTGTGGCGGGCTCACGCTGGACGGCAGCTTCGTGATTCACAATTCTTTGGATGTCGCCAGCATTGCGAACGTTGGAACGATTACAGGTTCTCTCCAAATCGACGCCGCGGGGCTTTCAACTATTGCTCTGCCGACACTTTGCTCAGTGGGAACCCTTGAAGAGCTGGCAGCTCCGAACTTGACGACTCTGGACCTTCGTGGGCTCAAAACGGTCGGAAACTTCCAAGTAGCGGGCGCCCCCTTAGCCACCATTCAGTTGGGCAACCTGGTACGTGCCGGCGATCTAACGGTAATTGTAGCAGGGCCAGTTGATCTTCCGGAACTTGAGAACGCCGGGGTCATCACCCTCTCCGGAAGTTCAAGCTTCACGGCCCCCAAGCTCAAGACGGCGCTGGGTCTTGTTATTAACTCCGGTACAAGCGTCGATGTGCCAGCTCTCACGGACGTTGGCGCGCTGGGGCTGGCGCTCAGCGCTGCCGCGGTGAACTTCCCCGCGTTGACAAGAGTCAGCGCCCGGCTGGACATCGTTGGCACGGGCACAGGTCAATCCTTTTCGTTCCCTGCCCTGACTACGTTCGTCGATGCTTCGATAGGTATCCCGGGTGGTAGTTTTTCGGCTGCTCTCGCGAAGACCGCCGCAGACTTGTATCTCACAGGCCTGAAAAGCGTTTTACTGCCTGCTCTTGAAACGATCACCGGACGGTTGACCATAGACCTCGGAGACCAAGCGAGCGTTTCACTGCCTGGTCTTGAAACGATCACGGGCGGGTTGAGCGTAGGGGGCACGATTCCCACCTTGAACCTTCCCAAGTTAACCTCGGTTGGACTCGACATCAATATTCAGGCCACGGGTATAGGTCAATCCTTTTCGTTTCCTGCCTTGGGCGCGTTGGGCACTCCTTTGATAAACATCCCAGCGGGTAGTTTTTCGGCTGCTCTCGCGAAGACGGCCGGAGCCTTGAACCTCACAGGCCTGAAAAACGTTTCACTGCCTGCTCTTG
This sequence comes from Polyangiales bacterium, assembly GCA_038246305.1. Lineage (GTDB taxonomy): Bacteria > Myxococcota_A > Polyangia > Polyangiales > Polyangiaceae > JBBRRP01. Next base: position 38,997 of record JBBRRP010000015.1, on the reverse strand, counting down.
AAACGATCACGGGCGGGTTGAGCATAGACCTCGGAGACCAAGCAAGCGTTTTACTGTCGTCGCTTAAAACGATCACGAGCGGGTTGAGCGTGGCGGGTACCCTTCCCACTTTTGTTCTTCCCAAGTTAACCTCGATTGGACTCGACATCAATATTCAGGCCACGGGCACAGGCCAATCCTTTTCTATGCCTCTGCTCGCCTCGAATATTCAGGCCTTTTCGTACACCGCCGCCGCGAGCTCAACGGCAAACTTCGGCCAGATGCCGAGCATCGCGGGGAACTTCACCGTTGCGGTTGGGGCCGCCGCCATGAGTTTTCCGAAGCTTGCGACCATCGGAGGCGATGCTTCGATTCACACCGGCACTGGCATGTTTGTGCTCCCAGAATTGATCTTAATAACCGGGAATCTGAACCTTGTGCCTGAGGCAGCCTCCATAAGCTTTCCAAAGTTGAAGTCTGTATATAATATGGCGTCGATTGTTGGAACTGGGGACTCCTCACAGGTCATCTCACTGGGAGGACTGGAGAGCTTGGTGTATATGGGGGACTTTCGGTCAACTGCTCCCCTCGAGGTAACGCTGGCAGGCAAGTTCTCGGCGCCCGCGCTGAAAAGCACCTGGAACGGTTTGATCATTGGAGGCGTTTCGGATCTGGACCTTTCCAGCCTTCAATTCTCGGGAGATTATTCCGCGCCTTGTTTTTACGGAGGTCTCCAGCTCAGAAATCTTCACATGAGCAGTGTGTCGCTACCTTCACTTCAACGTTCATGTCTCACAGTGGGGGAGTGGCGAGCTGATGAGGACACCTGTTTGACCGGGCGGAGCGCTAATCTCACGTTGCAGCAAATTGTAGCCCCGCAGTTGACTTCGGGGGGGCTGGCATTCTTCAGCAACCCTGCATTCCCACAATGTCGAATGGACGCCTTGGCCGCTCAGATGAGTCTTGAGTCGTTTTGGGGCAACATCCACGAGTCGCCAATCAAATACACATTCTGCCCTGTCACGGCATCAGGCCCATGCCCTTGAGTGCGGGAACCTCCGAGCCCCAAAGCGAGTGATTTCCGAAGCCGTTTGCATTGTGTTGTCGATAGTCCCCCACTCGCTGAATGGAAACGACGGGAGAGCGCGAGGCCACCCAACCTACTTACGACGAAAACGGAGTGGATCTCAGTCACATCCGGGAGTTCCTGAAACTCAGCGTGGACGATCGTCTGCGAACGCTTGAGGAATTCCTTGCGGCGATGGATACGGTCGAATTTGAAGTCGAGCGATGAACGTCGCTGTTGTCTTGCGGGTGCTGGCCGAGCGGAAACTCGGCCGACCTAAGGCCTTTTTTCGGCCAACTTTGACCGGGATTGAACCGAGCACACGGCCGCTCACTGACCCGGCGACGCAAGATGCGCAAGACGCCGCCAACGGCCGCGCTATGCTGCGCCGCAGCCATGACGCTTCGCACCCACATCGTGTTTATTGTGGCAGGCATTGCGGCTGCAGCCGCCTGTTCGGAAAGTTCGGCCCCCAGTCCGTTTGTTGGCGCTCAGGCGATGGCCGGCGCGGCGGGGATGGAGGCCGGGCCTGTACGCGCGCCTCTGCTGAATCGAGAACCAACCATTGGAGGCCCGTGTTCCGAGGACGCCCAGTGCGACGATAAAGTGCCGTGTACCAAGGACCGCTGCGACCGCGAACTCGGACGCTGTCGGTTTGTGCCAGACGATTTCTCATGCTTGGACGCAACGTACTGCAACGGTAGCGAATATTGTGACAACACACTCGGATGCCGGGAAGGAGCGCCAGTTTCGTGCTCGGACAACGACACTTGCACGATAGATCTGTGCGTTGAAGCTTCGCGCAGCTGCGAGCACACGCCACGAGACGCAGATGGTGATGGGGATCCTGATTGGCATTGCGGCGGCAGCGATTGCGACGACACGAATCCGGCCATCAACAGCAAAGCCACGGAGATCTGCGACAATCAACGAGATGATAACTGTGATGGTCAAGTGGATGAGCCCACTTGTGCGCGAGCGAAGAACGACACTTGCGCCGATCCGCTTCTCATTCAAGCTTCCGGGACGTACCAGGCAACGCTCGCGGCAGCCAAGAGCGACTACGCTTTGAGCTGTGGCACCACAGAAGTTGGAAGCGATACGGTCAAACGGCCTCTTCGCGACATTGTGGTCGCGATTCAAGTGCCGGAGGGCGCAGCCCAAGATGTGGATATCGTTGCCACGAGCGAGCACGCAGAACTCAAGCTCGGAGCCAGCAAAGTATGCGGGGATCTCCAAACCGAGACCCGTTGCGTGGGCTCTTTCCCGTGGTCCCAAGCGGGCACGGTGGCGCGCACACAGCTCTTGAATTTGGCGCCCGGCGTTCACCCGCTTTACGTCTTTTCGACGCTGGATGAGCCAGTGTTTTTGGATATTAAATATTCGGCTGTTTCAGCGCCAGCAACCAACGAAGATTGCGCACGCGCTAAGCCGCTCTTGGCCGGTGTTCCGCAGACTGCGAAGCTCGTGGATGTGGGGTCGGCGCTGGCATCGCAATGCGGCGCCGAAGGCGCCAAGCCGGCGTTGTTGCCCGCTGGCGATTTGGTTTATGAGTTTGATCTAACAGAGCCGCGAGATGTTCATCTGTTTGCCGTTTCTAACGACACTTGGGGTGTGCCGATCATCTCTTTGCGCGACTCAAAATGCCTGTCGAGTGCTGAAATGGAGAGCGAGAGTGAGCTCACGTGTCGGGTGGGCAACAACAACGAGCTCTTGGTGCGCGGGCTCGGAGCGGGTAGGTATTTTGTCGCCGTGAGCGCGCTCGGGCCATCGGAGGTGAGTGTGGCGCTTGAGCTCGGCGCGCCGACCGCTGCACCTCTCGACAACACTTGTGAAACAGCTCCGTTGCTTCAGCCCAACCAACCTCAATCGATTGCGCTCCAAGGGCATGTGGATGCGGTCAAGAGTTCGTGTTTGAGTGGCGCTGTGGATGCCAGCTATGCGCTCAAGCTTGGGGCGCGTTCCGATGTGCTGCTGGTCGCGCAGAGCGCTGACAATGACGTGACAGGCGTGGCGTTGTTTGACGGGACCTGCAGCGCGAGTGGTGAAGTCAGCTGCCGTTCGGCGTCGCTCAGTCCACTTCGTTTGGGGCTCTCCGATGTGCCGAAGGGCGAGTACCGTGTGGCGGTCGAATCGCTGTTGGGCTCGAGCGTTACCTTGACGCCGTGGATTCGGAACGCAGTCCCCCCGAGCGCCGTACCGAACTCGGATGATTGTGGGGCTCCTTTCCTGATCCCACCCACAGGCGGGATGTTTTACGGCAATACCGCGAATGCCAATGCCGACTACGATGCGAGCTGCGATTTTGGCAGTCTGCTGAAAGGCGGGGCGGGGGACCAGCTACTGAAGTTGAGCCTCAGCGAACGAAGCCGTGTGGTGATTGATGCGGATCGGAGCGGCTACCCGGTGCTGCTCGATCTGCGCAAAGGGCCGGACTGTCCTGGTGCTGAGGTGCCTGAAGGTTGCGCCGTTTCGGCTCAGATAAGGAATACCGCGTTCTTGGCATTCTTGGACCTCACGCTCGACCCAGGCGATTACTTCTTACAGGTTGACGGCTATTCGGGCGCGGTGGGTCCATGGGCCGTTAATGTGTTCGTCGCGAAGGCACCTTGATTGCGATTCCCTTGGTGGGTGGAGCGCAAATCGGATAAAAAGGCGATTCAGAGATGCTGCGACGGATCGGAGCCATTACTTTCAATACCTATCGTGAGGCCGTGCGGGCTCGCATTCTGCACGGGCTCTTCGCGCTCGCGATCGCCACGGGCGGCTACACGTTAGTGGTCGGCGCGTACGCCCTCCGCGACAGCCTGCGTGTGGTGAGCGATTTGGGGGCCGCTTCCGTCTCGATTTATGCGATCTTGGTGGCGGTCATTCTGGGGGCCAGCTCGCTCTACCGCGAATTGGAGCTGAAAACGATCTTCCCTATTTTGGCCCGCCCGATCAGTCGGACGGAGTACCTCGTTGGAAAATTTCTGGGCACGGTGGTCACGATGGCGACGTTTGTGGCTGCCAACACTGCCGCGTTGCTATTGGCGCTCGGTGCGCTTTCCGACAAGAGCTTGGAATTAGTGCTGGGCGTGGCCTTGGGCAGCCTGATCGTCCCGGGCCTGCTGGCTTTTCGTCTGCCGCGCTGGCGCACTTATATTCCAATTTTTTGGGCGTTTTCGATGCTTTTGGTAGGATGGTTCATGGCTGCTGGCGCCCCGGATGATCGTCGAGTGCTACTCGGCTCCGCAGTGCTGAGCGTGCTCGAGGTCTGCATCGTCGCTGCCATCGCTACGGTCTTTTCGGCGTTTTCATCGCCGTTCCTAAGCGCGGTGTTCACGCTAGGGGTTTTCATCGTGGGGCGTTCAGCTGACACGCTGGCCCATCTGCCTGCGCGTGTGTTTGGTGACGCCATCCAGCAAACGGGCCAAGCGCTCAGCAAAGTTGTTCCTAATCTGATGTTCTATGTGCCCCCGCGCACGCTGCTGACGGGCGAGGCCGCCGGCGTCGAACTCGTCACTTATATTGGGAGCGCGGCGGTGCAAGCCATGGGCTGGTCCATCTTTCTCCTGGCTGTCGCCAGTTGGATCTTCCGTCGCAGGGATTTTCTATGAACTGGCGCTGGTTGCGCTTCGGCGTCATCGCCTGCTTGGCGCTCATATTGGCGGTGGTGACGCTCGTGGTCCGTTCACTGCGCGACGGCGCGGTGCAGATGCAACTGAGCGACGAGGCGTTTCATCGGGGTGACGTTTGGGCGGCAACTGTGCACGCACGGCGCGCTGCTTTGGCCTATGTTCCCTTTGCCGGGCACACAGATCTCGCCTTTCTTCGCTTGAAGGCTGCGGCGGAAGGCGCTGAGGCTCGGGGCGATTGGCGTTTGGCACAGATGGCGTATCGCGCGATACGAGCCGCAGCGCTTGAGACGAGCTACGTTCATCAACCGCGTGAGCAAGAACTTGTGATGGCGAACTCTAAGTTAGCCCTGCTTCAGGTGCTGAATGACGGCAGCCCGAGTGGCGAACGCGATAGCCGCTACGGAAAGGCCTTGCAGCAGCTTTCCGTGACAAAATCAGCGCCTTTTTCGGGGTTGCTGGTCCTGCTGGCGTTGGGAGCGGCGATCGCAGTGATCCTCCACTTTGCGCTCCGACCCGCGCTTCGAACCGCTGGCGCGGAGCTCGGCCGAACTTAGCGAGCGGCGTGTGAGTGAGCCTGTGCCAGCAACCCCGCTCAGAGATGCCGTGGAACGCTTTGTGGTGGCACTTCGCGATGAGCGGAGAGCTTCGCCGAACACCGTGAGCGCCTACCGGCGCGATCTGGAGCAGCTCGCCACTTTCGTAGAAGAACGTTTTCCGCGCGTCTCGGAGCTGGCAGATCTGGATCGCCTCGTGCTTCGAGCCTGGTTAGGTGAAATCGCAGACCGAGCCGTGCCCGCCACGCTAGGGCGGAAGCTTGCAGCGGTCCGTTCGTTGTTTACATTTTTAGAACGCCAGGGTCTGCTCTCCAAGAACCCCACCGCACTCCTCGCGAGCCCTAAAATTCGGCGAAAAATGCCAGCTTTCTTAAGTCAGCACGGTGCCTCGGAGGTCATGCAGGCGCCGCTTCTTTCCCTAAACCCGCGGGCAGTCGTCATGCTGCGCGATGCGCTCGCTCTGGAGCTGCTTTATGGATCCGGGTTGCGCGTGAGCGAATTGGTGGGTCTCAATATTGAAGATCTCGATCGCGCCCAAGGGCTGATTCAGGTGCTCGGCAAAGGCAACAAAGAACGGCTCGTGCCGCTCGGTTCGAAATGCCTTGAAGCACTCACGGCTTACCTTTCAGGGCGCGCGGAGCTCGTGCACCCGAAGACCGGCGTCCAAGATGCACACGCCTTGCTCTTGAACCAGAAGGGTGGCCGCATGACAGCCCGAGCCGTCCAGTATTTCACCCGACGCTACGGTGCGCTGGGTGCCGCCCGGCCTGATCTGCACCCGCACGCGCTTCGCCACTCCTTTGCGACGCATCTTTTGGAGGGTGGTGCGGATCTGCGCTCGATTCAGGAACTGCTGGGACACAGCAGCCTTTCCACCACGCAGCGCTACACCCATCTCTCCTTAGAGCAGCTGTTCTCCGTGTATGATCGCAGCCATCCGCTGGCTCGCGCTGCCCAAGTGAAATCCGAGCTTGCCAAGCCGCCCGAAAAATCGTGAATCGGGGCCAATGGTCTCTCGAGAGTTGAGTTCCTGGCCAAGCCGGGCCGCAAGCGTGCTGGTGTTCGGTTTGGGCGCGGGCGCCGTGGCGGCTGCACTCGAGGCACGCTGGGTGGCCGCGCAGACCGGAGCTTGGTTTGCCGCGTTCCAGGCTGAGCTCGGCGTTCTCACGATCCTTTCCTTCGGGGTTTCGCTGGCCGTATTTTGCGGCTCGGCGTTTTTGCATGGGACGCGGGCGCCGTTGGTGCACTTGGACGCATGGCTCACGGGGCTCGAGCCAAAGGAACGCCGCCGCTGGCTTCTATTGGCGCCAGTAGCTCTGTTCTTGTTGTTGATTGGATTCGTGGTGCTGGCGGTGAGCAGCACAGCTCTGTTGTCGAACTCAGAATCAGCTGAAGCAGCGGGAGTTAGCATGGCGCTGTCAGGGGTTCTTTTGGCCCTTGTCCTCGGGGGTGCCGCGGTGGCGTTGACGCGAAACGTGAGCGAACGGAGTTCGAGTGTAGCCAGCGTGTACACGATTTGGGGTCTCTCGGGTTTGGGGTTCGTGGGGATATTCCTCGGACTGGTGCTCATCGGCACGACGAGTGGGCAGGGGCACAGTTACCAGGCGTTGGGCGTATTTCGTCGGCAAGAGCTCGATTTGCGAGCGCTGGCGCTGCTCTTTGGGGTCGCGCTTTCGGCGTACGTGAGTCCGCTCAGGGTTTCCGTTCGGAGCGCGTGGGGTCTTTTGCTCAGCTGTGTTGTGGCGACGCTGGGTCTCGCGTTCTTTAGCGGAAAGCACGGTTTTGGCACCGCAAGCAATGCCCAAGCTGTGGAACGTTACGCTCCCTTGAGCAAGCTCGCCTTGGGCCCCCTCCGCAAGTTAACTGACCGGGACCACGACGGCTTCAGTGCATGGTTTGGTGGCGGGGATTGCAACGATGAAGATCCCAAGATCAACCCGGCGGCCGATGACGTACCCGGGAATGGCGTCGACGAAGATTGCTCCGGGCGCGATGCGGTGCGCGTCGAAGAGCCGCCTCCGATGGCTACTCCGGCCGAACAATCCCCACGCAATCCAACGGCGATCCCCCACGATCTCAATGTGATCGTGATCACCGTGGATACGCTGCGCGCCAACCTTGGGTACCTCGGCTACGAGCGCGCGCTCTCTCCCAATCTCGATAAATTTGCGGAAAAATCGCTCGTTTTTGAGAACGCCTACTCCTTGGCTTCCTACACGAGCAAGAGCCTGGCGCCGATGTTGATCGGGAAATATGCGAGCGAAACAGACTTAGGCTTCCGCCATTTCAACAAATTCGGCAAAGAAGACCGTTTCGTTCAGGAACGGATCTTTGGCAAGATCCGCACGTTGAGCGCTCAAGCCTATTGGTACTTCCGCGAGCCCGGCTATGGCTTTGAGCGTGGCTTTGATCTGATCGATGATCGGGCGGCGCCCACCAAACACATCATCGAGGGGGACCAAACCTCGAATGGCGATGAACTCACTGACAACGCGATCGCGGTCTTGAAAAATCCCCTGAACACAGCGCGGCGTTTCTACATGTGGGTGCATTACGTCGATCCGCATGCTGAATATGTGGCGCATCCAGAGTTTGACTTTGGTCATATGGGGCGCGAGCGCTACGACGGGGAGGTCGCGTTTGTGGATCATCATTTGGGGCGACTCTTGGAATACATCGAGAAAAGCCCACTCGGTGCGCACACCGCGATCGTGTTCACGAGTGACCACGGCGAAGCCTTTGGTGAACACGGGATGTACCGACATGGCTATGAATTGTGGGAGGAGCTGGTGCGGGTGCCGCTCTTGGTGCACGTGCCAGGGATTGCGCCTCAGCGCATCCGCACGCGGCGCTCTATTATCGACGTCGCACCAACTCTATTGGAGCTATTAGGTGCGCCGGCCCCGAGTGGTGTGGGGCACGATTTCGTCAGTGGTGTTTCGCTGCTTGCAGATGTTGGTCAAAAGGAGCCGCCCGCCCGCCCCATCTTCATCGACATGAGCGCTGGCCCTTACAACGAAGAACGCCAGGCTCTCATCGAACACGATCTGAAGCTAGTGATGAGTGATGGCCGAGTCTTGAGCCTATTCAACCTCGCCGAAGATCCCGGCGAAAAGAAGGACCTTTCGGCCAATCAAGAACTCAAGGAACAGGCGCTCGCGCACTTTAAGGCGTTTAAGAAAAAGCTGCGTGAAGTGCCACTCAAACGCAAAGCGGATTGAGCACGGCGGCCTCTCCTTTCCCTAGTGAACTCGACTTTCTGTGGATCGCGGAGGCAGTTGCGGTAAGCGCTCAGGGCACTGGAATTCACCATTTGGTGGCGAATATTTCGCCATTCCGTGGCGAATTTCTGAGTTCAATTGGCGATTTTAGGCCCTGTTTTGCCTGATCGGTGCGGATAAGGAAGATACCGGAAGGCGAGATCTCAATCGAGAGCTGTGTTCCAGGGGATTGGGCGAGCATAATGGCCGGCGAACAGGCCGGGAGATCCGGACGGGGTTTAGCTCTGGGACGTTAACTGGTGCTCAAATGCGGCGGCATCGGCGAGTAGCCCGGGTAAGCCGCCGGTGTGGAGAAAGAGGGCACGATTGGGTTTGGGCTCCATTTTTGCCAGTCCAAAGAGCGCCTTGCCGGTGTACACGGGATCGAGCACGAGGCCGGTCTTTCGGCAGACTTCCACGATGAATTGCTGCTGCTCTTCGCTGGCTACACCGTAGCTTGGGCCCTTCCAGGTATCTTCGACGCACCAGCTGCCAGCGGCGGGCAGGCGGGGATCACGGGTCTTTGCTTCAGCGATCAAGCGAGTGATGACCTCCGTGAAATAGGCCATGTTGTCGCAAACGGCGATCGCGACGGCTCGCCGCGCTACGCCCCATTTTCCGATACCGAGTGCGACACCGGCGGCCGTGCCGCCTGAACCACACGCGTGCACGACAGCTTCAAACGAAGCACGGCGCCCAGGTCCGAGACCAGCGTCGAGCTGCTGGCGAATCTCCGCCATGGCGTCGACGTAGCCGAGGGCACCGAGTCCATTCGAACCCCCTTCGGGAATGACGTAGGCGGCAATTTGCTGAGCGCGGAGGTCAGCTTGCAGCTCGCGCATGAGCCGGTCACGCTCGGCGTAGTCAGCCTTCGAAATCAGGCGGATTTGGGCGCCAGCGAGCCTATCCAGGAGCACGTTGCCGCTCAATGGAGCAGGAGCCTCGGGGGTGTCACTCCGTAGCAGCAAATAGGAGCGAAGGCCGAGCTCCGCGGCGAGCAGAGCCGTGGCTCGTGCGTGATTGGACTGAATGCCACCACAGGTAATCACCGCAGTGGCTCGTTTTTCGAGCGCATCGGCGAGTAGGTACTCCAGCTTTCGGATCTTGTTGCCGGAGGCGGCACCGGATGTCATGTCGTCGCGCTTGACCCAGACCTCTGTGCCTACAATGCGATCGAGCTGATCGTGGTGCCAGAGTGGCGTCGGCAAATGGCTGAGGCTCAATTTGCGCGTCACGCTTCGATCCTCACGAGTTCGGCATCCCGCTCCACCGCATCGCCCGCCTGCACTCGCACTTCGGCGACGACACCCGCCTGTTCTGCGAACAGTTCATTTTGCATCTTCATGGCCTCCACGATCACGACGGCTTGTCCTGCTGCCACCGCATTGCCAGCCTCGACCATGAGCTTAATAATGCGCCCTGGCATCGGGCTCTTGATCCAGCCACCCGCCGAACGAGCTTGTGATTGGCCAAACGCAAGCTGCCGGTCACGCTCACTCTGGACCAAAATTTCGGAGCGAAACCGGCCAAGTGTGGCGCGCCTGGTTCCGTCTGGCAGGGGCTGCAAGACAACCTCGAAGGCTTGATTGCCCACGAGCACGACGGCTTGGTCGTGTCCTTTTTGTGCATGCACTTGCGGAAAGTGCGCTGAGCCTCCTTCCCCGCCGACATCGACGACGTCAGCGCTCAATGACCCATCTGCACCAGGCTTGACGTCGACCGTGTACTCAGTGCCGTCGACGGAGACGAAGTATTTCATCCGTCGACGACACTAGTGCAACTCGCGCCAAGAGGGCAGCGCGCAGCGCGGGATAGGCTTAGTTCTTGGGCTTCCGACGGGAAACTGCGAGGCCGGCGAGAGCCAAACCTAGCAACCCTAGTGCTGAGCGCTGTTCACCGCCGATGCTGCTGACAGAGCAGGCGGTGCTACTTTGGCGGACACTGCCGTCGCCGTTGTGTGGCGTGCTTCCTGGCGCCATGCTTCCAGGTGCCGTTGAAGTTGTCCCCGGGATTGGCGTGGAAGCTGTGCCGGTGGTGGTGGGAACCGGATTGGAGGATGTCCCGCCGGTCTTTGGGAAGGGGGAGGAGCCGGAGCCGCCACTGCTGTTGTTGCCTGTTCCTCCGGCGCCTGGATTCGAGGCCGCTCCGCCGGTGCCCGCGTTAGCGGAGCCGCCGGTCGCGGGGGGATTGGTCAGTGGAGGTGCCGGCCCATCCATGAGCTCAGCGCCGGCCGGCAATGGCTTGCCGTCAACTTGGAACGGCGCAGCGTGGAAGAACTTCTGACCTCCGTTGTCCGCCATGGCGATCAGTACGACGCTGTCTGTCAGTGTGATTGGGCCATTGTAGACCATGCCCGAGTTTGGCGAAGGCATGGTGCCATCGAGCGTGTAGCGGATGCTGCCACCTTGGTCGCTAGAAAGCGTGACACTCACAGGCGAGGTGAGTGCGCCACCCGGCGGATCAAAGGCGAGCGAGGGATTGGTGGCTGCCGGAACGCCGCGGCGCTGCGCGAGCATCCAGGACATGAAATTGGGATTGCCAGATACTCCCCAATCGGTGTGTCTCTGGTCTTGTGGGCCGAGAAGCGATTCGGTGTAGATGGGTCGGCCTCCCGCCTTGGCGACGGAGAGAAACATTTCGCGATCACTGTCAACAGGCACCGCGTCGTCAAGGTCGTTATGGTGTGACCAAATAGCCATATTCTTAAGCAAAGGGGCAGAATCTGGCGGCCCACCGCCGGCATTGGGCATCGTTGCGGCGAATACTCCTGGATAACGAGCGGCGGCGTCCCACGCTCCGAATCCGCCCATGGAAGCGCCAATCACATAGATCCGATCCCCGTCGATGCTGCTCAAACCGCGCACGCCATCAATCATGGCGCGGGCGTTCTTCATGGTTTGGCTCTCGGGCAAGCTGAGGGAATAGGATTGATGCTGGCTCCAATCCCATTGGACGTAGGCGCCGCCGTCGGGAGCCATCGTGTCAGAGTTCGGGGCTTGAGGCATCATGACGAGGTACTCCCCGTTCGTTTGCCCCGTGTCCCCATTCACTACGGCCTGGAGCATGGCGGCCCAGTTTTGGGTGTTTCTAATGAGGTCGATGTTGTTTGCTGGGTTAGCATCCCAACCCGCTTGGCCCGCACCATGCATATAAACAATTAGCGGATACCTCGTGGCCGGATTGTAGTTGGCAGGCTTCCAGAGCACGCAGTTCATCTGCACGCCTTGAAGCGAACAATCTTCGGCGGCCGCATACATCTTATCAGTGGTATTCAGCGCAGAAGCCGAAGAAGCGGCGAGAATCAGCGACGAAATCAGTCCAAACTTAAGCAGCGGGGCGTGCATGGGGATCCTTCTGCAATGGGGCAAACACAAACCTAGCCGCAAGCTGCTGCGGCGCGCAGAAACATAGCACAACATTGAAATCGGATTGGGCATCCGGGACGTCGCTTCTGGGTTCTGTCGGGTCATTTTGGCCAGTGGAACATCACCGTGCCGGGTCCGTATGCGGGGTACGAGCATACGGTACTTTTGCCGCCTAAGCAGATGCGCTCCCGTACACATCTCCGCTCGGTGAAGCAGGGGCATTCGCATCTCAGGACTGTACGTTAAGCGGGTCCCGCCCCAGGATGCCCCCCCGATGCCTTCTACCCAAGTCGAGTCCGCCGCTCCCATCGTTTCCGAGCGCATGGTTATCTTCCTCGTGGGAGCCATCCAGTTCGTCAACATCCTCGATTTCATGATGGTGATGCCGCTCGGGCCCGATTTTGCGGCCGCGCTTGGAATTGCCACCTCGCATATTGGCGTCGTCGGCGGCAGCTACACCGCGGCCGCTGCCGTAGCTGGCGTGGCTGGTTCGTTCTTTTTGGATCGGTTTGATCGGCGGCTGGCCCTAGGCGTGGTGATGCTGGGGCTAGTGATCGGAACCATGCTCGGGGGATTTGCGACGGGTTTGCCGTCGCTCTTGGCGGCCCGCGTGATGGCGGGTGCGTTTGGTGGGCCAGCGACCTCTATTTCGCTTGCCGTGGTGACCGACGCCGTGCCCCCGGCGCGTCGCGGTAAAGCTCTCGGGGCGGTGATGGGATCCTTCGCGGTGGCTTCTGTGTTGGGTGTGCCCGCTGGCTTAGAATTATCTCGGCGTTTTGGCTGGCGCACGCCATTTTTTGCCGTTGCAGGTCTCGGCCTTGTCCTCACTCTGCTGGCGATTCGTGTGTTGCCCTCCTTCAAGGGGCATTTGAGCGGTGCGCGCAAAACTGGGCCTAAAGCTCCGCTTTTCGATCGGATGACGGGCGTTGCGCTGATGAATAGCGCGCTCATCATGTTCGGTGTGTTTGCCGTGGTGCCGAACATTTCAGCGTTTCTGCAGCATAATCTCGGCTATCCGCGCGATCAGATGGGAATGCTCTACCTGGTGGGGGGCGTGGCAAGCTTTGTCTGCATGCGGTTGGTGGGAATTTTCGTCGATAGATTCGGTGCACTTCCGATGGTGATCCTGGGGACATTATTTCAAGTTTTTGCGCTCTATTTCGGCTTCATACGGCCCGCTCTCGGGGTGCCCATCCTTCTGGTATTTACGGTGTATATGCTCTCCGGTAGTGTTCGCATGGTGCCCATGCAGGCTCTCGCTACGCGTGTGCCGCGTCCGGAGCAGCGTGCGCGGTTCATGTCGGCGCAGTCCGCCGTGCAGCACTTAGCCTCGGCGCTCGGCGCCATCGGCGCTTCAGCGCTGCTTTCGACGGCTCCCGGTGGGAAACTGCTCGGAATGGAGAGCGTAGCGCTGGCGGCTCTTGGGGTGGCTTGCTTGGTGCCTGTGGGAGCTGCCATCCTGGAGCGGTGGCTCAATCAGCGGCCGATGGCGGCGGCTGAAGCTCGTTGAATCTGAAGTGGAGGTCGAACATGGAACAGCACTCCAAATCACGTTTGGTAATCTTCTGTGCGGCGTCGTTCGTCGCGCTAGCGTGTGGAGCCACGAAGACTGGCCCAGCTGGAAGCTTAAGTGCCGGAGGCTCTGCGGGAGCAGGCAGCCCCAATGCCATGGGTACGCCCACCGTGATCTCGGATCCGGGAGCGATGTGTGGCGATTTCGTAGCGGGGGACGCGTTCAAGGTTTGCACGGCGAGCTACCTGTCAGGCCCAGGCGACGACAGTGCATCGGCCATCGATTTCGCACCGGATGGACACGTGGTTTTCGCAGGTAGGATTGCGCAGAATAACTTTGGGCAAACGCCGATTGAGCTGCAGGGTGGGGGAGATGGCGCGGTGATTCGGCTGAGCGTTGATGGCAGAAAGCTGGAATCTATCACGCGGCTTGGGGCCACGATTTCGGATATGCAGGTTCACGCCACAAGCGGCAATATTGCCGTGGTGGGGGACTTTGGGGTGGTGGTCCTCAGCCCTGATGCGAAGACGGTATTGTTTAGTAAGACTCTCGCGTCAGCAGCCACTCGCGTTTCCGTCGCCGCCGATGGGAGCATTGCGGTGCTGGCGGGGAAACACGTGAGTGTCTTCGATGCCTCCTTGGCAGGCCTCGGCGAATTCGATGTGAGCGGTACGACGATCAACGATCTGGCGATTGATAGTGGAACGAAGCACGTGTTCGTGGTCGGATTCAAACAAGATGATGGTGCGCCTTGCACCCAGCTCCAGATCCCGTTCCTGCGCGCCTATCATTTCGATGGGGAAATCAGCTGGAAAGCCTACGATTGGAATCACACGGAAGTGGGCGCGGTCAATGAATGCGCAGATTCTCGTGGGCTCTCGGTAGCTCTCGGGCGCGACGGAATGCTGTATTACGCCGGTGAAAGCCACGGTGGGAACACGGTGCATCGTCGGATGCCGCAAGACTTAGCAACGATGTCGCCAGTGACGAAATTCGATAAATACAACGATCCCTACAACCTGAATGGTGCAGCGCCGATTTCTTACTACGCGCGGTTCAAGCCGGGCGATGGCAGCTTGCTGATGGGGCAATATTTGGTGACCCGCTTGCCACCGGATAAAGGGGACAAGGGCAATGCGGCGCGCCCAATTGCGATCACCGCTGACGAGAAGGGGAACATCTTGCTCACCGGGGCTGCCGCCTGTTGCATCGAGAATGCCGCCCAAAAGACGGTGAATGGGTTGCCGGCATTTGGCGCATATGCGGGCGGAGGGTTTGTCTTGATGGTTGCTTCGGATTTCAGCCAACGCTTGCAGTGGACGGTCTTTGATGGGCCGCAAGGTGGCGGCACGAATGGCGTTGCTGTGGCAACGGGCGGCGGAAGAATGGCTGTGGCTATCGTTGAAACCAGCAAGATGCCCACAACAGCGACCCCGATGCTCGGCATTGATGCTCTTCAACCGAGCCCGGGTGGCGGGCTTTCAGATGGCTACTTTGCAGTGTGGCGGGCGCCCTAGCCGCACCCGCGGTCTGAGAGTGAGGCCGGTTTTACCGGAGAATAACGCCGCAGTTGGTGAAGGTGATACTGGTGGTCAGTTTGAAATTGCTGGCACTCGTGTGGCGCTCCGCGTGAAAAACAGACAGCGGGTACTGCTGGCCCTTGATGAGCCCGAGCGTGTCGAGCGCCACTTGATCCGATTCAACGCCGTGCACGCCGCCAATATCCACCACTAACTTACTATCAATGAACGCCCAGAGATCGTCATCCCCACTGAACGCGAAGACTTCGCCCCCGTTGTACACAAACGTGGTGTTCAGCTCGAACGTGAAGTGGAAGTCGTGCTCAACGCCATTTCTGTCCTTAAAGCCGGGCTGCATCGAGGGCTTGCCGTCTAGGGGGAAGAATGAGGAAGATTCGTAGACCGTGCGGCCTGAGGCGTCGACGCTCTTCTTCAGGTACCCGGAGTCGAGATCGAACGGATAAGTTGCGTTGGCGTCGTGGCTCAGGCTGTACCATTCAGAGAAACTCTGCGCACTCGTTATGGCCTGCTTTCCGCTTGGCGCAGCATTGGCCAAAACTGGCACGCCATTCTCGAGCCTGTCCTTGACGATGCCTTTAGCCAGCCCCGTATTGAAGTGCTCGAAATCAGGATGCTCTGGGCCAAAATCACGCAAGGTTCCGATCAGCTTGGGGTTACACGTGCCGTCGGTCGGCGCCGGATCGCCTGCGCCTTGACCCACGTCGATGCCGCCGGGCTGGGTGCCATTGCCGTTGGCAGCGCCATTGCCGTTGGCAGCGCCATTGCCGTTGGCGCCGCTTCCCGTCAGACCGCTGCCATTATTGCCCCCGCTTCCGTTCCCCGCAAGCAGGCTTCCGTCTGCGTTTTTGTCACTGGAGGAACAAGCGGTCGTTCCGGCAAGCAGAGCGGGCCAGAACAGAACGGGGAAGGTGTGTCGGGCGAGAGACGATAGGGCGTTCGACATGGTGCTCCCTTGAGGTGGCAGAAGCTTTACATTCTAGTTCGTCGGTAAGGTCGGGGCAAGCCGGGAGCGTGTAGGTGTTAGCGAGTGCTCAGTAGGACTTTGCGAAGATCAAACGTTGCGTGCTGGGCTTGCCTGTGAAGATACAGGTTCCTGATTCGGGACTGAGATCGCGTGGAATGCAGCGAATTGTTACCTTCAAGTCGGCTTTCAAGCGCTCCTCGAGTTCACGCGTCGGGGCACAATGAGCTAGGGCGAAGCCTCCGTGGATTTCCGGCTTGGTCGGATTCTGCGGAGTGAAGAATGCGTAGAAGTCCTTCTCGGAATCGATGCGCACCGTGTGCTGATCGCGGAGCGCCAACGCACGCTGATAGAGGCCATCTTGGATTTCTTGCAAGAGACTTGGAAGGGTGCCGGGAACGCTTGCGAGCTCCGGAAATGTCTTTTCTTTCGGTGATTGATCGCGTCGGCAGAGTGCGACCGTGCCCTTCTCAAGATCGCGAGGCCCGAGCTCCAGCCGTACAGGTACGCCTTTTTTGACCCACTCCCAGCTCTTAGTGCCACCCGGAAGATCGCGCGCGTCGACTTCGACCTCGATGGGGGCACCGTTATAGCTCTGTGCGCGGATTTGTGCTGCTAGCTCACGCGCAGCTGCAATCACAGCGTCGCGGGTTTCTGGCTTGGGAGTGACGGGCAAAATGACGACGTGAGTGGGCGCCACGCGGGGTGGAACCACCATGCCGTCGTCGTCCGCGTGCATCATGATCAGCGTGCCAACCAGCCGTGTGCTCACACCCCAACTGGTCGTCCAAGCGTGCTCCTCCTTATTCTCACGCGATAGGAACTGAATGCCGCTGGAACGAGCAAAATTTTGGCCCAAGAAGTGCGACGTGCCAGCTTGAATCGCCTTTCGATCCTGCACCAAGGCTTCGACGCACAGTGTTTCGACCGCACCCGGGAAACGCTCGCCGTCCGTTTTCGCTCCACAGAAAACTGGCACTGCAAGATAGTCACGAGAGAACTCAGCGTACACTTCCAGCATGCGCTCTGTTTCTTCGCGCGCTTCGGTTTCAGTTTCGTGCGCCGTGTGACCCTCTTGCCAGAGGAATTCTGCCGTTCGTAGAAAGATGCGAGGTCGCATTTCCCAACGCACGACGTTGGCCCACTGATTGATCAAGATCGGCAAATCTCGGTAGCTTTTCACCCATTTGGCGAAGCTCGCACCGATGATGGTCTCCGAGGTGGGGCGCACTATCAATGGCTCTGCTAGGGCAGCACTCGGGGCCGGACGCAGGCCTCCACCGGGAGCGGCCTCCAAACGATGATGTGTGACCACTGCGCACTCTTTGGCAAAACCTTCCACATGCTCCGCCTCTTTCGCCAAATAGGAGAGCGGGATGAACAGCGGAAAATACGCGTTCTTGTGACCCGTGTCTTTAAACATGCGATCCAGCCGGCGCTGAATGCTCTCCCAAATGCCGTAGCCCCAAGGCTTGATCACCATGCAACCTCGCACATCCGAGTTCTCGGCGAGATCGGCTTCGCGCACGACAGATTGGTACCATTCAGGAAAATCCTGATCTCGGCGCGGACTGATGGCAGTTTTTTCGGAGTGTTGTGCCTTTTGGTTCATGGGGCCGCCAACCAAGCGCCGAAGAGCGGCGCCGTCAATCCCGTGGGCCCGGATTGGTGGCGGCGGCGCAAGCTCGACGGTCCATTCACGCTGGCTCGGACCGTCCATGCACGCTGGCTCGACCGTCCATTCACGCTGGGAGGGGAGGGGTATTTTTGCTGCGAGATAGTAAGCATGCTTACTATCTCGATCGGTTTTGAGAGCAGAGTCCGGGTTGGTTGCGGGCAGGGAAATCTGGGGCACGCACCGGCGATGGCGATGGGAAGTGGCGATGGGAAGTGGCGATGGCGATTAGCGTTGGGATTGGCCTTGGCCTTCGGGTAACAGTTCGTTGAGCTGGGTGTGGTCGATGATCAGGCGGCCAGGCGTGCTGTTGTCGATCATGTCGGCGAAGCGAAAGCCGAAACGGACGTCGGCGGGGGTGTACGTGTGTCGGGTGTGAACGTTTTGGACCATCGTGTCGTCGACGCCTCCGAAGCTGACGATGAGGCCAATCATTCGTTCTTCGAGGCCGGCGGCATCGAGCCCAAACAGCGGGCTGTCTGAATCGATGCGATGAATGGCCGTCCAAGCTAGCAAAAACATGGGCATTTCGTGGCGTTCGAGCTTTAACGGCACGGCTCGGCGCATGCGCTGGCCTTCGCTTGAAACTTCATCGATCAGGACATGCGCCTTCAATTGAGCATCCAAGAGCGCACTCTGGCGTCGATTCACAAGGCGCCACATGAGGCAGGGTTCGCCATTTCTGGAATTGATCACGGCGTGTTGGCTGAACCCAACGCGCGCTACAGGTTTGGCAAACTTGGCAAACAGGATCCCGGTCGCGAGCGCTGTAGAAAGCATGCCCGAGAAAGATTCAAGCGTTACCAAGGCGTGGGCGTAGCTCGAGGCGGGTGACATCACGCCGTAACCTATGGTGGCGAAGGTTTGTACGCTGAACCAGAAGGCATCAGCGAAGGACCCCGCGCGAGCGTTCAGAATCGTGCCGTCGCCGCCCCACCAGTAAAGTGCGGCAAATAACCCATTAACAGAGCAATAGATCGCAAAGAACGAAAGCAGGAGCTTCCACCACGAACTCCGCATGAGGAAGTGGTAGAGATCGGTGAAGGGCGTGACGCTGAGGCCGCGGGCTTCATAGCGCAGCCGACCGTTCTGGTAGATGGACGGTCGAGCTGGGGGCGCCTCTCCGGGAGGAGCGTGAGAAAGCGATTCGGATTTTGGTTCGGGCATTCGCAGCGAGGTGCTGGCTCATGGGGCCGGGACGGAGCCGTAGAGAGGAGTTGGAATCGCACCGTAGAGAGCCTGGATTGAACCGGCTGCTCCGCCGCCAGCATCTGAGCCACCACTCGCTTGAGCGCCGCCGGCGCTCGGTGCGCCACCTGTTTTTGCAGCGGCACCACCTGTGGACTTACTGCCACCCGTGGCGACTGCACCGCCTGTGGATTTGCCACCCGTGGCGTCCGAGCCCGTAGAGGTATCGTCGCCACAGGCTACCTGCGTGCTGGCAGCCAGCGTTGCGCCAAAAGCGAAGAGCGCAGCTCGGCTCAAGCGTTTACCTGGAAGCACGGGTGCGGGGCTGGCACCTAGATCGAGAGGCGCGGAGCAGAATGGGCAACTGGCTTCGGTGGTGCGAACGTGGCGGGCGCATTCGGGGCAGGGGACGAGGTGTTGGGACATAAATATTTCCTCTAAGGCTGACGGGTAATGCTGACGAAGAGCTGAAGCTAAACGCTGGGAGATTGAGGCGTGGGCTCTTCGATGATTTCGAAGCGCCCGTGGTCGAAGGGCTCGCCCGGGGCCGGGCTGGCTAGTACGAGGCGTTCGCGCTTGCCGTTGCGATCCATCTCTAAGGCTCGATGATGACAGTAGGGATTGTTGCCTGCTTTGCCCAGTGCCGTAAAGCCTGTCCAGGTGCAGCCGGCGCGGCAGGTATCCGCGTAGTAGCAAGTGCTGCAAAATCCCCAGAGATCTTTGGCCCCTTGATGGTCGCGGGTGAAGCGGAGCGCTTCGGCGCGTTCCCAAATGTCCACCAGCCGATTGTCCTGCACGTTGCCGCCCGCAAATTCCCGCGTTGGGAGCGAGGGGCAACCTTTGATGGTGCCATCCGCTTCGATGCCGAGAGTGCCTCGCCCGGCACCGCACGAGCCGAGATGACCTTGGGGCATGCTACCGCGCAACAGGGATTCATACGGGCCGAAGTACCCCAGATTATTGCCGGGCCAGAGCGTGACACCGGCCTCGACAGTGCGCCGCTTCAGCTCCGCGACCATCGGGAACACTTGCAAGAGGTCATACGGCTGCAACAAAACATCCGGCTCATCCACGGCGCGCCCCATCGGGACGGTGAGCTGCAGCTGCCAACCATGAATGCCGGCTTCGATCAAGCGTTCCAGAAGCTCTGGCATTTCGGGCGCACTCAAACGATTGATCTGCGTATTGGACGCCACCGGTACGCCCGCCGCACGGAATGCGCGAATCGCGTTGAACGCTGAAGCATAGGACCCCTGCACACCGCGCAAACGATCGTGTGTTCCTTCCAGCCCGTCGACAGAAACGCTGACGCTCATCAGGCCGGCAGCATGAGCCGCCTTGGCGTGTTCGTCCGTGATGCCGCGACCGCCGGTGGTCATCGTGGATTGCATGCCACACGCTCGGATTTTCTCGATGATGGCGAGCCAATCCGGGCGGAGATAGGCCTCGCCGCCGATGATGGTGACCTCCTTCACGCCGAGCTCCGCCATTTGCTCGATCAGATCGAAGCAGCGCTCCGTGGAAAGCTCATCTTCCCGAGCTTTGCCCGCGCGAGAGCCACAATGCCGGCAGGCGAGGTCGCACTTGAGCGTGATCTCCCAGACCGCGTAAATAGGGCGCCAGGCTTTGTCGACCGCGCGCGCGCTATCAGCCAGCGGAAGCTTGCGGCGTGCGACAGGAGCCTGTGGTGCTATCGGCAGGCTCCGCGGACGCTCGGCCTTGAGCATGCGTTGGCGCTCAGGCTCAGACGTTAGCTGGGCAACCCGGGATAGCGGGATCGCGCTGGTCACTGTTGGCCAGCGTAAAGTGCCGAGACTTCAGCCGGAGTCAGCGCGCGACTGTAGAAGCGGACATCATCGAGGCTGCCTTGGAAAAAGCCGCCCACGCCGTCGGGTGAGCCGATATGGAAGGGGCTCGTCCCCTCACAATGCTGGGGCGCGCGAGTCGCAACAGCCGCAACGCCATCCACGTAAATGCTTTGTGCGTGCGCCGCGTCCTGAACGATGGCCACGTGGTGCCACGTACCGAGGGGCATTGGCACCAGCTTCGCCACCGTAGCAGGGCCGAGCTCGTTGGATTCAAACGCAAACCCGTTAAGAATGGCGGCCGCGTTCGGCGGCTGAACCTCAGCGCTGACATACAGTCCGCAGGCGTTTGGGGCAGCAGGTTCATTCGCAATAATTCCCACCCAGCCTTTGAACGCTGCGACATTGACCCAAACAGAAATCGAGAAACTTGTGGTGGGCGTCCAATTGGCGAAGGCCGCAGCCGGCAATACCAGCTCATTCGCTGTACCGTCGAAGGCCAAAGAGGCTGTGCTCTTTCCAGCGAGTGGACCGGGCACATCGGTACTTCGCGTGGGCTTCGAGGCGCTGAAGGTGCCGTGGTTGGTCCCGACGGAATCCATGGCGGTGGTGCCCACGGTTGCCTCATCGAACTTCCAGTAACCGATCAGTCCTGTGGTGAGGCTAACGGGGCCGCTCCCTCCCGCTGCCGTGGCGCCGCCCAGGGCCGCACCCCCTGAACCACCCATGCCAGCTCCGCCAGTTCCGGCGCCGCCCGAACCAAGCTTTGAACCGCCCGCGCCGATCGCACCGCCTGATCCGCCGCCCGTGCCTCCGCCCGCGAGCTTGCCCCCCATGCCAACTGTGGTGCTCCCGCCGGAACTCGCCCCGCCAGTGCTGCCCCCCAAGCCGTCGTTTGAACTCCCTGCGACTTGGAAGCCCCCGCCGCGTACAGCTGCGGGACCCTTGGTGGAACAGGCGCCACCCACGGCGGCCAGAAAAAACAGAAAAGAAGCGCGTGATGAAGGCATGACAGCAAAAGCCCGGGCGTGGAGCCCTTGAAGAATATTCAGTGGCTATAGCTCATCAAATTCATCTGAACAAGCACTCGACTTGAGCAGCAACCATGAAAACCACGGTTTTTTGCATGTGGGTAGGTGTGGGATGGAAGCGAGGGGAAACCGAACCCGGTTCGGCAACTACAGGATAACCTCTCGATCCCATTCTGGAATGGTGCTAGTCGCACCCGCAACGTCTCGTGAATCCAGCTTCCGCCGTCCCTCTCCCGCCTCGTCTGCCCGCCGATCGACGGCTTCCTTTGGGCGTGCTCCCTGGGCTGCCACTCACGGCGCTGGCTCCCATGCAGCGCATCACGGACTTGCCATTCATGAGAGTGATCGCAGAGTACGGCGCTCCGGATTATTTTTTTACGGAATATTTCAGAATTCATCCCGCGTGGAACCTGGAGAAATCGATTCTTCAGTCTATCACCGAGAACAGAACCGGGAGGCCCATCTTTGCGCAAATCATGGGTGAAGATGTTAGCTTGATGAGGCGTGCGGTCGCTGAGCTGGTCAAGTACCCGATCGCGGGGGTGGATCTGAATATGGGCTGCCCCGTGCCGGCCATCTACAGACGCAATGTGGGCGGGGGCTTGCTCCGCGATCCCGAAAAGTCGACGAAGTGCTGGGGGCGTTGCGCGCGGCGACGCCGGGGCTTTTTACGGTGAAAATGCGCATTGGCTTCGAATCACACGCCCACTTTGATCGCATTTTGGCCTTGATCAACCAGCACTCCGTGGATCTGTTGAGCCTCCACGGGCGTACGGTGATGGAGCGCTATAATGGTGATGTTCACTATGATCTGATCGCCCACGCGGTGCGTGTGGTGAAATGCCCGGTCCTCGCGAATGGCAACATCACCTCCGCTGAAAAAGCGGCGAGGGTGCTAGGGGAGACAGGCGCGGCCGGCGTGATGCTGGGGCGGCATGCGATCCGCAATCCATTCATTTTCCGCCAATGCCGAGAACTCTTTCAAGGTTTGCCGCTCACCCGCGTGTCGCTGCTTGACATTCGAGGCTACGTTGAAAAGCTGTACCGTGCGATGTACATCGACGGGATGCCCGCGAGTGCCCAAGTCAATGCTACCAAGCGTTTCTTGAACTTTGTAGGAACCAGCGTCGATCCGAGTGGCATGTTCATTCATGACATGCGACGCACGAATACTGATCAGGAGTTGTTTGCGGTGTGCGATCGATACTTAACGCGAAGAGGCGCTGAGCCCTTCGAGCTGGAGCCATTTTCAGGCGTTTTGGCGCGCCCAAACTGCGAAAGCTAAAGATGCTGACCACCGCGCTGTTAGGTATCCTCTTAGGCTTCTTGGGTTCGATCCCTGTGGCCGGGCCCATCAGCTTGCTGGTCTTGGCTTACGGATTGGAGGGTCGGGTGCGCAACGGCCTATTCCTGGCGCTGGGTGCAGCACTCGCCGAAAGCATGTACGCTTACTTCGCATTCTGGGGGTTTGGCGAACTGTTGGCGCGGTGGCCCTGGATCGAACCGGTGAGCCGCGGGTTAGCCGCTGTTCTTCTGATCACCTTGGGCGTGCGTTTCTTGCGGCCGAGGCCGCGGCCCTCGCTGGAAGCTCATCCCAAGGCCGTGTCGCCCGCCGCCGGCGACCGGCGCAGTTTTCTTCTGGGGCTAACAATCACAGCTTTCAACCCAACACTCATCGCAACTTGGCTGGCCGCGGTAACGCTTCTGCGGGCGTCGAACCTGGTAGACTTTGGAGCTGGGCGAGCTCTAGCGTTTGCGATGGGTGTGGCAGCAGGCATTGCTGCGTGGTTTAGCGTGCTTTTGAAGCTGTTGGGGCGCTATCAGCAGCGCTTTTCACGTTCTTCGCAGAACCGAATGCTTCAAACCATGGGCGCCGTACTGGTCTTGCTGGGAGTCGTCTTCGCTGGTCTTTTTGCGCAGTTTGTGTTTAAGCAATTTTGATGGGCCGCTTCGCGCTTCGCCCTGTATCACGGCTTCGCCGAGCTAGAGGCAAGCAGGCAGCGCAGGGATCGGCGTTGTCAGCTGAACGGGTTCGAGCGGACAGGAAGTGCCGAAGCGGAGGCTGTCCATGCCAATTTTTAGCGTGGCGCCAGTGCCTAGAAGCCCGATGGCCGTATCGGGGAAGCTCGGTCGAAGTGTCAGGCACCTCGGTGCCCATTGGTTGCCGACATGGAAATCGTTGAAACTAACACGCGCCAAGACTTCGTTGGTTTTGCACACGGCCGTAGTTCCCAGAATCGTGAGTTCGGCATTTGAGTCCGTAGGGCCTAACTCGCGCAGATCAAACCACAGGTAGTGCGGCCCACCGATGCGAAAGACTGGCTTGAACCATAGATAGACTTGGCTTTGGTCGCCTTTGGGGTAGCTGAGGCAATCTGCTGAGAACACAGCATAGTAATCACCTGCCGAGGCAGAAACCAGTGCTGGCGCTG
This sequence comes from Polyangiales bacterium, assembly GCA_038246305.1. Lineage (GTDB taxonomy): Bacteria > Myxococcota_A > Polyangia > Polyangiales > Polyangiaceae > JBBRRP01. The sequence goes on along the minus strand of JBBRRP010000015.1, from coordinate 15,007 downwards.
TCAAATCCGGACCGCGCCCAGCGATAACGAAACCTGGGTAGTGAGTGTAGCAGGTGTCCCAACCCTTGCCCTGCAGTCCCTCAAACGAGCCGCCTTCCAACAGTCCGTCACCCGCCGCCGATGGGGCAAACTGGGTGAAGTCAACGTTCGCAGGAGGTGTCGCGCTAGGGAGCGTCGAAGGCGTTGGCATCGACAAGGGCACTGGCATCGACGAGGGCACTGGCCCGGAAGCAGCAGGGAGCATTGATGAAGTCGGAGGCGGCTCCACTGTTCGCGGCGCATCTTGCTCAGCGACGCCGCCACAGGCGGCACAGAACACAGTCAACAGGGCAACCCACCTCATTCGAGTAGCGTACCGACCAATTCGGTGGCGTGCCAACCCTTCACCTGCCCGACGGCGAACGCATCGCGGTTTGCGACGATTCAGCGGGGGCTGCCGTTTGCCTTGCGAGAGCCTCTCAGCAGCGGCGACCGTATGCGACCATGAGCTCCACGTACTTCTCGATTTTTTCACGGCCTTTTTCGTTGAGTACCGTGAACTGCACCCCAAACAGGGTGCCCTCCGCTTTGTTGGCGCGGTGGCGCACGACACCCCGGGCCTTAAAAGTAGGGTTGTTCGGCAGTGTCAGCAGTAGGTCCAGCTCGTCTTTGATGTTGCAGCCGACGAACGAATGCGGCACCTGAATGGCTACGCCTCCGATGCTGATGTCTTCAATCTGCACGACTTCCAAGAATCCATTGCCGATGATCTGCAACTCGACGGGTCGAGTTGCCATAGGGAGCACGCGGGTGTGGATTCGGCGCTCGTGCATCGGTGCGATCATCGGAACGGCTGCTTTTGGCCGTGAGCGCAGGGACTATCTCAGGATAAGACGTCCTCGGGATGGTGCCGCGTGTATCACGTGTGGAAAAGGGCGCACGGCTCCGACCTCCGGCGTGCCCGATCCAGCGGAAAACCTTGGGTTAGCTCTCGCGGCAGGAGCCGCTTTTAGTTCAAAAAAGATAGTAAGCATGCTTACTATCTTGTGTGCGACTTTTAGATAGAGCTCACGGACAAGGTGGGGACCACCTTCCACCTAGCTCCGGCCAGAGGATGCCACGTAGAGCCCGAGCACTACCAACAGCGCGCCAGCTAGCTTTTGTGTCGTGACAGCCTCGCCAAAGAAGAACGCAGAAGCCAGCATGACGAGAAGGAATGCCAAGGACATAAAAGGGTACGCAAAGCTCAGGGGCAGCTGAGTGATGGCGGCGATCCAGGTGAGGGATGCCACAAAAGCTGCCACAAATCCCGAAATAACCCAAACGTCGAGCAGCCGCCGCACGAGGAACTCGAACTTTCCCGCGCTGCCCACAGGGAAGCTTCCCGCGAGGCCCACTCGCCACTTAATGATCAGTTGGCCGTAGACAGTGAGCAAGATCGTCGCCCCCACGTACGAGAGCCCAACCAGTGTCGATTTCTCAGTCATCAGTTCACTCTTCATATCGACTCTCGTGAAAATCTCGACTCAATCTCTCCGCCAAAGGGCGAGTGTGCGGAGCGTGGCCACGCGGTGGAAACCGTTAGCTGGGAGACTCGCGATGGTTCCTGGGCAGTTGTGGATCACACACGTCTCGCGGTCCGTCTCCGATTGCTTTCGGAGCACGATCACTGCGGCGAGTGTCTTGGAGGCAAGGGTAGCCTCAGCATTGACATGCGCGGCTCCCCAGCCGTACCCGAGCGCAAAGGAGCGCGACCGGGTACGCAACAGGAAGTGCAGTTCATTATGGCGTGGAGGCAGGATCAAGACATCTTCCCCGCTGTGGACGAGGCTCGCCAGACGTTCGATGTCCTCCGCCATGTCGCGTTTGAGCCAGGGATTACCCAGATCGGGGGTCTCTACGGTGGCGGACAGCGGCCAAAGGAAAAACATCTGACTACCCGCTTCCTTGGCGCGCGCAAAGGGCAGCACCGCGACAAACAGAGCCGCAAACTCCAACCACAAGTGGCGGTTGAAAAGTTCTTGGTAGCGATCCCTCAGCGTTGCGGCAACCACTACGCAACCGAGGAGCATCCAAGGGGCAGTGAGCAGCGCATAGTGCGCGTAGCCGCGCTTGGTATACTCAAGCAGCGTGCCCACCGCAGCCGCGCTCGAAAATGCAATAATGTTCAGCCAGCGCTCTGAGCATTCTCGACGCCCTCGGCGCAGCAACAGAGGCAGCAGGCAGGCCGCAATGCACGTAGCAATCACTAGCGGTTTCAGCTGGTGAAATGCTGAATCGAGATTGGCTTGCAGGCTGCCGTTGGGATCATAGCCTTGCGCCGATTGCAGCCCCACGCGGAGGGGGTAGAGTCCGTGTTCTTCAGCGAGAATGCCCACCAAGAAGGCGAGCGCCGCCATTCCCGGAATGAGAGCAAGCGCGAAAGCCTGGTGCCTGCGCTCACGTTCAGCGCACAACGCGAGCCCCACCAGCCCGACCCAGCCTAACGACTGAAGACTTCCCTGCTGCTTCACGTAGGCGGCCAACCCAATCCCCACACCCAAGGCAGCACCGAGCAGCAGGCCGCGCCGGCCGCGCAGTGATTCTCCGCCCCAGATCGCCACCCCGAGCAAGATTGGCAACGAGCTGATGGGTTCGGCGATCCCGTATCCACCCTCAGCCCGGGCGCAAATCCACACGTAACCTACAGTGGCGAGCACGGGCAGCGCCCAGCCGCGACCACATCTTCTCACCGTAATTCCCAGCAGTACTGCGTTGGCCGCCAGCACCGCGAGGTACGCCCACTGCGCCGCCACGAGCGAGCGCCCACTTGAGGCGAGCACTAACTGCCAGAAACGGGAAAGGCCTGGGAAATAGGCATATTGGTTCACTGTTACGGGAAGCTGATCGAGCGCGTCGCGTGCAACACAGAGAAAGTAGTAAAAATCTGTTCCCTGGAGCTGCGGGCGCAGGGCCAGAAAAAGCTGCGCTGCATGGACGAGCCCGTACAGGGAGCCCACCACCAAAATGCTGCGAGAGTACAGCAGGGCGAAGCGACGAATGGGCTTCCAGTGCCCAAGGACGAGTGCGGGTACGGCCAACGCAGCGACAGCTATGGCTAGGGCTCTCACGGGCGCGGGCGGGTCGAGGAGCCAGTTCACGGGTTTGGAGCCTAGTACGGATGCGGGTCTGGATTGAAGGGCGCATCCGAAGCGTCTACGGTCGGGGATTCGTGGAGTCGCTGTCCGTCGTCATTCCGGTCTTTAACAGTGAGGAGTCGCTGCCGCGTCTCCTTGTGGATTTATCGGCGGTGCTATCTAAGCTTGTTTCCGCGCACGAGATCATTCTGGTGAACGACGGGAGCAGCGATCGGAGCGATGAGGTTATCCGGGCTCTCGTGGCCCAGTACCCCAACGTGCGTGGGGTCGAGCTCATGCGCAATTACGGTCAACACAACGCGCTCGTTGCTGGGATCTGTGCGGCGCGCCACCCGGTGGTGGTCACCATGGATGACGATCTTCAGCATCCTCCTTCGGAGATCCACTTGCTGCTTGAGAAATTGGCGACCGGCTTCGACGTGGTCTACGGAGTCCCCGAGCAGGAGCAGCACGGATTGGCTCGCGATATTGCTTCGCAAGTTACCAAATTCGTTCTCCAAGGCGCGATGGGTGCGCATACAGCCCGTCGGATCAGCGCGTTTCGAGCCTTTCGACGTGAAGCGACCGCTGCGTTCGCAGGTCACCGTGGCTCATATGTTAACGTCGACGTTCTGCTCACCTGGGGCACCACGCGTTTCTCGTCGGTGCTTGTCCGTCACGACGAACGCAGGTTCGGGAAGTCCAACTACACTCTAAGAAAGTTGGTTGTTCACGCGCTCAATATGGTGACCGGGTTCAGTGTTCTGCCGCTTCAAATCGCGAGCTTCGTTGGGTTCGCGGCTCTGGGCTTTGGACTTTTTGTACTCGCCTACGTTATTCTGCGTTACGTCGTCCAAGGGACGAGCGTTCCCGGTTTTCCATTCCTGGCTTCAGTGATCTCAATTTTTGCTGGCGCACAATTGTTCGCGATCGGGGTTATTGGCGAGTATTTGGCTAGAATTCATTTTCGATTGATGGATAAGCCGCTGTACGCCGTTAGAAGCGACTCGGGCACGCACGGTCACGATCCCGGTAGCTAAAATGTCGTTGGTGCCGTTGACCTTTTCGAGAGATCCGGCGTCTACTCCGCCGCTCAATGGTCAGTGCGACGAGGTATCAACAACGCCGTCTTGTCGGCGAGGACGAGACAACGGACGCGAGTCAGGCGTGCCCGATCTGCGGAGATGGGGCGCTTCGCCACGCGGTGGCAGTCCTTCAGGACGCACCGCGCGTACCCCTGCTCGCGTGCTCGCGTTGCGGAGCCTGTTCCGCGGGCAGCATGCCGACGCCGGACGTCCTGGCCGACTACTACGCGCACTACTACGGCGGCGATGCAGAGCATTCCGTCACCCTGCACGATGTGGACGCGTTTTCGGGTCACGTGATGCGAGATATGCCCGGGCTCGGTGTCGGAGGGTCCGTCGTGCGCATCCTGGACTACGGCGGCGGGGACGGAGCACTGAGCCTCGCCATCGCGCAGAAACTTCGGCGCGCTGTGGAGGTGACATTAGTCGACTACAAACGAGCGTCGGCTCCGGGGATCCCCGGCGTAACCGTCGCGTGGACGCCAGACCTCGAGGGTGCCCATGGCGTGTACGATTTGGTGCTTGCCAGCGCGGTTCTGGAGCACATTCCTGACCTTCGGCCAGTCCTCGCGAGGCTGTTGGGGCTCATCGCGGAGGGCGGCTACGCTTACGCCCGGACCCCCTTCATGTTGCCCTTTGCCCGTGTACTCCCGAGTTTCGATTTCACGTATCCGGGTCACGTCCATGACATGGGGCCGGCTTTTTGGAATGCGATCACGGAGACCTTCGACGCTGGTCTCGAGGTTGTGGCGTCACGGCCGTCGCGCGTGGAGACGGGCCTGATGCAGAGTCCGCTTCGTACGCTGGCCGCGCACTGTCTGAAGTTGCCAGCACGCATCGAGATCGCCCTCCGCGGGCGTCCGCGGCGGCTGGTCTGGCCGTTCGTGGGCGGGTGGGAAGTCGTTCTCCGACGTAGGCAGCGGCTCGGCGTTACCCGCTCCGGAACGGGCGGAGGGCAGTGAGCGTGGGAGACGAGCGCGCGGCGCCCGTGCGATCCCTGGTAGTCGGGTGCAACGGCTTCCTGGGGAGGCAGCTGGCCGCAACGCTGCTGGCTAACGGCGCGCGTGTCGACGGAGTTGTACGGACGCGACGCGACCTCGTGCCTGATGGCGTGACGATCGGGGCATCCCTCGATGCCTGGGGGGACGCGCCGCCACACGAGGTGGTCTACGTCGTCGCGGCATTTATTCCGTACGGGGCCATGGATCGCGCGGATGAGCGCCTGCTGGACGACAACGTGCGCTTGGTGGAACGCATACATCGGAGGTGGCCCCACGCCAGGCTCGTCTACGCGTCGAGCACCGCCGTGTACGGCACTGCACCCGGCGACTTAACTGAGGAGCTGAATTGCCGTGCCCCGTCGCTCTACGGTCAGGCGAAGTTAGCTGGCGAGTTCGTCGCACAGTTGCATCCGTCGTTCGCGATCGTACGCTTTTCGTCGCTTTGTGGACGCGGGATGGCCCCAACGACGTTTCTCCCGCGCATTGTCGCGCAGGCGCGCGCGACCCAAAGTATCTCGTTGTGGGGGGACGGGAGCCGCCGTCAGGACTATTTCCACGTCGACGACGCGGTGGCGTTGCTCATTCGCGCCGGACAATATGCGGGCAGTGACGTGTTCTTGGGAGCTTGCGGCCAGAGCGTGTCCAACCGAGAGATCGCAGAACACGTCAGCCGCTTCGTCCCAGGGACGCTCATCACCCATGAGGGGGTCGACCCTTCGCCATCCTTCGCTTACGACCCGCAGAAGACGTGGCAAATCCTCGGTTATCGTCCGACGCGTAGCTGTGTGGATGCCATAGCGGAGCTCGCCAACGATGCGTAGGACGGTGCTCGTAACGGGGATGGGCGGCAACGTGGGGCAGGGCATCGTGCGTTCCATCCGCGATCTTGCGGGTGGGCTCCGCATCGTCGGGACCAGCACGGATGCCATATCCGCCGGAACGCACCTGTGCGACCGGTTCCATCCGGTGCCGCCTGCCGTGGATCCAGCGTACTGTCCGACGATGAAGGCGCTCTGCGCTTCCGAGGGCGTCGAGCTTATCATCCCGAGCACCGACCATGAGACGTACCACCTGAGTCGCGCGCAGGCGGAGTTGCCCACGGTTGCTGTGTCGCCGCCGGACACCTGCGCAATCTTCCTCGACAAGCTTAGGACGGCCGAAGTTTTTGCGATCGGCGGTGTACCGTTCGCCAGGTCAACGCTGCCCCGTGATTACGATGGCAGCTTTGCGAAGGTGATCGTGAAACCTCGTCAAGGGCGTGGCTCACGCGGCATCTATCTGGACCCGGTACATCCCGAGGCGTTCTCTGACGAGTACATGGTACAAGAGCGGCATGCGGGCGTTGAAATCACGACGGCGTTCTACGTGCGAAAGGATGGGAGTTTGCACGGGCACGTGACCATGGAGCGGTCCCTGACTGCCGGCATGACGTCGTCTTGCGAAGTCACATTCGTGCATGATCGGGCGGTGGTGCCAGTGATCCGGTCGATCGTCGCGGCATTGCCTGTTCGAGGCTCCTGTAACGTGCAGTCGATTGTCACCGCGAGGGGTGAGGTCATACCGTTCGAGGTTAACGGCCGGCTCTCGGGGACGACGTCGATCCGGGGTCAGCTCGGTTTTCCGGACGCGCGGTGGACGGTACAAGAGTACCTGTTGGGCGGTACACTGGCCCCCCCAGCGGTGATCCGGGGTGCGGCTGTCCGGATGGCCGTCGACATCGTGTACCCCGGCGCCACGTTGAACGACGTCGCGGACCCTCACTCCCAACATTTCCTGTTCTAGGGTTGGCCGATGAGATATCGCTTTGCCTACTTTGATGTTGCAAACACGCTTCTAGAGATACGCGGGCTCGTCGACGCTCTGGTCGAGGTGTTCGCGACGCACGGCACGCGGCTCGATGCATGGATGGTTCGCGACCGGCACAAGCTCCTGAGCGAGGTGACGCGCTTCCCGGATCGCACCGATCGGGCATTCTACGACGGCTTCAACGGGGACCTCTGCCTCGCGCTCGGCGTCATTCCCCACAGGAAGCTGCTTGACGATATCTATGCGCGCTGTCGGTCGATGAGCTGGCAGCCTTTCGGCGACGTCAACGCGCTGGCGGACCTTCATCTGCCCCTCGGCATCCTGTCGAACTGGGACACATCGTTGGAGGCCAAGCTCTTGGCCTCGATCGGACCGATGCTGCGCTTCGAGCGTGTGATTGGGTCGCAGTCTAGCGGTATGGCCAAGCCGGACCCTGCAATCTTCGCGCTCGCACTCGATGGGCTCGACTGTTCACCATCCGAGGTGCTATTCGTTGGCGACTCATTGCGTCTAGACATAGCACCCGCGCTCGCGTGCGGGATCGACGCTGTCCTCTTGGACCGATATGCGCTGTATCCGGCGTATCGAGGCAAGAGCATTCGTAGCCTGGACGATCTCATCGGCTTGAGCGGGGAATAGCCAGAGCCCGCGTGGGGTCAAACGGCGAACGCCTTAATTCGCTCGATGACCAACGCTTGCTCCTCGACGGTGAGAGACCCGAAAAGTGGCAGCCGAACGAGCCGATCGCTGATATTTTCAGTGATCGGGCAATCTCCCGAACGTGAGCCAAGCTGCTGACCCATAACGGATGTGTGCAACGGTACGTAATGAAACGGCGTCATGATCCCTGCCGCTTTCATATGAGCGATAAATGCTTGGCGCCGCTCAAGCGTCGGAAGAAGCATGTAGAAGAGGTGTGCCGGATGCTCGTGCCCGGCGGGTACCGTTGGTAGAATGACTTGATTCTCACTGGCCCAAGCATTGAGCTCCGCTGCGTAGCGATCCCATACCGCGTGGCGGCGAGCCTGGAGGTCGGTGTGGGCTGCCAGTTGAGCGAAGAGGACCGCGCTCAGGATCTCGGAGGGCAGGTAGCTTGAACCAAGGTCCACCCAACCGTACTTGTCGACCTGCCCGCGAAAAAATAAACTGCGGTTAGTGCCCTTCTCGCGGATGATTTCGGCACGGTTCAAGTACGAGAGATCATTGATGAGAAGCGCGCCACCTTCTCCGCAGGAAATATTTTTTGTTTCATGGAAGCTGAGGGTTGCGAAGGTTCCGAAACTGCCAAGCGGGCGCCCATGCAGCATTCCGAAGAGTCCGTGTGCGTTGTCTTCAATTACGGGCACACGGTGTCGTTCGCCGATCCTAAGGAGTGTCTCCATTTCGCAGGCGACTCCCGCGTAGTGCACGGCGATAATTGCCCGAGTTTTTGGGGTGATCTTGGACTCAACGAGCTGCTCATTCAGGTTCAATGTATCAGGGCGGATGTCCACAAAGATCGGGCGAGCACCCCGCAGCACGAACGCATTTGCGGTGCTGACGAATGTGAAGGAAGGCAGGATGACCTCGTCCCCCGCACGAATGTCGAGGAGGAGGGCCGCCATTTCGAGCGCGTGGGTGCAAGACGTGGTGAGCAGTGCCTTTTTCGAAGCAGTCAACGCCTCCAATGCGGCGTGACACTGCGCTGTGAATGGGCCGTCACCTGAGACGTGTCCGCTGGCGAGTACCTCGCGAACGTTCGTCAACTCATCGCCTGAAACGGAGGGTCTGTTAAACGGGATCTTCAACAACGGGGCGCGGATGCTAGCCTGTCGGCCGGACGTCTGTCACTCGGAGTGCCAGCGTTCCAATCTCCAAGCGCAAAGTTTTCCCTGTGTTAGGGCTAGACCCCTGGCGATTCAAGCGGACTGCTGCTTCAATTCCCCTGGCAAAAGCCCCGGGCTCCGACGTACCGTCGGCGAAAGATAAGAATAGAGGGCCGGCAGCAGATACAGAGAAAGGAAGGTGGCACCGATGAGGCCGCCCACGACTGCGATGCCGAGCGATTGGCGGCTGCCAGCTGCGCTGCCGAGCGATAAGGCGATGGGTAACACACCGAGGATCGTGGCCAGGCTGGTCATTAGAATAGGGCGAAAACGTTCAGAGGCGGCGTGCACGGCGGCAGCAAGCTTTGCCTCGCCAGCATCGCGCCGCTGGTTAGCGAATTCGACGATCAAGATGCCGTTCTTAGTGACCAACCCAACCAACATGATGAGGCCGATTTGGCTGAAAATGTTTAGCGATGAGTGGGTGAGCACGAGTGCCAGGACCGCACCCGAGAGCGCCAGCGGCACCGTTAGCAAAATCACGAGTGGATCGCGAAAGCTCTCGAACTGCGCTGCCAACACCAGGTACACAATCAAAAGTGCCAACCCAAAAGCAAATAACAAACTCGCTGAACTATCGCGAAATTCTCGCGACTGCCCGGAGAGTGTCGTATTGAAGTTGGGCGGGAGGGTTTTTGCGGCAACTTCGTCCAAGACTCGAATGCCGTCACCCAGAGTTTGGCCTTCTGCGAGCCCGCCCGAGATGGTGGCGGAGACGTAACGATTAAAGCGATAGATCGCCGCGGGCACCGTGCTGGTTTCGATCGTGATCAGGTTGTCGAGCGGGATCTCTTCCCCGCCTTTGGCTCGAACGAACAGGCGTTTCAAGTCATCCGGCGTGCTGCGGAAGCGCCGCTCCAACTGACCTATCACTTGGTACTGCTTGCCATTTTGCACGAAGTATCCAAGCCTCCGATCGCCAAAGGCCAATTCGAGCGTCGTGGCGAGATCTAAAGCAGACACACCGAGCCCCGCTGCTCGCTCGCGGTCCAATTTAACCAACGCTTGCTCGCGATTCACTTTGAGATCCGCATCCACAAACCTAAGCTCCGGGCGCTCCTGCGCTGCGCGCAAGAATTTGGGCAAAACTCGCGCCAACTCTTCATAAGAAGGCGCTTGCAACACGTACTGGAGCGGTTGACCTCCGGAGCGGTCCCCAATCGTGGGCGGCTGCGTGGGGGATACACGCAAGCTTGGAAACCCAGCTAGGCCTTTCGAAATTTGTTCAAAGATTTGAACCTGCGAACGCTGACGTTCTGCGGTCTCGGTGAGGTAAACATTCTGCACCCCAGTATTCACGGCTCCCGAAAGACCAATGATGCTGTACGTGCGGCTGACTTCCGGCACGTTGTCACTGAGCCAGCGCGCCACTTCATCGAGCGCGCGCTGCGTGTATTCAAAATTGGCGGTTTCGGGTGCGTTCACGTTGATACGGATGTTGGAACGGTCTTCAAGCGGCGCTAGCTCACGTTTCAGCCCGCGGAAGCCGAAAAACGTATACGTGCCGAGGGCCACAAGAAGCGGGAAAGCAAGCCAGCGCACGCGCAGGAACGCCAAGAGCGAGACTCGATAGCCAGCCGTTACCGCTTCAAAGAAAGGTTCTGTTCGAGCCTGCAGCCAGCCTGGCTTCAGCCGCTGCTTCAGCACCAGGCGACACATCATCGGCGACAGTGTGAGCGCTACGAATGCGCTCACTATCACTGAGCCCGCAACGACCGCGGCAAACTCTCGGAACAAACGCCCGGTGAGCCCCTCCAAAAAAATGATCGGCAGAAACACCGCGCCGAGTGTGATGGTTGTGGAGACCACCGCGAAGAAGATCTCGCGCGAGCCTTCGAGCGCAGCTTCCAGCGGAGTTCGCCCTTTTTCTACCTTGGCGTAGATATTTTCGAGCACCACGATCGCGTCGTCACACACCAAGCCAATCGCCAGCACGAGGCCCACCAAGGTGAGGACGTTGATAGAGAACCCCGCGACATACATGATAAAAAACGCAGAAACGATGCTCACCGGGATCGCTACCACAGGAACGATGGTGGCGCGCCAATCTCGGAGAAAGGCAAAGATGATGAACGCGACTAAGCCAAAGGCGATGAGCAGGGTCTCTTCCACTTCACGCACTGAATGCCGCACATAGGTCGTGAAATCATAGCCTATGTCGGCTCTGATCTCGGCCGGCAAGGCGCGCTTGATCTCGGAGAGGCGTTTGTAAAACTCATCGGCAATGGCGATTGCATTCGTGTTGGGCTGCGGGATGATCGCGACTCCAATCATCGGCACTCCGAGCTTCCTGACTCCAGAACGCAGATTCTCGGCGCTCAGCCCAGCTCGGCCCACGTCGGAGAAGCGAATGATCCGGCCGTTTTCGCTGCGCACCACGAGCTGGTTGAAATCTTCGGAGGTGGTCAACCGGGAGAGTGAACGGAGGCCCAGCTCTGTATCACCGCCCTCCAAGCGCCCCGCCGGCAAGTCGACGTTCTCGCGCGCCAGCGCCGTCTGAATGTCGCTCGGTGTCACGTGATGCGCGGCCATCTGGTCGGCGTCCAAAACGAGCCGCATCGCGTAGCGTTTGTCGCCAAAGATGCGCACCGTGGCGACACCAGGGATCGTCTGAACGCGTTCTTTTACAATCGTGTCGGCTGCGTACGCGACGTCGAAAATACTCTTCGTTTCGCTTTCGAGCGTGAGGAATATGATCGGCGTTGAGTCGGCATCAGCTTTTTCTACGATCGGGGGATCTGCATCCACGGGCAGCGAGCGTCGAGCGACGCTCACCTTGTCGCGCACATCGTTGGCAGCGGCGTCCATGGCCGAACCCAGTTCAAACTCCACACGGATCTGGCTTTGGCCGTCGCGCGAACTACTAGAAATGACACGAATTCCGGCGATCCCGCTGATACTCTGCTCGATGGGCTCAGTGATCTGTGAAGCCATCACGTCGGGGCTGGCTCCCGAATAATTGGTGGTCACCGTCACCACCGGCGGATCCACGGCAGGGTATTCACGCACGCCGAGGTAAGAGAATCCAACCAAGCCGAACACGATGATCACCACCGTCATCACCGCGGCGAGAACCGGACGCCGAATACTGAGCTCAGCTAACGTCATCTTAACCTAGGGAGCCGGGGCGATTTGAACGGGGATGCCATCCCGAAGGCGCAAGAGCTGGCTCACGATCACTCGATCACCCGGTGTAAGACCGGAGAGCACCTGAATGCCATCCGTTGAGCGTTCGCCGACCTCAACGACTCGCGCACGCGCCTGATTGCCTTCGACCACGAATACCTGGCGCCCACTCGCGCTAGGAATGACGGCCAGCGCAGGAATGAAAATGGCTTGTTCTACGCGGATGGGGAGCGTGACCGAAGCAAAGGCGCCCGGCAGAAGCGCTCGCTCGGGCGCGACTTCACCGCGGACCAAGATACTTCGAGTTTTGGGGTCCACACTGGGGTCCAACGCGGCGATCCGCCCTACGTACGTGCTTCCCTGCCCAGCCACCTTGAAGTGAAAGCTGCCGCCTACGGCCGCCATCCCCGCGTAACGCTCCGGAAGCGAGAAGTCGAGCTTGAGCGAAGACGTATCATCCAGCCGTGCGAGAACGGTGGTGGGCGTGACCCATGCGCCTGCGCTCACGCGCCTCAGGCCAAGGCTGCCGGCGAACGGAGCGGTGATTCGCGTCTTGGCGAGCGTAACGCTCAAAATGCGCCGTTCGGCAAGCAAACCATCGAGATTTGCCTGAGCCAATTCAAGATCGCTGGTAGCCGAAACACCCTCGGCTACCAGCTTTTCGTTGCGCGCTAGTGTGGCGCGATTTGACCGGATCTGCACCTCAAGCTTTGCCAGGCCCGCTTCCAGATCTGCGGCATCGAGCTCAAACAGCAGCTCCCCCTTTTTCACGTGGGCACCTTCCGTCGCCGGCACCCTCACCAGGCGCCGGCCAAGCTCGCTCACCAGCTCCACAGATTCACGAGCCAAGAGTGTGCCGGTGGCTGGGATTTCTACGGCATACGGCGCCGCCTTCACTTCAACCGTACGGACCTTGAGCGCCGCCGCTTTGACCGGCGCACCGCCCACCGCCTTCGCACTCGCCCGGTTCTGTTCGCAGGCCGCTGCTCCACCCAACGCAACAAGTACCAAGGCAACAAGGCCGACGGGGATCCGTGAGTGCATGGCTCATCTGCTTTAGGACGGCCCGATGGCACTGACAAGCGCCGGGCTCGCGCTGCCTGCAAACGCTGGGTGTGGGCCATATTCATCGCCTGCTCTTGCCGGCCTCTAATCTCGGACGCTCTCACCAACCGTAGCCATCTTGGCGATACACCGGAGAAAACGCACCTAGCTTCTGTCGGATCCACCAAGCACCCGTCTTTTGGTGTTCTGCTTGAGTGGTGAATCGGTAGTTGTAAAGTGTCACGCGGACGAAGCGTGGTGGGGTTTGGGGGAACGGATTTTGGCGGAAGAGGCTTACCACTTCCGGTGCACCCTCCAGCAGGCGTTGACACAACGAACTCACCCAGGGAGCGTCCGGTAGGCTTCCCAGGGCGGCAAACCACAGCTGCCAATCTAAGCGTGGCATGTGCGGCGTCACGAACTTGGGGCGCTCGCTGGGATCGCCTGGCTTTGCCTGGAACTCGTAAGCTATAAAATGTGTGCCATCTGCGCTGCCCTCAATGATCAATTCTTGGCGCGCTGTTGTCATCACCGCAAACAGGCCGTACCGGTTCACGACCCGAAATGGAGCGAGCACCTGGACGAGCTCAGGTGCGGGCCAAAAGAGCCGAAGATTGAGTTGAAATGCGCCCAAAATAGGCATCGCGCTGAGCCACAACAAGAGCGCCGCTACGCTGAGTGAGCTGATGCGGCGAGCACGGGAAGGGACGTGAGCGCCTTCTATTCGGCAGCGCTGTCGGAGCCACTCGGGCCACACGCGGTCGTCAAGCAAGAGCAGGCAGAGTGCCAGCACCAAGAGATTGAAAAACCCGTAGTTGCCAGTTAGTAGAATCAAAATCTGAAGAGTGGCTAGTGCGAAGGCTCCAAACAGCCGGAAACGCCGTGGGGCAAAAATGAGGAAAGCGCAAGGACCCTCAATGGCGAACATGGCTAGCACAGAAGCGTGGTGGAAGGGCTCGGGGAGCCCATGCGCGTACCAGGCGGTCCACATTGGGAGGGGTTGCGTTTGATAGTGGAAGTTCAGAGCGGTCAGGCTTCTCCACGTCGGATCGCCACTGGTAAGTTTCATCACCGCGGAGGCGAACATGACCCGAAACAGAAGCCAACGCAGCAAAAAGATCCCGAGCTTGGGCGGCGGAATGAGGCACGCAAGCTCTGAGCGCCTGAGAGGGGCAACAAATAGAGCGAGGAGCGAGCACTCGAGCAATAAGCTATCCCACTGAAACCACAGAAAATCCTGGCATACGGTGGCCAAAGAAAGATAGCTCAGCCAACAACCCAACAACACCAACCTAGGGGCCAAGCCGAGAATCAGTAGTGCTGAAAGTGCGATCCCCAACCAACACAAAGCGACGAGGGCCGTGTCGCTACAATTGATCCAAGCGAGCGTGGGATAGTCCCAGTAGCGGCTCAGGCCCTCGCTCTTGGCTACCGCCTGCAGGAGCTGATCGGCGGGCAGAATTCCGCGGCTCCCCACCAAGCCCAAGATTTGGGTTGCGAGAGACAGGAACGCACACAGGTACACCAACGCTAGGGCGCGAAGGAAAATCCAGACCGTGAGGGCCTGCTGGTTCTCTCCGCTAGCCATGACGCATAGAGAAATCTAGCTAGCAAACATCCCAGTGACCAGATTGATGGCTACCGCCAAAATCGTGGTGTTGTAAACGAATGATAAGAGAGCGTGAGAAAGCGTGGTGTGGCGGATCTGTGCGCTTGAAACCATCACATCTGAAACTTGGAAGCACATACCGAGCGTGAATGAAAAATAGGCGAAATCGAAGTACGAAGGCGCGGCTTTGCCGGGGAAATCTAGGCCTCCGACACCCTCACCATCATCGCGGTAAAACAGGTGAGCGTAGCGTAGCGCGTAGCCTGTGTGTGTTACCAACCACGAGAGGGCGACCGCCAGGAGTCCGAGGCCAACAGCGAGATCTCGCAGGGCAGGGGCTTGCGACCTGGCTTCCTTCATCACGACCAACGAGGCA
>JBBRRP010000014.1:0-63523 GCA_038246305.1 Polyangiales bacterium | reverse complement strand
GGAGCCGGCGCCGAGCCCGCGTTGCGCCCCGTTCTGCCCCCCGGTCTGCCCCCCGGTCGGCCCCCCGGTCTGCCCCCCGTTCTGCCCCCCGGCTCTACCCCCGTTATTGAAACAAGGCACACTCAAGTGGCAATAGATTCACAGACAGCCCAATCCTCCATCCAACCCATGCAAGCCGTGGACGAGCAGAAGCTCATCGAGAGCAACGTCGAAGCTTACCTCGAGCGCCACCAGAACAAGGAGCTGTTGCGTTTTGTTACGGTGGGCTCGGTGGACGACGGCAAATCCACGCTGATTGGGCGTCTCTTGCACGATACCCACGGCATCTATGAAGATCAGCTTTCAGCGGTAAAAAAGGCCTCAAAGCGCACGGGCGAAG
The DNA here is from genome assembly GCA_038246305.1 of Polyangiales bacterium. GTDB lineage: Bacteria > Myxococcota_A > Polyangia > Polyangiales > Polyangiaceae > JBBRRP01. Next base: position 63,144 of record JBBRRP010000014.1, on the reverse strand, counting down.
AGATTGATTTTTCGTTTTTCACCGACGGCCTCAAAGCAGAGCGCGAACAGGGCATCACGATCGATGTGGCCTATCGCTACTTCTCAACCGAGAAGCGCAAATTCATCATTGCCGATACGCCGGGCCACACTCAATACACGCGCAACATGGCCACGGGCGCCTCCACTGCGCACGTCGCAGTGATCCTGATCGATGCGCGGCTGGGCGTGCTCCAGCAATCGCGGCGCCACGCCTACATCGCTTCGCTGTTGGGGATCCCGCACCTGATCGTGTGCGTGAACAAGATGGATCTTGAAGCTTACAGCCAGGCGCGCTTCGACGAAATCAGCGCCGAGTTCAAGGCGTTCACCGCTCAACTTCGCTTTTCAGAAGTCTCGTTTGTCCCGATCAGCGCCAAGCTCGGCGACAACGTGGCCCATCCAAGCACGCAGATGCCTTGGTACGGCGGCCCGACGCTGTTACTGCTCTTGGAAACCCTGCCGCTCGATCGAGATCTCAACCTTTCGGATTTTCGCTATCCGGTGCAATGCGTGCTCCGACCAAATCTGAATTATCGCGGTTTTGCGGCCTCGATTGCCTCGGGTGTCGTGAAGAAAGGCGATCCCATCCTCGTGTTGCCCTCGCGCAAGCTCACCCGGGTGGCAGGGATCGACACCTTCGAAGGCGAACTTGAGACGGCCGCCGCTCCGCGCAGCGTGACGCTGCGTCTGGCCGAAGAAATCGACATCAGTCGCGGTGATATGTTGGTGCACCCAGATAACGCCCCCAAGATGGCCACACGTTTCGACGCGATGTTGGTGTGGATGAGTGAGAAGCCGCTCGATCTCCAAAAAAGCTACCTACTGAAACACACCACCCAGCTCGTGCGCGCTGAAGTACGGAGTGTTCAACACACCATCGACCTCGAGCAGACGCTGGAGCAGAAGCCTGCCGCTCACTTGGAGTTGAACGACATTGGCCGCGTTACTATTTCTTGCCACAAGCCGCTCTTTTATGACGCTTATGTCAAGAATCGCAGCACCGGCGCTTTCATCCTGATCGACTCACTCACTAACAATACCGTCGCCGCCGGCATGATCTTAGACGCTGAGCCCCCGCCGCTCAGCAAAGCCGAAAAAGAGGCCCTCGGTGTTGAGCAGCCGCGCTCGCAAATCAGCCAAGCCGAGCGTGCGGAACGCCTCGGTCAGAAGGGCGCGACTATTTGGCTGACCGGTTTGCCCGGCTCCGGCAAACGTGCCGTCGCTTACGCGCTCGAACGCCGCCTCTTTGATCAAGGCCGCTTCGCCCTGGTCATCGACCCAGAAGATGGCCACAGCCGTGGCGCGCGCGCAGACGGCGGGAGCCCCCTCCAAGCACCGGAGCTCGCACGCCGCGCGACCGACGCCGGCATTCTCGTCATCTTCGCCTTTGCCACGCCGCTTCGCAGCGATCGAGCCACACTCCGCGACACCGTGGGTCCGGAACGCTTCGTGGAAGTGCATGTAGCAACACCGCGCGAAGTTTGTGAAACCCGTGACCGCCGTGGAGCCTACGACCCGACACATCCAGCACCCGAGTATGAAGCGCCGGCCGAGCCGGACATTCGTGTTTCAGCCGAGAATCAGGACCCCGAGGAAGCGGCTCACGAAATTGTACGAGTACTCGAAAAGCGTGGGCTTTTGCCCAGCTTGTACGCTCTGTAAAGGGAAACGCCAGGCAACGTTTTGACGACGCCTGGCGCGTATCCTCGGCCGAAGCCCGCGGCAGACCGCGTTACTTCTTCTTGCAGTTGGCTACCGTGCACCCCTTCGCGCCCGCTTTGCAGACGCTGCCACTGGCGTCGCACTTCGCCTTCTTTTCGGCAGCAAAAGCTGGCGTTACCAGGCCGGCGGTCACGCCTAAAAGGGTCATTGCGGCGAAAGCAGAGGTAATTTTACTCATTTTGGGACTCCCAGATTGTTTGCCGTCCGATTTGCGATCCAACTCTCGGACTAAACGATAAGTTGATCTGCCCCGGGGTGGTCCGTGGCAGAGGACCGTCTGATTTGCATGGGTAACCCTGAGTCCAAAAGATTTGTTCCCTCGGGACGAAGAAAACTATTTTGAAAAAGCATTGAATACGGCGTGCAAAGGCACGTCGCGCACGCTCGTGGTGCGCGGTAGAGCTGCATCAGATTGCGCTCGACCCACATGGAACCTCCCCCCTGCCTGTTTCACGGTGTCGCCGACGTATCCACCAAGAGCGCCGGAGTCACCGCATCGCCCGAAAGCGACTTCAAGAACTCCACCAAGTCAGTCTTCTCTTGGGACGTGAGATTCAAAACCGTCAGCCCGACGTCCTTCGTGGTGCCCGCTTGCGGAGTACCACCACCGGCGTTGTAGAAGTCGATGACGGCTTCTAGCGTCGCGAACTGACCGGCATGCATGTACGGCGCCGTGCTGGCGACACCGCGTAGATCCGGCGTACGGAACGCCGCCTTGGTCGAATCAGCCGCAGGATTGGTGAGCCCCGCAAGGCGAGCGGCCCCGGTAACAGCGTCGTCGCTAAAGGTCCCGGCGGAGTTGAAGACACTCGTCAGAAGACCCGGAACGTCCTTAAAACGCCCAGTATCGGCTGCGTGAACTCTGCCCACAATGCCTTCGTCGATTTCGGGCACTCCCAGGTTATGGAACGCGTCATCCGAGAAATGGGAGCTTGAATGGCAGCTGCTGCACTTCGCTTTACCGACGAAAAGCTGTGCGCCCCGCATGGCAGAATCACTCATCGTGCTCGCCTCGCAGGCCATGAGCTTGTCAAAAGGAGCGTTTCGACTGACGACCTGCCGCATGTAGGCTTGGATGGCTTTTCCGTAGTTCACCAAGATGCGATTGATGATCGTCTTGTCGCCGTCAGCCATGCCATCAAAAGCCGCGACCGTGGGCTTGCCTTCGGCGGGAAACCTGGTGGTGTTGGTGCCAATTTCGGGCTCAAGCGCGCCAAAAATGGCCTCGTACTCAGTCTTGTATTTGCTGAAAATCCGGTGCGCGATCTTCAAGCGATTGCTATTCAACAGCACGCCGTTTTCAGCGACGGCGACGGACAATTCCCACTGTGCGGAGAACCGACCGCCCCAATTGGTCCATTGGTAAAAAGAGCTATTGACCACACCGGGCGCGTTGCGAGTGCCAGCGCCCGTACCAAGCGAGATGATCTGGAGCGGGCTTCCGCGATCATCCATGGATGGACCCGTATGGCAGCTCGCGCACGCCACTTTGCCCGCTTCCCCCGTGTTTCCAAGCGGATTAACGACCGTTTGTGCAGGACTGACGGTCTGGATTGCCGCTCCGATTGCACCTGAAAAAGCCTTGTCAAAGAAGAAGCGTTGACCTAGTGCTCGCGCCAAAACATTGTCGGCATATTGATTGGTCGGGTCGGCTGGGGGTGCGGGAAGCGGCGACAGCGTATTCAGCTTCGCTAGCTCCGCATCCTGGAATCCGCTTCGACGACACGTCACACCGCCTGCGCCTCCGCCAGCCACTTCACCGCCCGCACCGCCACCGCCATTTCCGGCACCTGCGGCCCCGCCCGTGTTATTCGCTCCGCCGACGGTCCCACTGCCACCGCCCATGGCTGACTGGCCGCCAGACCCGAGAACGCCCCCGGTCGTGACTCCGCCTGCGGCAGGCATACCGCCACTGCCGGTTCCACCCGAATTGGCGCCCCCGGTTTTCGCCGGCCCTGCGCCTCCCGTGGTAGCCGTGCCTCCGCTCGGGGCCTTGCCTCCCGTTCCTGAACTGTTGCTCCCACCGCTTCCGTCGCTACACGCGGCGAGCAGCCCGCCTCCGCCGGCCAGAAGAAGAGATGTGAATCCTAGTGCTTGAGTTAAACGTCGCATATGTCCTCCGGGGCCGCATGAGCAAGAGGTGTGCCGAGTGGGTAACACGCGGCTTCTCACGCTGCCGCCTGACTCGTTCGATGAAGGTGTGCAGGATCTTGGGCAAGTTGTTCAAGATCTTGGACAGTGGGTGCGAGGAACCGTTGGCATGTGCAGGCTTCGTGCCTCACAGCTCCCTGTGGTCCCCGCGCGGCTAACCACAGACCGATTTAGAACTAGTCGAGGACGCTGGCGCCCACAGCGCGGCTCGTGGTTAATTGTTTGCGCATCATGTACTTTTCTCGCCAATTGGAGTCAATTTGAAAGGCCCGGGGTCGCCGGGGTGGCTTCCGTTCCTCGGCTTTGGACGCTGGTTTCGGAAGAGGACCTCCAGGCCGAGAACTAGAAATGGGGTGATTGTCTAAAGCAAGTGAAGTAAGGTCCGCCGCGTGTCGAAGGTGGCGGATTTGTCAGCCCTTAAGGGAAGCTTGGTAGCAGGGCGCTATCGCTTGGAGCGCCACTTGGGGGAGGGGGGAATGGGAACCGTTTGGGCGGCCACGCACGTGGTGACCAAAAAGCCGGTGGCGATAAAATTTCTTAGGCCTGATGTGCAACATCGTGACGACGTTCGGCAGCGTTTTCTGAGAGAGGCCACGGCTGCCAGCGCGCTCCGCCATCCCAACGTGGTTGACGTGCTCGACGTGTTCGAGCTGGAGGATCACTCGCCGATTCTGGTGATGGAGCTTCTTGAAGGCGAGACGTTGGGAGAAAAGCTGGTCCGTGAGGAACGGCTGAGCGTCGAAGAAACAGCCGCGCTCCTTCTGCCCGTACTGTCCGCGGTCGGCACGGCGCATGCGATGGGGATCGTTCATCGAGACCTGAAGCCGGATAATCTGTTTCTGGCGCGCGCGGCCGCGGGCACGCTTGTGAAGGTGCTTGATTTCGGGATCGCGAAGCTCGCTGCCGAACACTACTTGGAGCTCGGCCAGTCAGTGCTTTTGACCGAAGCTGGAGCTTTTTTGGGAACGCCGTGTTACATGGCGCCGGAACAGCTAACCAACGACGGTGTCGATCACCGCGCGGATATTTGGTCGCTCGGGGTTATTCTCTACGAGTGCCTTTCTGGAACGCGTCCGGTGGAGGGGAGAAATTTGGCCGAAGTTATTTCGCGGCTAATTAGCGGCGCCATCACGCCGCTTGAGCGACTGGCCCCGGAGTTGCCCCACGATGTTACGGGCATCGTTCAACAAATGCTCGTCCGTGAGGTCAAGAACCGCGAACCGAACTTGCTGGAGCTCGAAAAGATCCTGACGCGGTATGCGCGCGTCAGTCTGAGCCCCGGAATTCCAATCAGTCGCGCTCAACCGGTGAGCCCCACTGTTGAACCTCAAGCGGCGCCCGTCACGCGGAAGGGCGAGAACCAAATGGCGCTTCCACGGCCGAATGGCGCGGGAACGATGCTGTCCGTGCCGGCAGTACACGTGGATTCGCGACCGAATCCAACAGTTGGGGTGGGTCGGGCTCGGCGCGTTCGGCCTGGCTGGCTTCTCTTTGGAGCACTATTGATAGGTGGGCTGGGTTTGCTAATCGTACACAGTCTGTTCCAGCCATCGCCCGGCGTTGCCACCAACGTACCCGGTTCAGCCCCGGCGGCTTCGCCTTTACTGGTATCGCACGTTGAAAACACGCTCCCTCCGCAGCAAAGCCACGAGCTGCCCGCCTCGCCGCCAGCCGTGTGGGCGCCAACAGCACCAGCGGTTGTGCATAAGAATGATTCGCCTGATCCTTCCAAAGTGAGGGCACCAGCGAAAGCTCAGAGCCTCAGAAAATCAGTGCCCAGCCCTGGGCATACAGCGGAGAAAACTCAGAGAAGTCCCGGATATGAACAGCAGCAGCCACCCCCGAATGCCGAACCGGATGAGAGCAAGATCTTTAAGGGAAGGAAGTAACCAGCCGCTGCCTTTTAATGCCATCCGTGCTGCCTTGGGGAGGGGTGGCTGGGCCGTGCTATTGTCGCTGGGCATGCTTGCATTTTCCGGCACAGCCAGTGCAGAGGAGCGCGATCCTGCGGGCGCCCAGGCGATATTCGATCAGGCAATGTCGCTCATGAAGGCCGGGAAATACCAAGAAGCGTGCCCCAAGCTCGCAGAGAGTCAGCGCCTCGACCCCGGCATCGGCACTCAGTTTCACCTCGCAACGTGCCTACAGGCGCAGGGGCTTCTCGCGAGTGCGTGGGCGCAGTTCCTTGAGGTGGAATCGCTCGCATCCTCCTCTGGGCAAACGACGCGAGAGCGCCTAGCGAGCGAAAAGGCTGCCGCGCTGGAGCCAAAGTTGGGGCATATTCGGATTCAGGTCCCAGGTGCAGCTCGCGTGGAGGGCATGACGATTGAGAGGGATGGCATGCGGGTGGGGGACGCTCAGTGGGATACGGATTTACCGGTGGATCGTGGTGAGCACGAGCTTCTGGTCAAGGCCGAAGGGTACGAGCCCTTCAAAGCCACCGTGCGTGTTGCTGATGGAAGCATCACCACCTTTGAGTGCCCACCCCTTCGGAAGTTGAGCGCCTCCGGGCCGAGCATCGCACCATCTTCTTTAAGCGGTGCCGCGGCGAAGCCTGTGGTGGCAAAGGGTGCTTCGGTGACGCCACCTCTGGATGGTGACACCCATGGGCGGTCGGGGGGCTCCAAGACACTAGTATGGAGTTTGGGTATACTCGGTGTGGCGGGGCTGGGAACCGGGACGGCGCTCGCGGTGAACGCGGTATCGAAGAACGATGCCTCCAAGAAACAGTGTGACACATCCAACCCCAATCAATGCAGTGCGGGCGGGGTTGATTTGCGTAACGATGCACGCCACCTGGGGGACATCGCCACCGTTGGTTTTGCAGTGGGTGGAGCGGCTCTTGGTGGAGCGCTCATTCTCTGGCTGTTTGACTCCGGGCCGAGCCCCGAAAAGGCAGCGTTCAGACCACCAACGATGACAATTTCGGGCGGGCTGGAAGCAAGCCCTGGGAGTGGGCGCCTGATGATTGAGGGGAAGTTTTAATGAACCATTGGCAAGCTTTTGCACGCGCGGCAGTGCTCCTCCCGCTCACGATGGCTGGTTGCAACGCGGTGCTCGGAATCGAACCGGCCGAAGAAAAAGCCGCCACAGCGCCAGTTAGCGTAACAACTTTACCCCAAGTGCAGAGGCAGTGCACGACGGTCACCACGAGCTGCAGCGACTGCGTGAAGGCAAAGTGTGCTGACGACCTAACCTCGTGCCTCGCCACCAAGACATGCCGCGGTACCATCTCAGATTACCTTCAGTGCCTCGGCAAGGATTGCAAGGATGATGATCCCAAGACCAACTGCGCCGAGACGGTCCTCTCTGGAACCAGCGACGTTCAACAAGTTCAGGGGTGCCTCGCGGATCCTGCTCGGTGCGGTGTAGCCTGTGCGCAGTCTGCGGTGGTTACCGCCTGTGAGCTGTATTGCGCCTGCATGGCGAATAACTGCAGCACGTATCTAGCGGATGGATCGTGCATGAAAACCTGCACCGACCTCAACAGCTTGGCCGATCAAGACTGCCGTTACCGCCACTGCGAGTTCGCAGCGTACGGGGAGGCCTCCCAGCTCTTGCACTGCCCACATGCTATTGGGAAGCCTGACATTTGCAACGTGGTCCCCGCCCCGATGCACCACGTGTGCTTGACCGCGCAAGAATCGGGTTACCCTTGCTCTAAGGGCACCGATTGTTGTTCGGGGAAGTGCAACTCTTCTTCTTCTGTATGCGATTGACATAGGGTGGCGCCGCGCCACCCTGACGTTTACATTCGCCGCTAACCGACTGGCTTAAATGGTAGTAGCGCCAGATGCTCGGCGCCGAGCAACTCGGGGCCAAGACGCATGGGGAGTGCTACGCGGCTTGGTAACGTCAAAAGTTCCGCGCTTGAAACGATAAATATGCTTTTCGGCGGATGGAATTCCTTGCCTACGGCAAGCGGAAAAGCGCCCCTTTGCGTCAAGGCAGCGGCATCTTCGGGCCCGATAGCCCAGGCGCTCTCTGCGTACACGAGGGCTTCCCTCAACCTGAACCAGAGCCCATTACTATGGTGCCGCTGGCGAAATTCCCAGGCGCGGATAGCCTCGCGTTCCTTGATTTGGCGCACCTTCTCATGCAGACGTTGAGTCATGTGAGGCCCGGGGGTGGGAGCTGTGCGAACAAGTCGTTAACCCGCTGACGATGAACGTGCGGATCGGGCATGTTGGCGTGTGGTTCCAGCAAAGAAAGAAGCGTTAGATTGGAGCGGATTGCGTGGCGACGATCGTGGGGTAGTGCGCTGTAGATTTGAATGACTTCCGCTATGTCGCTGGCACTCGAGACCAGAATCAGGCCTAGAACGACTAGCAAATCCCTGTCCCCCTTCACCCCGCTCCGCTCAGTGACCAGCTTCTCCAGCATGAGGCCTGCGGGGCGCGGTAGCGGGATGGTAACGCCTTCGGCAATGATGGGGGTTCCCGGGCGAAGGAACGCCAGATGTGCAAACACCAGTAGCGGCAGCTCAGCGTCGTCAAATACGAAAGTTTCTCCGGGCCGCACCTGCTCGGTGTCCATTCCGATGAAGTTGACCTCCATCATCCCAGGCTTCTTTGGCAACCACACCGAGGGCTCCTCACGCGATGGTTCGAGATCGTGAACTTGCTTGAGACGATGCTTGACTTGCTCGTGCCGAGAAATCGGAATGGCGATGTCCACGTCGTCAGACACGATGAGTGATGAACGCGCATCCAGCTCAAGCAAATTGGGGACTTCTGAGCCGGCTACGAGCACACCAGGCTCATCCAAAACAGGCTGAATCGCCCCCAGAGTCGCTAGTAGCTTGGTGCGAAAATCCACGAGCTAAGCATACAAACGGTGACTAGAGCACGCAACGCGCGCCGGAAATGCTGAGGGGCCAGCGCCTTTGTCATCGCCGCTCCGTTCTGAGTCGGCGATCCGGTGCCGGATCCGTTCGGAAAGGCGCTGTACGTCGAAGGCACGTACGGCCCGGAACTCACGGAGCTTGAAGCCAAGGTTAGCGCAGACAAAACCTTGGGCGACGAGGCGCGCTAACCACTGGCGAGTTTGCGTGCGACGAGGCTGTTCAGGCTCTCCCCCGACACCAGCGCCTTCAGAACCAAGCGCTGGTGTAGCGCCGGTTGCACTCGCACCAAGAACTTCCCGCTGTAGCTGCCCGCCATTTTGGTTGGCGGAAGCTTTATCCCGTCTTTGTCCAGGGTTGCAACCCACTCTTCGGCCACCTTGCAGAGTTCCTTATACACGGCGGCCTCGTCCCTTCCATGAACACCACCTCCGAATAGCAACGGACAGCGCCCAATGCAGCACGCGTCCTCATCACTCCATTCGACAAACTTCGGATAGCGCGCCGCAAGTTTTCTACGCTCGGTTTTAGTCATCCTCATTTCTCCTTCTCTTTCAACGCTTGAAGCGCCCAGGATTATGAGCCGAAAGGGATTCACTCGGGACAGCGAGCATCGAAGATGCGAGCCGGAGGGCTGCGGCTCGAAGCTCACCGAGTGCCTGGCCCCCGATCTGAAGGGCGGCCTTTCCCGCGCCCAGAGTCCACCTCTCGATGAGTTAAGAAACACCGGAGCGGAGAAGGCCGGGCGGTGAACGGTGCTTTGCAGCGCGCGTCGTAGCCGCAAAGACTTTAGAGGACGTGCTCCGGTAGGAGCGACCGCTCGAAAGCGGCCGTGGAGCAGGAGCCGCGCTGATCCCGGGAGTCTTCGGGGGCCTGTGCCCGCCTGCCGCCGGGCTGGGTGGCCGCACCTTCGCTGTTCTATCTTGCTATCTTGAAGTCTTCCATAAGCGTTACCTTGTGCTCAGCGAGTCCTCGCACAGCGCAAGCCGAAACTGCTGCCGTGGTCGGCCGGGATGCTGCTGCCGCGGTCGGCCGAGGCGAGGTTCAAGGCATTGGCGATGAAGCCACCGCCCCGGATCACCCGGTTCGTGGAATTTGATAAGTTAGCGCAATTGTTGCACGAAGCAGAATACGTCGTGCCATGCACGTCCTGGTTCCACTCCCACAGGTTTCCCGCAAGGTCTGACTGACTCCACTTGCCGTTCCCCGCTACCACCGAGCCTACTGGCGCGATATTAGCCACGCCGCTACAGCTTCCTGCTCCGTTGTAGTAGCACCCGTACACAGCCAAGCTCGCGTTCGCTCCAGGCACCGCGCCTCCCCATGGGTACACCCGTTGCTCGCTCCCCCCCGCGGCCGCGTAGTTCCACTCTGCTTCTGTCGGCAGCCGACCTCCGTCCCACATGCAAAACGCCTGCGCCTCATACCAGTTCACGCAATTGATCGGTCGATTTTCGTTGCCTCCAGCTCCATCTGTCCACGTCTGAAACGTTGCATCGCACTTTACGGCGGCGGTGAGCGCGGCCGCGTCCGCTGGCAGGCTCGCGTTCCACCCGATATCCCACCCAGGGTCCGCCGGGTTGTTCGCATTCTTTCCCGCGCCCGCTGGGATCATTCCCTGGCTGTAGGTCGCCACGAACTTCCGGAATCTTCCTACCGTTACCTCGTAATTGTCCAACCGAAAGTCGCTCACGGTTGCCGGATAACTCGCGTCGTTGCTCCGGTTGAACGTCCCGCCAGGTACTGTCGTCGTGGCGCAGCAATTCGTGTTTACTGAGGCGCCGCACGTTGCCGCCAGCCCAGCGCAGCTCGGAGGTGATCCGCATGAGCCTGCTCCGATGCACACCGGCGTGCTATCTGGACACGGCGTTGCTGCCCCCACCCCACTCGCATCACACGTTTGGGAGCCGCCGTCTGTGCACCGCTTCGTCAACGGCTCGCATGCTGTGCAGGCCCCAGACACGCAGCCTCCCCCGCAGACCTCGATGGCTGTGGTGCTCACCAAATCCGCTCCGCACGCCATCCGATTCAAGCCCTGACACACCGTCGCGTTCGCTTGCCTCGTAGCGCACTCAGGCACGATCGCCTGGCATTGACCTGCCGTCGGCCCCGGCGTCGTGTCGCAGTTGTAATCCACGGAGCATATCTGGTTCACAAGCCACACTCCGCCCTTACAGACTAACTGCGTCTTCTGGGCATGCCCGGCGCAGGCGACAGGAAAAGGGGACCCTTTGCAATCTTGTCCGGCGCTAGCGATGGCCGTTCCGTCTCCGAGTGGGCTTGGCATTGGCATAACGCTCGCCATTCCAGCGGTTCCCGCACCTCCCGAAGCCGCCCCACCAGCACCCGGAGCCCCGCCGCTCCCTCCCGCCCCGGTTCCGGGTATGCCGCTCACTGGCCCGAACACGGTAACACCCGGTACAGCTTCACAGAGATCCGGCGATCCCCCAAACACCTCGGCGGGCGCTATGGGCGGTGAGCTGTCGTCGATCGAAAGCAAGTAAGCTACAAGTGACTTGACCTGGGCCGCGCGCTTCTGGGGCTCTGCCACTGAGTCCGCGAGAAACCCTGGGACAAAGGCCTGATGATGTTTGCTGAAGGCTTTGTCCAACACTTCTTCTAAAGTGCGCGCATTCCCAGCATGAAAATAGGGAGCCCCCACGCTGAGGCCGAGCAATGAAGGGATGTTGAAGCCGGTTTGGCCCATGGCGAGGCTCACCATGTCTTGCTTGAGCTCGCGCACGGGCGGTGCACCTTCGGGTGTGATGCCGATGAGAGCCCACGGTGCTTGAGCGGGCTGCACCGGAAAAGTGCCCACATCTCGCAGGATGCAATTGATTTGGTCGCTACCTGCGGTGGCGCCACTGTACGCGTACGCGATGGGATCGTCCGTTCCGGGAGCCCACCGGCGCAAGGTAGCCGAGCCGTTCTTTGCCGGTGGATTCAGCGTGCTCCACTGACTGCTAACGGAGTAGAGCGTGGTTCTGAGTGAGCCAAGCATCGAGTCTGTTAAGGCGGGAGGAGGGCTATAGGGAAGCTCCCCGTTGGCAATGGGGCCCGGCTCATAAAAGACGTTGGACAGTGTGAAGGCGCTGCCCGCGTGGCACCCGTTGCAGCGACCCTCTTGAAACAAGCGCGCTCCGTCGCTCACGTCCCCCGGTTCAAGGTAGGTGGGTGCGCGGGGTGTTTTCACCGTTCGAATGAAGGCATCGATATCGTTCGAATCCGAGATCCGCGTGCTGTTACATTGCGCTGCATCTACTGGGCAGGAGCGATCACTGACGAGCGACGCCAGCGAGTTGTTCAGGTTGTTCCGCAGCTGGGAGGTGGGCCTGGGTTTTGGCGCTTCGGGGGTGCTCGGCGTGACGGGGCTTCCGTCGTATTGGATCCGAAAATCATTGTTCGGCTCGCCGAGATAATTCCACAGCATGGCGCCCGAACCACCTGCCACTCCGCGTGTAATGCCTTCGATATCGTGGATCTCATCGATGCTGGCCGTCCACAACATCAGCCGCCGCTTCTGCGGTGAACTCTGATCATAGGTGCCAGCAGTTGAGATCGTGCGGCGAGGGCCGCGCGCAAAAAACCAGGTGACGCCGTCCGAAAGCCCGTCCGGATGACAGGATTCGCAGGAGAGCCAGCCTTGTCCTTTGAAGGACCAGGCGCTGAGCCCCGTTGCGAAAAGCGTGCGACCGTTGTGCGCTCTCTCGGAGGTCACAGCCTTGGCCCTTGGTGAAAGCTCGGCTGTTTTCGTCGCTCCGCGAACCACGGAGTCCTTAAGGTCAAACACTGAAACGTTCTGGCTCCCATCATTGGCAACCAAGCCCACGGCTGCCGGCTCGCTGCCAGTGAAGGAGAGGCCGATCGGAAGGAGTCCCGCCTCTTGATCCAACGGATGAAGATCGACATAGCGCGCACCCGCAGTGCCGATGTCGCCAAAGCCATCTTCCCCGTACTGACTGCAGAACACAGAATCAGAACCGAGGGCAGTGGTGCAAACCTTGAGCTCCGAGTTAGGTTCCTGGGTAACGGCTATATCGTTGGGGATCAACGCCATTCGGCGCGTTTCCGCCAAATCGTCCGTGTAGTGTTGCTCGAGGCGCTGATTCAGGAGCAAGCGATGTTCGGGGATTTCCCGGTTGGCCTTGGTGTTGATCACGAACACCACCGGATGCACGAGCTTCTTGAAATTAGCGGGATTGGTGGTCCCGTCCGCGTTCTTGTCCGGCCCAAGTGGCCCCACGGGCGAAGCGCATTCACTCGTCACAAACAACCGACCGTTGGCTGCGACCGCAGAATAGAGCTGATTCGGAAAGCACCCAACAGGACGCTCTACGATCGCCGTCGGAAGCTTCGCATTAGGCGCGGCTGAAAAGCCCGTGTTGTCGACACCCTGGATCGCGATTGGTGTGCCAACTTCGCCCGCTGCAAAGCTGACGGGATAAACGAACCCTTGCCGATTGCGATTGAAGTGAGTGACGTCATCGGCCGCGGTGGGTGTCTCGGATTCGGGCAGAGGTTGCGAGAAGAATTCGGTGGCGTAGAGCGTCTCGTCGGCGTCGTTGGCATCCCCATTATCCGTGATAGCAAGGGCGCGCGGGTGTGCTAGGGCCGCGCGCGGCTCCACGGAACCGAGCACACCGGTTCTCACCAGCGCTTCGTTCAAGTCGAGCTTGCGAGCTTTCAGATCGAACGTGGAAATGACGCTGATCGTGCCCTCGCCGAAGTTGGCCACAAAAATCCGCGCCCCGCTCGGCGAGATCGCGATGGATGTTGGCTCCGATCCCACGGCAACATCGCTGGCGTCGTTGTCGCGAATGGGGGTACCGTGCAGATTTAGAATTCGCAAAACTACCTGCTGCCGCCGAGAAACAACGTACGCCGTGTCCCCATCCGCCCCGATCACCGCGCTCCAAGGCTCCCAATCGGAACCCAGATCCAGCTCTGTCTTGCCGGCAACCAACGAAGCGGCTGAAGCTCCAGGCGTTAGCCGAAGAACGGTGACAACACCGGTGCTTCGATGACACACAACGGCCACTTTTCCATCGCCGCTTACAACGATGGCGCTGCCTCTTGTGCTCGCCACTCGAGCCGGCCCAGAATGGCTCGTTTGCCCGCAGCCGAACGCCATGGCTATTGCGGCAAAGCTGAGCACGCGAATCAAGCGACGTAACATTTTAACTCCTGAATGCACGGAGCCTAGGCTGGCGCGCGCGGATTTTGCTAGTCCCGATTCAGCTGAATCGGAGCCACGCAGTCCGAAGGGTGAAATGGGCGGCGCTCTCGGTGGTGTCCAGATCTTTGGACAGTCGTGCCGAATATGCCGGTGCAGAGGTCGCGCTTGCGTTGCAAGGACACGCGTTGCTTTAGTTAGTGGTGCGGTTCAGCGGAGCCTCTTGCTTGGCGCTGAGGGCGGTGCCGGCGTGCCAGGTGCCGGCTCCTTCCAGATGGCGGTGATCGATGCCCGGGCGCTCTTTGAGCGCAGACACGCGGGATTTTAGACCCAGGCTCCCGGAGAGCACCAGGTTACCTTCTAGACTCTCAAGCCCATCGAGAAATCCAAGGTTCACAGCGAGCGAGCGGTTGCGTTCAAAGGTGATGTTGCCTGCGTTCTTCAAGCTCCTGAGCCCTCCCAGTGAGATCAGGCGCGGGTTGTCGTAGATGGCGGCGCTGCTGCTGGTTGCACTGCGGAAACGGCGCAACCGGCGTTGAGCAGAAGTGAGATGGTGAGGGCTGCGGATGTTTTGAATGTAGGAAGTTTCATGGTGTGTTCCCTCGGTGAATGATGAAACCCACAACTGCACAGCACGTGCCACGCTCCAACTGAGCAGAGATTGAGAGTTTTTCCGCCGTGCCGCATTCTGAAGGAGGGATTAGAGCCAAGGCGGTCGAGAACCAACTGCCAACGCAAATCGACAACCGTCATTTCCACAGCCTCAGCCTCGGACACGCCTGCGAAGCGACGGCAATGTTCAGGCTTCGTGCCTCACAGCGCCCTCGGGCAATCACGCGGCCACCCCAAAAAAGATCCAAGGAGTTTGTTCGGTAGGTTGAACAAGTTGTGTAACGACCTGGACACCTGTTGGATCGGCCCGTTAGCTTCGGAATGGCGGCCGAGTGAAGGGCAAGCGCGAACGCTTTCATGGGGCCCTGGCGCGAAGCCCCCCGCTCGACGTACGCTCCCCCGGACGCGGGGTTCCGCCCCTTGGGCCTGCACCGCACCTCGTAGAGGAACGGCATGCGCGACAGGAAAGGTGCACTAGTTTTGATCGTGGCAGGAGGGGCTTCTTCCACCGATCGGTTGGGCGGGCTGCTGGAAGGAAGCGGATCACGCGTGAAGAGCTGCGGCACCGTGGCAGAGGCCAACGAGATCCTGGAGAACGAGCCGGCCGAAGTTGTCTTCCTCGCTGACGCGGGTGACTGCAATTGGTCCTCGCTGGAGTCCTTTGGGGAGCGCTGGCCCGGGCTGCCGATCGTGGTTCTAGGGGAAGCCGGGGCCGATCCAAGCTTCGCTGAGCAAGCCCTGAGGGCAGGAGCTGCAGATTACCTAGAGCCGCCCTTTAGTGCCGATCAGGTATCTTTCATACTGCGCAAGGCGTTAACCAAAGTGGAAATGAGCGCTGATCGCCCGCCGCCTCCGCCATCGAGCGCCCGGGCTAAAATTTTGGGCAACTCCCCGGCAATGCGGCAGACCTACGCTACGCTGCAGCGTGCGGCGCAGGGCTCGGCCACGGTGCTCATTCGCGGCGAGAGCGGGACTGGCAAGGAACTTGTGGCGCGCGCCATTCACGACAGCTCTCAGCGTGTTCACCAAGCGTTCGTCAAGATTGATTGTGCCTCGTTGCCCGAGACGCTGCTTGAGAGCGAACTTTTCGGTTACGAAAAGGGAGCGTTTACGGGGGCGGTGGCCCGGAAGCTTGGCAGGGTGGAGCTTGCCGACAAGGGGACGCTCTTTCTCGATGAGATTGGTGAGCTGAGCATGCCGCTCCAGGCCAAGCTTCTGCGTTTGCTTCAGGAGCGTCAATTCGAACGCATTGGTGGCAACCGAACACTCCAAGTAGATGCTCGTATCGTCGCCGCAACGCATCGTGATCTTGAGGCCATGGTCGAGCGGGCTCAGTTCCGGCTGGATCTTTTCTACCGCCTGAATGTTGTGCCCCTTTGGCTTCCACCGCTCAGGGCCCGTCGCGAAGACGTTGAGGTTTTGGCGGCCAGTTTCTGTTTGACGTTTGGGGCGGCCAACGGCCGGCGAGGTCTTGTGTTGGAGCCGGATGCAATGAAGATCCTGCGTGCCCAGCGCTGGCCAGGTAACGTTCGGCAGTTGCAGAACTTCGTCGAGCGCCTGGTCGTTCTCGCCCCCGGACCCAGCATAACAGCCGAGCAAGTTAGCGCCGAGCTTGGGGGAGCGGCGACATTTCAAACGCAATCCGAAAGCCTCGGAATGTTACCTACTGCTGTGATGCCTGCGCCGTCGGAGGCTTCGCCCGCGGAGCAAGGTGTTTTTCCGCTCAACGTCGAGATGCGCGCGGCCGAGCGACGTGCACTGGAGCGCGCCCTGAAAGTGGCCGGAGGCAACCGTAGCGTGGCCGCCCGGCTCTTAAACGTAAGCCGTTCCACTTTGTACAACAAGCTCCAAGAACACCAGATGCTTTAGGTCAAAGGCGTACTAGAAGCTTGGACCCTTCTCTATTTCTCCACTCAGACTTGGGAGCCTCTGTTTCTCCCATTGGATAGTAAGCATGCTTACTTTCTCCTTTCGCTGCGAAGGCACCCCCTCAAACGACGGCCCTGCCTAACTTAGGCCATGATTTCCGTGTGTACGTTCTTCGCAAGGCTCGCGTCACCGAAGTCGGCAGTTGGCGAGCCATCAGAATTCCGGACGCCCGCGCCCGTGAGGAAGGTATTTAGCATGCGCGCGTTGGAGATCTTTTTATCAATCTCGACGAACAAGCCCTTTTTATAGAAGCCTTGGGAGGTGCCGGCGAGGATGAAGGGACAGGGGCTAACGTCGTGAGCGCCGTTAGCTTGTTGGTTCGTCCAGATCGCAGAACCTTGATCCAGGAGGCTTCCTGTGGGCGTGCTCACAGCGGAAAGCTGATCGAGAAAGTACTTGAAAAGGCCTGCATGGTACATATCGGCGAGGTGGTGGGCCTCGAAGGGATTCGGTCCTTCACCATGCGAAATATCGTGAAAATTCTCGCTATTTCCGGCGAAACCGAAGTGATGGTCGTCTTCACGATCGCCGATCTTGAGCGTTGCGGCACGCGTGTAGTCCACTGAAAGAGCGAAGACAGTGACGTCCATGTGGAGACGAATGATTTTATCGTGCGTGCTTTCATCGTGGAGCATCGCCTCGACGGTTTGGAGTTCGGAGACTTTGGTGGGCGTCAGCGCTCCCGTGATGTTCATTTCAAGCTCTCGGATGGAGTCAAAGTGCTGCTGCAGGCGAGTGCGATCGTCTGCGGAGAGATCTTTGCGGGTTAAAAGGCGAGTGATCTGACCGCGCAGGAGATCATTCACACTGAGGCGCCGTGCGGCTACTTCGTCGGCAAGTCCCGGCATGGGGGCGGGCTGAGTCGGGCTTCCGACCAATCCTACGATGCGCTGGTACGCTTGAAGCGGTGAAGCCTCTGCCGGGCGCTGCTGCATCGGGCCAGTGTAGGAGATGAAACCTGGAACGTTGTATTCCTGACCGCCCGCCGAATATTGGCCCGCGTGCAAGGTGAGCGGCTCTCTGCCCTGTGGGTTCAGTTCGCGCGCGATGCGGTTGTCGATGGATTCTCCCATGGAGAGCACATTCGAGATGTGCCCGGGGCCTTTGACAATTTTGGCTGCCGTCAGCATCTGCGCGTCGTTGGCGGAGTGAGCGCAGAATGGATTGTCGAAGTCGTGGATCCCACCTTTGATCATCAACAAGCGATCGGCGTAGTCCGCCAGTGGTGATGTGCCACGCATCGCACCCTGTGCCGAGAATGGCTGGGGTTCGCCTCCCGTGATGCGGCGGGGTTCGAGCATTGCAGCTCGGGTGAGCGGTCCGGTTGACGCTGGCCAAAACATTTCTGAGGCATCAGGCGTTCCGTCGCTGGCGACAAAAGTCCCTTGTTGAAAGCCGTTCGCGTTGATGATGAAGGCGAGGAAGGGGGTCGGCGTCGATGCTGCTGCACTCGAAGTGCGTGTGAAGATGTCGAGCAAGGGCAGCCCGAGGGTGATACCTCCGATGCCTTTTAAGAATTGACGGCGATGGGGGTGAAGCTTGTGGTTGGTCATATTACTGCCCTCCAGGGATACGGGTGAGAAAGGCGTCGTGATTGACGAGTGCGAGGACGATATCTTTGATGGCGAGCGCGCCAACCTTGGATTTTTCGCCCAAATAGGCCCGGAGCGCAGCATCTTCGGGTGCTGGCGAGCGAGCGTAGAGATAGGACATCCATTGTTGCGCAATGCAGTGGTGAGCGTCGGCGTTGTCGGCTGCGAACGTGCTGAACTCAATGGGGCCGTTGAAGGGCTGCTTCATCCCGGCCGTGAATTCGTAGCTGTCTACGGAGTTGACCGGAGAGCCATTGTCCATCGTTCGATAGCCGCCAATGGCATCGTAGTTCTCGAAGGCGAACCCGGGAGGATTGATAATGGCCGTGTGGCAGGCGGCGCCGCAAACGCTCGTGTGGGCCTCGACACGTTGGCGGTTGGTGCTGGTTTCTGTGCCGTTGGTAGGAGGCAAAGGTGTGGCGCCCGGTGCCGGAGGTGGTAGCATTTTGCAGAAGATGCGTTCGTTGATGAAGGCACCACGGCGGATCGGGCTCGGGTTGGTGCGGCTGGCGTTGGCAGCAAGAAAGCCGAGCCGAGTCAGCAGCCCTGCGCGCTCCGTGGGTTTGAGATCGACCTTAACGAGGTCGTTGGTAAACGTTCCCTGGAGGCCATAAACGCCCGCGATCGCGCTGTTAGCGAAGGTAACCGGCAGCGTCAATACATCTTTCATGCCGTGGCCTTCGGTGAACGCCCAGCGCATGAACGCGAGGGATTCTGGGCCAAGGCTAGCAGCCACCGCGGGCGTGAAACCCGGGAACAGCACATCGTCTTTCGCCAGCGTGTCCAAGCCTCCGAGGCGTAACAGCTGAGAATGAAAGCTGTCGAGCGTGGCGCCGGCGGCAGGTGTCGACAACAAACGTTGCGCCTGCGCCAGCACGACATCACGGCTCTTGAGCCCTCCGCTCGCCGCCGACGAAAACAGGGCATCGTCGGGCATCGTGTTGCTCAGCGAGAACGCGAGCTTGGACGCGACCTCATAGTCGTTGAGTGGAATGACCAACCCCACTTGCGCCGTCGATAGTTCACTTCGATACAGGTAGTACGGTGACTGCAAGAAGAACTGCATCGTGAGCTCAGCTCCGCCCAGAAAGGGATCTTTACCGGGCATCAAAGTTGGTGCCTGCTCAAACAACTTCGACGCTTCGCCGAGTTCACTTGCCTCAAGCGGGCGGCGGTACGCACGAGTTCCAAACGTAGTGATAAACGCCTGTTCTTTGCCTGCCAAATCAGCTGGGGCGTTCGCGGGAATGAGGCGTGCCAGTGCGACAGGATCTCCGGCAACTCGGGCTGAAAGTTGCTCAGCCGCCGCTTGATAATCGGCGCGCAGCGTTGGCGTGACGATCAATTTTGACGCTTCGTTGTCGAAGTTTGCGAGGGCATCTTTGGTGATCCGCGTTTCAAGGCCGCTCAAGTCCGGAAGCATCAGGAGATCCTTGGTGGCGTTAACCCATTGGCGATAGCTCAAACGGCTGAAGCGCGGCGTAAAGAAACCAACACCTGGTGCTCCCGTCGGGTCTGGTGGGGCGGTTACGGGAACAGGCAGGCCCGTGACAGGGTCCACCATCGTTGTGCCACCCGTTCCACCAGGGGTATTCGTGTTGCCGGCGCCACCGGTCGCGCTGGCGATCGGGTTACCGTTGGCATCGACAGGATTGCCATTCGCGTCGACGGGGTGTCCGTTGGCGTCCATGCGCGTGGAACCAGGGCGCAAACCAACCTGGGCGCTACACGCGACGAGTAGGGCCAATAATGGAGTGGTGGCTAGGCGCCAGCTTGCCTGGTGTGATCCGTTTTGCATGGGTCCTCGAACAATCGTAAATGGGCGCAACAACGCGCTCATCGATGCGCTCCCTGTTGGGCGCGACTGGTGTCACCGTGCTCTAAGAATGAAGCACGGAAGCTGAACTCGCTAGGGAGTCACCTGCTAAGTGTATGGACGATCTTGCTAAACAAGTTTTGCCGTCTGCAAACGCATTATCTCCGTTTTGGCCGCTCAGGCGCACCCCCGAGCCCACCGATCTCAAGCCGGGCAGTGCCGCGCCATTGTCGCGGGCTCTTACCCGTGCGTCGTCGAAACACACGGCTGAAGTAGAGCGGATCCTCAAAGCCAACTTCGGCTGCAACCCATGTGATCGGCTGGTCGCTCATCAACAGAAGCTCACGAGCTTGCCCGATGCGCTGCTCCTCAACGTACTCCATGGGCGTCACGCCCATTTGCTCTCTGAACAAATGCGCCAGACGCGATACGGAAAGGGCCGAGTGGTGAGCAATCTGTTGGAGATTCAACGGATGCTGAAACTCGCGCGCTATGTAGTTGATCGCTGAGTGAATTCTCGGATCGATGCGCTGCTCGGTCCAAATGGGGTTCACGTTGTCCGCCCAAAGCAGCATCGCTTCGAGCAAGTTCATCGCAACGGCATCCCGCTGTCGAAGATTGCTGCGTGTGGTTCGGATCAGCTCCTCGAAGGTCGCGGCCATGCGCTCTTGCAGCGCCTCATCCTCGATACGCAAACAGCGCACCCCATCGTGATTTTCCGGGAAGAGCATCAGCTCCTGCCAACCCGAACGGGGGAAAAAATAGACCCAATCGTGCGTCCATTCATTGCCAGGGCGTGCTGCGCCGTAGTCGTGGGGAACTGAAGGCGGAAAGAGCAGAATGTCACCACGCTGCACATCAAATGGCTTTGTCTTGCGATTGATCGCGCCTTTGCCACTCTCCGTAAAATTCAGGATCCAGCCGTCCATTCCCTGTTCGCGATAGATTTCCTCGTGACGGCGCGAATGGATCGAAGTTTGCCCGCCCACAACTCTGCCGTTGAACGAGAGCGGCTTGGGCGGGTTGGAGGCAGGCATGACACCAACATCCTAGCGCGCTTGAACGGAGCTTTGAGAGCACTCTGTTTCGAGCTAAAAAATAGGATAACCCGGCTCGCCAGGCAACTTGCCGTTCACACGAAGTACTGTCAGCGCTGCGTCTGCACTACCGGCGGAGATGTAACCGATCGAGTTCGGAAGTTTAGCGACAACGGCGGCCATGAGTCGCGCAGGGACAGACTTCGGGGCACCCGACTGACCGCGAATGCGGCGGTCGATCCAGTAGCGAGCCGTTTCCTCGGCGTTCATTCCAAGCACGCGTTGATCAAAATGCTCTCGCAGCTCGCTGCGCGGGAGATGATTGAGCGGGAACATTCTTTGACCTTGCAGAGTGTTGATGTCACCCCGATACAGCCGCTGGAGGTCCTGCAAACTTACCGCTGTGAGCACTGACGTTTTCGCCACCACGATCAGCAACGGCTCGGCGGCATTGGCTTCGCGCAGAATCAATGTGGACGCTACGCCGGCCTCCGCTTGGAGGAAGGTTCTGCGTGTCAGCAAGCGATTCGTGCTCATGGCTAGAACGCCACCGCTAGCTGGAACTGTACCAGGTGAAAGGTGTCTCGCTTGGTGAGGCTCGTGTTGCTTCCGGGGAAGTTGGCGTGCACGTACTCGCCTTTGGCCGTGACCTGCGCACCAATTGGCCAATTGAGCCCCCCGTGAAACGCACGCACGTGTTCAACCTGAGGGAGAGCAGGATCGTGACCTAAGACGTAGTCTTGGTAAACAACATACGGCATGACACCTAGGAGTGGTGTCCGATACCCCACGAGAGCGTACGCGCCATAGCGGCGGCGATCAGGGCTCACTTGGCCGGGCGAAACGACCCTTCGAACGCCATCCGAGTACTCTCGCTCGTTGTAAGCGAATTCACTGCGGACTACGAACTTCTCGTAATCCCACTGAAGGTCGGCACCGAAAGCTTGTTCGCCGTAACGTTCGAGGACGGTGCTATCCGCGCTGGCGGTGCTCGGGTTCAGGATCGGGAAACTCGCGTCGGTGTAGCGTCCTCGGTAGTAGGAACCGCCAAGCTTCAAATCACCCAGCTTGTTGTATCCGACTTCGACTCTGGCAGTGACGGCTTTGTCGAAATCGAGATCCCGCTGCTCATCCAGCGGGCCGCGCCCATTGGAAAGACCGAGCGCATAGCCTAGTTTCAAGTCGCCGACAAATGTTTGCCCGAACGCCTGGATCCCCGTCTGCCGCTGCGGGAAAAGCTGCTCACCGATGATATATGGCCGCTGAATCGCGATCACAGTGGGTGAACCGTGATCAATATTCCAAATTCCGTACGGTGTGAGCCAGTGGCCAAAGCGCAGCGTGAGGAGCGAGCTTTGTTGATAGTCGACATGTATCCGCTCGATCTCAATTGCGCCCCAGCGAAGCGGTCGATTGATGTCCGCGGCATCGCCAGCTTGCGTAGATATTCGGGTGCCGGGGTTTTTTGGATCATTGGAACCATTCGGTGCGTACAGGAAGCGAACCTCGCTCAGGAAGTGCCAGCGTTCATCCAAGTGTTTGCTCAGGTAAATGTTGAAGTTGCCAACGCTGAGGTAAGGATGTGAGCCTACACCGCTAGTGCTGTAGAGGGAGTTGGAGCGCCAAAAGGGTGCAGCAAAGTAAATGTCGGCAAATCCATAGATGTCGACGGGTTGGGCCTGTGCGTCCTCACTCGCCTGGTCACTAGCTGCGTTGTTGAGGTCGCTGTCGGTGGCTATCCGCGCGGCTTCCGCGGTTTGAACGGGCTCTGCCGCAACCGGTGGTGGCGGCGCTATGGCAGGGATCGGTTGCTCCGAGATGACACCGACAGGCGGCAGGGGCTGTGGTGAGTCGGCGGGCGGCGACACGGTGTCGCTCGAAGCAGACGCCCTGGGGAGAGATTCTGTGTTGGGCTGCTCTTCAACTGACGAAGCTGGCGGCTCGGCCATGGCTGACGGGATCTGAACAGCCTGGGCCACCAGCAGGAACCATGCACTAGCACCGGGTAAATGCTTCATTTCGGGCACCGCCCCGTTGGAACACACAGATTCGGGACTCCGGCCGCGATAGCGGTAAGATCGCAGCACTCGAAGCCGTCGATACAGTCTGCTTTCGCGACGCTGCAGCCTTGGACCAAGCAACTTTTGCTCACCAAGCTTTCACAGAAGCTGGCCTCTTTGCCCGCACACCCTGCAGCATTTGCGCACGTTTCACCCAAGCCAATCGGTGGGCGTAGGCAGAAGGGTTGGGACTCCCAAGTTGCGCAAGTATAGCCCGAAGGGCAATCTGCTGAGGTCACGCAGTTAGCCTGTGTGCAATATCCACCCGCGAGACTGCTGGGGGCGCAGTGGTCGTATTTCCGAGCGCCACAAGCCTTGGCTTGATTAGGATCACACGCGTCGCCCAAGCCCTCTATCGGAAGCTCACAAGCTCCGTTCGCCGCTCGCACATAACCAGATTCACACTGGCACATGTCCACGACCGCAAGTTCATGAACGCCACAAACCTCACAATGCTCAGCTTTGAGGACCCTGCCGCTCGGGCACTGACACGTGTTGAGCGTTGGGTTGAATTCAAGCTCATCTCCGCAAACGTGATCGGACCTAAATTGACAACCAGAAAAGACGATCAGCCAAAGAGAGCTGGCCCAGCTGACACGGAGCACCTCACGCATGCCCTCAAGACGGCAATTTCTCCCGGAAACGTAAGCTTCCAGGTTGGGCCCTCCGGCCTATTGTCGCGTGCTCAGAGCCTCACAAGATTCGAGCGTCCAGCATTTCATGGGGGTTTCGGCAATGCTTTCGCGGCTCTGGCGTGTCAAGAAAGGGGAAGGTCTGCTTTTTTCCCAGCTCGCCCGCCCAATATGAAAACCAATG
Source organism: Polyangiales bacterium (assembly GCA_038246305.1). GTDB lineage: Bacteria > Myxococcota_A > Polyangia > Polyangiales > Polyangiaceae > JBBRRP01. The sequence goes on along the minus strand of JBBRRP010000014.1, from coordinate 39,373 downwards.
AAGAATCGTTTTCGGGCAGTGTTCTTGTGGTCGACGATGACCAGGCCATGCGAGATCTCCTCGTTTTAGGCTTAGGGGCGCGTGGATATCGCGTTAGCACTGCCGCGTCCGGTCAGATCGCTTTGTCGATGTTAAAGGACGAGCCCTTCGATGTTGTTGTCACCGATCTGAGAATGCCGGCGATGGGCGGGCTCGAAGTAGCTCGTGAAGTCAAAGCAAGGCTGAGCGATGTCCCGGTTATCGTGCTTACGGCCTTTGGAGACTACGACGGCGCTATCGAAGCAGTTCGGGCCGGAGCGTACGATTTTTTCGCGAAGCCCATCAAGATGGAAGTGCTGGCGGCGGCTGTGCACCGTGCAGCTACGCACCGTGCACTCACTCGACGTGTGCATGAGCTCGAGAGATCGGCAGCGCCACCGAAGGTGTTTGGCGAACTCGTGGGCACCAGCGCGCCAATGCTGCGTCTGTATGATCTCTTGGGGCGTCTCGCGAACTCGGAGAGTTCGGTGCTTATCACCGGGGAAAGTGGCACTGGCAAAGAAGTCGTCGCTGAGGCGCTCCACAAGAGTAGCCCGCGCGCGCAGGGGCCATTCGTGGCACTCAACTGCGCAGCACTGCCGGAAGGGATGCTCGAATCTGAGCTCTTTGGGCACGAGAAGGGCGCGTTCACGGATGCGCGCACCGCGCGCCCAGGCCTCTTCCTCGCCGCTCATCACGGCACGCTATTCTTGGATGAAATCGCAGAGCTTCCATTACCTTTGCAAGCAAAGCTCTTGCGCGCCCTGCAGGAGCGCGTGGTGCGCCCCATGGGCAGCAATAGCGAAGTACCCTTCGACGTGCGGCTCTTGGCGGCAACGAATCGCGACCTCGAGACAATGGTCGAAAGTGGTCAATTCAGAAAGGATCTCTATTTTCGAATTCAAGTTATCGAGGTCCATCTGCCTCCTCTCCGCAGCCGCGGCAGTGACGTTCTTGTTCTCGCGCAGCACTTCTTGACCATCCTCGCTGCACGAGCCAAAAAGGGCGTTGTTGGTTTCACTCCGCAAGCAGCGGAGCGTCTGTTGAACTACACCTGGCCTGGAAACGTGCGGGAGCTGCAAAATGCCATCGAACACGCCGTGGCCCTTTGCACACACGATCACATCACGCTTGAAAATTTACCCGAGAGAACCGAGCGTCATCGACGCTCACCGGAATCATTGATCGATGCATCCCAACTCCTCACTCTCGAGGAGATGGAGAAACAATACATTCTTCAAGTTCTGGACGCGAGTGGTGGGAACAAGACGGTGGCTGCAAAAGTACTTGGTCTTGACCGCACGACGCTGTGGCGAAAGCTGGAGCGTTATCAGATCTCGGTCCCGGACCGCGTAAAGCCGTAACGGTCAAGGAGGACCAAGCCGCACCCGGTTGCAAACTGCAACGAGTTGCAAATTGCAGCAGCAGAACGAGCGCGCCGGTTACCCAAACTGGCCCAATTGCGCCTGCAGACCCCTTGGCATGCGGGATGCTTGAGCAACGAAAGAAAGAAAGAAAGAAAGAAAGAAAGAAAGAAAGAAAGAAAGAAAGACACAAAGAAAGAAAGAAAGAAAGAAAGAAAGAAAGAAAGACCGTTTTGTATGTCAACCACCTCCCGCAAGTTTCTCCCTAACGACGATACCCTGCCGGGATTTCTGTGCAGCTGTCGAGCACTCGTGGCTGAAGACGACAGGAACATGCGAGAATTGGTGGTTGGTCTTCTTGAAATGGATGGTTTTGATGTGACGCAAGCTAAGTCCGGAGATGAGATGATCGATGTCCTCCAACGAGAGAGCTTGTCGCAGCGGCCAAGTGAAGCGTTCGACATCATTGTCACGGACCTTCGCATGCCTGGCGCGACTGGCCTGGAAGTGCTGACTCGCTTGCGACGAACTGGGTGCGCCACCCCGGTGATCATGATGACGGCATTTCCCGAGGAAAGCTTGAGGAAGGAGGCGGAAGTTCTCAACAGTTTGGTGCTCGCCAAGCCGTTTTCCCTCCAGTCCTTGCGCTACGCCGTACGTTTCTACACTAGCGTGAGTCCGGGTTTCAGGAGTCGGCAAAGAACGAAGTCATGACCACGATGAGTTTTCCAGCGGCCGCGGCGCGCAAGAGCCGCACCTTAGTCGGCCTGTTAGGGAGAATACCCGAACTGCCAATATCTCGCCGGCTTGCCTCGGTGGGCGCGGTTGCGCTCGCACTGTTGGTCACCACGGGTGACATGCTGACGGGTGCCACGGCCGTTTTCACTATTTTTTACCTTGTTCCGATCGCAGTTGCGAGTTGGTTTCGCACCAAGCGGGCTGGCGTGCTGACGGCACTCCTTTGTACCGTGGGCTCCGTCACCACCGATCTGCACGCGCAATCGCATTCGAGTGTACTTTTCCTGATCTGGGACGATGGCGGTGAGTTCCTAATGTTTTTGGGATTTGTTTGGCTCTTAGCGACACTCAAGATACACCTCGAACACGAACAACAGCTCCGGAAGGCCTCTATCGATCAGCTGCGTCACGCGGAGCGCCTCAACACACTTGGCAAGCTAGCTTCGGGTGTGGCGCATGAGCTTGGCACACCGTTGAACGTCATCTCCGGTCGCGCAGAATTGATAGAAGGCGGGGGAGTCAACGCCAAGGAATCTGCGCGCGTGATATTTCAGCAGGCAGAACGCATGACTTTGATCATCCGCCAATTGCTCGACTTCGCCCGAACATCGGGCACCGACAAAGCAACACTGCCGCTCCGCCAATTGTGCGAAGAAACAGTCGCTCTCTTAAGTCCGCTTGCACGAAAAGCTGGGGTCGAGCTTTTGGTATCAGGAGAAAATGTGGAAACGCCGCTCAACCGAGCCGAGATTCAACAGGTTCTCAGCAATCTCATCACCAACGCAGTCCACGCAATGAAAACGGGGGGGGAAATTCAGATCATCGTTTCACGCGAGAACATTCCCTCCGCGGGGGCCGATGGGCATCAACCGGGGAATTACGCCGTGATCTCGGTTCACGACGAGGGAACGGGCATTCCGTTAGCAGTCTTGCCTAAGATTTTCGATCCGTTTTTCACCACCAAAGATGTCGGCGAAGGGACCGGGCTCGGGCTGTCCGTGAGCCACGGCATTGTTCGCGACCACGGAGGCTGGGTGCGCGTGAAGAGTGAGCTTGGGGTTGGGACAACATTCTTCGTGCATCTACCGCTTCAGCATGCCTAGGCGTGTGGCGTCCTTCCCCTTTTTTTCATCGCTCAACAATGTGCGTGGTCAGGTACTTCCAAGATTCCGCCAACGAGTCGAACGGATTGGCGGGGCAAATATCTTGCTCCACGATGTACCAGCTGCAGCCGCTGATTTCGGCGGCGCGTACGATCGCTGGCCAATTCAAGTTGCCGTTGCCAATCTCTGCCATCGTGGCCTGATGGTCGTCACCAATCTTGAAGTCCTTGAGATGCAGCAGCGGAAGGCGACCGTGCAAACGCTGACACCATTCGATCGGGTCGCCACCACCGGCCTGCACCCAATAGGTGTCGGGCTCACCCATGAGGTTCTTCGGGTCCGTCAGAGCGTAGAGCCAATGCAACACCGTTCTACCGGCAATTTTTCGGAACTCGATAGCGTGGTTGTGGTAGGAGAGGCGCATGCCCGCTCTGCGGAGCACATCGCCGGCGCGATCAAGTGACTCCGCCAGGCGCTTGATGTCGTCCAACGTGGCGAGTGGCTGATGCGGATACGGATACGCCGTGTCCGTGCAACCGAGCGTACCCAAGCGCTCTACAATGGCCTCAGGGGACTCACAGATTAACGCGCCGGCCTCATGTGTCGCGCAGATCTCTAGGCCTTCGAAGGCGGCGATGTGGTTGATTTCCACGGCTGGGATCGGGCCGACACCTGAGATCTGAACGGCGTCGTAGCCGATCGCCTTGACCTGTTTGAGGCTGGCAGCGAGACCGAGCGCCGTTTTGCAGTGCTCGCGCAGGGTGTACAGTTGGACGGCAAGTTGGGAACGTTTCACTCGGGCACTTTAGCTAACCACAAAGAGGCATTCATAAACAGCTGCGTATGGCTGAGTAAGGACCAGGCAACATAGACATTATTGCCGGGTGCCCCGCTGCCATCGTCGACCGGCGAACTATCAGCTACCGCAAAAACTCTTCCCGTGCCGTAGATTGATGACGCGCTCATGATATGTGTGCTGGTTTGCAGCGATGTGTTCTGCCAAACCAATCCCCTTGCGTTGGGATTGGCATTGGTAAGTGTGAACGTGGCGCCGTTATGAAAACTCAGTTGGGTAACATCACCCTGCGAGCCACGCAGAATCACATTACCCACATTGCCACTTAGAACATTGCTACTATCTTCCGATATATTTGTGAGATCTACCGAAAAACCAAACGGGTCATTGGCTATTGGATTGTTGGTCATGAGATCATTCCAGATTGCAGGAGAATCCCAACCATCGTTATCCCTGTCAGACGCAGTATGATCTGAAACCATGAACAAGCCGCCACCGCTGTTCACAAAATTCAGTATCGCGCTCTTTTCTGCATCAGTAAAACGGGTATTGGGTTCATCGACTACGAACACATTATAGGTTGATAAGTCCTGCGGATTGCCCGCCTCGCCGAAGGTAATGGCAGCGCCGGAGGGCAATGTTTCCACCGTGTGGCCAAGCTTCACCAGCGCAATGCCCCAGGCCGATAGAGCACCTGTCCAATAAGTTTCAGGCGTTGAGGCGTTAACTGTACTCTGAGCAGGCGTTGGCAGCCGCTGCGGATTCCCTGCATCTTCATCAATTACCCAATCGGCATTGCCGGCCGTTTCAGCCTTCGTTGCATCAAACAAGAATTTCTTGCTTGCCGCTCCGCCCGTCGCGCCACCTGCAGCTGTGTTGCCGCCGGTTGTGCTGCCGCCGGTTGTGCTGCCGCCGGTTGTGCTGCCGCCTGCGGTTGTGCTGCCGCCTGCGGTTGTGTTGCCGCCGGTTGTGTTGCCGCCGGTTGTGTTGCCGCCGGTTGTGTTGCCGCCGGTTGTGTTGCCGCCTGCGGTTGTGTTGCCGCCGGTTGCGGCCCCGCCAACTGCCCTGCCACCCATCGAATCTCCGACAGCCCTGTGGCCCATCCCTCCAAGATCGGAACTCGTGCAGCGCGCGAGCTGCAGTGCACTGGCGATAAGGAATGTTGCGAGGACCTTGGCTTTAAGGGTCTTCATAGGCAATCGGTGTGTACTCCATCAGCTCCGCAAACGTCTTGACGAAATGTGAAAATGCGCCCGATCGAGTTGGGGGGTTGAACCGAACCGCACGGGTCCTTGGCCAGCCTGGGGCCGATCAGCGGCGGGGCCAGTGTTGCGCCGCTTTAGCCTCAGAATGATTTTTTTCGTTCAGAACGGGCATAACTGAAGGGAGGACGGTGTTGCGCCCCGGATGAAGCTGCTGGACGTCACCGAGTTCTACTCTGCGCGAGGTGGAGGCGTTCGTAGCTATCTCAACGGGAAAGCTGAGGTGGCGTGTGCTCTCGGGCACGACCATTTGGTGATCGCCCCCGGTGAGCGCGACGAGGAACGGGTCCTTCCTTATCCTGGCCCGGGTAGAGCGCGAGTCCGGTTGGTAAAGGGCCGAGCCTTGCCTTACGATCCGAGCTACCGGTTGTTAAGTCGCGTCGCGCAGGTGAGGCAAATTGTGCAGGAAGAGCGACCCGACGTGTTGGAGATGCACTCCCCGTATCTGGCTGCAGCCGCCTGTTTGTCAACTTCTCGACGTTACCTTAAGTTGCGCACATTCGTGTGGCACGCAGATTTTATCGATACCTATCTGCGGCCGGCGATTGAGCGACAGGTAACGATGCTTGCGGCAGATTTAGCGCTCGCACCACTTTGGGCAGGAGTTCGGCGCATTGCTGCTCGGTGCGACGCCACCATCGTGGCCGCGAGCTGGCAACGCGAGAAACTCAAGCAGCATGGAGTTTCGCGTGTGGAGCATGTGCCCTTCGGCGTCGAACGAGCACATTTTACGCCGCTGGCGCGCTCGGAGGCGGAACGCGCTCGTTGGCTCGGGGGTGCTCCCAAGGACGCCAAGTTGCTGGTAGGGATCGGGCGCTTCGCGGTGGAGAAGCGTTGGGATGTGGTACTCGAGGCATTCAAGCGCGCGTGTACGACACAACCGCTGGTGCTGGTGCTTTTTGGTGATGGTCCCGAGCGAGCCAGCATGGAGGCTCAGGTGGCGGGGCGCAACGACGTGCACTTCGCGGGCTTCACTAAAGATCGCGAGGAGCTTGCTCGTGGCTTAGCGTGCGCGGATCTTCTCGTTCACGGCTGCCCTTTCGAGACCTTTGGGCTCGGCATCGCCGAAGCGATGAGCACAGGTTTACCTGCCGTTGTTCCAGACGCGGGGGGAGCGGCAGAGTTGGTCGACGAAGCGGGCGGTGAGCGTTACCGAAGCGGCGACCCCGTAGCCTGCGCTGCTGCAATCCGACGGGCACTCGGAAGAGATCAAATCATTCTCCGTGCCGGCGCCCTGGGGAGCGTGACGGCGCACGTGCCATCGATTGAGGGGCATTTTTCGCAGTTGTTCGAACTCTACAGATCCCGTCTGGAGCACTCTAAGCTGACGCAATCTCGCCTCTCAGTGCAGCGCGGCCATTCTTGTGCTTGATCCTGAGCACCACTACGTGCAGCCACAGAAAACTCGTAGCAGTTAGGACGAAGAGCACCACGAAGGGGGATTGCGTCCAGCCGGTTAACAGCTTCATGTAGCCGAAGATCAACGGCAGTAAGAACCCGCCAAGGGCACCGAGCAGACCGACCAATCCTCCAACCGAGGCAACATCCTTCGGAAAATATTCCGGAATGTACTTAAATACGGCCGCTTTCCCGACGCCCATCCCTAGGCCCATCAGGAACACGAGGGCCGTGAATCCCTCAACACTCCGCTGGAGCATGCTGCTCGGCAGGGCGAGTAGACCTGCAGCGCCAGCCATCAATGCAAAGACGGAATACATCACGGCGCGAGCGCCGTATTTATCCGACATCCAACCGCCGAGAGGGCGAAGCAAGCTTGCAGGGAAAATGAAGAGTGCTGCAAGCATGGCTGCAACGCCCAAATCTAGATGATAAACCGCCATATAGTACTTCGGCAGCACGAGCGCTAACGCGACATAGGCACCGAACACGACTACATAATAGACACTGAAGCGCCAGACGCGTGTCTCGCGCAACGGGTGCAGCATTTCGCTGAGCGGACGGCTTTTGCCGGGCTTGCGGTCGACCATTGGCGAAAGGAACCACGCGGCGGCAGCCATCGCGATCAGCAGCACCGTGTAGAGCACTGGCACAAAACGCCAGCCACCTGGAACCATACCCCCGGCAATACCGGCAGCTGGCACCAATGAGATGAGCGCTGGGCCGATCAGCTTCGTCACCGATGCACCGACGTTTCCGGCGCCACAGGTGCCAAGTGCGATACCCTGTCGGTTCTTCGGGAACCAAGCGGAGTTCCACGAAATACCAACATTGAACGAATTGCCGGCCACGCCCACAAGAGCCGCAAGCACCATCAGTTCGGTGAAACTAGTAGCTCGGCTTACCAAGTAAGTCGGGATCGCGGTGAACAGCAAGAGGCCTGTGAACATCGCCTTACCACCGATGCGATCCGTGAGGATCCCGAACGTTAAGCGCCCAATCGAACCGCTCAGAATCGCAATCGACCCAAGCCAGAAGAACTGCACATCGCTCAACCCCAATTACTTTTGGATTGGGATGCCGATAACGGCGAACATGAGCCATACCGCAAACAGCAGGGTGAACGAGGTCGTGGACAGCGTCAGCACGCGCATGGCGGCGGCGGTGTCCGTGGTGGGAGCGTCGAGCGCAATGGCAATCGTGCTTTTGGGACTGGATGCTGATATTGGGAGGGGCATATAGCTAATTGATTTCCCCGCCACGCTCCACGCGTACTGCAGAGGCTTTGTACGCAGGCTGACGGGATATCGGATCAAAGGCTGCAAACGTGAGTTGGTTCACGCGCTCGTCGTGCATCGGCAGAAAGACCTGCCCGGACTTCACAGAAGGCGTGACAAATGCGCGCGCTATCAAGCTGCCACGCTGTGACGTCACGACGACTTCTTGGTTGGGCAGAATTCCAAGCTCACGCGCATCCTGAGTAGAGATCTCGAGGTGTAGCTGTTGCGGCGAAAGCTTGCACAAGACGGGAGAACGCTTGGTGCGCGTTTGGGTGTGCCATTGGCTTGAGCTACCGCGGCCGGTGAGCAGCAACAGGGGGAAACGGCGGGTCGTCAATTCGGGGAGCGGCCGTGGCTCATCAAAGAAAAATTGGGCGCGCGCATCATCGGTAAAAAATTGCCCATCTTCAAAGAGGCGACGCTCTTTCATTTCCGGGAGCCCGGGCGCCACGCCCGCCGGCAGTGGCCATTGGATACCCCCCAAGCGATCCAACTCTTGGTAGCCAGAAATTCCGGTAATATCGCAGGGCCTGCCGCGACTCAAGCGTTTCAGAATTTGGAACACCGCTTCCGGGCTCGACCACTCCGAGAAGAACTGATCGACGCTAAACGCTTCGGCCACCAGTCGGAAAATGTTGAAATCTGCAAGTGCTTGCCCGGGAGCCTTGACGACGCGCTTGATCACGCTGATGCGTCGTTCCGAGTTGATGAAGGTTCCTTCCTTTTCTCCCCATCCAGCAGCGGGGAAGACGATATCCGCCGCGCGCGCGGTCTCGGTGTCGTGGTACAAATCCTGAACCACCAAACAATCAAGCCGAGCTAGCACATCCTTCAAATGGGATTGATTAATCCAGGAATGAAGCGGATTAGTTCCAATCACCCAGAGCGCACGAATGCGTTGCGCCAAGATGCCATCAATGATCTGATCGTAGGCGAGGCTCGGCTTGGTCGGCACAAGATCCACTGGAATGCCCAGGATTTGGGCCACTTCCGCCCGATCTTCGGCACTTTCGAAACTTCGCCCGCCGAATAAGTTCGTCGTGTTGCTAAAGAGGCGTGACCCCATCGCGTTGCATTGGCCCGTGATCGAATTCGCGCCCGTGCCCGGCCGCCCGATGTTCTTCGTCATCAAGGCAAGGTTGATCAGAGCCTGAGCGGTGCGAACGCCTTCATGGCTTTGATTGACACCCATCGTCCACCAAAAGCTGACCCGCTGCCCCTCCGCGATCAGCTCAGCTAGCTCAACAATGCTTGCCTCAGGCAAGCCGCTCGCCAGGCTTGCGCGTTCCACGGAGAATTGAGCCACATGTTCGCGGAAGGCTTCGAACCCGTTGGTGTGCCCCGAAATAAAGTGCTGATCGATCTTGCCTTGACCGATCAGCCAGTTCGCTACCGCATACAAAAGAACCAAATCTGTCTTCGGCGCGGGGGCGTAGTGATGCGTTGCACCCATCGCTGTTTCTGTCGCACGCGGATCGATCACCACGATCTTTGGTTGATTCGGATTCTTGCAGATACGCTCCCAGAGAATCGGGTGCGCAATACAGAGATTGGAACCCACCAAAATGATGACGTCCGAAGCCTCGAAGTCGGCATAAGTGAAGGGCGGCGCGTCAAAACCAAAGCTTTGCTTGTAGGCCGTAGCAGCCGTGGCCATGCACTGCCGGGTGTTGCCATCTCCGTGCACGATGCCGAGGCCAAATTTTGCAAGCGCTCCCAAAAAAGCGAGTTCTTCCGTCGGCAACTGCCCACTGCCGATCCAGGCTACCGCTTCAGGCCCGTACTGCTCCTGAATCGCGCGAAAACGGAACACCATCTCACCCAGAGCTTCGCCCCAGGTGGCCGTCTTCAACTGCCCGTCACGACGTACCAGCGGTGTCATCGCACGCCCGGGCCCCTTCAGCGGAGTGAGCGCTTCCCAACCCTTTGGGCACGCCATACCCATGTTGACTGGGTAGGCCTTACTCGGAACGAGACCCACGGCTTCACCATTCTTCAGCAGCACATCCAACCCGCAGCCTGTGGAGCAAAATCCACAGGTCATGGTTGTTTTCTGATCAGGTAAACTTCGTGAAGGGAGACGCCCCAATCCAAACGCACTGGGCTCCTGCAAAAGCTCACGAGTGAGTTGGCCATCGCCCTTCACGAGCAGTCGACGTGCGACAATTTTAAGCTTTTGAGTGGCGTGCTTCATGGAAGAGCTCCGGGCATTTGCGATGCAGGTGCGGCACAAAAGAAGAGGTAACGTTCAGCAAACTCGCCCACGAGCAAGCCAAGGAGCAGCAACGTTCCAAGCAAGCCTACCGGCCATGTGGCGGTGCCCAAGAGCAGCCAAATGCAAGGAAAAGCGACACCCCCTAACAACGCAGCCCCGAAACGCCAACCTGTGGCCGTGCGAAGCGGCCCGAGCAGCAACAGTGCTTGACGTTTCTTAACCGACTGCCGACGATCGCGAACGTGCACGAGGATCTGCGCGTCGAGAGCGACCTTTACCAGCGTTGTTCCGACGATCAGTCCAAGCAGTGCTCGCACATCTTGCATGGCAAGCGGTGTCTCTGAAGGTGCGGCACTGGCGGTGAGCACCGCCGCGGGTCCCAACAACAGCATGCTCCCGAAAAAACGGATCCCTGTTTCCGCGGCCTGCCACTGTGCTCGTTTCGTGGCCACATACACCATGACTGAGGAAAACACGCCTAACGTGCCAAAGAGTGCGGCGCCGACACGCGAAATCCGAGCAGCACTTTCAATCCACAGCGCGTCGGGCAAGGGAAGCTGAGCCAAATTCGGCAAAGCCAATAGCAATCCGTGCAGGATGGCGAGCTTTGCGAAGAATCCAAAACATAGCGCCTCACGGCTCAGCCACGAAGTTCTCAAACCCAAGACCGCACGATAGAAAAGCCACGGCCTCCCGAGATGAAACACGCTCGCTCCGAGCGCCAGGACAGCCAAAAAGCACGCCAAAGCTGCCTGAGCCAATGGGCTCCCCAACGCGCGGCCTGTCAGTTTTTCCAGACCGAACCCGAGAACAAAGGCGCCGACGGAAAGTTGCGTCAGCGTTAACATAACTACCAACGCCGGATGCGAATGCTCAGTCTTTACCGCATAGAAATCGGCAGCCAGCATATTGGCAGGCAAGGCTTTGCGGGTGGTGTAACGCGTGGTTGGCAGCGTATTTTCAGGTGAGGGCGTCGAAGGCAAAAAGCTCTGCGCTTCGCTGGCCTGGATCACCGCTTGCTGATCAACAACCCGGATCGCGATGGCCCCGTTCGGGCAAGCTTCGACGCAGGCCGGCGCTTCACTATTCTCAAGCCTGCTGCTGCACATATCGCACTTGCGAACAATGCCGAGACGCTTGTTATACTTGGGCGCATCGTACGGGCACATGAGCGTGCAATATTGGCAACCAAAACACTGATCATCGAGGTGCTTAACGATCCCGCTAACAGGATCCTTCTCGTAAGCCTGCACGGGGCAACCCGCCATGCATGCGGGCTCCACGCAATGATGGCATGAGGAGGTGACTAACCGAGCTGCTGGCGCCTCGGCCGTGCCACCACTCAAGAGCCCTACGCCGCGCCAGGTTTCCCCTTCGTCCAAGCCATTCATGGTGTGGCAACCGGCGACGCAAGCCTTGCACCCTGTGCAAGCATCAAGATCCACCTCAAACGCGTATTGCTGGCCTAGGCCGGGCTGGGTGAGCGGCAAGAGCTCGCTGTAAATCTGGTGCTTTTCTGGGACATCCCCCGCATCGTGCAGGCTTGAAAACCGCTCTACCGCGGTCAGAGTCTGCTGCTCGCTCAAGAGCGCATCGACGGATAGCAAGGGCAGTTTGCGGCGCGGCCGAACTTCCTCTCTGACCTCCATCCGGCCAAGCGTTACAACTGAGGCAGCGGCGGTCATGACAGCTCTTTCGGCGCCAAGAACACATCGCCCTCTCGGACGCGAACTGGATAAACCGACAACCCCACGGAAGGATCATCCAGGCACTCACCAGTTTCTAAACTGAAGCTTTGCTTGAAGATCGGAGATGCAATCTTCAGCACGCCAGACCGATCTCCGACGATGCCACGCGCCATCACATAGGCCCGGCTAAAAGGGTCGAAGTTTGAAATCGCAAAGACTTCGCTCCCTTGGGCGGGGCGAACCAGCGCGACCTGTTCGCCATCGAACCATGCGGCCACCGCGCTACCGGGCAGGATATCTTCGAGCGTGCAGATACGCTGCCAAGCTTGCGAAACGTTCCGCGCCTGCGAGGGCTCACGCTGGGCGGGACCTTCTTTCGACCTGTTCAGATCTTGATTGAGTGGCTCCATCACGTGGCTCGGGCCCCCTCGCTGAGCACCGGAAGCCGCACCTTCTTTGCGACCAAGACAGTGCTTTTTTCGCGCCAAGACGCCGGGCGATGTTGAGCTCTTTCGCCTACGAAAACGACGCTTGGGTCAGGCTCGGCGGAATTCACAAATGCTTTGAACTGCTGCAGCTTCTTTGGGCTTTCGAGCGTGGCCTTCCACTCGCATTGATAGGTGCCCACCAGATGCGCCATGTCCGCTTCAAGCTCTGCGGCCAGCCCAAGAGAATCGTTGATGATCACGTCCTTCAAGTACTCGATGCCACCTTCAAGCCGCTCCAGCCAAGTTGCCGTGCGTTGCAACCTATCCGCGGTGCGGACATAAAACATAAAGAATCGATCCAGATAGCGAACGGCTGTTGCCTCATCGAGATCAACCGCCAACAGCACGGCGTGACGCGGCTTCATGCCGCCGTTGCCACCCACGTAAAGATTGTATCCCTTCTCAGTGGCGATAATCCCGAAGTCTTTGCCTTGTGCTTCGGCGCACTCGCGCGCGCAACCTGAGACACCACCCTTCAGTTTGTGTGGGCTCCTCAGGCCCTTGTAACGATTCTCAACGCGAATGGCGAGGCCGAGCGAATCCTGGACTCCATAGCGACACCAGGTGCTTCCAACGCAGCTTTTAACCGTGCGCAACGCCTTGCCATAGGCGTGACCGGACTCAAATCCACTGGCGACGAGCTCAGCCCAAATTGCCGGAAGCTGGTCAAGGCGCGCACCAAACAGATCGATGCGTTGCCCACCAGTAACTTTGGTATACAGGCTAAACTTCTTGGCAATCGTGCCCAGCGCAATCAGTTGATCGGGAGTCACTTCTCCACCAGCTAATCGCGGAACGACAGAATAGGTGCCATCGCGCTGAATGTTCGCCAGGAAGCGATCATTGGTGTCCTGAAGAGTGGCCGCCTCTCCCTCCAGGATGTGATCATTGTGGATGGAGGCCAGAATCGAAGCGACCGTAGGCTTACAGATCTCACAGCCTTTGCCTGAGCCATGCCGCTGGATGAGTTCTGAAAAACTGCGAAGCTGATGGACCTTCACCAAATGAAAAAGTTCCTGGCGTGTGTGTTCGAAGTGTTCACACACTCGATTGCTAACAGCCACGCCCGCACGCTCGAGCTCGGCCTTCAACACATCGTCCACGAGCGTGGAGCAGGAGCCACAGCCGGTGCCGGCCTTGGTGCACTTCTTCACGACCTGGAGCTCGGTGAGCCCATTATCGCAGATTACAGCCCTAATCACACCCTTGGTGACGTTGTGGCACGAGCAGATCATCGCGTCATCGCTCAGACTGTCGAGCCCGAAGGCTGCTGCACCGCCTGCGCCTGCCTTGGCAATCAAGGTTAAAGGCTGAGCCGGCAACGCCATTCCGCTTTGGAACAAAGCGGAAAGCTTTCCAAACTCACTCGAATCTCCCACCAGAATGCCGCCCAAGAGGCGTTGGCCATCTTCGCTGATAACCAGCTTCTTGTAGCTGCCCTCCACACCATCCAGAAGACTGATCACTTTCGAACAAGCCGCCTCGCCCATGGCGTCGCCGAAGCTCGCCACATCAACCCCGAGCAACTTCAGCTTCGTGGCCATGTCCGCGCCTTCAAAGCTTGCCTTCTCGCCCGCAATCACACGCGCTGCGACTTCCGCCATGCGATAGCCCGGAACCACGAGGCCATAGGTGCGACCGGCGTGCGCTGCGCATTCGCCAATGGCAAACACATGCCGGGAACTCGTGCGACACTGATCGTCGATCGCGATTCCACCGCGAGCTCCGATATCCAACCCGGCTTGTTGAGCGAGTTCATCCCGGGGTCGAATTCCAGCGGAAAAGACCACCATATCCGTGGCGAGCGCGCTGCCGTCCAAGAAGTTGAGCGCAGACGCTCGGCCATCTTCGCCCACTTGGATCTCGCGCGTGTTCTTGGCGACATGAACGTGGACACCGAGCGCGGCAATCCGATCCCTGAGCAACGCACCCCCAACCTCATCAACCTGGAGCGGCATGAGACGCGGTGCAAATTCCACGACGTGCGTCTCCAGTCCGAGGGACAAGAGCGCATTGGCGGCCTCCAGCCCGAGCAGTCCGCCGCCGACTACTACACCCCGTTTCGCATTCAGTGCCCCCTCACGAATTGCGATCAGATCCTCGATCGTGCGGTACACGTAGCAGCCTGGCAGATCGGAGCCAGGAACCGGTGGAACGAATGGACGTGAGCCCGATGCGAGCACCAGTCTGTCATAGGATTCGCGGCGCCCCGATGCCGTCACCACCTGACGCGCACCGAGCTCGACCGCCACCACCGGATCGGACAAGAACACTTCGATGCCCCAACGCTCATAATCACCAGGAGCCGCTAAATCCAGTTCAGAGGCTTCTTTTCCCTCAAAAAACTTCGAAAGATTCACACGATCGTAGGCGAGGCGAGGCTCTTCAGCGAACACGCGCATACGGTACGTCTTGGTGAGGCCGAGCTCAGCGGCCGTCTCTAAAAACCGATGCCCCACCATGCCATTGCCAACAACGATGAGCGTGGGAACTGAATTCGCTGAGCTGTTCATACTGTCGGATCCCAATCAGTTCTGATGGTACGGAGGAGCCATCCGCTGGCGACTGCCACTGGTTATCAACGGGGAGTCGTTCGCATCGCCTCTCCCCATCCTGGATTCGAGGTAGCGCATGAGCGTCGCCACAAGCGGGCCCATCTTTGGATGCTGCGGGATCACTTGAACGTTCACTCCGTAGGCTTGAACGATGGCGTTGCAGGTGGGCCCAACAACTCCCACCACCACTTTTTGATTGAGGGCACGGATCAAATCTTCGGCCTTGCCAATGCTTTCGGCCACCTGCATCAAGTGTCGAAATTGGATCTGGCAAGTGATGGCGAGTGCGTCCAGGCGCCCGAGGCAAAGCTCCTGCACCAGGCCTTCGAGCTCGCTGGTCGATTCCGGCAAGGCCCAACGATACAGCCAAATCTCAGCCAATTCCGCGCCCTGGGCCAGCAGCGTCTCGGCCAACGAATCGCTGCGCTCACCATAATGGAGCAAGAGGATACTGCGACCGACGACATCGATCCCGGAGAGCGCGTCGACCACCTCGATCGAGGTGAATGGCTCCCGTGCGGAAAGGGTTGGCGGCACGCCGAATCCTCGGAGCGCGGCCGTAGGCTTTGGACCGCGGGTGACCGTGGTGATGCGCAGCAAACCAGCCACCAAGCGTGCTCGCTCGCCCAAACGCTCTGCGGTTTCGAATAGGTGAGACACCGCGACGCCGGTCATGAAAATCACAACTTCGTAACGCCCCTGCGCTAGCTCCGAAATGATTTGGGCCACCGCCTCACGCGACTCTTCGTTTTCTTCTCTGAGCGCTGGAACGGAAATCGGCTCGCCGCCATGCTTAACGACCAGCCGTGCCAGCTCACGGCTCATGCGTGATTCAAGCAGCGCCACCTTGGGCCCTGAACCCTCGCTCCCACGAGTTCCACCCAATCCTGAGGAGTCTTGCGTGGCCATCCCTGCACCAGAGCAAGCCACATGCCAGCTCACGCTAAATTGGCTATTTGTCGGCTCAAGTGAGCCCTCTCGAAGTTTGGAAATATCCATGAAACTTAGCTGACGCGAAAGCGTGCGACGAAATTGTTGCAAGCGACATTCATGTCCGACGGAACTGTCGGCTCGATTCAGCGCGCCTATCCGCGAACGGCACGGTCCGACAGAAGTGCGTATTTCTTGGCCTTGTAACGCACGATACGTTCGCTCGTTCCGAGCTTTCGCGCAGCATGCGCGGCATTGCCATCGCACGCTTCAAGGGCTGCTCGAATCACTTCACGCTCAAGCTTAGAAACGGCTTCTTCAAGCGTGGGTGCGCGATTGGGTTGCGCCTCTGCACGCTGCACGAGGAACTCTGGCAAGTCGGCTTCCAAGAGCACGCTGCGCCCGCACACCACCACGGCACGCTCAATCACATTCTCAAGCTCACGTACATTACCGGGCCAAGCGTAGGCGCTGAGAATCTCAGCGGCTCCGCTCGAGATGCGAGCGATTCGGCGCCGGTGTTCTTTGGCGTACTTGGCTAAGAAGTACTCTGCCAGGCCTGGAATGTCGGCACGGCGCTCACGAAGTGGCGGCACCGTGATCGTGAATACATTCAAGCGATAATACAGATCTTCACGCAATGTTCCCGCTCGCACCGCAGCTTCAAGCGGTCTGTTCGTGGCAGCAACGATGCGCACATCTGCTTTGATCGTTTCCGTGCCGCCCAACCGTTCAAACTCCCGAAACTGCAGCACCCGCAGCAGCTTGGCTTGGGTCAATAGTGACAGCTCGGCAACTTCGTCTAAGAACAGTGTCCCACACTGAGCCAATTCAAAGCGCCCCTTCTTCTTGGCGTGTGCGCCTGTAAACGCACCGCGCTCGTGTCCGAACAGCTCAGCCTCCATCAACGTGTCGGGAAGGGCAGCACAGTTCAACTTGATAAATGGGCCTTTTGCGCGTGCTGAGTTGAAGTGGATCGCGTGGGCTACGAGCTCCTTGCCCGAGCCAGATTCGCCTTGAATAAGCGCGGTCGCGTTCGTAGACGCTACCTGACCAATCTGTTCGTAGACGTGGCGCATCGCTACGCTGCTACCCACCATGTTGGCATACTCAAACTGAGCCTGGCGCTCGCCCAAACCGGCGTCTGCCGGAGGCTGCGCTTGCGCCTCGAGCAAGTCGGTACGGCGTACCTGTGCCATCAGCGTCGCTACCACGGTGAGTGCCCCCACCGCGCTTCGAAAGTCCGTGGCTTTCCCAGCGTGAAAGTACGCCGCCAACGCACCCACTGGGCGCCCGCCGAGCGTCAGCGGAACGCAAACCTCACCCCACCCAAGGCCACGCCAAACCTTGGGATCGTGGACGTCACATAATGCTGCCGGATCGTGGCTCACCTGCGGCACCACCATCGGCTTACCACTGACCGCGACACGCCCAGCCACGCCCTCGCCCAAGCGCGCTCGAAAGTGCTCGACGCCCAAGCCATGCGTAGCTTCGCACTCCAAGGTCCGGCTCTCTGCATCCATAAAAAACACTGCCGAGCGCTGGATATGGATTGACTCAAGCGCGCCGAGCGCACGTGCCATGGCAGCCCGCGCAGGACCGCCCGCGCACAGCTCACGGCTGACACGAGCTAGCAGCATCAGGTGGTGGCTTCCAGAGAAGGAAGCTTCACGCGTTTCGTAAGTCCCGGGGGCGTGCATGAGCTAAGCCCATGGTGGCGGGAGGAGATTGCCGGAATGTTTCAGCGTGATGTTAAAGCGCTTCAGTGCACCGAGCGCACGATCAATTCGGCACTCTCGCGATCATCCATGTCCGCAGCTAAGGCATAACCGACACCGCGACGCTCCACCGCAGCAATCGAATAGCCGTGCCGCGTCCCGACATACACGGGAGCGTTTTGCACGACGCGCACTTCCAGCGCCGTTCTGAGTGGCACCTTCTTGGCATCATAAACATACACCGTTAACCTGCGACCCTCTGCAGAACCGTAACTGAAAGCAGCAGCCTGACGGCCGCGCAGCGGCACCATGCTTCCCCCCAAAAAATGCGCACCATAATCCTGCAGGCTGGGCGGGCGAAGCGGGACCCCCACTTCCGGTTCCAACTGATGCACCATTGCAAGCTGCGTAAATTGGGGAGCTGAGCCCCGAATGTGATTGGCGACTAACTGCTCCAACTGCGATTCCACGTCGGCGCTGGCCAAAGCGGCACTCTCCGCCACGGGTGCACCTGGTGCGCCCAAAATGGCTGGCTTATTGCCTGTATTTTTCCAAATCCCAAATCCCAAAACCAGAGCTGCCGCTGCTGCTAACGGCAACACCGCCCCCCAACCCAAGGGCGTGGCGCGCTTGGCGCGCTCCGCTTGCTCGCAGCGTTCACGTTCGGCTGCCAAAGCCGCCCGAACCCGATTTTCGAAAGCCCCGGAAACATCGGACGCACTTCGCACCGTCCTCCGAACGCTCACGCGCAACGCCGCATCCAGCTTCACCCGCTCCTGACATACTCCGCAGAGTTGCAAATGCTGCTCGAACGGCGCGGCCTGCGAGGGCTCCAACTCACCATCCACATACGGCTCAAGATACGGACCCACTTCATGACACGCGCTCATCGGGCACCACCTTTTGAAGAGCGATAATTCGCGAGATCAACCGGCGCCGAAGCGCTCTTCCCCACTTCGGCCTCGGGCCCCACGATGCCCATTTCGAGGGCATGCTGATAGAGCCGAGCTTTGAGCAACTGGCGCCCCCGATGCAATCGGCTCATCACCGTTCCAATCGGGCAGCCCACCACGTCAGCGATTTCGCGGTAACCCATTTCCTCAACATCCGCGAGCAGCACCACGATTCGAAAATCCTCGGGCAGCGCATCCAGCGCCGCCTGGATCTCCGCTTCCAACATCGGCTGCAGCGCGACGCCTTCCGGGTCGCGCAAACTGCGCATGGATGTAGAACTCACCCAGCCGTCCGAGACCGGATCCGCGGAAGGGCCCTCGAACAAAGATTTTTCCCGCCCGCCCCGACGGTAACGATTGATAAACGTGTTGGTCAGGATTCTGAGGAGCCAAGCTCGCATGTTCGTGCCAGGCTGAAAGTGCTCCCGCGCCCGCATCGCCTTCATGCAGGTGTCCTGAACCAGATCCTCCGCGTCCGCCCGGTTCTTCGTCAGCCGAAGGCCGACTGCCAGGAGCCCACCCAGGTGGCTCATGACCTCTTGCTCAAAGCTTGATTCGTTAGCCACAAGATCCAGTGCCATACAGTCGCCTGTCGACCACAACCAAGCCCCTGCCTAGCTTATTCCCCGGGCTCGCGGGGCTCACTCTTGCGACGCTCTTCGGCGTCTTTCGCCAGCTTTTGTTCTAATTGCTCCACCCGCTGCCCCAACCTGGCGATCTCTTGCTGCAACTCGCGAAATGCCGAAAAATTGGGAAGTACTGTGCGGATCCGCTCATCAATCGTGGATTGCCACTGCTCCAAAGTGGCTCGCAGCCCGCGGGCTGCACTTTCCCGCCGCCCCTCATCACTGCTTGGATCTCCCACATTATCCTCCTTGGGTGGCGGGGCTGCATCCGCCGGAGGTGCCTCGTCCTTCTTTTCCTCTAGGCCCTCGCCCGGAATGAAACGCCCCACGGGGCTCTCGCGCAAGTGCGAGAGAAATTTTTCGCTGCTTTGTCGAATCAGATCTTTCAGGGTGCCAAGGGGGATCCCGCGCGGCGTAGACTTCAGCTCCTCAGAAATGATCAAGGCGAGGGTGACGTCGGTTTTGTCTTCTTTGGTGGCGTTATCGATGATCTGAACTTCTTCGCCGGCTCTCACCATCTCAGCGATCTGAAGCAGCGTCACGTAGCTGCTGCCCTTGGTGTCGTAGAGCTTGCGGTTTGAATAACGCTTAATGATTCGCTTAGGAAAGGCTCGTCCGGCGATGTCGTCTGCCACCATGGTATTTAGCTAGCTCTTCGAGAAATCGCACAAGGCTTCACAAGGCTTGTGGGTTAGCACATCAAAGTTGCTGCAAAGCGTCAACTACGACCGCCACTTTCTTCGCCTAAGTGGCTCGACTTCGGTATAGCCAAGCTATGGGCCTTCTGCCGTCAGCCCGTCCGCCTCTGGCTTCGCAGCCTTTTCACGTAAGCCTTGTCGGGTGCTGGGCAGTGGTGCTTTTCGCGGTTGGGTTTGCTCTGGCGGGCTGCGAACCCGAGCCCGCCGCCTTGGTCGATCTGTTGGGGATTTCACCGCGGTATGTCTCCGTAGGTGACCGAATCGAGCTGCTTGGACGCAATCTACCGCCCGGCAAGCACGCCCGGCTGTTGCTGGAAGGAGCCGTTTTCCGGCCGGGAGCGGCTCCCCGTTCTGCGTTCTTCGCGGAAAGCGACGCGATCAGCCAGCCTGACAGGGCCGTTGGATACCTGACTTCGAGCCTCCAGCAAGCGCTAATTGGTGATGGCATCGCGTCGCGCCACGCCACGTTTCGCGGGCGCGCCACGCTAGTCTTCGAGCCCTTGGAGGCAGCATCACCCAAGGTGACTGGGACGATCGCGAACGTTGTGCTGGATGTGGACGGGAAGCCACTCTCCGCCGAGGAAGCTCACGAGCAAACCGACGAATCCGCTCGTTTTTTGGCACACGCCGGCATGGGGTTACAAAGCCCGCAACCGCCGTTTCGTATTTCCGAAGTGAAACAAAATGGTCTGGCACACCAAGCTGGAGTCAAACCGGGCGACGTATTGATCGAAATGGATTCTGTGAACCTTGTTGCCTTCACCGATCTTGCGCCACGTCCCGATCACGTGCAGTCCGAACTGGTGTTCAGGCGCGGCAACAACCCCACACCCGTGAGCCTCTTGATTCCGACCGGAGCCTATCACCGTCAACCGCCAACCTGGGTGGCTCGAAGCGTGATCGGCCTGGGCGCGTTCGCCCTTTGCCTGGTGCTTTGTTACGCGACGCGCTTCGGGCAAAGTCTGCGTTGGTTGGGCGCGCACCTTGCCTGGCGCATGCAGGAAATCCTAGCGAAAAAGGCTGAAATTGGAACGCCCACTCCGCCAGGAGCCTCACTTCTTGCCGCGGTGCCGAGGGCGCTCTTGAGTGTAGCGGTGTTGACGTTCTTCACCTGGCTTTCACGCGCCAGAGTCGACGAGAGGGCCTCCACGCTGCTCTACGCCACTCTCGGCGTGCTGCTGCTGCTCACCGCACTGATCGCCGGCGGACGAATCGCTCGCGGTTCCTGGTCACTCCGGGAAGCTTTGAAGGCTGGCTTCTTCTCGCTAACACACCTAGCGCTCGCCTTCGCAGCTCTCGGGCACGTGGCTCTCCGCACTGGCACCTTTGATTTGGAGCGGGTCGCGAACGCGCAAGAAGGGCCGATTTGGCGGTGGAATGCGTTCGCGAGCCCGCTTTCCTTGGTAGCGCTGGCCCTCTATTTTGTGTGTCTGGTGCCAAGCTATGCGCCCAAGCTCTCGCGCTTACCCCTGGCTCACCTGCGAGGCGAAACGCGCCTACCGAGCCTTTTAGATTGGTTCTTACTCAGCGTGCTCGCCGCGCTCGGTGTGGTCTTCTTGCTCGGTGGTTGGGGCGGTTCTCAGATCCCGTTGAGCACGCCAAGCCTGCTCAACGATGGCCTTAGCATTGCGCTCTTTTGGGGCAAGAGCCTGGCGATCTTCTCAGCAGCCCTCTCGGTGCGGGTGGCTGTGCGCAGTGCCAGTGTCAGAGATTTGGGTGGCTGGTTTTGGAAATGGGCGGTGTTACCCGGAACGCTGTTGCTCGCGCTCACGCCGTTGGTTGAAAAGCTGAACTTGCCGGTATTGGTGAGCGACATGTCGTGCTTCCTACTGCTACTGCTCTTCGTGTTGATCAGCGTGTACTTGGTGCTTCAGGTGACCCGCGCCTGGCGCGCTGGGCGTCCGGAGCTTGGGATCCAACCCTGGGTCTGACCCGGTCTGGCCCGCCCCCCGTTGAGCCGAGCGTCTTGCGCCGCAATTTGGCGGTTTGGCAGAATATACTTATCTAACCGCTAAAGCGATCCCGAGAGTCGGCCGTCTTGCCACCCACACGACTGCATTCCCTGAGGGATTTTGGCCAACCATCACAACGGCACCGGAACCAATGGCGACGCTCGCGCACCCCAAGCGACGGGCGCGGGAGTCAGCCCCACCGGCGTCGAACGCCGGGAGCACCTGCGCCGGGGCGTGGACCTCGATGTTGGTCTCGGCAGCGCTCGCAAATTCTATTCAGGAGTCGCCGAGAATCTGTCAACGCACGGGATCTTCATAGCAACCCACGCACTGAAGCTCGTCGGTGAATCTCTAGACATTCGAATCTTCCTGGCAGAGCAGAGCCCGCCCCTGCAGGTAAGTGCCAAAGTACGCTGGACGCGCGCCTTTCGTGCAGACCGCGATCTTCCACCCGGCATGGGTCTCAGCTTCACTGAATTGCCGCCCGCCGATGCCAAGGCGATCCTCCGATTCCTTCAATCCTTGGGTTAGCGGTTCGCGCTTGCGGAGCGAATCAAACGCTCTTCCTCACCTAGACGGCCAAGCTCGCGCATCACCCGCTCGACGATTTGGCGATGCTGTTGGGGGCTTGAAGGCTTGGCAAATAGATCCGTGAAGTCAATCGGGTTGCCAAAAACGATATTGATGCGTCTACCACTTCGGTCAAAGTTGCTGCTCACCTGCTTGGGGAGATCATTGATGAGCCCATTCACAAACACCGGCAGCACCGTCACTTGAGAATTAGCGATCACCTTGCCGACGCCGCGCTGGGCCGGCAAAAACGTATACGGATCATCGTCTTTCTTGCGCGCCCCCTCCGGGTGCAATCCCGCAAAAATCCCACCATGCCGAAGCAGCCAAGCCAACTCATCTAAGCTCGCAAGATTCAGTGCAGCCTGCCTCCGCTCGCGAAAAATAGGCGGGTACATCGCAAAGAAACTCATCACACCGTTCACCAAGAGTCCGAGCCGCGAATCGTAGAAAAACTTCGCTCGGACCGGGAAGACGATGCGGTGAGCCAACCCACGGCGCACGAGCTCCGCCGTCACCACATACATGTCGAAAAAGCTACGGTGATTGGACACGCACAAGTAACTCTTACTGAGCTCCAACGGAGGAAGCCGCTCCAGGCCATGAACATGCCGCAGATGGCGAGTGCAATAATGAATCCAGGTGGAGCCCAGGCGGCGTTGGCCCCATCGGATTAACGCCTGACGCCAACCTGGATCGAAGGTGCGCCGGACAAACTCGATCTGCGCGCGCTCGATGCGACTCAACCGATCGCCACCCAAGGCAACCAGATCAGGCCGGATGTCGGAGCGCGACTCTTCGGTCACTTTAAACTCGCCCTTTTTAGAAAGGAACGAAAGGAAAATGCTGACCCGCTCATCAACAAGCCCGCACGAAACAAGCGCGCCCCCAGCGTAACGGAGGCCCAAGTGCACAGCAACAACACGCCAGCCGCACCGAGCACATCCGACAGCGGCACGTGGGCATTCTTGAGTGACAGCCGGAGCACGAGCGCAACCGGCGACGTGAATGGAAACCAAGAAAGGAAAGTGGCGAGGCGCCCGTCGGGTTCGGACAGCACCGGACCGAGGAGCGTCATGGGCAACACCAAGGGCGACGCCCAGATCATGGCATATTGCTGACTCTCCCGCACATTACTCCCGAGGGAGCCGGTAGTTAACATCAGGCTGCCAATGAAAAAATAGCCGAGCGGAACAAACGCGCCTCCGATCAAAAGCGCTCGCCACGGCACTTCAAATGCACCCGACGCGAAGCTGAATGCCGCGACGCTCACACCAACTAACAACAGTGAAACCCAAACCGCAAACTGAATGAAGCCCGCTGCGCCAAGGCCTAAAAGCTTGCCTAGAAAAATTTCATCCGCGCGGGCACACGCCAGCAACACCTCGATCACCTTGTTTTCGCGTTCTGCACCGAGGCCCTGCAAGAGGTACGAAGACGTACCGATGAGCGCTAGCATGAGCAGAAAAGCCACCAGCATCGGGACCGCGAGCTTTCCTAGTTCTGTTCCCGAATTGACAGCTTCGGTGCCACTCGCCCGCGTTTCTGAGAGCGTTCTTCGCTCCACTCGGAGCGGATGGATCACGAGAGCCTCGAGCTCAGGCTCCAGCCTATCTTTCAAGAGTTGCGCACGCAGGAGGTCAGCGAGTCGTGCTTCCGCAACATTGGTGGAGAGTTCGTCGAGAGGATCGGCGCCGAGCACCACCAATTGAACACGCCCTTCCCTGCGATACTCGACTGGCAACACAAAAAAGCCTGAGATTTGACTCGCCTGAAGCGCGGCTCGTGCCTCACGCTCAGTGTTAAGCCGTACGAACCGGATCTGCGAATCGTGCTGTTGGCCAAACTCCCCGAGGGCACGCCCTTCATCGACCAGCGCGTAAGTTGCCGCGACGTTCGCGCGCCGACTGAATGCCTCACTCTGCAGGCCACCGACTCCGAGCAAACCCACGCCTAAAAAGAGCGGCATCAGCAAGGTGACAACCAAGAACGACCAGCGTCGCACCACGGATAGGAACTCAAAACGAGCAATGACAAAAACCTTAAAGGGCTGCATCGCTAAACCACTCTTTGCTCAAGCGTGCGCAAGAAGGCCTGTTCAAGCGTTGCTTGGACTGGTGAAAAAGCCTCAATCCGCAAACCTGAGGCCAACATGAAATTCAGGATTTCGTGTCCCAAGGCCGTGCCACTTGGCGTGATCACCCATTCGCTCTGAATGGCGCCGCGCTCCACCGCCAGCGGCCCAAAGCGATCACTCTGAGATAATCGAGTCAGATCGTCGGGAGACTGAACGCGGTAGCTGTTGCTCGGGTGGGCGCCGAGCACGTTCTTAATTGAGTCTAAAATCAAGAGTTGACCTCGATCAATGAGCGCGATGCTATCGCACAGATCTTCGACCTCGTTCATCTGGTGGGTGGAAAGAATGACGCCTCTCCCGAGTGCACGTTGTTCGGCAATCAGCGCGCGCACTTCCCGCAAGCTCAGCGGATCGAGCCCAGAAAATGGCTCATCCAGCACATAAAGCTCAGGTTCACCCATGAAGGCCGCCACCAACTGTACCTTCTGGCTCATGCCTTTCGAAAGGCGCTCAATTTGCAGCTTTGCCGTGTGCAACAACGACACGCGCTCCAGCCAATGAAGCGCACGCTTCGCCGCCTGCGTTCGACTTTGCCCCTTGAGCGTCCCCAAATACACCAAGACATCGAGCACCGATTGCTTGCGATACAACCCCCGCTCTTCGGGCAAATAGGAGACTCGTTCCAATGAGGCTCGGCAGAGCGGCTGCCCAAACAGCTCAATCGTGCCAGCATCGGGCCGCACGATATCCATGATCATGCGCAAAAGAGTGCTCTTCCCTGCGCCGTTCGGGCCCAATAAGCCCAGGACCTGGCCCGGCTTCACTTCAAGATCGAGCGCCTTGAGAGCACGGACATTACCGTAACTCTTCTCGAGTTGGCGGAGGCTGAGTAACGGCATCAAAGTTCACCTCGCTTCGGGTCCACGGCTCTCAAACACCACGTCGAAGTAGCCGGGCGCGGGCACCACACCTTCAACGCTTTCGAACAGATTTCTAGAAATTTCTTGGCGATCGGCGCTGGCATCTTGGAGAACGATGCGGAGAACCCAGTGCGGCTCCAAGTCGCGCTCCGCGTTGAAGCAGAACGAAAGGGCATAGCCGCTGAGGCTCGAAAAACGCTGAACCACCTGTTGGATCCTGTGCTCGAAGGCCGGAGGAGGAGCCGCTGCGCCGTCAGCCACGATCGTGCCCTCTTCATCCGATGGCAAGAATTCCCCGACGTACCCGACCAATGGAATGGCGGTGCCGTTGACGAGACTGGCGAGCTCCGAGCGACGCAGCACCAGCTCCGAAGCGTGGCCGGGATTAAATACCAGGCCTCGCACATCTTCGTTATCCAAGACATCCAGCGCCATATGCAGCGCTTGGAGCGCCGGCATCGTGCAATAACGCACCTCCTCCCCGGCATTCTCGCTGGCCATGGCGGTGAACAGCCCCGCCTCCGAAAACACGACGAAGAACGCGCCGCCTTCGGGGTCCATCAAAAGATACGGCGAGATTTCGATCGATTCATGGACCTCGACGCGTTCACCCTCGGGGATTTCTGGCAGATCTTTGGCGAGCGGGATCACCAGTTCGCCTCCGGCCAGCCCTTCAATCAGGCGAGCCACGTCGCTCCGAAAGCCGCGCTGGGCCCCGAGGAGCCGCTCGGTGAGCACTTGGGCTATCGGGGGCGAAGGGGCGGGCATGTCGGCAACCATCGACTGTCTTTGGTACTGCCCCGGTCGGGTGCCGGCAAGGCTGAAACCCTTTTGCGGCGAGGCCTGCCCCTGCTATCGAACAGAGGCCATGCGCTTGCGAGAGCTCTTTTCAACGGCCGTCAAGCACTTCGGCGATCGGGAACGCCGGGCCTGGATCGGACGAAACCGCGCCCACATCGAGTTTAAGAAGCTGGGCCGCGAAGAATACGCACTGTTTGAAAGCTGCGTCCGCGAGCACGCGAAGCAGCTCAGCCGTCTCTCGTCCGTTGAAGTCAATCCCTACACCCACCGAATCGTGTTCGCGTTCGAAGACGGCGCCTATTCGCGCCAGCGTTTAAGCCAGATCGTTGAGAGCGCCGAGCGAAGTGCGGGCCTCGGCAGCGCGGCCTTCGAAGAGCGGGATACCGACCACCCCGCAGATAGTGAGCCCACCGAGCGCTTGACGCTGGAGGTTGCGGCCGACGTGGTGGGGTTACTGGTTGGGTTAGGTCTTAAGCTAACACCACTCCCACCTTCCATGATCATGAGCGGTACGGCGAGTGTGATCGCTGTCGTACGTGCAACACCCCGTTTGCGTCGACGCCTGGACGAACGCTTTGGATTTGAGCGCAGCGATCTGGCTCTGGGTATTGCGGGAGGCCTAACGCTAGGTGTCGGGCAGAGGCCGCTCAGTTCGCTCGTCGAACTCTGCCACAAGACGGCCCTGCTCCGCGAAGAACGAGGCCGCCATCAGGTCTGGGAGCAGCGTGAGCCGGAACTGGCCGGAACTGCCATAACCTACGATCCCGCCGTGTTATCGCACGAACCACGGCCCCGCGCGCTCCCTCCCGGACCCATCGAAGAGTACGCGGATCGCGCGTGGCTTGTCGGTCTCGGTGGGTTCGCCGTGAGCTTCCTCACAACCCGAAGCGTGCCGCGTGCCGTTGCAGCGCTGTTTGGCGGCCTGCCCAAGCCCGCGCGCATCGGCCGCGATGTGTTTGCCGCAGGGCTGAGCCAAACACTTTCTCGTCGGGGTGTGCTCGTCAAGAACTCGAACGTGTTACGCCGACTCGATCGTGTTGATTGCCTGGTGCTGCAAGGAGATCTTGTGGCTCGTGATCGCTTCCTGGTCGGCGAAATCGTAACGGAAGACACGGATCTCGACGCAGGCGAAGTGCGAGCGCGCGTGAGCACGCTGTTCGATGCCGAGCATGCGATTGAAGTCCGCTCGCAGGATGGTTGGTCACTCGGCCCGCCACCTTTGGTACGGGCCAGCTTATCGCCCCGTCTGGGTGAGGAGCACCGACGGATGTCGGGGCATGGCGGCTTGGTGTTAGCGCTGGCGCACGGCGTGGTGGCCGTTGCCTTGGTGGAAGTCCGACTGATCACGCAGACGGGCATTGATGAACTGATTGCGGCCGCACACGCCGCCCAGATGTCGGTGGTGATCGCTTCGACGGATGAGAGCGTTTTACAGGGCCTCCCTGCGGATGACACGATCGGCGAAGGCGACGGCATGCGCCTTGCGATCCGCAGGCTGCAACGCGAAGGCCGCGTAGTCTGCGTGGTGGGAACCGGCGCCTCGCCAGGGCTCGCGGTCGCCGACGTCGCCATTGGCCTCACACGAACCGGTGATCCGACACCTTGGGCCGCACACATCTTGTGCGGCGATGACCTCACG
Source organism: Polyangiales bacterium (assembly GCA_038246305.1). Classification (GTDB taxonomy): domain Bacteria; phylum Myxococcota_A; class Polyangia; order Polyangiales; family Polyangiaceae; genus JBBRRP01. The sequence continues at coordinate 11,584 of JBBRRP010000014.1, read as the reverse complement.
GACGTACGTTTCATTATCCATGCCTGCGTGGTCGCGCGGAAGATCTCCAAGCAAAGTGTGAATGTCGCGCTAGGCGCGGCGACGGCCGGAGCTTTAGTGTCTGCGGGCGGCATTTTACCGTTAACTGGTAGGCGTGTACTTACCGTCGTCGGCGTGGCCTCACTCATTTCCATGGCCAATGGCGTCCGCGGTTCGACCACGTTAGCACGCCGAACGCTACCAGCGCCGCGCGATCGCACACCCTGGCACGCACTCGACGCACGCGGAGTGCTCACCCAACTCACCACGACGGAAACGGGCCTCTCGCACCGCGAAGCCAGCGAGCGCACGCGCAAAGAAGCTTTGCCCCAATCCCGCCTCGCGGGGCTCGGCGAAGCGATCGGCGACGAACTCTTCAATCCCCTCGCACCCCTCTTGGCGGCGGGTGCTGGGTTGTCAGCCGTCGTCGGCTCCTTTGGCGATGCGGCGATGGTGGGCGGCGTTGTGGTGCTGAACGCAGTCGTCGGCGGGGTCCAAAAATTCCGCACAGAACGCGCTATTTTTGACCTGGCCCAGGCGACGCGCCGACGTGCCAACGTGCTCCGCGCCGGCGAGGTTTTGGAAGTGGATGCCGCACAGCTGGTGCGTGGCGACATTCTGCTGTTGGGTCCCGGTGACTCCGTCCCTGCCGATTGCCGCATCTTGGAATCCGAGTCGTTGGAAGTGGATGCCTCCGGACTGACGGGTGAGTCCTTGCCCGTGAAGAAGAGCGCCGCACCTTCATTCGAGGCGCACGTAGCAGATCGCAGCTCAATGTTGTTCGAGGGGACGAGCATCGCTGGCGGGCGCGCCAAAGCCATCGTGGTGGCTGTTGGCGACGAAACAGAAGCGCGGCGCGGAGCCGTTGCGCCTCGGCATGATGCTAGCCGGTCCGGTGTCGAACGCCGCCTCAAGTCTCTGATCGATCTTACGGGGCCGATTGCTCTCGGCGCGGGCGCGGGGCTCATTGGCGTGGGCTTGCTGCGCGGTAGGAAGCTGGAAGATCTCGTCGGCTCTGCCGTGAGCTTGGCGGTCGCGTCGGTCCCCGAAGGGCTGCCTATTTTGGCCACCGCGGCCCAGTTGGCGGCTGCTGAGCGCCTTTCCAAACGCGGTGCCTTAGTGCGCAATGCTCGTAGTATCGAGGCCCTCGGTCGCGTGGATGTGCTGTGCCTCGATAAGACAGGCACGCTCACTGAAGGCCGCATCGAGCTCAGCTTGGTTGCCGATCTCAGCGGCGAACACGAGCTGGCGGAAGACAATTACGATCGAGGATTGGCGATTCTAGGCGCTGCGCTCCGCGCGGCTCCCGATCCACAAACTCAGATAGCAGGCGGCGACCCCACGGATACTTCACTCTTCCGCGCCGCAGCGCGTTTTGCAATCCGCCCTGATCTCGGTCGCGAAGGTTGGCGGAGGCTTGCTGAGCTCTCGTTCGAATCCGGTCGCGGCTACCACGCTGTGCTCGGTGAATCAGCGGTAGGCGCACTCCTCAGCGTTAAGGGCGCCCCTGAAATCTTGCTCCCGCGTTCAACCTATTTTGAAACCGATGGCCGCATCCTACCGCTCGAAGAAGAAACCCGAGCCAAGCTCGACGAAGTCGCTGATCGCATGGCTCGGCGAGGATTGCGGGTCTTGGCGGTAGCCGAGCGGCTGGCGACCCCGCATTCGCTCGTCGAGCCAGGCCAAGTGAATGACCTTGTTTTCCAGGGTTTCATAGCCTTCCGCGATCCTGTCCGCCCGACGTCAGCAGCTGCGATTGAGCGCCTGCGACGCGCCGGAGTTCGCCCCGTGATGATCACCGGAGATCATCCGAGCACGGCTGAGTCCATTGCTCGCGAAATCGGACTCTTGCGCACTGATCGAGTGATGTCGGGTGCCGAGCTCTCTCGCTTGAGCGATGAAGAGTTGGACGCGAAGGTCGGCAAGATAGCAGTGTTTGCACGGGTCACCCCGCCCCAAAAGGTACGCGTGGTGCGCGCGCTGCAACGCGCTTCACACGTCGTCGCGATGGTGGGCGATGGTGCCAACGATGCACCGGCGATTCGCCTCGCGAACGTGGGCATCGCGATCGGCGAGCAGAGCACTTCCGCGGCGCGAGCAGCTGCCGATATCGTGCTCACCGATGAACGCATCGAAACCTTGGTGGATGCCATCGCTGAAGGCCGCGCCATGTGGGCCTCGGTGCGCGACGCCGTCTCGATCCTCGTCGGCGGCAACTTGGGAGAAATCGCATTTACGCTGCTGGGAGGCCTGGTGGATGGCCGACCACCCCTCAATCCTCGCCAGTTGTTACTCGTCAATCTGCTCACGGATGTCGCTCCCGCCATGGCCATTGCCCTCCGCCCGCCGGACGAAGCCACGCTGAATTCGCTGGCCAACGAAGGCCCCGATGTCTCACTTGGCCAGCCGCTGAACCGCGATATCGCTGCCCGCGCCACCATCACCGCTCTCGGTGCCGGCACCGCCTGGATGGCCAGCAGGTTCACCAGCTCCAGGCCGCGTGCCAGCACCGTAGGCCTCTTGGCACTCGTGGGCACTCAGCTTGGGCAAACGCTGGTTTCAGGTCGCTTCAATCGCACGGTGGTCACCACCAGCCTGGCTTCCGCGGCCGTATTGGCCGCCATCGTTCAAACCCCAGGCCTGAGCGGGGTCTTCGGTTGCCGTCCGATCGGACCCATCGGTTGGGCACTTGCCGTTGGCTCCTCCGCAGGCGCCACAGCCGTTGGCGCCTACTTCCCGCAAGTCACCAACGAAGCCATCAAGTGGTGGCACCTGAATCGCCGCATGTCACTCGCCGACGATCCGGACACGCAAGAACCCGAGCTTCACGGCATCCGCCACAGCATCGCCGCAATCGCGGGTGAGCTGAGCGCCAGCACCTCCGAGGCCTGAACACGCCAAGGCTCTCAGAAGCTTCCTGGAACACGCGGAAGCCCAAAGCAAAAAGCCCAGGTCAAAAGACCCAGGCTTTTCCGCTCTTTAGAGCAACTGTCGGAACAATCCCTATTCGCGGAGCTTGAACGACGCCTTCATCTTCACGGCCGTCTCCATGCACACACCCAGGTAGCAAGGCTGCTCAACACCGTAATTCACGATATCCACTCCGAACTTTCCCTGCACCAAATAATCGCTGCCCATGCGCTTAGCTTGATAGTCGAACGAAACATCCTTCGTCTTACCGTGCAGCGTCAGCGTGCCCTTCATGCTGCCCTTAGATGTCTCCTGGTCGGCTGGGATCTTGATCTTGCTCTTATCCACGACAAGTTTCACGGTGGGATATTTTTCCGTCTCCATGTACTTGTTGAGGTGCTTGTCGCGCATCCCAATCCCGGTGTTGAAGGTGGCCATTTTGGTGATGAGCGTCAGCTTGCCGTCAGCATCCTTGACCGTAAGATCGCTGGTCTCACCGTTGATCTTCATTCCGGCGGGTCCGAGCGCGAAGAACTGAACCTGGGCCGCTCCAATCTTCTTGAGCTCCCCGGCAGCGCTGGCAACGAAGGCTGAGCTAACCGTGAACAGAACAACCGCAGCATTAAACAGACTTCGACGAGCAATCATGATGTTTTCCCTGTAGCAGTAGTGGTGAGCTTGGACATGACCGACCTACCGTCCAGTGAGACGGTAGGCAGCGAAAGATAATTCAAGCGGCCAGCTCCGGGCCGTAGGCACGGGAGCTGGTGCGAGCCCTTTTGAGCTCGTAAAGCAGAATACGCCAGGCCCTCGGATTTCTTCCCCATCAGGCTTTCTCTCCGCTCTTTGCCTTACCCTTACGGAACCGAAACCTCGAGAGCCCTACGCCACCCACGAATACCGCTGCCAACAAAGTGCCCCAGTTGTTGAACGGGCTTTGCGGCGCGACGTGGGCGCCACAGCCGTAGGTGGGACCACAGATCGATTCGCCATTTTGGCTGGGGTTACTGTTGGCTTGGATCTGCAGGATGTCGGGACCGCCAGCGCTGCCGTTGGCGTCCTTTCCGTCCGAATCCGTCATGTCCGTCCCCAGCTGGTCCAAAGCGGGACCGACACTTGAGGCATCACCAAGCTTAACTTTCCCAGTACCCCAAAACGCAGTTCCAAACTTCGTCCCCTTCGGCCCCGCCGCGGTCCCGAGCACTCCAGGATTAACACTGTGGCAAAGAGTGCATTGGGGCACACAACTCAGGTTGAGGTGCTTTCTCACTTCTCCCGGAAAAACTGGGGAGGCTTGCGCTGGTGCCGAAACAGATGCGACGCCCCCCAAAACTGCAACTGCGATGAAAGCTTTGATGATGCTGTGTCTATCGTTAGTCATCGAGCACCGTCCTCACAGGTAAACATGCAATTGAGCCAGGATTGTGGTCGGATCCGTGTGCCGGAAGATGCCGTCGACGCGAAGGGACATGTGAGAGAAGAAGTACCAATCGGCGCTGGCCCAGAAGCCAGTATTTGGTTTACCGGCGCCCGGCACAATCAAGGTTGGACCAGGCGTGGCTCCCGGTCGAGCAAACTTGTACCCCTGATCGAGCACCTCTGCCGAACCGATCAAGTGCAGCCCCTGGATCACTTCGTAGTCTGCCTGCAATAATCCAACGTAGCCGGTATCTCGCAAGGAATTGGTGAGGATATCCGCTTCCCCAAAAACCACGAGCGGCTCGGCCAGCGTCATCCGCCAGAACACGCCGTTCGCGCTGCGTGCATGGGGCGAGTGCTCATTGGCGATGCGATCATCCCCAGCGGTTGTCCAAAGACTACTCACGCCGAATGCATTCTGCTCATCCAGCATGCCTTCGAGATATCCCGAGTACCCGCGCTCGCGATATTTATCCGGATTCACCTGATAATTCCCAGCAATCGCCATCACTTCAGCGCGAAGATTGTCGGCGTTGTACGCTAGGGCGACGCCGTGCTGCTGATCGGATTCACGATCTGTTCGTGTGATATCCCGGACCCACATGACGTGCTCGGGGATGCGAAGACCAAAGGGAAGATTGATACGCCCCGCCCGGAGGAGATATTTATTGCCTCCAAACTCATAGCCGAGCCAATGCGTTCGGCTGATGAGATTCGTACCGTCATCCTGATTCGTTGTGATTTGTGCTGGGCGCCCATTCGGTGAACCCGCCGGCGCTCGCGTGATCCCGATCGATGCCTCCCCACGGAAGTGCCCAAGTGTGAGCTGCCCATAAACGTCCGCCATCATTGGGAAGAACTTGAGCGCGCCCGTCTTCTTCAGAGCCGCCATTCGAAACCCACCGCCCATGAGCAATGAATCCGGAAGCGTGACGCCCCACAGGAACGCACCAGTGCCCATTTCCGACGCTTCAGACTCCACGGGACCCGCGGCCGCCGCAGGAGCTGCTGTCTTCCCTGCGGAATCCCCGCCGGCGGCGCCTGTGCTTGCGCCCACGGAGTCAAACGAATCAAATGAATCCGCATCTGATCCGCCACTACTCACTTTGCTCCCCGAAGCAGAATTCGCAGTGTCGCCATACGGCATCTTCAGAAGGAGCTCACCTTGTTGGCGACCATAGGACGTTAATAGCTCGCCGCCAGAAGGATCCGCGTGGCACGTCGGGCAGCCCCCATACCTGTGCTTGATGAGCCAGGCGTAGGCATGAGCATTCGAACTCAGCGTGAGGCTGGCGGAAGTGGTCGCGGCTGCGACGAGAACTAGGCGCAAAAGGCCGCGGAATAGCGCACGAACGCCGCGGATCTCGGCAGACTTCATAGACAGAACTTGTGACGCGGATCGGTGCTCAAGTCAATTCCGGAAGGAACACTAAACCGGCGAAATTACGGCAATCTTTGCACCCTCAAGCGCGCATACTGAAGACGGGCTGATCGGATCTGACTGGCACTCATCCGTGCCAGCGATGATGGCTATTCTTCGTCGGCGGAGGACTTGCTAGCACTATCAGACGAGGCTTCATCGCTCGATTCATCCGTTGCGTCCCTGGTGGCCTTCTTCGCGGGCGCAGCTTCGTCACTACTTGCCACAGCCTTCACGGAAACGTCACTCCCGGAACCGCCGAGGGCATAGGAAACGCCAAGCCAACCCGAGACGTAATTATCCACTCCGCCTCCAGCTACGCGAGCGTACTTAACGTCATCGGGAATCGAATGAGCCGCCCACGCATAGCGGGTGAAATCAACACCCGCTTCAAGGGCAACAGGCCCACCACCTAGCTCAAAAATGGGCAACTCTCCCTTGAGGCTGGCATCCCAACCTTGTGCGGTTGCGGCCGGGAACCAGTTAGGATCCTGGAGTTCACCTGTCGCGCTCACCAGGCGAGCTGCGAACCCTGCAGTGATTGCCAGTGGATCTAGGTTAACGGTAGCTTCTCCACCGACCCGCAAGTACTTGTAGTCCGTACTGGGAACCGTGATCTCACTGGCGGTTCGCACGGGCGTTCCATTCATGCCATTCGCCGCAACAGGAATTACGTCGACGAAATCGTTGTTCTCCGTGCCCACGTCGAATTTGTGCTCGCCGATCCCACCAAAGGCAGCAATCTGATGCTTGCCGAGCGGCAATCGGAGCTTTAAGCCCGCAAAGTAGCTGAAGCTTGAGGTTGATATAACGTCTTGGCCGATGGCGGTTGTGGTCGCAAGCGCGTCCTTCTGGTAATTCAGAGCGATTCCGAAATAGGTCGGGATCCCCGTCGTGAAGTGAGCGGCCGGGTACCATTCCGCACCGATGAAAATGCCTGGATACACGAGCGAGTAATCGGAAAGGGGATAGCGCGCACCGGACTCGGTCGTATCCGTCTTCGATGGCGCAACCGGTGCTACTGGGAGTTCAGGGCCACCATTGGGTGGTGCAAGCTGGGCGCTGTATTGAGGAAAAGCATCCAACGGATCGCTGTACGCAAAACTTCGTGAACGCGCCCTTCCGCCGACTTCCAACTTGAGCGGAGTGAGCCCACGCTCCTTCTTCGAGTCGTCCTCCGCCGGAGCGACAGCTTCCTCAGAGGCAGGCTCTTCATGCTTCCCCTTTTTAGTCTTCGCGGCGTTTTCATCCTCTTCAAGAACTACGGCCTCAGGCGCAACCGATCCATCCGCGGGAGCCGCAGCCGCGGCAGGAGCCGCCGCACCCATCCCAAGCACGCCTTGGAGCGCCGTTATCAAGGAACTCTCAACACTCTTTTTGAGCTTAGCCGCACTTGCCCCCTCGAATTCGACGCCGTCCATTTCAACGCCGTCGGGGCCATGTACCTTCACCGTCAGCGAAAAGCCCTTCGGCGTCTTCTTAACTTCGCCGACGATAATAGCCTTCGCCTTATTCTTCTTCGCGAATCCCGCTAGCGCCTTCTCATCCGCATCCTCAGCGATATCTTTCGACTTCCCGTCGTCCACCAGCGCAAACTGATCGGGAGCACCAGCGAGCGCACCACTCAGCCACTGGCGAACGCTGAAGTGCATGGGACCCGTTACGGGACCCACGGCAACCAAGCGCGGGCCTTCTTTCTCGGAGCTCGCCGCGGGTGCTTTCTTTTTTGGAGCGGCTAACGCTTCCTGATAGGTAGCTGTAGAGGCGGCCGACACGAGCAGTGCAATCAAGAGAGGTGTTCGATATTTCATGGTACAGGCTGGCTGGGTTGAACCGTTGAGCTGTGGAGGTCTACGTCTGTGGGATGATGGATCCTAAAAGAACGTCTGTTGATTCTGCTCTGAATTCACGACCCCTCACTGAATCAAACTACAAGCCCAGCGAAGCAAACAGTCCTTATCCGCGGCGGTCATCGGCAGACTCTGTGGCATTGATGTCCCGCATGCCGAGGTTCCTCTGAGCTTCGTGACGAACAGGCTCTTGTCAAAATCATTGCGATCTAGCAGGACTTCGCGGGTCGCCGGGCACATCCCCGGTGTCTCGACCGCTCCTAAATCGCCGTATATGGCATTTTTGCCGACGAGCGCGGAGCTCGGATCGGTAATGAAGTCGATGGTCTTGAAGCCAGCCGCTCCAGCCTTGGTGTGGCAGGTCGTGCAGAAGGCACTGGCCAGGGAAGCTGAAAATGTGGCGCAACCAGAGGGGACTTGCATCACGCCGCACGTCTTCCCGCCGCCCCCGCCTGAGCCCGTGGACCCTCCCATTCCAACCCCTGCCTTACCCCCGCTCCCCACCGGGCCACCGCCACCGCTTCCAGTACTCGGCGCGTACATATCAACCTGACCCTTGTAACTCTCGGGAGCATCAAGCGTCCCCGGCGAACAGGCTTGCGCAGCAGCTATGGCGATGAAACCGCCGGCGGCCAAAACAAGCGCCATATTTCGAAAGCGGAAAGGTGAACCAGCCATGATGCAGCTGCCCTTATCACTGACACGGTAACTCGTCCAGCGAGGCAGACTGGGACCAGGAAAATGCGGATCGCACCACCGAGATCAAGCTGAACAGACGCGCTGACGTGATTCTCCTAGATCGCCCTTCACCGTGCGGAGCGAACGCCAAAGCTGGAATAGTCCGCCCACAGCACCGCAGCCAGACGGATAAGGCCTGCCTTTACCAAGCCGACCAATCACCCAAACAACCCAAGCCACTAACGCAGCTTCGAATTCTCGACTCGCTCATTGAATCAAACTACAGGCCCACCGAAGCAAGCAGTCCTTGTCGGCAGCGGTCATCGGCAAACCTTGTGGCATCGATGTTCCGCAGGCAAACCCGGTTCCCCTGAGCTTGGTAACGAACAGGCTCTTGTCAAAGTCATTGGGATTCAGCAGAACTTCGCGCGTCGCTGGACATGTCGCAGGCGTCTCGACCGCTCCCAGGTCGCCGTATATGGCGTTATTACCGAGGAGGGCGGCACTCGGGTTGGTAATGAAATCGATTGTTTTGAAGCCAGCCGCCCCATCCTTGGTATGGCAGGTCGTGCAGAACGCGCTGGCCAGTGAAGCCGAAAATGTGGCGCAACCGGAGGCGACTTTCATCGCGCCGCAGGTCTTCCCGCTGCTGCCACCGGACCCACCCGTCGCTGAACTCGCAGGCGCACCGCCGGTTGCTTTTGGGCCAGTTCCCTGAACCGGGTCCGTGCCTGAACACGCCAAAGCAGCGGCAAAACCAACCAAACTTACTGTTCCGAAAAACCAGCGAATCTGTAACATAGGGGCAACCTGAAAAAGCAGACCAGTTACTTAGCACCGAGACATTGCTCGTGGAGAATTTATGCGCAGAATCAGCGCGGCCGCGTGCCAAACGAAAGCGACGAGAAATTCAAAGTCGCCTCTGCCGTCCAAATCTAGACGAGCAACACAAAAAGCCAAAAGGCGCTGATCAGTTGATCAGTTAAAGGAAAGATCAGAGCCTTTTCTAAATTAATCCCCGGCCTCCAACTTTCGCGCACGGTCCGCAGAGGGACGCGGCCAGTTCGTGGCACCATCCAGACCACCAAGACAAAAAGCGAAAAGGCCCTGATCACTTAAGATCAGAGCCTTTTCTAAATTAATCCCCGGCGGCGTCCTACTCTCCCACACGGCTTCCCATGCAGTACCATCGGCTCCGAAGAGCTTGACTTCCGAGTTCGGGATGGGATCGGGTATGGCCTCTTCGACAAAACCACCGGAAAACTGGGGGCGTCCTAATCTCGAGCAGGTCAGCGTTTTGGTGCCGACCTAGGGTACATGTACGTTTCACGTAGTATCGTTGCTCGTCGAAGCTCAACGATGAGCTTCTTTCGCCCGGACTCCGAGCGTCAACTTAGATGGTTGCCTTAGAGAATAAGGTCAAGTCTCACGGCCTATTAGTACTGGTTAGCTCCACGCGTTGCCACGCTTTCACACCCAGCCTATTACCTCGTAGTCTACAAGGGGCCTTTAGTGCCTTACGGCAGGGACACCTAGTCTTGAGGCCAGCTTCCCGCTTATATGCTTTCAGCGGTTATCTGTTCCGTACATGGCTACCCGGCTATGCCAGAGGCCTGACAACCGGCTCACCAGAGGTACGTCCACCCAGGTCCTCTCGTACTGTAGGTAGCTCCTCTCAAGTGTCCTACGCCCACGGCAGATAGGGACCAAACTGTCTCACGACGTTTTAAACCCAGCTCGCGTGCCACTTTAATCGGCGAACAGCCGAACCCTTGGGACCTGCTCCAGCCCCAGGATGTGACGAGCCGACATCGAGGTGCCAAACCGCGCCGCCGATGTGAACTCTCAGGCGCGATCAGCCTGTTATCCCCAGAGTACCTTTTATCCGATAAGCGATGGCCCTCCCATGCAGGACCACCGGATCACTAACGCCTGCTTTCGCACCTGCTCGACCTGTCGGTCTCGCAGTTAAGCCCCCTTTTGCGTTTGCACTCTACGCCTGGTTTCCAATCAGGCTGAGGGGACCTTCGCACGCCTCCGTTACGATTTAGGAGGCGACCGCCCCAGTCAAACTGCCCGCCAGACAGTGTCCCTCGTCCGGGTTACGGACGCAGGTTAGAATCCCAGATCATCCAGGGTGGTATTTCAACGGTGGCTCCACCGAACCCAGAGGCCCGGCTTCAAAGCCTCCCACCTATCCTACGCAGAATGATTCGAGACTCACTGTCAAGTTGCAGTAAAGGTTCATGGGGTCTTTCCGTCTTGCCGCGGGTAGAGGGTATCTTCACCCCCAATACAATTTCGCTGAGTCCCTGGCCGAGACAGTGGGGATGTTGTTATGCCATTCGTGCAGGTCGGAACTTACCCGACAAGGAATTTCGCTACCTTAGGACCGTTATAGTTACGGCCGCCGTTTACTGGGGCTTCGGTTCAGAGCTTCGCTTGCGCTGACTCGTCCCCTTAACCTTCCAGCACCGGGCAGGCATCACACCCTATACGTCGTCTTACGACTTCGCAGAGTGCTAGGTTTTTAGTAAACAGTCACAACCCCCATTTCTCTGCGACCGCAAAACGCTCCGGTGGCTAGCACCTTCACGCTCCACGGCACACCTTCTCCCGAAGTTACGGTGTCATTTTGCCGAGTTCCTTAACCAGGGTTCTCTCACGCGCCTTGGGATTCTCACCCCGCCCACCTGAGTCGGTTTGCGGTACGGACACCAAAGAAGCTCAGTACGCGGCTTTTCTTGGAAGTCTGGGATAACCGAGTGTGTCTGCCGAAGCAAACCCTCATCACCTCTCGGGCTCAGAGTCGCCGTTTGTCCCTATCGGGTCCTAGCAACTCACCCTACAGGCTTGAACACGGAAACCATGTACCGTGCTCGGCCTACCCTACTCCGTCCCCGCTTACTTCAACGCCACCCTTGGTGGTGCAGGAATATTAACCTGCTTCCCATCACCTACGCCTCTCGGCCTCGGCTTAGGATCCGACTAACCCATGGGAGGATTATCCTTCCCCAGGAAACCTTGGGCTTACGGCGACCGGGTTTCTCACCCGGTTTATCGCTACTCATGCCTGCATAAGCTCTTCTCAAGTCCGATAGTAGTCCTTACGGTCTACCGTGTATCTACTTGAGAATACTCCTCTACCGCTTCTTTCGAAGCCCGTAACTTCGGTGCTGACCTTTAGCCCCGTTATATTTTCGGCGCGGACTCGCTTGACCAGTGAGCTATTACGCTTTCTTTAAAGGATGGCTGCTTCTAAGCCAACCTCCTGGTTGTCAATGCGTTT